>JBHAEG010000058.1:0-155259 GCA_041855445.1 Moraxellaceae bacterium
GGTTATAAGCACTAAATAACTTACCTGTTCTTTGTAGGTGTTTGTAGCTCAAGTCATTCACATAGTTTTCCACACAAAATTAACCGAACCGCTTAAACGGTTTAGTTGCTCTGTGTGTTTATCTCGTATGCGTAGCTTGAGTGTTTTCATATCGTTATGGTAGCATATTCTAAGTTATATTTGAATATCGACCGTCTTATATCTCCGCCCTAAAGTGCGAAGTTTTACGGCGGATTGGATAAAACAAACTTTTATATAAGGATTGCTATGAGTTATACGACAATTGAACGAAAATTCACAATTGATGAACAAAATCCTGCTGATGTATTTAAAGAAATGAGCGATTTTTTTGATTTATTTGTCAAATCAATAGATTGCTTCCATAGAATGAGCATAAAGATTAGCATACCTGCTCGTTTTTCTTTGGAGCAAAATCCAAATATCGCCAATGCTTATCAGCAATTTTTAGCTTCTGTAAGTTATGTTGTACCAACTGTGTATATATTACCTGTTGAAGTCTTACAAACTCATGAATTAAATTTAAATTTCATGATACAATTTTATAAAACCAGAAGACAAAATAATCGCTCATGGTGGACAAAAATTTTTCCAATATTTGCCAGTGAACAAACAGATAATGGGTTTTATCCACAGTCACAAACACAAACTGTCAATAATCAACCACAACCCCAGCAACCAACGCCGACACCACCTCCAACACCAACACAAAATGTGCCTCCAGTACAACAACCGCCTGTTAGAAGACCTGTGCAACCACAAAGACCTACACCACAGCCACAGGAAGAATTTCTGCCAAATCCTAGAATTTCAATGCGTCCCTACTGTGATATTTTGTCACAGGCTGTTATTAATGAAGCTTTAAGAAAACGTCCAACCCAACCAATTAAAACTATTCAATTAGAAAGCAACGATAGCTTGACAACATCAATGATTACAATGTTATTTGAAAGCTTTCACCAAGTACGGATTGATAGAAATCAAGCCCCACATGATGCGATAGACCTATCTTCTTATGGACATGAAGAATTAAAACCAAAATTACGACAAGTGAATGTTACACTCGCAGATGAGGCTAACTTTCAATTGAACACAACAGAACAGCCAAACGATGAAAATAAACAAAGGCTGATTAATAGACAAGTGAGAGCCAGCGATATACAATTAAGAGCTAGATTTCTCTATTAAAATATCAAATATGAATATTAAGCAAACATCAACACCATTACCAATTAAAAATGGTGTTAAGCCTAGCCGTCAATACCTGCCCAAAGACCAACGTTATTTGGGACGAACACTATTAGATTTTTTATCTGAATATTTTTGCCATATTGATAAACAAATCTGGCAACAGCGATTAAAAAATGGCTTAATTGCTTTTGAAGATGGCACGCTTGCTGATGAAATGACCTCTTATATAGCAGGAAAAACGATTTACTACTATCGGCATATTGATAATTTTACTGAGCAACGTTTGGCAGATGATGAAATTATTTTAGCAATAACTGAACATTTAATCGTTGTCGATAAACCACATTTTTTACCTGTTATTCCAACTGGGAATTTTCTACAAGAAACTTTATTGACTCGATTAAGACTACGACCAGAATTGCAACATTTAAATGTCGCTGACATTACCCCAATTCATCGTTTAGACAAAGATACTGCAGGCGTTATTCTATTTTCGCATAATAAACATAGCAGAGGGCAATATCAACAACTATTTGAACAACGTAAAGTTCAAAAAATTTATGAAGCGATAGCCCCAACCCGCTTGGATTTAAACTATCCATTCACCATACAATCTCGTATGGTGCGTAGCGATAAATTTTATCTGACCAAAGAAGTGACTGGCGAACCAAATGCACATACAATTATAGAATTGATTGAAAATCGTGGTGAATATAGTTTATATCGATTATACCCTATCACAGGTAAAAAACATCAATTACGCGTGCATATGATGCGTTTAAATATTCCTATTTTAAATGATGGTCTGTATCCAGTCACTATGAATATTGGCGAAACAAACTATCAAAATCCACTAAAACTACTAGCCAAACAAATTTGTTTGACTGACCCAGTAACAAATAAAAAACTTTGTTTTCAAAGCAGTTTTTGTTTATAACGTTTTTTGACTATCAAACATAGATTTATTTTCTAATAATTTAGCAATTAATAATTTTTGTTCGCCTTGCTCTGCTTTTAACATATCAATAAATGCTCGGCTTGCCGTCAATTGTCCTGTTAATTCAGAATTTTGTTGATTGGTCTGGGTTAATTGCTGTTGGATTTGTTGGGAAATTTGTTTTTGCTCATTAAGATTGTGATGCGTCTGCTCTAATTTTTGTAAAGTAATTTTTAACTCACTCTGTAAATCATTTTTTAATTGTATTTCGACCTTGATATCCTGATGTAACTGTTCTAATTGATTTTTTGCAGAAATTAGCTCGCCTTGAAGATGAGCTTTGCTTTCTATTTCCTGTTTTAATTCTAACTGAATATCTTGTAAACGTTGTTTTTCATAGGCTAGCTCTGTTTGTAGGTTTTTATTTAATTGTTGTTGCGTTTCTAGATGATAGTGAGTTTGTTGTTGCTGTTGATTGAGCTGGTCAATCGTTGATGTTAGCTCAGTAATCTTTTGATTTAACTGAGAAATTTCTAATTTGGCTTGATTGAGTTTTTCTGTTTGATGGCTTGCCTCTGTTTCTAATAACTTTAATGCTTCCTGTGCCTCTTCTAGTTCATAAATGGATTTTTGTTTTGCTGAATTTAATGCCTCTCGCTCTGCATTCAACTGCTCATGGGCAATCGTTAAGGCAATTTCCCAAACGTTTGCACCAAATGCCTGTAAACGTTCAGCTAAATTTTCAGGTAAAATCACTTGTTGGCGTTGTTGTTCTATTTTTTGTTCCGCTCGCCAAGTTTTCATTGCTTCAGAAATTGTTGTAAATGAGCCACCACCAAGCATTTCTCGAACTTTTGCCAATGTTGGATTGATGCCTTGTTCTGATAACTGAGTAGCAACTGCATGAATTTCTTGAATATTTGCCATGAAAACTTCCTTTGAACTTGGTTGATTATTTATTATAGTATTTATTTTTTATTAAATAAACCAATGATATGGTAAACCCAAGCCAAAAACATCAAAAAAAGCATGAGCAAGCATAAAAGGTATTAAATAATGAGTTTTTTGGCGAAATAATAAAAACGTTATTCCTAATATAGTAATCGCCATTGCACCTGCTAAGCCTTGATAAGTATGGAATAAAAATCGTACAACGAGGCTAAAAATAATAGCTTGATTTAGATATTGTTTTTGCACAGCAAAAATCAACCCAAGAAAAAATAATTCTTCATAAAAACCATTTAATAATGAAAATAAAATTAACGAAAACCCAAAAGATGGCGTATATACTGGCAGTTCGCTCACTATTTCTGGAGAATTTGCTATAGTAAATATTTGAAAAATATAGCTAAAAATTGTGGCTACTGACCCTGCAATTACTATTAGTAAAATCGTCATTGGTAGTGTGTAACGATTGACAGAAAAATTAAGCTGTTTCCAATTGAATTGACGAAAACGCAAATAAAGTCCTGCTAGACTTAAATAAATAAGTTCTAAAATGATGCTTTGATAATTGTCAAATGCTGTAAATTCTAATATTGTCGGTTGTGATAATCCACTTTGTTGTAATTGAAAAAATTGATTGGTTGAGC
Source organism: Moraxellaceae bacterium (assembly GCA_041855445.1). Taxonomy (GTDB): domain Bacteria; phylum Pseudomonadota; class Gammaproteobacteria; order Pseudomonadales; family Moraxellaceae; genus Faucicola. Next base: position 3,739 of record JBHAEG010000058.1, read on the forward strand.
TGATAATCGCTACCCCAAAGAAAATCATCGTTAATATAACAATATCAATAAAATTTAAAGTATTTTTAGCAAACATGATAAAATTTACCTCGTTATTTTAAATGATATAAAGTAACAAAAAACTAAATTTTATGTCAAACTTATTAGATGATTTCTTGATAAAAGAATAAATTTTTGTTAGAATAAAAACCGAAATATTATCAATATGTAAATTATTTCTTAAAAAATAATGAATTATGGATTGTTATGAAGCCTGATAAAGTCGTTTGTTATTATGATGAGCTTGCTCAAGATTACGATGAAAATCGTTTTCAAAATGCGTATGGGCGTTTTGTGGATACTGCCGAACGTTCAGTGTTGCGTGAGCTATTAGCTGATGTTAGCAATGAGCAACTTGTGGTTGATTTACCTTGTGGTACAGGTCGATTAATGAATTTTGCTCAAATTGGCATTGATGCAAGTGCAGAAATGCTTAAACAGGCACAAACTAAATATCATGACAAAACATTTTATCAAGCTGATGCGACACAATTGCCTTTAGCTGATAATTCGGTTGATGTGTTGATAAGTTTTCATTTTTTGATGCACTTAAATCGTGAAAAAATTGATGAAGTGTTTAAAGAATACCATCGAGTTTTAAAACCCAATGGACGAGTAATTTTTGATATTCCATCACAAAAACGCCGTGCTTTAGGTCGCCGTCAAAAAACAGATTGGCATGGTAATCAGTCATTAAGTAGTGCAGAAGTTTCGGCGTTATCTGGGTTTTGGGTACGCCAATCATATGGCATTTTGTGGTTACCTATTCATCGTTTTCCAAAGCGAGTGCGGGCATGGTTGCATCAACCCGATACATGGCTTGGACGTTCAATGTTAAAAGAATATAGTTCTTATTTAATTTTTGAATTGGTCAAATGCGATGATTAAACCAATTCTATCACGAGCAAAAATTGCTGTTAAATTGGCATTGACTCATGCCAAAGATTATCGTAGTGGTCATTATCAACATTTTTGTCGTGATAATATTTCTGGTATACAATTTCGCCATTGTTTAACATTTCGCCAAGAAATCAAACCATCAACAACCTTAGCAAATAAGTTATATAATTTGAAAACTGCGTCTGAAAAGATAAATCGTTATATTATTATGCCAAACGAAATTTTTTCTTTTTGGAAAGTTGTGGGTAATCCTGAGCGTCAATTTAAGGCAAGCCGTTCTATTATTCAAGGTCAAACGGTCAATCAAATTGGCGGTGGCATTTGTCAAGTGTCAGGTATTGTCTATTTGGCATCAATTCAGGCACAGTTAGAAATTTTAGAGCGCCATCATCATTCTTTAGATTTATATACAGATGAAACGAGATTTACACCGTTAGGCACAGATGCAACGGTCGTTTATGGTTATAAAGATTTAAGAATTCGTAATTCTTTTAATTTTCCAATAAAGTTTGTATTAAGTGTTGAAGAAAATGACACAATACTACAAATTCAATTATGGAGCGTAGAGCCGATTACTCAACATTCATTACAATTTCAAAAACAGCAACTTGATACATTTACTGAAGTATTTGTCAGTTATGATGATGGCACACCTGTTAATCATTCCCGTTATTACCATTTATAAACAAAATCTTACCAACCATCTATAAACCCTTGTACTTATGGGTTTTTCTTTTTGTAAAATCATATTAAAATCACATATTTAATTGATTAATATTGTGATAGTTATCTTATGTTTATTATGAATATTCTTTAAAATTAGTTTTAAATGATTATTCTTGTTTTTTAAGAATGGGAGTAAAAGGCTTTGTTTCAAATTATAACGTTATTTCTGGGTGGTATTGGTTTATTTTTGCTGGGTATGACGTTAATGACCGATAGTTTAAAAGCGATGGCGGGTGATACATTACGTCAATGGTTGATAAAATTTACGGGTTCACCTGTTAAAGCAATGTTTTCAGGGATTACTTTTACCTTAATTATTCAATCATCAACAGCTACGACTTTGGCAACCATTGGTTTTGTCAGTGCGGGCGTGTTGTCTTTTGCTCAAGCCATTGGCGTAATTATTGGAGCAAATATTGGTACGACTAGCATAGGCTGGATTGTTTCTTTTTTAGGATTAAAATTTTCCATTAGTTCATTTGCTTTACCTTTATTGGGTATTGGTGCAATGATAAAGCTACTTGGTAAAGATAGAGTTGCTTTGTTTGGGTTGGTTTTAGCTGGCTTTGGCTTGTTGTTTATGGGAATTAATGTTCTACAAGAAGCAATGTCAGGATTTGCTAGCCAAGTAGATATATCACAATGGTCTGATGACAGTTTATGGACAAAATTTTTGTTGGTGCTGGTTGGGATAGTGATGACAGTTTTGCTACAGTCATCGAGTGTCGCTGTTACAACAACTTTGACCGCTTTGGCAACGGGTACAATTGATTTGCCACAGGCTTTATCGTTGGTAATTGGTCAAAATATTGGTACAGTTGCAACGGCGGTACTTGCTTCAATTGGGGCGACCGTCAGTGCAAAGCGAACAGCAACTGTTCATGTTGTGTTTAATGTGGTCACGGCGGTTGTGGCATTTTGGGTGCTAATGCCTATAACTTTATGGTTGTTTCAAGATAGTGATTGGTTTCCTTATGTTGATGATACAATAGTAATTGCAGGTTTTCATACGGCATTTAGTTTGTTAGGGGCAATGATTTTTATGCCATTTACTAATAAATTTCAACAATTAATTGAACGATTAGTACCCGAAAAAGATAGTCCAACCCGTTATTTAGATAGCTCTTTGTTTTCTATGCCTGCTTTGGCGATTGCAACAGCTCAGGGGGCATTATGCGAAAGTTTGGCAAAGACATATAATTCTTTGACGCAGGCAGGCAAGGGGGATATTCCAACAACACATGTACAAGTACAGATTTTAGATGAAACGCTTGGGGTAGTTGATGATTATTTGAAAAAAATGCCTGTGCCTCAATCACAAATTGACCAACAACATTTGATTGATTTGTTACGACTGGTGGTTTATAGTCGGGTAATTAGAGATGATTTGCAAAATGTTGATTTTATCGATGTTTTACGCAAAGATTTTGATAGCGATTTACTGTCACAATTTACCCATCATATTGATAGACTTGTTCATTATTTATCATACATGCCAACTCAAGGTATTCCTGAAGATTATGTGCGTGACATGATAAATTTTGGTAAATTAACGAAAGATAAACAACAAGATGTCAGATTATCCATTATGGAGATTTCTGCAACGACACAAAATAACGCATCTGAAGCGTTAGATATGATTGTAGCTCAGCGATGGTTAGAACGTTTAACAAAACATACGATTAAACTAATTACCTTATTGCAAGCAAATTCATTAAAAATCAATATTGAATGATAATAAATTAAATTAAAATAAATAATTATCTACATCTATTTTGATTGTTGTCAAACGAAGAGTAGATAATTATTTAATAAGTTCAGTCCTTGACAACGCCGAATATAACCAATACAACCATTACGAAAAACCCATCTAAATTTGCTCTTGAGTAGATTTAAATAAGTTTTTAGAATGTATGGCTAAATAATTTTATGGTCTATCAATTGTTGAATTTGATGAGTATCAAAGCCTAAATTTTGTAAAATTTCCTGCGTATCTTGCCCTAGCTTTGGTGGCGGATTACGATATTGTACGGGAGTTGCCGATAATTTAATAGGATTACCTAAAGTTTTTACTGGACTATTATCAAAACTAACCACCATACCTCGATGTTGTACTTGCTCTAAATTTAATGCTTCTGCGACATTATTAATTGAACCACACGGCACGCCTACCGTTTCAAACGCCTGTAACCAAGCATCACGGGTTTTTTGTAAAAATACTTGTTGCATCAGTGGTACTAGACTATCACGATGTTCGACTCGTTTTGGATTTGTTGAAAAACGGTCATCAGTATGCCAATGCTCACCCATCGCCTCACACACATGGGCAAACTGTTTATCATTACCACATGCTAAAATAAAATGCCCATCACTTGCTTCAAAAACTTGATAAGGCACGATATTTGCGTGAGCATTACCTAAACAAGGTGGAACTTTATTTGATGCTAAATAATTCATACCAACATTTGCCAACATCGCCACAGCACTATCTAATAAAGCAACATCAACATGTTGTCCTTCTCCTGTTTGCTGGCGAGCAAAAAGAGCAGAACAAATGCCAACTGTTAAATACATACCTGCAAATAAATCCACCACAGCGACACCGACTTTTTGTGGCTCACCTTGTGGGTCGCCTGTGATACTCATTAAACCAGACAATCCTTGAATAATATAGTCATAACCTGCCTTATGAGCATCAACGCCAGTTTGCCCAAAACCTGTTAATGACGCATAAATAATTTTTGGATTAATTTTTTTGACTGACTCATAATCCAACTGATATTTTTTTAAATTACCAACTTTAAAATTTTCTACTAAAACATCAGCTTCAGCGATTAAACGATGAATGATTTCTTGTCCTTCAGGCTTTGTAATATCAACGGTTAGTGAAGATTTATTGCGATTGACCGTTGCAAAATAGGCACTAGTATCATCGGAGAATTTTGGCGGTGACCAATGACGAGTTTCATCGCCTAACTGTGGACGTTCAATTTTTATCACTTCCGCCCCTAAATCTGCTAAAATCTGAGTACAGGACGGTCCTGCTAATACTCTTGATAAATCAACGACTTTAATACCTTGTAATGCACCTGTCATCATCTTTAACCTTGTGTTTTATTAGTAGATAATATAAAAAATGGGTAAAGACAATCTATAAAATGTCATTTACCCATAATAAAATTAATTTAAAATAACCTTAAGAAAAAGCTTGAATACCTGTTTGGGCACGGCCTAAAATCAAGCCATGAATGTCGTGTGTACCTTCATAAGTATTGACTGCCTCAAGGTTCATTACATGACGAATTACATGGAATTCATCAGAAATACCATTGCCACCGTGCATGTCACGAGCCACACGAGCAATCGCTAATGCTTTACCACAGTTGTTACGTTTGATTAAAGAAATCATTTCAGGAGCAGCTTTGTCTTCGTCCATTAAACGACCAACTTGCAATGCTGCTTGTAAACCTAACGTAATTTCTGTTTGCATTTCTGCTAATTTTAATTGTACTAATTGAGTGGCTGCCAATGGACGACCAAATTGTTGTCTATCTAATGTATATTGACGGGCAGCATGCCAACAAAATTCAGCCGCTCCCATCGCACCCCATGCGATACCATAACGGGCTTTATTTAAACAACCAAACGGACCTTTTAAGCCTCGAATTTCAGGAAACGCATTTTCTTCTGGTACAAAGACATTGTCCATGACAACTTCACCAGTGATTGAAGCACGTAATGAAAATTTACCTTCAATTTTTGGTGCAGATAGACCTTCCATACCTTTTTCTAAAATAAACCCACGAATTTGACCTTCGTCATCTTTTGCCCAAATGACAAACACATCAGCAATTGGCGAGTTAGTAATCCACATTTTTGTGCCTTTTAGCTGATAACCGCCATCAACTTTTCTAGCACGAGTTTGCATTGACGCAGGGTCAGAACCAGCATTAGGCTCAGTTAAACCAAAACAACCCACATATTCACCAGTGGCTAATTTTGGTAAATATTTTTCTTTTTGAGCATCAGTACCATAACTATAAATTGGGTGCATGACTAAACTTGACTGAACACTCATCGCCGAACGATAGCCAGAATCTACATTTTCTACCGCACGAGCGATTAAACCATAAGCAACACTTGATAACCCAGCACAACCATAACCATCAATTGTGACACCTAATAAACCAAGCTCACCCATTTGACGCATGATATTACGGTCAAAATGTTCATGACGGTTGGCTTGTAGAACATTTGGCATTAATTCATTTTGGCAAAATTTTTGGGCTTCATGGTAAACGGCACGTTCTTCCTCAGTTAATAATGTATCAAGTAATAATGCGTCTTCCCAGTTAAATGGAGCTCTAGACATAATCAATCCTTACCTTAATTTTATGAAATCAGCGGTTGAAGTTTCACAATACGGAACTGTAGTTTCATTGAATGGAATTATTAAAACAGAAATTTAGCAAAAAGTCAAAGAGTTTCAACGGGGCAAATCATTGTCTTTAATTGTTGGCTGGCATGTTGAATATCGTTTTGTGCCAAAATTGCTGAAACTACGGCAAACCCTTGAACGGCTATTTGTTGCTTGACTAAATTTTGCTGTAATATTGGTAATGTTATTTGATGAATACCGCCAATTGTAACAATTGGCAAATCAACGGCATCACGAATTTGTTTTAATGTATGAATATCAATCACTTGGGTATCTTGCTTGGTAGTGGTTGTAAACATTGCTCCAACACCTAAATAATCTGCCCCATCTTGCTGAGCTTGTTTAGCTTGTGCAACCGTTTTTGTCGTTACACCAATAATTTTTTTTGTGCCTAAAATTTTGCGAGCGATATGGGCAGGCAAGTCATTTTGTCCAAGATGAACACCATCAGCATCAATTGCCAAAGCAATATCTAATCTATCATTTATCAATAAAGGAATTTGATATTTTTGACAAATTTTTTGCACTGCCAATGCCTGTTGATAAAAATCCTTTGTCGTGGTGGTTTTTTCTCGTAACTGAACCAACGTTACCCCACCAAGAATTGCCTGTTCAACGGCTTCTGCTAATGTGTTTGTTGTCATTAACTGGCTGTCAGTAACTAAATACAAAGAGTAATCAATATTTTTTTGCATAAAATTAACCTTGATTAAATGGATTTTGTTGATGTTTTTTAGCCATGTACTTACCTAAAGACGGTAAACAAAACATTGGAAACTGTAATGCTCCAATTAATGGTAAAAATGCTGTACCTAAAAAAGGCATCGCAATTGTATAAGTTAATAATGTATTGCGACCGCCACATACTAACGAAGCGATAATCGCAGGCTCATAACCTTGTTTACGATAAACAACATACGCTCCAAAATAAAAAATAAACGCCAAAGCAAACGCAATCGCTAAAAAACTTAACGCCTGCATTGGGCTATTATCAAACGTTTGTCGAAATGCTCCCATTAATCCTAATGGAAAAGTCAATAATAATAAAACATTAAATTGAGCCACTTTAGGATACCAAACTTGTAATGTTGATGCAGGGATTACATAACGAGCTAACACTGCCAACATAATTGGTAAAGCAATATAAATAACTAACCGTTGTATATATAATGCTAAATCTAAAGTTGCACCATCGCTGGCTAATAGCCATAACACCAACAATAATGACAACGGCATTAATAAAGTTGCTAAAATCGTTTTTGCCATTGCTGACAACGCATCAAAACCAACAGCATTTACAATAGCACCACTGCCAAACAATGGAGCTGTTGCCCCAATTGCTGAAATTGCTAATAACAAATCACCTCTAGCACCTAACATATAGGCTAAAATAGTCACAAACATACAGATAACTGTACATTGGAAAAAAGCAAAAATCCACACTGAAGAATGAAACAAACGTTTTACTAATAATTTTTGATTGATACCCAACAAAGTAAAAAACATCAGAAAAAATAAAATCTGTGGCAAATATCTTAATACTGCATTAGATACATCGGGAAAAATCATGCCAATAACACATAATAAAGGCATAAAAATGGTACTGTGTTTTGCAATAAATTTAAGCATAAAAAAATCTCTGAAGTTAAAATGAATTTTTACCATTTTATAAAAGATTTGTGTTATAATCAGCGTACATTTCAATTATCCTCACACAATAATAATTAAAAATCTTATCACTCAAGCAGTTCATCTTTTTTAGTAAAAATCCCGAATTGATAGATTATAGTCAAAACCTTAAACGGAAGGCAATACAATTTCGCATAACAATTATTATGTTAAATAATCAATTTGTGTATTATTGTAGTAATATGTAGTATGATAATATGTATCATACAATTTAATATTTAATACAAAATTATCCTGAATTTCAGATGATTTATTGCTATCTTTGTTGCATAATAATCAACATATAAACAGTTCATATGTTTTTATTGAAAAATAAGGAAAAAATATGTCAGATGCTACAATTGCTTTTTGTTTACCAGCTCACATCAGCCCACAACAGTTTTTAACTGAATATTGGCAAAAAAAACCATTGTTAATTAAGCAAGGTTTGCCATATTTAATAGGTATGTTTGAACCGTCAGATATTTTGGAATTAGCAACCGATGAAGATGTTTCAGCAAGATTAATTACCCAAGCGGAAAATTGGACATTAACAAATAGTCCTTTGACCAGAGCAAATTTTCAAAACTTGCCCGCCCTTTGGACGGTATTAATACAAAATATGGAACAATGGTCGCCTGAATTGGCAAATTTATGGCACGCATTTGATTTTATTCCACAGTGGCAACGTGATGACATTATGGTGTCATTTGCTCCAACGGGTGGCTCTGTTGGTAAACATTATGATGATTATGATGTTTTTTTGGCTCAAGGTTTTGGCGAACGCCGTTGGCAATTAGGAAAATGGTGCGATGAAAATACAGCTTTTATTAAAAATCAACCAATTCGTATTTTTGATGATATGGGTGAGATTATTTTTGATGAAATATTAGAAGCTGGTGATGTGTTGTATGTTCCACCTCGTCTTTCTCATTATGGTATTGCTCAAAACGATTGTTTAACTTTTTCATTTGGTTTTCGTAGACCTAATCTCATGCAACTTTTTGATAATCTTGCAGATGTTAGTACCCATCAAGATAAATTAGCAACGCCTTTATTTATTCATCAGCCGTTACATCAGGCAGGCAAGCTAGATAATGAAAGTATTAATGATATTAAGTGTCAATTAATTGATTTTTTAAATTCTTCTGCAGGAGAGCAACTAATTAAACAAACAATTTGTGAAACTGTGAGTAAACGTCAATATGATTTAATGCCCGTAAATGATTATGTAAATCCTGATGAAATACTAACAGCATTGCAACAAGGTGCTGTTTTATCTCAAGATTTAGCCAGTCGTATCATTTATTGTGATAATCCAACGCAGGTATTTATTAATGGTGAATTGTTAGAAAACCTTGAAACTTCATCTTTGGCATTGCTCATTCGTTTAGCAAATGGTGAAAATATAACCATTGATGATATTTTACAGGCGAATATTGATGTTGATGATATATGCGAATGGATAGAAAATAGTTGGGTTATACTGCAAGAAAGCGATAGTTAATTATTTATAATAGGATAAATGGCAGGCAAGTTTTAAAAATTTAAACTTGCCTGCCCATATTAAATTAACTATTTATTTTCAATCAGTTTATCTGATGTTTTGGTTGTTGGCTCAAAGTTTTCACAATATTTTTGAAAGTCTTTAAAATCGGCACTGTCATCACATTTTTTGGCAGTTTTATCGACTAAACACTTGGTTTCTTTTAAGTTGTCGTATAGTGTTTGACAACGTTCTGCCTGTTTACTGTCATTGACATATTTATAATAACTGTCAATTAATTCAATAAAATCTGATTTTTGTCCAAATAAACGGCGTGAATTATCGAGGTCTTTAATACGTTTCATTTCCTCAATACCATTAATAATATTCGATTTTTCACTGTTATCATCATAAATGGTTTTAGTTAATTGTTGTAAAGTGTCGGGTCTGTTCGCTTGTGCGACTAACTGTAAATCGGGGTCAAACGTCAGCCATGTATTAATTTGAATAGGTTGTTTTAACACACTTACTTGATTTTCTACATAAATCTGTTTAATTTTTTGATTATCCAACACAAAATAAATATCTTGCCCTGTAAACTGTGTTGGTGTTTCAAATTCTGCAATCAGCTTTTCTTCTAAATTTTTAGTTAGCTTATCTTTATAAATTTGCCAAGCTTGTTGATTGTCTGCCCGTTGTAAAGATTGGTCTTTGGCAATTGCTTCATCAACTTGATAAATGAAATTATTAATAACGTCCTGATATAAGTTACTTTGGTCTTTGGCGGACTGCTTCCAATGAATAATAACCCCACTTTTATCCAATTTTTGACTAATATTAGTAATCTTAGGGTTTAAATTTTCAGCATTGACTATGCTAAACTGACTATCTGGCAATGCGTCAAAGCCATCTTTGATTGCATTTAACCATGCTTTAGCGGTGATATCACTCGGCACTTTTTGATTTTTTGGTTTGTCAAATTTGTACCATTTATCTTTCCATGACATACCTAATTTATTATCTAGATGAATTGCTACCATTGGTATAAATATGTCAGGTTTGACATAAATTGCTTGCTGTTTCCAGTCGGCAACAATGGGTAAACGATAATGATATTTCAAGTTTTTATTTTCAAATCCTGCATCAAACTGTACAACAAGCTGTTTATCCGATGGTCGATAAATACCTGTAACAACCATTTTTCCTGATTTAGAAACAAAATTATTTAGGCTGTTTAACTGACTTTCTGATAAGCCAAAACCTGTCAATATATTTACTAAATCGTAATCTTCAGGCGATGTCCCCATGCCCATCGTTGCTATATTGCTTTCATTACTAAAAAAAGTCTCTTTAGCTTCTTCATAACATTTTTGATAGGTTTGTTTGATATTATCATAGAAAGCCTTTTTTTCCTCAGATAAATTATCAATCTGTGTATAATCAGTAATATTGTCAGCTTTCATGCGTTCAATAAAGGCACGGTCATGTAAATCTTGACATTCTGTCATTTTTTCTAAATCGCCCAATTCAGCAGATAATGGTTTTTTTTCAGATTTTTCCAAATATACTTGCTGTTCAGCTATCCAGTTTTGATTTTGATACAGCGTATTTTTAATTGCTAAACTTAATACAGATTTACTTTGATGTTGCTTGACATCTAACACAGAATTTGCATTTTTTTTGGCACTACTAGTGGCGTTAGATAAAGTTTGGCAACCAACAAGGGTAAATGTGGCAGTGGTTGTCAAGGCAATTAATAATTGATGTTTCATACTTTTTTCCGTCAATTTGTCAATCTGTGAGGCATTTTGCTACAATAAAATTGTTATTTTGCAACGGTAATACCTGAATTTATTTCAACGACTGGCTGAGGCTCTACCTCTGTCACACAACTGCCATCTTCTGCTTCACAAGCAATATCACTCACCGCATCTTCATAGTCATAACTTAACCGTGCATAATTTGCTTGTTTTTTTAGATTGCTTTCACTTAAATAAGTGTCTAATAACTTATTACCATCAATCACATCGGTTGGTTTTGGTTGATAGTATTTATGAACGGTTTGTCCTTGTGTATAGGTGATTTTATTGGTGGTAATGGTTTTTGCCTTGGCATTTAATAAATTAGAATGATAACTATTGATTTTACGGTAAGCGATTAATTGATTATTTTTATCAAAGTAATAATAATTATATCCTTGATACGAAATTGGCAATATCGTTTCTACTAATTGAGCAATTTTTGCCAAATCATCTGCTCGATAAATTTTATTCCACGTTGAAAATAATTCTAACGCTAAACGAAAATCTTCATTATTTTCAATATATTCAGGGTGTTGTTTACTAATTTTTTGTAAATCCGCTGTCCAATACTTTAACGTACGTCCTAACAAAAAGCCAAAATCTCGGCTATTCATGTTGATTTTAATGACTCGTTTTGCCTCAATTGAACGTGCATATTCATCGATTAATACATCACTAAATTTTTCAGGGTCAATATCACCATATGCCTGACCAATAGATTTAATTAAACTATCTTTTAATAAAACCAATGGAATATTTTGTTTTAAATCTTCTGGTATATACAATTTAACAGACTTGCCTGCCAAATCTTCTGGCAATTCTTTATCAAACAAAATACTTGCCATTGGCAATATAATATCTGGTTCAAACGTAATACTTAACTCATTCATATCAACCAAGACAGGTATTCGTTTATAACGTTCGGAAAATTGTTGCTGGCTTTTTTCTTCTAAAACTGTGCTAAATTGCGATAAATCTTTATTATAACTACCTTTATAATCAATCACTTGTGGCTGAATATAACTGTCATTAATCACTTGAATTTGTTCGGGTGTTAGCTGAAATTTTGTTAAAATTGAACCTATTGAAAAATCTTCATCATTATCAAGTGTTTTGTCATCAATATTATCCAACGGTGCGTTATGAGCATTGATTTCATTTAATTTATCAATAAAACGCTGTATCGCTTTACGATAATCTTTTTCATGACTGAGTTTTGATAGTGCTTCATCGATGGTTGCTTGGTCTACTTTACTTTCGTTGATACTTGCTTGAGCTTGTTCCACACACACAATATATTTTTTATTTTCATTAAAAATGATGTCATTTAAAGCAGTTTCGTCAATATCACCAGCAATATAATCATCAATCATATCATTATAAGCACTTTCATAACTTGCTTCACAAGCTAATTCTTCTGCACTCAAATTACGTTTGGCTTTTTCATTGGTGTAATCACTAAAATAATTATTTAATAGTGCTAACATTAAACTATGGTCTTTTGCCTCAATGTCTTGTTCGTTATATAATGTATCTATTTGATATTTTGTAGTCTTTTCATAATCATAACTTTTATCAAACCGTCCAATCATCGTTTGACGCATTAATTGATGAGCGGTTAATTTTTCGGCTTGTGCTGTTTGTGTGCTTGAATGTTGGGCAATTGTTTGACAGCCTGACAGTGTGAGTATTGCGGTGATAATTGCTATCAATAATGGATTTTTCGCAAAAAATTTCATTCTGGTTGTTTCCTTGGTTGCCACATTAGCGAAAAGTTTCGTTACACAGTAAAACATTATAAACAGAATATATCAAAGTTAAAATAGTAATTCTGTTTTTTAGATGGTTTATATTTGTTACAATACTAAGAACTTTTACATTTATTTTTTATCTACTATGAGTCAATATTATTTTGGATTTTTACCATCAGCTATCTTAATACAAAATATTAGTGAATTAAATCAACTGGTTGCTAATCGAAGTAACGAACGTTATGATACATATCGCAATCAAATTGTGCATTTAATTAGTAAAGAATTATTGGAGGCGATGTTAGTCAAATTAATTGATAATTTGCCTGATACGTCAGAAAGAAAAGCTCATTTAATCAAAATTTGTCAAAGTATTGAAACGGCTGTTGATAAATTAATTGATACAATAATTGGCTCTGCCAGTAATCAGGAAGTGTTACCCAGTGTTGATTTTTTACAACAAAAAACCTTGCTCGTTGATAATCAAGGGCAACAACGAATAGGCTTTCAGTTAGAAGAAAATCTTGCAAGAAATTTATTAAAAAGTTTTGCTAATGTAAAACAGGGTAATGGTATATCAGAAGTCAAAAATTTAACAGATTTATTAACTCAATTATCGCAGGCAAGCTTACAACATTTTTTAACAGATTTTACTAAAACGTTAAATTTAGGCTTATTAAAACGTTCTGCTATTCCGATTGCTCATGGCGTTATTGCAAAAGGTGTGGATATTGCTGTACATAAATTATTACCACAATTGCAACAAGAAGCTTTAGAACGTTTAGTCAATTATTATGGACAACTGATTGTGGAAAAATAATGACATTGCGATTAGGATTAGGGTTATACTTTGCGATTACCCTAATCCCTCATCTTTGTGATATTTATTTTACTTCTTTGTTGAAAAACCAATTAAACGATATATCGGACAAAAATTCATAAATGCTGTCAGTAATAAAATAACCCCAATATAACCCCATAATCCAATAACTTTAGTCACTGCTAAACCAACCAACACCGCACCTAACACAAAACGCAAAATACGGTCAATTTGTCCAAGATTTGCTTTCATATGAACTTCCTCACTTAATAAATAATGTAGTAGAGCAATCAACTAAAAACGGTTCCATGGCATAACGGCAAGTAATCTTGCCATACCACAAAAGCCCGTCAAACCTGCAAACATCAATCCTGCACCAACAAAACCTGCCAGCCCATAAAACCAAGGTGATACCACCGCACCCAACATGACTCCAAATAAAATCAGCCCGCCTGCCACTAATTGTACTTGACGCATAATATCCAATGTAACACCCGCTTTAGCCTCTATAGGCAATCCTGCCTTTTGCCAAGCATTTAAACCGCCTTCTAATAAATAAACCTCTAAACAATCTTTAGAACATTGTTCTAAAAAATTGGCATTTTGACGCGTTCGCATACCTGACAGACAGTGAAAAATTACTACGCCATCTTTAGGTAATGGTTGATGATGATTAAATTCGTTCAGTGGTAGAGATACTGCCCCTTGAATATGCTTGCGTACATATTCATCATTACTACGAATATCAACTAATATTGCTCCTTGCTTGACTTTTTCGGCGACTTGTTCAGGTGTTAAACTAGAAAGACTCATTTTTTTATCCACAATCATGGTACTAGCTATTTTATGGACAAAAATTTTCCTTTAATACAGTCACAATTTTTACAACTTTTTCATCACATAGCGAATAATAAAGGGTCTGAGCATCACGGCGATAACTAATCAGCCCTTCATCTCGCATCTTTGCTAAATGTTGTGACAATGCTGACTGGCTTAGCGTAGTAAATTCATGAATTTGCCCAACACTCATTTCGCCATGTTCAATTAACAGACATAACACTTGCAAACGATGTGCATTGCCCAAAGTGCGTAAAAATTCCGAAGCCTTTTGAGCTTGCTGTTCAAATGCGTCAAAGGAAAAGTTTTGTTGTTGCATAATTTAGTTTTCTCTAATTTAGAATATTCTAATATAAAAGTCAATCATTTATTGCTAGAAATTAACAATTTGGCTAAATCTTGCTATCAAATAATTTTTGATTTAAATTTTGACTTTAAAAAATTATATGTCTGTACCTGCTAACTTACAAGTCAGATATTGAGAAAGAATAATACTTTGCTTAAGGTTTGAATAGGATTTTTATAGTTAAATTATCATAAGAAAAATATTTAATGACGTATACTAAATAAAATTAGCATACTGTCTGTTAAACTATCATTTTTAATTTAATATACAATCGCCCAGCCTTCATTCACACGAACAGTCACGGGTAATCCCACTTGATATGAATTGTTCACCGAAGTTTGAGCTTGTAACATTTCATCGGTATCTAACGTTGTGAGTGTATAAAGATAATGACTACCTTTAAAATCTCTATCCACAATGATTGCATTTTTTTGTGTATCATCACTGATAGATAACTGTACATTTTGTGGGCGTACCAATACAGATATTTGTTGGTTATTTTGTAAAGACGATTGATTTTGACATGGAATGTTACCGACAGCTGTTTGAATAAGCTGTTGATTTAATTTAGCTTTTAACAATACACCATCACCAATAAATTCAGCGACTTTCATGGTTTTTGGTTGATAATATAATTCGTAAGGTGTTCCCCATTGTTGCAATTTGCCATCTGCCATCATGCCAACCTTATCTGCAATCGCAAACGCTTCATGTTGGTCATGCGTGACTAAAATCGCACTCACTTGTTCTTGCTTTAATAATTTTCTAACCTCTTTTGATAAATTTGTTCTTAAATCAACATCTAAATTAGAAAAAGGTTCATCAAGTAAAATCAGCTTTGGGCGAGGTGCTAAAGCTCTTGCTAAAGCAATGCGTTGTTGTTGTCCGCCAGATAATTCATATGGATAATGTTTTTTATAACCTGTTAATCCTATTAACTCCAAAAGTTCATCAATGCGTTTTTGTTTATCTTGACTAGATAGTTTATTCAGTCCAAATGCAATATTATCACCAACCGTTAAATGCGGAAATAACGCATAATCTTGAAATACCATGCCAATTTGACGTTGATGGGCGGGCAGGACATATGTTTTATTTGCGGATTTTTCAAAAAAACACTGATTGTCTAAAAAAATCGTTCCTGATTTTGGCGTTTCAAAACCAGAAATACAACGTAACGCAGTGGTTTTGCCACAGCCTGAACGACCTAAAAAACTAGCGATTTCGCCTTGATGTAATTCAAAACTAAAATCTTGTAATACTGTTTTATCGGCAAAATTTAACGATAAATTTGAAATAGTTAATGTCATGAAACACGTCCTGTCCGAGAAAATAACATCACGGGAATTAATCCAACAAATACAATCACAAGGGCTGGCAAGGCAGCTTTATCAAAAACGCCTTCTGTAGTAAATGCATAAATCCGTACAGCCAACGTATCCCAATCGTGCGGGCGAGTCATTAAGGTAATAGGCATTTCCTTCATGACATCAACAAATGTCATTAACATTGCTGTACCTAATGAGCCTTTTAACAATGGCATATAAATGCGTTTCACCACATTAAACCCAGTAACACCAAGTGAATGTGAGGCTTCAATTAAATTATTACTAATACGCTCCATGCCTGCCTCAACTGCTGACACCCCTAATGCTAAAAACCGTAATAAATATGCCAATAACATCACAAAGAGTGTACCTTTTAAAATAGCAGTCGTTTGTTCTGATAATTGAAAATAGTCAATAATCACATTATCAAACCAAGCAACAGGCACAAACACGCCAACCGCTAACACCGTACCTGGAATAGCATAGCCCAATGTTGCCGTGCGAGTTGCGACCACGGCAAATTTACTTTTATCCACTCGCTTGGCTAATGAAATACCCAATGCGACTAATGTCACTAATCCTCCAGCCAATAGGCTAATAACAAAAGCATGCCATGTTTGTGTCCACAATGCCGATAATGCCTCAAAATCCCAGCTTTGATACGCCCAAATGCCAAGCTGAATGATTGGGATTAAAAATGCTACACTTAAAATTATTAAACAATAAGCAGGTGCAAACCATTTCATCAATCCTGTCAAAGGTTTACGTTGATAATTACTTGCCCGCCCCGTCTGTTCAAAACGGCGTTTACCTCGACTCAATTGCTCAAGTACAATAAACACGAACACAAATACAATCAAAATCATCGCCAACTGTTTGGCACTTTCTAATGAATAAAACCCAAACCATGCCTCATAAATGGCTGTTGTAAACGTTTCATAACCAAATACTGACACCGTGCCAAAATCTGCCAACACTTCCATTAATGCCAATACGACACCACCAGCAATCCATGGTCGAGCAATTGGTAACGCCAATTTAAAAAAAGACTGTATCGGTGATAACCCCAATGAAGCCCCAACTTCCAAGGCTCGCCCGCCCATACTACTAAACGCATTTCTAGCCAATAAATACACATACGGATAAAATGTCAAACTCATGACCACCGTTAGTCCAAATCCGTTACGAACATCAGGCAAACCATTTTCAAAACCGTAACTTTCTCTTAAATAAGTACTAATAAATCCTGTATAATCAAAAATCCCTAATTGAACAAACGCCAGTACATATGCAGGCACAGCTAAAGGCAACATCATTGCCCAAAAAAACAACTTTCGTCCCTTAAATTCATACATTGCCGTTAGCCATGCAGTTGTTACACCTAATAATGTCACACCAACGCCCACACCAACGACTAACAATAATGTATTTTTTACCAAAACAGGTAATTGATATTCTAATAAAAACGCCCAAATTTCGGCATCAAACTCGCCCAACGCTGACGCTATCACTCCAATTGGAATTAGCATCAGTAACATACATAAAAACAACCAACTACGAGAAAAAAGCAAATGATAATATGATTTCATATGTTTTATAAAATAAAAAAATAAATACTTATACATATCATATGATAATAATTCTTATTGTACAATGGATAAATTTGTTTTAACATAGCATTTATTCAAGCATGTGATATGGCGGTTTAGAAATATCATCATGATATTGAATTTATGGTGTTTTTTATTTTAACTTTACATCGACTATCTCAAGGAAGTGCTTTTATGTTAAAAAAGCTATTGGTTGCTAATGTTGTCTTATTGATGACTGCTCCTGCATTCGCCAAAGATTTGGTAATTTATTCTGCCCGTTCTGATGAATTATTAAAACCTATTGTGCAAAAATACCAACAAAAAACTGGTAAAAAAATTACAGTTGTCAGTGATAAAGCAGGGCCTTTAATGGAAAAATTAAAAGCTGAAGGTAGCAATACACCTGCTGATATATTTATCACGGTTGATGGGGGTAATTTATGGCAAGCGTCAAAAGCTGGATTATTTCGTTCTATTAATTCTACAACGTTAAAAAATAACATTCCATCACATTTAAGAGACCCTAACAATCAATGGTTTGGCTTATCAGTACGAGCAAGAACCATTTTTTATAATCCACAAAAAGTTAATCCAAGCCAGCTATCAACCTATGCTGACCTAGCCAATGCAAAATGGAAAGGTAAACTTTGTCTGCGTACTTCGGATAACGTTTATAATCAATCACTTGTTGCAACAATGATTGCCAATCAAGGCGAAAAAGCCACGGCGAATATCGTTAAGGGCTGGGTGAATAATTTAGCAACAAAACCATTTGCAAATGATACGGCATTACTTGAAGCGATTGATGCTGGACGTTGTGATGTTGGTATTGCCAATACTTATTATTTTGGACGTTTATTAGATAAAAAACCAAATGTGAATATCAAAGTATTTTTTGCTGACCAAAAAGGACGTGGCACACATGTAAACGTTTCTGGGGCTGGCGTGGTGAAACATAGTAAAAACCCTGCAGAAGCTCAAAAATTTATCGAATGGTTAAGTAGTGCTGAAGCTCAAAATTTATTCGCTGATTTAAATCATGAATATCCTGCCAATCCTCGAGTCAGTGCAGACCCTAAAGTGGCAAAATGGGGTTATTTTAAACATGACTTTATCAACGTTTCACAAGCAGGCGTTAATCAGAAAAAAGCGATTATGCTAATGAAAAAAGTAGGTTATCAATAATTATTTGATATGATTAATACAACAACCATGTCTTGAAAAAAATTTTGACATGGTTGTTATCTATCAACTAACCTATATTAAAACTGATAAATGACAGCAACCATCGAGTTAATCCCTAAAGAGTTATAACCTGCATTGGTTTGATATTCTTTATCAGTTAAATTATTAATACGACCATTAATAGTTAAGTTTTTATTTAAATAGTAGTTACCTGAAATATTCACGATTGTATATTTATCTAACTCTTGCATATTACCTGCATAGTTATAACGCTTACCTATATGTTGAACCTCTGCCCGTATATCAAACTCTGGCTGACGATAACCAACATAGGCCAAGCCTTTATTTTTAGGACGAATTGGCAAATAAGTATCATCGTTAGTATTTTTAGCTTGTTGATAATCATAATTAAAGCCAAATAATATATCTTTTACTTGCCAATCAGAGGTTAAAGATACACCTTTAATTTTTGCTTTATCAAAATTTTTGTTAATACCTGCCCATAGATTTGTCGCTGTTGGCTGCCTGACCCAAGTAATCAAATCATTTACTTTATTGTGATAGCCTGTAATACGAGTTGTCTGTAAATTGGTCGTATATTCTGCAAAAATTTCTGCATTTTTACTCGTTTCCGATTTTAAATCAGGATTACCACTACTATTATATAACTCATTAAAAGTAGGGGCTCGAAAACCTGTCGCATAAGATGCCCCTAAACGAATATCAGGATTAATGCGATAAGCTGTGCCAATATTGTAAGTAGTTTCATCGCCATACTGTGAATTACTGTCATGACGAATATGTGCTTGAAAATCATAATTAGGTTTAATTAATTGATAACCAATAAATCCACTATTGATATTACGCTTTTTGGTGCGATAAGCCTCACTATTAACTTGTTGATTTAGATGTTCTAGACCAGCAGTAATTTTACCAATAGGTAGTTGGTAATCTAACTGTAAATTAGTCTGTTTTTGATGAGTTTGAAAATTACCACCTGTTGGAGTATAGGCATCATAAGCAGTAGCATCATCAACACTTTCACCATATTTTAATTGGCTATAGAGTTTATCTTTATGATATTTTAAAAATATATTGGCTGAACCATTTTCTTGTTCTTGATAACTGTTCAGAAAATTTTCCCCTGTATTATAGTTTCTACTATCATAATTTGTAGTTGATTTTGCCAATAATCCTGTTAATCCAGCTTCGAGTTGTTGATTAAATTGATGTTTTGCCACTAAACTGACACTATCTCGTTCAAAACCATCTTTATCTGAATGATAATCACTATTTGATGGCGATGTAGCACTAATCCCATCGGTTTTTTCATGCCCAGCAGATAAACTTAACGTTGTCCCATTATTGACATATTGACCTGTGGCTTGAGCTTTATAACTATTTTGCGTGCCTGCCCCAAGCGTGACTGAGCCACCAGTTTGTTTAGCAAACTGTCCTTTAGTAAATACTTGAATAACCCCACCCATCGCATCTGCCCCATATAAACTAGACCCCGATGCTCCATATAAAATCTCAATACGGTCAATCTGGTCGGCAGGCAAGAGGTTTAATGTTGCAACACCTGTACTCATTGAGCTGTAACGAATACCATCAATTAATACTAAAATTTGCTTACCATCATAGCCTCGCAAATAAAAATTACTCGTTGTACCTTGTCCGCCACTTTGATAAAAACTAAAACCTACTTGATTTTTTAATACATCTAATACGCTTTGTCCTTGATAACGTTGTAGCTGTTCTTCGTTAATCACTAAAGTTTGAGCGATAGTATTGCTGGTTAAAGTCGGTGTTCGTGTTGCGGTGACTGTGATTTTATCTAAAGTGACTTCAGGTAAATTTTGTTCTGTGTCTGTTTGTGCATAACCAAATGGCGTTGCTAAAAATCCAACGCTGGTTAAAATCGCTAATGATAAAGGTTTTTTGCTAAATGTCATAACTATACCCATCAATCCTAAATTATTAATAAAATCATACGACTTTGTAAAGAAACGCTATCTTCATTACAAAAAGATTATTTTAAAGTTTTCATAAATTGAAAAAATTGTTATTTATTCATTATTTCATGAATTTTATTCATGCTATTAAATTGACGGGCAGTGATAGTTGTTGATTGTGGGCTGGCAGGCGATGTGCTTGTGGCTAAAATAGATTGTTGTAATTTGTGCTGTTGCACTTTGACAGGAATGGGCGTGTCATACCATTGACGGACACACCCTGTCAAACATACACTCATAATACAAACAATCAATAATCGGTTGTTTTTCATGGGGTTTTATCTATTAATTACTGGCTTTTAACCAAATTGGCTCTCGAATTGTACCTTTAACAACGCCGTTTTGTGATGGACTAATACTGACCGTTTTGCCATCAGAGTTGATATTAATCACATGACGGTTAGAATAAATCAAATGATTGCCATTGGGTGAAAAGTTTGGCGGTTCACTCAATCCTGCATTATTAACAGGTGATACTGAACCTGTTTGTAAATTCATGACCGCCCCTTGATTAGTTCCAGATAAAAAGGTCATTTTTGTACCGTCATGATTAAATCGACCATTGGTATTGTAACTACCGCTTTTGGTAACTTGTTGAATACTATTTGAAGCAAAAGTATATCGATAAACTTGTGGACGATTATTGCCTTGTCTATCAGAAGTAAATAAAAAAGATTTACCATCAGGCGACCAATTTGGAGCAATATCTGCCATTGGGTGATTGGTCAAACGTTGTGGCTGACCACCACCAACACTCATTAAGTAAATTTCTGGATTACCATGTAAATCACTGCTAAATAAAATCTGTGAGCCATCTGGAGAAAAAGAAGCACTAAAATTATTAGCACGATACGGCGTTAAAGCACTGGATTTTTGACTTTGAATATCAGCGATAAATACCACAGGATAACCAATGGTTTGTTGGGTATAGATAATTTTTCGGCCATCAGGTGAAGGGGTTAATCCTGAAATTGTACCTTTGATTTCTCGCAACGTCACTGGATTATAACCATCAACATCAGAAACAATCAATCGAGATACTTTATTTTTACCAGCACCTGTTTCTACAACATAGGCAATTTTACCCGAAAAATCCCCTGAAACACCTGTTAAAATTTCATAAATTTTATCAGCAACTTTATGTCCAGCCATGCGTAACGCCTGTTGCGTATTTTTAGATTTAACAGTGTGAACCCCTTGTAAAATCTTACCTGTAGAAACTTCTATGACTTCAAATTTAATTTCAACCTCACCACGATTAGTACTAGTATTACCAACGACTAAATAAGGAACTCCTTGATGTTGCCAGACAGGTAATGTCACTTTATCACTGCTATAAGGTGTTTCTGGTAATTTTGTATCTAAGGCAAATTTACCAAGATTGGTCAAATCATTCGTGATGATATTTGAAATACTTTCCGCTCCTGCAAATGGGACAATAGCAATTTGTACATTAGAGCGAGGAGCGACTTTTTCTATCACTAATTCTAATGGCGTTTCTGCATGACTGATAGCAAAAGGTGCCATACCCGCCAATGTTGCCAATAAACTAACAAAAATTGTGGTGTATTTATTTTTCATCGTCAAATTCCAAAAAGATTTTTTAAGTTTAATAAATAGCTTTATCTTACTACATTTACTCTAAAAAATCATTCTGCTTTCGCTTTGAATGTTAATGTTAAATTGGCGAATTTTTGAAACATCGCTGGGTCTGAAGGCACAGGTAATGGGCTAGATGCTCGAATGGCATTTTCTAAACTATCAATGAATGCTTGGTCATCGCTGTTAGAAACAGTAATTGAGGTAACATCGCCACTACTAGATAATCTAATATTTGCCCGTAATGTCTTACCACCCCGATTTTCAGGTGGGTGCCAATTTTGATAAATTTTGCTAATAATAGCTTGTTGATAACTTGCACTATTGCCACCGCTATTTGCTCCTTCTCGTGATGATTGAGCATTACCAGCTTCTGAAGAATTATTTGTATTACCAATCGTGACGCTACGTTCACTATCTTCATTGGCAGGCTTGCGTTCATTTTCAACACGTTGTTGTTTTTGAGCGTCTTGGTGTTGTTGTCGGATTTTTTCTGCTACTGCATCAGCATTACTTTCAGCATGTTTTAAATCTTTCAAACGTTGTACTTCTTCTATCCGTTGTTCTGTCACTTGTTGTTCAACGTCTTGTAAACTTTGCATAGCTTCTTTGTCAAGCTGTTCTGCGACAGCATCTCGTTGAGCTTCCCATTCACTTTGGCGTTTTGCCAAATCATCACTAATTTTTTGACTTTCTGAGGTTGATTGCTGATGAGTCTTTTCTGAACGACTATTTGAGCTGGCTTGTTTGGTGCGTGCGTTATTGCTATTTAAGTTATTGCTATTTAATGAACGATAGTCAGCAAAATTAGCTTGACCATTGCCTTGTTGATTGGCTTGGATTTGTTGTTGAATAGCGGTGAGTTGTTCTGGTGTAATTAATACTGTTTCCATGACAACAGGTTTATTTTGATGATTGTTATGAAATATTACAAAACCAATTAAACCTATATGAATTAAAATACTCAATATAATGGCTAAAATTTTATAGTCAGGGGTTTTAACAGGAACATAAACAGATGTGATTTCTTGTTGCATACACACATCACCTATGAATTAATTTTTAGATTTGGCAGGCGGTGCGGTCAGTAAGCCAACTTTTTGAATACCTGCTTGTTGTAATTTTGCCATTAATTGCATGATTTCCCCATAAGAATTATTTTTATCGGCATTAATCATTACATTCATATTTGGTTCACCATTAAGCTGATAGGCAGGTGTCATTTGTAATTGTTGTAATGTGTCGATTAATTCATTTTCATTCATTTTGACATCAGTATTACCTTCATAACTGATAAAAATCTCGCCATCAGCTTTTAGTGATACGATAATTGGCAACTGCTCATTGGTCGCCAGTGTATTAGTTTTGGCGACAGGCAAGTCTATATCTACTCCTGTCGTCAGCATTGGGGCAGTAACCATAAAAATCACCAATAGTACCAGCATTACATCGATATAAGGCACGACATTCATACTAGCATTGACTTTTTTAGTGGTATTTGTCCGAGAAAATGGGTTTGTTTTCATAGTTAATCAAATTTTATTTAGGATAATTTTCCCGTACTAGCATACCCGTCATTTCATCACAAAATAACGCTCGACTTTGATAAACTTTTTCAGCTTTTGCTGTAAAATGATTAAATGCTAATGAGGCAGGAATGGCTGCAAATAATCCCATCGCTGTTGCAATTAACGCTTCCGCAATACCTGGAGCAACTGCTGACAATGTCGCTTGACTGTTCGTTGATAATCCTAAAAATGCGGTCATAATCCCCCAAACTGTCCCTAACAATCCAATATATGGGGACACTGAAGCAATGCTAGCTAATAATGGTAAACCTTGCTCAAGCTCTTGTTGTTGGCGACCCAAACCTACTCGCAATTTACGTTCTACGCCATCAATAATATCAGGTTTGGCTTGTTGATTTTTTAATAATTTTAAAAACTCACTAAACCCAATAAAGAATATTTGTTCTAATCCACTACGTTCTGTATTACCTTGAACACCTTTATACATGGTGGGCAGGTCTACACCAGACCAAAACATTTGCTCAAAATAATCATCAGCAACACTGGCTCGAGAAAGGCGACTACTTAAACGAAAAATTGTCAGCCAACACAGTAATGAGGCAAACAACAATGATGCCATGACTAACTGTACAAATAAACTTGCATCTGTTATTAGGCTGATAATGTCTATCGAGCTTTCCATAAAATAAATCGCTTGTTAAAACTATAAAATTAATAAAAAATTATATTCTATTTTACCTAATTATTACAAAAAAACCTAATTTTTATTTTTCAGGTCAGCTAAAACATACGCTTGAATATATTTTAGCCAAACTTCCTTGACAATATGATTTTCTAATAAAAATTGTTGAATAGTCAAAGCTATCACTGACGGCAATTGTTCAAATTGCTGGTGGTTACTTGCTTGCCAAGTCTGTGGCAAATCATCATGCTTAGCAATCAGTTGTATATTTGGGTTTTTATTAATAATTTCAACATTGTCAATAAATTGCCAATGCTTCCAACTATCATCAACCGCTGATAGTAGCTGTTGATGATACAGCAATTCAAAAGGTTTTAATGTATTTGTCCAGTATAACCGCAAGGCAATTTCTGGATTATCAGTAAAGACTATCAGTTTACCTGTAAATTTTAATTGCCAAGGATTAGCCACACGTTGTAACTCGATACCAAGATGGTTGGCAAATTGCTCTTGCGTCATTAATTGATTAAATTGCTTGAGTAATTCGCCTTGCAAAGGGTAACGAGTTTTGTCATCATCTGATAGTTTTTCATAATGATAAATGAGTTTTATTGGCTGATTTTGGCTTATTAACATTTGAGTAATATGGCATTTATAAATTTGCCAACGCTCTAAACTTTCTACCAAATAATCAAATAAATCTAAAATCATCGATAAATTTCACTTATTATTTAAATACGCTTGATTTAAATGTATTATGCGAGGTATCTAATTGATGAGCCAACTGCCAAGCCGCTTCATCTCGTAAATCGTAAGCGTGTCTTGCTAATTTTCCATAATTTAATGAGGACCACTGCGGTTTATGACGAGCTTTTTTCAATAAATCAGGCAGATTATCAGGGGATAATTTTGGTGCATTTGAAATGACAGTTTGTGAGTCAATCACTCTATCAACAGAAGCATGTCCTCGATGACGTAAAGTCGCTAATAAGTCCATTGAACGAGATGCTAACAAAGTAACTGTTGCAGGGTCAATGTATAAACGTTTTACTTTATTAATTTTATCAGCGATAATGCCCGTATTAGACAAGATACTGCCTGCCAGCCCACCTAAAGCCGTACCAAGACCTAAGGTCGAGCCTAATGCCGCAACATCAATACCCAAACCAATCAACGCCCCTGCCGCCGCCCCACCTGTGGTGCGTAAGCCATAACTAGCTAATAACTCCGCATCAAAAGGGTCTCGTTGATATTCTTTTAAAGATAACGGCTCTGCAGTGACAATATTATCATAAAACCGATACAAGTTAAGTAGTTGCTCTTGCATACTACGTTCTGCCTGACGGACTTTTTCTTGCATTTGTGTCAAAGTTGGCAAAGGGTCATCATCTTCATGAATGGTTTCAACAAAACTTGCCACATTTAATAAAAAATGTGCAATAATTATCATTGCCTCATCATATAATGCTTCCCAGTCTTCTTGTCTACGGGTGATAAGCTGTAACAAAATATCAGGTTGAATAAGCATGGTTGCTAAATTATGCCACAGTATAATTTCATCATCAAACTGAAAAGCAACTGAGTCAAAATTGGTAGAAACATGCAAATTACGTCTTGCTAACATTTGTTGCCATTCTTGGATAAAACTATCACGTCCATGTGTAAAATTAAATACAGGCATGATTGGAATGGCTGCCCACGATAACACTGTTAATTCGTCTTTATATTTACCAAGAACAGGTTCACGGGCATCGACTACATAAATCGCCATATCGCTTGCTAACAATTGCCTAATAACTTTTGCCTCTTGGCTTAACTCTGTGTGAGCAATATCGCTGGCTAAAAATTGTTGTAAACGTTCGATACCATCACGGCGTGAGCCAGTATGTTCTTCTAGCCAATCCATCAATCCTGTGGCATCTTCTAAACCGGGGGTGTCATATAAAGCAACTAATGCTTCACCTGTATGGCTATCACTAATTGTTGCTTTTTCGACATGACGAGTTGTGGCGGGGGCATTTCTAACCTCGCCAAAATACATATCTCGTAATAAAGTACGCAAAATTGAAGTTTTACCTGTGTTCGTGTGTCCAACGACAGCTAATTTTAGTGGTTCATTTTCTGCTAAATTTACTTTGCGTTGATTATTAAACGACTCTTCTTCGGTCGTATTAATGGCACTTAAATTCGACTGGAAAGCTTCAATATCAGTGGTTGAAAAATGCGATAAAAATGATGAATTTTGGGTGTTCAGGTTAAGACTTACTTTTGGTTCATTATTTTTAAAAATCTGGCTCATATTCACCTCAAAATGCTTTTATTTTAAGTGTATCTACAAAATGCAAATACACTTTGGTTAAATATCTAGCCTTGATTTTAACACACTTTAAACAAATTTAGTCATTTACTTGACGATTTGGCAGAACATCTTTTATCACATTGCGTAAATTGTGTAAAGCGGCGACTGTACTATCCCAATCTAAACAACCATCAGTAATTGATTTACCGTATTCTAATTTTGATAAATCTTCTGTTAAGTCTTGACGACCACCTTTTAAATGGCTTTCAATCATTAAACCAATAATAGAACGATTACCATGTAAAATCTGTTCTGCAACGTTTTGAATAACCATTGGTTGTAAATAAGGGTCTTTGTTTGAATTAGCATGACTTGAATCAATCATGATTTTGCCAGACACTTTGCCTTTAGCCAGTTCATTTTCTGCTTGGGCAACTGAGCTTGCATCATAATTTGGTTTACCATTACCGCCACGCAATACAACATGTGAATAAGGATTGCCTTTAGATTTAATAATAGACACTTGCCCATCAGCGGATAATCCTAAAAAGCTATGTCCTGATTTTACCGCTTGCATCGCATTGACTGCAACGGTCATTCCGCCATCTGTACCATTTTTAAAGCCAACAGGACAAGATAAACCCGATGACATTTCACGATGGGTTTGACTTTCAGTGGTTCTTGCTCCGATTGCTGACCAGCTGATTAAATCTTGAATATATTGAGGCGTATTTGGGTCTAAGGCTTCAGTAGCACAAGGCAAACCTTTTTCATTTAAATCTAATAATAATTTTCTGGCAATTTGTAAACCCTTATTAATATCAAAACTATCATTCATATCAGGGTCGTTAATTAATCCTTTCCAGCCAACCGTTGTTCGTGGCTTTTCAAAATAAACTCGCATCACAATATAAATTGTGTCTTCTAATTCTTTAGCAAGTTTAGCAAGTTTATCGGCATATTCATGAGCGGCTTGTAAATCATGAATTGAACAAGGGCCGACCACGACAAAAAAGCGTTTGTCTTTACCATCTAAAATATTTTTGATAACCTGTCTGCCTTCAATTACCGTTTTATAAGCACTATCGCTTAATGGTAATTGAGTTTTTAGCTCAGATGGGGTAATTAACGGTAAAATAGCATCTAAGTTCACATTATCAACATCAGCTACATCAGTGTTTGAAAAAGTATTCATAAATCCATCACTATACTATGATTAGGAATAAAAGCTCTTAAATATAAACTAAAATGGCGAATATGTCACTCATTGTTTGTTTGGATTTTATTTATTAACATAGCACTAGCAAAAAGTAAGGAAAAACATGATACAACAAAAACGAACTGTCACTTTTAACTATCAACCCATTGTTATTGGTATTGTCGCAGGTGAAGTATCAGGCGATGCTTTAGGGGCAAGTTTTATGCAACAAATGAATAACTTGCGAGATGATATCATTTGGGTTGGCGTTGGCGGTCAGCAAATGCAAGCTCAAGGGTTACAGTCAATCATTGAAATGTCTCGGCTATCAGTCATGGGTTTGGTTGAAGTGATTAAACATTTGCCCGATTTACTATCAGCTAAGCAAGAAATTTTACAAATATTTTATCAAAAGAGAATTAATATTTTTATTGGTATTGATGCTCCAGATTTTAATTTACGTTTAGGTAAGGTATTAAAAAATCAGGGCGTTTTTTGTGTCCAATATGTCAGCCCATCGATTTGGGCATGGCGAGAAGGACGAATTGAAAATATTAAACAATCGACACATCTTGTATTATGTTTATTTCCTTTTGAATTGCCAGTTTATCAAAAACATCGTCACCCTGCAGTATGCGTAGGTCATTCCTTGCTACATACTATCGATAAAAGTTTATTAATAAAAGACACGCAACAACAACGCCGAGAGTTAATTTGGCATAATCCTATTTTGCATAAATACTTTAAAAAGTATTTTGGCGATAACAAAAATAATATCAGTCATATTGTTGCTGTTATGCCTGGTTCAAGACGCAGTGAAGTATCTGCGATTTTGCCGATTATGTTATCTGCAATACAAAAATTATTAATTATTGATAAAGAGTTATGTTTTATTATTCCTGCTGTTAATCATAATTTAAGAGTAATTATTGAACAATATTTGGATAATCAGCCACTAGAAATGCAAGAAAGAATTATTGTGAGTTGTGATGAAAAACAATTAAACTTTAGTCAGCAAGTGATGAAAGCATCTGATGTGGTTTTATTAGCATCAGGCACAGCGACACTTGAAGCAATGTTACTTACTCGCCCAATGGTTGTTATTTATCAGCTAAAACCTCTTAGTTATTGGTTAGCTAAACAATTAATTAAAATTCCTTATGTGTCTTTACCAAATATTTTGGCAGGCAAGCAAATTGTTCCTGAACTTATTCAAGAAAATGCTAATGCGGACAATATTTGTCGAGCAATACAACAATTGCTTAATCCCATTGGCTATGAACAACAGGTCAAAGCATTGGAAAGCACCAGCCAACAGCTACGGGAACAAAGTAACGCCATGCCTGCTACTACGGTCATTGATGGCTGGTTGAAATGGCAATCTTACATAAAATATGATAAGATAAGATAATATAAGAAAATTAAATCTAATAAGGGTAGTAGTATGAATAAAATATTCTATACTTCTGTATTATTATTTTTGATGTCGGCGAATGTTTTTGCACAAAATCCTTACAACACCAAATTAGAGGGACTAGTTATTGCAGATACACTTGAATTTGAGGACGAACAGGAATTATCTGATACAGATTTTGTAAATGAACCTATTTTTTATCGAGTATTACAACTTAATCAACCTAAAAATTTATTCGCCGTTGATGTAGATGGCAATATTGAAAAATTTTCTGACATTAGCAAAATTCAATTTGCAGGTGGTAAGTACCAACAAATATATGATTTACCAATTCCCACTAAAATTCGTGTCACTTGTGAATTGTTTATTGCTCATACTGCCTATCATTATACTGATGTCTTGTGTGATGTTAAAGATTTTAAACGGTTAAAATAACAATTAGCTGATTTTCTATGTTTTTTAAAAATTGTGTTGCAATTATTGCGGTGACATTGGCTATTTCAGCCTGTTACCATTTGCCATCTAATAAGGAAACCAAGCATTGTTTTGCTAAAAACGTTGCTTGGTCTGTATTGCATCAAAAATGCGTAAATTTAGCACAGGTTGCAGATATTATTTTTCATAATCATGGCGGGCAAGTTTTTGTTATTTTGTCTGAAGATAGACAATTAGCAGAAGTGTTTAGTCATGGTTTACCTCAACCAACGCTATTAGAAGCTGTCAAAGGTGGCTATATTTCTAAGGATAGAACTATTCGTCTACAAAATACAGTGACTGGTTGGCGATTAGTCAAGTCATTCTAAAAATAATTTGGTATGTTTATAAATAATATATTTATAAATAATTAATGACCTGAACTCTTTCATCTCGAAACATATCCATATCTGGGGCAAGTGCTTTCATAAAACGGTCGAAATATAATAACTGTTTGACTAATAACGCAAAATCTCTTGGAAAATGAATACCATGACGTTTGCCAACCTCAACAATTTCCAGCATCATTTTATTTAGCTCATCAGCATGGTCTTTTAATTGGGTTGGATTATTGATATCAATAGTTTTACCAGCAAATTGACTATCTTCTGATAAAATATTTGTCATCATATGTTGTAAATCTTGGGCAAGCTGATAAACATTCACTTTATCATGTCCATGTGTCATGCCCATATCAACCATATTGCGTGCCATTGCTTGATAATCTTCACGTCCAAAACTGTCAATCATACCAATACAGGCTTTCCAAACCTCTGATTTTAATTTGCCAACGATGCCAAAATCAATAAAACCAATTTTGCCATTTTCTAATAAAATCAAATTACCTGCATGTAAATCAGCATGAAAACTTTGGCATAACATCAAACTTGCAAACCAAGTATTTAATGTGTTTATCATGACTTCATTTGGTTCAAATCCAAATGCTCGTATGGCTTGCATATCAACCATTGATACACCAAACAAACGTTCCATGACTAATACTTTTTTAGTTGTTAAATGATGATACACCAAAGGAGCAACCACTTTTTGATTATTGGTCATGGTTAAAAATTGTTGAAATTCATCAATATTTTTTGACTCTTGAATAAAATCTGTTTCAGCCATCATGCGTAAACGAATTTCATCAACGATTGGAGCGATACTGGCAAACTTCATTGACGGTGATAATAGCTCAAAAATTTTTGTAATTGTATATATAACGCCTAAATCAGTTTGGATAACTACATCAACATCAGGCTTTTGCACTTTGAGTACCACATCTTCACCTGATATTAGTTTTGCAGAATGTACTTGAGCGACAGAGGCAGAAGCCAATGGCACTTTATCAATGCTGGCAAAAATATCTTCTAATTTTTTACCGTCTTTTTCTAATTCTTTTCGTAAAACGGTTTCGATATAGGCATAACTTAAAGGTGTTGTTTGGTCAAGACAGCTTTGAAATGCTTCGACATATTTTCTGGGAAATAATGATGGTGTACTGGCGATAAATTGTCCGATTTTGATATATGTTGTGCCTAATTGTTCAAAAGTTTCTTTTAATAATTGAGCATCAGGTTTTTCGCCTTTAGCGACTCGTAGCACGGATAGTCCTGTGACACTGACAGTTTGTCCAATTCGACCGATGACATTTATAGATTTTTTAAATAAACTTGATTTTCTTTTCATAAATTTCTCACAAATAAATTTTTAATCAGGTATTTTTTTGACAAACTTTGCAAGTTGGGTCTGCTTGATAATGTATTTTTTTTAAATTAAATGTTAAACCATTCCATAAAACTAGAGTTTGCCTGATAGGATTTTGCTTTAAACCTAAATAAGTTAAAGCAATTTGTGCTTGTAGATTGCCTATAATTGCTGTTGTGCTGGCAAGCACGCCTGAATTTATACAACGCCGTTCATCTTCAATGACATCATCTTGAAATAAACAATGATAACACCCTGTGTTTAATGTTGGCTCAAATAGTGCTAATTGTCCTTCTTGGGCAATTGCAGACGCAGATAATAATGGAATTTGATAACTAACACTTATCTGATTAATGACATCTCGAGTTTTAAAATTATCAGTACAATCAAGAATTAAATCTATTTTATTTAATTGATTTTGGCTTTGATAATGATTAATTTTTTGCAAGAATTCTGAATAATTTTCTGTTGTTAATGGTTGTTGATAAGCGGAAATTTGACAAAATTCATTGATAGTTTGTAAACGATGTTTAGCAGTGGTGACTTTTGCTTGTTGAATATCAGATGGGATAAATAAAGTTTGACGTTGTAAATTACTTTCATCAATAATATCCATATCCATGATATGAAGATGCCCCACACCAGCCCTAACTAATGTTTCTGCCACGGGGCAACCTAAACCACCCATACCGATAATGATAACTTGACTATTTTTTAAATATGTTTGTGCTTCGATATCCCAACCATCAAGTAAAATTTGTCGAGAATAACGAAGCATTTCCAAATCAGTCAAAGAGATTTGTTGATTTTCTTTAAACATAGTGTACTACAAAAAATGATAATTATGGGGCGTAGATTACTTCAACATCATTATCATCAAAATCATCATCTTCTTCGGTTAATCCTTCTCGTTGAGCTTTTCGCATTGCTCGATAAGCTTGTTTTTGTTCTTCGGTATTTGCTCGGACTTCTGCTTCTAAACGTTCAAAGCGTAAGCGTTGAGCTTCAGCAAAGTCAGGGTCTTGTTCTTCTTGTTCTTTTTCGCGTTCAATTTCATTCATTAAATGATAAACAATCGGTTCAACACCTTCACCTGTTAAAGTTGAAGTTCTAAATACCATACCTGTCCAACCTAACTCAGCGACAATATGAGTACATAACGCATTTTGTTCATCTGCTGGAATTTGGTCGATTTTATTTAGAATAAGGATTTGCGGTAAATTGGCTAATTCAGGTGAAAAGGTTTTTAACTCATTAAAAATAACTTGAGCATTATGTACTGGGTCGCTACCATCTATTGGCTGAACATCAATAATATGTAACAGTCGGCGAGTGCGAGCAACATGTTTTAAAAATCGAATACCCAAACCTGCACCATGTGATGCCCCTTCAATTAGCCCAGGGATATCCGCCATGACAAATGAACGATGTTTACCTACATCAACGACCCCTAAATTTGGTACCAATGTTGTAAATGGATAATCGGCAACTTTTGGGCGAGCTGCGGAAACTTGGCGAATAAAAGTTGATTTTCCTGCATTAGGCAGACCAATTAAACCTACATCAGCGACAACTTTTAACTCAAGTTTTAATTGCTTAAATTCACCTAAAAAGCCTTTTGTTGCTTTTCTTGGAGCTTGATTGGTTGAACTTTTAAAATGTGTATTACCTAAACCGCCATCACCGCCTTTAGCGACTAAGACAGTTTGTCCTTTTTCAATTAAATCGCCAATAACCTCATTAGTATCAATATCAACAATGGTTGTTCCTATAGGTACTGTCAAATAAATATCATCTGCCCCTCGTCCTGAACAATTTTTACTACCGCCATTTTCTCCTCGTTTTGCTTCATAACGGCGAGTATAACGGTAATCAACTAAAGTATTGGTATTATCATCAGCAATGACATAAACATCGCCACCTTTACCGCCATCGCCACCGTCAGGGCCTCCTTTAGGAACATATTTTTCACGGCGAAAACTTACAATGCCATTACCGCCGTCACCAGCTTTGACAGTTACCACCGCTTCATCAATAAATCGCATTGCTTTGTTTCCTTTGACTTTAATCTGATATATGTGTATAAAAAGTAAATAAAAAACCTATCAATAAACGTTGAATGAATTGATAGGTTAGCAAAATAGTTATATAATTTTGATTGGTCAGTAAATCTTGTATCTTAAAGTAGATACAAATAATATATTTTCTCATTCTAACATAATTTTTATGTTATTACAATAATTTATCTATAATAATTTCTTTTTTTAATAAATTTAAATCCAGCGAGTGCTCCAAATCCAGCAATGATGATGAAGCCTATTACACCCAGCTCATCGATGATGACGTCACGGAAAATTGCGACAATAGCGAAACCTAAAATGATAAACAAACAGAATACCATTTTTACGATTGGAATAACTACGTTGAACCAAATCCACATGGTTGCTTTAAATGCACCTACGATAATGGCTAGTCCAATAACTATTTGAAATAAGAGTGTTAATATAGTTTCTAACATATTTTTTACCAATTTACCAACATAAATATTGAATATTGTTATTAATTTTGTGTATTTTTAATATAACACAAAGGTTTTTTCATCGCAAGTATTTGATTTAAATTTATTTTATTTATAAGTTATTTATTATGTATAGTAATTTGTTTGCTAAAATTTTAAAGACAATGAAGTGTATGCTTAACAAATTTGTTAGCATAAGTTTATATTAGTTTAGTTGTGACTGATTATTTGCTAATATAAAGATTGAGAGACAAAATTAATAAAATTTTTTTTGTTTTAGTCGAATTCATTGTTTGCCTCCTTTTTTGATAAGTGTTTAATTTTTTGTGGGTTTTTAACTATAACAAAAAATAAAAGATTACGCAAGTGTTTGTTTTGCGTAATCTTTTTTGAGTGTTAGATAATTTTATGTTTAGATTTGAACAGTGACGATACCTGCCATTTTTTGAGCAATTCGTAAAACTTGACAGCTATAACCGACTTCATTGTCGTACCATAAATATAAATGAGCTTGGTTACCTGTGGCGATAGTAGCTTTAGCGTCATAAATGCAGGCAGGTTTAGCTCCAACAAAATCGGTAGAGACTGCATCGGCTGAAGTGGTGTAATCGATTTGGTTGCTCCATTGACGGCTATATGCAGATTTTTGCATTAAGCTGTTAATAGCTTCAGTGTTTTCTGGTGTTTTTTCAAAAGTAATGTTTAATATTGCTAGACTGACGTTTGGTGTTGGTACGCGTACAGAGTTACCTGTTAATTTACCTTTTAGTTCTGGTAAGGCTTTAGCAACGGCTTTGGCTGCTCCTGTTTCGGTGATTACCATGTTTAATGAAGCACTACGACCACGGCGGTCTGCTTTATGATAATTATCAATTAAATTTTGGTCATTTGTATATGAATGGATAGTTTCAACGTGACCTGTGACGATGCCATAGTTGTCATTAAGTACTTTTAGTGCAGGGGTGATAGCGTTTGTTGTACAGCTGGCTGCACTGATAATTTTATCTTCACTGGTAATGTCAGTATCATTAACACCAAATACAATGTTTTTCATGTCACCTTTTCCAGGTGCTGTTAATAATACTTTTGCTACGCCTTTTGATTGTAGATGTTGTGATAATCCCGCTTCATCACGCCATTTACCAGTATTGTCAATAACTAGTGCATTGTCGATGCCGTATTGAGTGTAGTCGATTTCTGCAGGATTGTTTGCATAAATAACTTTGATGAATTGACCATTTGCGATGATTGCTTCATTTTCTTGGTCAATTTCTACAGTGCCGTTAAATTGTCCGTGAACTGAGTCATTTAAAAATAGTGATACACGTTTGCTAAGGTCGGTTTCTTGACTTTTGCGAACGACAATGCCTTTTAGTTTTAGGCCACGTTCTAAACCTGTTTGTTCTAAGATTAGACGTGTTAAGATACGTCCAATGCGTCCAAAACCGTATAGTACAACGTCAGTAGTTTTATTATTACCAATAGTTAAATCTGTGTTTTCTAATGTAGTTTTGATGATGTTTGAGATATCGTCTTCTTCTGCTTGTTTGGCTAGACGGCCAATGTCGATTTGAGCGTTTTTGATGTTGCTTTCTGAGATAATTTGTAGTACTGAATAGATTTTTGCTAGACAGACTTTACCTGCAATTTCTTTAGCACGTTGATGATTTTGGGTGATTTGGTTGATAGAGTTATTGACGATGGAGCGGTCAAAAATGGTGGTGATAATGTTGTTTTCTCGGTATAGTTTGTTTGCTAAAATTGATAGATTTTCTGCTAAGTTGTAACGTTTTTCAGCACGAGCAAGGTGGTCTGCTTGTAGTTGGGTGTAGTTGTTGCTCATAGTTAAATCCTTGTTTATTAAAGGGTTAAAAGTTTGATGAAATTTCATCAATGATTGTTAAATTGTTTGTGTCATATTATACATTAAATCGGAAAAATCGCTATAT
The DNA here is from genome assembly GCA_041855445.1 of Moraxellaceae bacterium. Classification (GTDB taxonomy): domain Bacteria; phylum Pseudomonadota; class Gammaproteobacteria; order Pseudomonadales; family Moraxellaceae; genus Faucicola. The sequence goes on from JBHAEG010000058.1 coordinate 40,038, forward strand.
CATTAAGGTTATTTATTTTTGGTATTTATTTAGTTGATGTTGTTTAGTAGGCGAATTCCGGCAATGCCATATCCCATATTCTTTTGAGTGTTTTTTATATGCTTTGGTGTAATTCCGCCTAGGCTGAAGGCTGGTATGTTGCTTTTTTTTGTTAGTTTTTTGAAGTTGTTCCAGCCGATGCCTTTTTTTTCTGGGTGGGTTGGTGTGTTTAGTATGGGGGAGATGAAACAGGCGATGATTGTTTTTTGGTTGTTTATTTGATTTATTTTGCTTAGGCTATTTTCGTCATGACAGCTTGCAAAATACAATTGATTTTTATCTAGTGATGTTACAGACACTGACATTAATTGTTGATGATTTAAATGCTTGGCAAGTAGTTGTTGTTTTTGTTGTTGATTTAGTTCAATATCCATATGGGTAATAATTTGTATATCTGACCGCAATTTTAATATTTTTTCTACTAATAATTGATTGATTGGTAAATCGCATTGTGGGCGTAGATATACCGTTGCTGATGGTGGTAATTTATTTTGATAATAATCAAGCCAATGCTGTTGATTTTGTGAAAAAAAATCAAGTGATTGTGTAATGTAAATGATTTCTGGTAAACGTAGCCAATCTAAAATCTTAGCATTGGCATCAGGTAATGGATAACGATTTGCCAATATCTCTTGTTTTTCTACCCAACAAATTTTTTGCCCTTCGTTGCCAGTATGATGTTGTAATTGTTGAAATTGATGAATATCAAGGTTTATTTTAAAAATATGCAAGGTGACTTGTTTATCGCCATAATCATGATAAATTCTACCCATTTTTATCATGATGTTTTTTTGAATGTCAAGATTGATTTCTTCAGCGACTTCTCGGATTAAGGCGTGTTGCGGTGTTTCATTCTCTTCAATTTTACCGCCAATAAATTCATAACGATTACCTTGATGCTGATGTGCTTGCCGAAATCCAAGCAAATATAAATTTTGATAAACTATAACAGAAACAACAACTTGAACGCTTTTTTTCATAACTGACCCGCAATAAAACCATAGACTAGCAATAAATAATTTGAGATTTTAACATTTTTTTTGCATTTAGGTCTTGACGAAAATAAAAAATTAAATGATAATCATTATCAATAACGTAGGGTGCAAAAATTGATAGATAAATTTTGTTTACCTTACCTAAATTAGCTGAACATTCGCCAAAAGAAGGAAAATTATTATGTATCATTTATTAAATCGTGTTATGCCACATAGTCACACTGCTTTACCAACATTGCAATCTCAGCATTTATTTGCTTTAACTAAAGAAATTCGTATTCAACATGAGGGAGAAGAGTATCGTTTACGTTTAACACGCAATAATCGTTTGATTTTAACAAAATAATTTTCAGTTTTGCCCTAAAAAGCTACAACATTGATTTGTTTGTAGCTTTTTCTTGTTTATGTGACTTAAAATCGCCAGTTATAAATTAGGTCAATAGAATTTGTCAATGCCGATTTTGCTTCTATATATAATCTACGTGTCAGCTGATAACGCATACTTAATGTATTTGTGGTATTAAATACACCCACACCATAACGAATATATAAATCTGGGGTGATATAACCTGTAATATTAACTTCAGCATCGCTACCCATACCTGACGCATCAAGAGTTAAGCTTTCTAAACCAAATGCTTTACCAATCTGATTAGTCAGACTATGTGTGCTTTTTAAGCCAAAACTTAAACCCGCTGCTGCCAATGCTGTATTGACTCGAGATTTAAAAGCTTCTGTTGATGTATCTTCCCCTGTCGTATTAGTAAGACTACCCAAAATTAAGGCATTCATGGCTTGTTGTTCAGTTAATCCACCATTGTTAAATACCATAATGTTTGGCTCCTCTACTGTGCCTTTAATCCGAACGCCTACAGTTACCCCTTGTACGTCTTTCACAGTTTCAATATTTAGATTTGGATTGGCTACTGCACCATTAAAACGTATTTGAGAGTAATTGATATTTAGATTTTGTCCAAAAACTTCCACTTTGGAGCGTTTAGCAACTTGCACCACGCCTTGTGCTTTCATTGTCCCTTGACCACGTTGTGTAATATTTAATGCACCTGCTAACGGCAAGTTTGCCCCAAAGCCAATAAAGTTTACTTCTTTACCCAAATCTACCCCAATATCGGCATTGATTGACCATGGAGCAACAACTTTTAATACATCATCAATTTGCCCCATCAGTCGGCGGTCAATTACTGTTACATCATTTGATTTTGTTATCACATCTTCTGTTGCTTCAGGAGGGCGAATGATTGCTCGTGGCACATCAATCACGCCTTCAATATTCACAAATTTTTGCTGAGGACGTACGATAACATCAAAAATTGGGGTAATTTCAGCAAAAATCAAAGGTGGTTGATTGACTTGTAATTGATTACCTTGAACTTTTAATTTTGCTTGTAAGTCTTTTGTCCAATCAATCGTACCAATCATTGTACCTTTACCAGAGCCTGTACTATTAAATGTACCGTCAATACTAGCTTTATTACCATCAACATGAGTCAATATATTAATATTATTTAATTTTATCGGAACACCAGTGACTGTCACTTCTCCATCTTGAATTTCCATATCACCAACAAATTTTGGCTGTAGTAATGAGCCACTGATTTTTCCTGCCATTAAACCTGTACCTGTCAAACGTTCAAATGACGGTAAAAACGGTCTTAATACACTTAAATTTACATCTTGAAAAACCACAGTACCTTGAATAGGTTTGTCTTGTTTATATGGGTTAATCGTTGCATCTAAATAACCATTGCCAGTTCCTTTAGCAGTTTTTACATCTGCTCGAAGTTTCAAACCATCATTGGTTGAACGAGTGATAATACTCACTCTATCATAATCGATAGTAACAGGTTGCTCGTCTGGTTGCTCTGCACTCATACCTAACGAACCATTGTCCGTATAAAAACTGGCATTCACACTGGGGCGTTGATTTTTCTTCCAATTAATTAACGCATTACCATGAATAATTCCTTGCCAGAAAATATCTTTTGGTAAGAAAACTGAAAAAATTTGGCTATCAATTTTTTGTAAACTGGTGTTAATATGACCTTCATTGGCAGATATAACTAAGTTTTCTTTTAAACATAAATTACCTGTTTGACCTGCCATTTGCCAACAATGTGAAGCAAGTTGAAGTCGTGGCTGTTGCCAATCAACTAATATTTGGGCAGGTTGGCGTTGTTGTAATTTTGCATAGGCTGTGCCAATTTGTCCATTACCAATCACGCCTTCCCAACGCTTTTTGACTAAGTCAATACCACCTTTTAAGCTTGCCTGCACTTGTCCTTGTTCACTATCAATATCTACATTTAGCCAGTGCTTAGGTTGTGTACCGTCAAAATCTAATTTTATTGCTCGAATAGATTGGTCACTGATATTAATTCCTGTCGCTGACACCTTTAACTGACTTGGTAAATTGGCAAAATTAACAATTTTTCCAGTGATTTTACTATCTGCAACCGCAAAATTAGGCAACGCAATTTTTTTACCAACTAAATCAAGATAGATACTAGGTAAAATTGTTTGTTTTTCCTGTGCTACGATAATATCGCCTTTCATAGTACCTTTTAAAGCTGGTATTAGTTGATTTAATGTACTAATATCGACTTTGGTAGTTATTTTGGTTTCATCACCATTAGCCACCACCGTATTTTTTCCCCAAGCCAACATTAAATCGCTAACATTTAGTTTTTCAACAATTTGTCGAATGGTTTTAATTTGTTTTTCTGGCTTTTCTTGCACAAGAAGTTTTATATCGGTTAAATTCTTAGGTAAATTTAATTTAGTAATTAGATTACCTTTGGCTGTAAGTGTTTGGTTTTTAAGCTGACCCTGTAAATTCATTTTTTCTATTTGAATGAATTGTCCATTATTTCGCCAATAACCATGACTATCAAATTCACCTGTAATACGACTTGGTAAACCGCTAACAAACTGTCCAATATTAAAATTTTTCATACTAGCTTGAGCATTCCAGTTGATGCCATTGGTTAAGTCAATGTTACCTTTGGCCTGAATATACCCAACATTACTTTGATGATTAAAATGATGAATATCAATTTTTTCAGTATTACCTGATAAATCCACTTGCAGTTGTCCGCTTGGTAGGTCTTTTGCAATTAAGTTACCATCAAATTTTGCAGATATTTGTTTTAGTTGCTTTTTCTCTAGCTGATAATCACCATTGGTAATAATATTGCCTGTTAATTTATTCGCAAATTGTGGTGAAAAATAGCCAACATTAAAATTTTTCAAGTCCGCTTCAGCTTGCCAACGGATACCATTGGTTAAATTAAGTTTACCTTTTGCAGAAATTTCGCCTAAGTCACCTTGATGACTAAAATGATGAATATTTACATTTTCTGTGTTGCCTGCAATATCTGCGTTAATTTTGCCACTAGGGATATTTTTACCAACAATATTTCCATTGAATTTTGCAGATATTTGTTTTAATAATTTCTGTTCTCGTTGAAAGTCGCCACTGGTAATAATATGACCTGTGACTTGTGTTGGATACTCTGGAACAAAGTAGCCAGCATTAAAATTTTTCATATCCGCTTCTAATTGCCAACGGATATCATTCGTTAAGTCTATATTGCCTTGTGCAGAAATTTCGCCTAAATCACCTTGATGGATTAACTGACGAATATCCATTTTTTTAGTGTTACCTGATAAATCTACTTGATATTGTCCACTAGGCAGATTTTCTGCGTCAAGACTTCCTTTAAATTTTGCCGAAATATGATTTAAGATTTTTTTATCTTGTTGATAGTCGCCACTACTAATAATATGCCCAGTCACATGATTTGGATATTCAGGAACAAAGTAGCCAGCATTAAAGTTTTTCATATCTGCTTCTAGTTGCCAACGAATATCTTTTGTCAAATCTACATTACCTTTTGCAGAAATTTCACCTAAATCACCTTGATGAATTAACCGATTAAAATTTAGTTTTTTGGGCGTGCCTGCCATATCAATATCAAATCGACCACTTGGTAAATTAGGCGTTGTAACATCGCCTACAAATTTTGCCATCATATAATTTAATTGATTGGCTTGTAAATCAAATTGTCCGCTACCTTTGCCAATCACTTTGATATTTTCTACGTTTTTTTGATAACTTTCTGCCATTTCTGCAAACATATCAATATCTTGAATAGTCACTGCATGACGAACTAAACGACTGCCTTGTTTTTGGCGAATAGTTTGCATTGTGCCACTGGCAATCACTGTCCCAACTAAATGATTAATTGGTATATTTTTATCAAATTGTTGGGTTTTTAAACCTTGAGTTTTCGCATTAATTTGCCATTTTAATGGGCTTTTCTCATGGGCAAGCTGAATGTTGCCTTGTCCCGTTAAATCACCAATTTCCCCTTGATAATTAAACTGATGAATATCTATCTGTTGTCCTTGTCGTTGAATATCAAGATTAACCTGATAATCGCCTTGCGGTGCAATGTTAAGTTGTTGAATTTTCGCATCAGCTATAATATTAAATTTTTTTTGATTATTATTCTGTTGATAAATAATTTTAGCATTACCAGATGGGCTATTGACATCACCAATATTGTTAGGCAAATTTTTACGAATAACATTCTGCCAATTTGTTGCAATTGTTATGGGTTGTTGCTTACCGTTAGGCTGTGAAATTTGGGCAACCACTGTTTCACCATCATTTTGACGCAATATTGCCGATACTTCCATTGGATTTTGAGCATCAGCTTCTTTAAAAGTCACATCAAGCGAGCCGTCAAACATTTCTGGCACATAGGGAGCAATATCTTTTGTTAATAGTTTTCTTACATTAAATTGACTTGATACATTATTTAATGTCATATAAAAACGTTCTTGCCAGTCAAGTACGCCTGTTGTTAGCCAGTTTCCTTCTGGTAACTCTACCAACAACTGCTCAATTGTCATACGATGACCATCTGTACGAGCCAATCCTTTATATTGTCCCTCTGGTATATCTTTTGCTGTTAATTTTGTATTGACATCAAGTTTAATATCATTCACTAAGCCTGACGCTGTCAATATCCCACGTTTTAGACGAATATCTTGTTCTTTTGCATAAGGTAATTGCACTTCTTGCCAGCTTATCTGTGCATTAAATGGCACGTTTTTTTCCAACGGTTTTCCTGTAATTTTCCCTTCAATTGGAAACTTGTTGTATTGACTTTTTACTTGAATATTGGCTTGCTTTAAACTACCTGTAGCATGGGCTTGTATTGCCCCAAAATGGGCTTTTGTAATTGCATGAATGGTGATATTAGCACTGGCATTAATAGCATAATCTTTTTGTAAGTCAATCTTACCTGATACTTTATTAATATCTAATAAATTATTATATTTTACATCGCCTTGTTTAACACGAATTTCACTACCTATCCAAATAAACCCCGTAACTTTTCCTTGTTTAAAATCAATGGTATCCATATTAACTTGTTGATAACGCACTAAATTAACACTGGCATTATCTAATCGTAAATTAACAGGTAACGCAACACGTTTAAAACTAAATGGTTCGCCCGTTGGTGGTTTAGCATTATGAATAATAATATTCCCAACTTCTGCTTTACGCAAATGTACTTCTTTAGAGAAAATTGCTCGCCAACCAATTTTAATATAAGCATTATCAACCGTTACAGAAATTGGATTATCAGGAGAAATCGTAGGAATTTTAATATTCCTTACTCGCAAACCATCTCGTAAATTACCTTCATTATATTGAAGTTGAATGCCTGTTTGCTGAACAATGGTATTAAGTAAAAAGCGTGTTCCTGTTTCTGTGCCAATTGCATAATAAACACAAACTAAAAACACAATCAATAAACATAAAAAACTAATCGCAAGTTTACCAACAAATGAAACAGGATACCAACGCCGTAACCAACGGGCATCTCTTTCTGCAGGGTCAAGCCCATCGACAATAGCCGTATTATCGATTTGTAAGCTGGCTTGAGCCTCTAACTTTTTATCATCATTATGTTGAGGTGGTTTTTCCATATCTATCAAATTGTATTAAAACCTTGCCATACTATCAAATCAACCAAAAGAAATCCATGCAATCCTTGTGTTTTCGCTTTGGTTTTCCTTATGATTGTCTTGGGTCAAACGCATCTCGTAACGCCTCTCCCATAAAAATCAATAATGATAAAATAATTGTCAAACTAAAAAACCCCGCTAATGCCAACCAAGGGGCATCTAAATTATCTTTTCCTTGAGCAATTAATTCTCCCAAAGAAGGTGAACCCGGCGGTAAACCATAACCCAAATAATCTAATGTTGTTAATGCCGTGACGTTAGCCGTCAAGATAAATGGCAATTGTGATAAACTTGACGACATCGCATTTGGTAAAATATGCCGAAACATAATTTTATAATCAGGCACGCCCATTGCCTTAGCCGAACGAACATAATCAAAATTTCTTGCCCGCAAAAACTCGGCACGCACCAAACCAACTAGCCCCATCCAACCAAACAACAGCATCAAAGCAAACAACCAATACACACTTGGGCTAAACAAACTCACCAAAATAATAATCATAAATAACTGTGGTAAGCCACCCCAAACCTCCATCAATCGCTGACCGACCAAATCCACCCAACCTCCGTAATAGCCCTGTATTGCACCAACTATAATACCAATCAAAGACCCTGCCAACGTCAAGGCCAAACCAAATAGCAATGACACCCTCAGTCCATACAAAATACGAGCCAACACATCACGCCCTTGGTCATCTGTACCTAGCCAATTTATCGAGTTTGGCGGAGCAGGAAATGCCTCCGTTCTACTAATACTTGGCGTTTGGTCAGCAAACGGAATTATTGGCATTATCATAAAACCTTGTTGAGTAATCAATTCTTGAACAATTGGGTCTTGATAATTGGTTTCTGTTTCAAATATTCCTCCAAATGTCGTTTCTGGATATGCTTTTGCTACAGGAAAAAAATAATTATCCTGATATTTCACTAAAATTGGCTTATCATTGGCAATAAAATTTACCGCCATACAAGCGGTAAAAATTAACAAAAATAATAAAAATGAATAATAACCAATTTTATTTTTTCTAAAACGTTGTAGACGAGCTTGCCAAATTGGCGAAAGAGTCATGAGCTACACTCCAATGAATAACCAAACTGCTAAATAAATACATAACGTTCTATTTCTTACCTTTTTACAAAAAAGTTCGTTTGCAATTTAGCAATAAATTACTGACAATTATCATCTTATCCTCACTGCCTAACAAACTAACGACCTTCAAAATCAATGCGTGGGTCAATAAAATGATAAGTCACATCGCTAACCAATTGCAAGATTAGCCCCAACAAAGTAAAAATAAACAATGTGCCAAAAATTACAGGATAATCCCGTTGCTCAATCGCTTCAAAGCCTAATCGCCCCAAACCATCAAGATTAAAAATCACCTCAATTAAAAAATTACCTGTAAAAAATATGCCAACAATTGCCGATGGTAAACCTGCAATAATAATCAACATTGCGTTTCTAAACACATGACCATATAACACAGAAGTTTCTGACAAACCTTTACTACGAGCTGTTAGCACATATTGTTTATTTAACTCTTCCATAAAACTAAATTTCGTTAAATACGTCAATCCTGCAAATCCGCCAATTGTTCCTGCAACCAATGGCAACGTTAAATGCCAAAAATAATCTTGAACTTTATCCAAAAAACTTAATTCTGAAAAATTTTCTGACACTAAACCCTGTAATGGAAAAATCTGCCAATAACTACCACCTGCAAATAACACTAACAATAATACCGCCAACACAAATACAGGTACAGCATAAGCAACTGATAACAGTAACGCTGTTGATTTATCTGCCCATGAGTTATGACGAGTGGCTTTATAAATACCTAATGGTATTGCTATGAGATAAATTAATAATGTACTCCAAAGCCCTAATGAAATCGATACAGGCATTTTTTCCCAAATCAACTCAATCACAGGCTTACCTTTAAAAAATGATGTGCCAAAATCCAACGTGGCATAATTTTTTAACATAATAACAAAACGTTCAGGAGCAGATTTATCAAAGCCATATTGCTTTTTAATCGCCTCAACCATATCAGGCGACAGCCCTCGGCTACCTTGATAATTACTGGTTTGGCTGACTTGGGTATCAGTGGCATTATTTTTTTGTTCTTGCTCAATTTGGGCGATTTTTTGTTCAACAGGCCCACCTGGTGCAGATTGAATAATCGCAAAATTGGTTAATAAAATTAAAAACAAAGTTGGAATAATTAGTAGCAACCGTTTTAAAATATAACGACCCATCATCGATAATTTCCTTGATAGTCAATGACTATTCACATCAAAAATTATTTTTTAATTCACGCAACGCCGAAAATATCGTAATAGGGTGAGTATCCGTTAATGGTATTTTTGCATTAACGGTTTCAATAATTTGTTTCGATTTTGGTTGATAAATAATGCGTAAAAATGGATTAATTTTACGTTCATCTGCCAAAGTCGTTGGCACTGTTGGTTTGCCTGCCTGCCTTAACATGGTCGCTTTAGCAATAGCTTGTTGAATATCCATATTATTTGGTTCAATCATTTGAGCAAATTTAAGATTAGACAAGGTGTATTCATGGGCTGGATAAAATAAAGCTGTGTCATCATGTAAACTATTAAATCTATCAAAGCTTTCAAATAACTGTTCAATTGTACCTGTAAATACTCGACCACAGCCAGCACTAAACAAGGTATCACCACAAAAAATATGTAACTTATCATCTAACGTTAGTAAATATGCTAAATGTTCAGCTGTATGCCCAGCCACTTGCCACACTTGAACAAGGTTGCCCCATACTTCAAATATTTGACTTTCACTGACTGTCATTGCATTTTGTAAGCCAAGATTAGCATGGGCATATAGTTTGGCATTGGGAAAATGTTCCAATAAAGTTTGCACACCACCGATATGGTCATGATGATGATGAGTAATCCAAATTTGTAATAAGTCTAATTGATTTTGTTTGAAAAAATCTAGCACAGGGGTAGCATCACCCGCATCAATGACGATTGCTTGATTATTTTTAGTATTGATAATTGTCCAAATATAATTATCAGAAAAGGCAGAAATTGGGCGGATTTCAATACTCATGGAGCTATCCTTAGAATGTAAAAAATTTAAATATCAGTTATTTTAACATATTATGTTTTAAAAATTTCTATTAACATTTTTATTATAAAAATAATCACAGTAACTTAAATAAAAAACCAATGGGTTTATTTTATCTAAGTTACTGTTTTATATCAAATTATTACCGCAAGATAGTGAAAAAATATTATCGCATCATGCCTTTACTTTCAATTGGCGTTATGCCTCGTGTTGGTGTTTTTGGCAATTGAGAGTTATTATATTGACCAAAATAGGCATTTGCCATCGTATAAGATTTACTACAATCTGTATCATAATAATTACTGATACCACGCCCAACACATAAGCTAGTAGAGTTAGTGTTTGCTAATTTTTGTTGAACCTCTAAGCCTGCTTCAGGTAAAATCTGCGATACCACAAAATTAGCTCGTGGCTTAACACTTTGATTAGCAACCCAGTTTTTCTCACCACGGGCAAGTTGATAAGGTCTGCCTGTGTTAAAGAACATATTATAACGACTGACACCAAAACGACTTAACATCATACTTTCTTCAAATAGCATGGCTAAATCTTCTCGTTCATTATAAAAGCTATATAACGCAACGCCTCTATCTGCAAAAAACCATTGTCCCACTTGGGCTGGGGTATAAGATTTTTCATTACTGGTTGCAGTTTCGCCTCCATAGGAAACTTGGGCTAAACTTTTTAAACGAGTATCAATTAATGGATATTGTCTGGTGAGTTGGTCAGAAATTTTATCTTCAACCAATACACTATTAGCCGTTTGATATTGACCATTTGTACCAGTTAATTTTTTCACTTCTGAATATGGCATATAATCATTAGCATGAGCTAACTCATGATATAACAAGGTTGCTAACGGCATTGCAATAGTTTCAAGATTACGAGATTTGCGTAATTTAATATCTGTAAAATAATCTGAGTTATAAATACTACGTTTATTTTTTTCATAATCATCAATTTCTAAGAAGTTTAATTCATTACCATATTCTGAACGATAATCGGCAATTTCAATTAAATCATCTCTTTGTTCAGGCGTCATCCACAAATACGCTGGGTCTAAATAAATCGCTCCAACCCCACCCCAATAAAACGATGGTCGAACATTTTCTGAAATCACAATTGCGGTAGTGCTACGCAACAAACGTCTAAAATCGCCATGTGTGTCATAATTTAATAAAAATCTCTTAAAATTCTCTGCCATCCAATCATGAGAAACAACCACTCGTTGCATAATATCATCAACACTTGGGGTATCCGTTTCCATGCCAATAAAGGGCAACGACTGAAGCGTACAAGCCTTTTGGTCATTTAATTCATTTGACATCACACAATCAGTTAAATAACCTGCGTATTCAGACTGATTATCATAAGGGTGATGGTGCGAAAGAGAATTTAATGGTAAACAATATACGCCTGAGGTTGGACGATTACAAAAAAATACTGGTGGTAAATCCGCATGAGTTTTTGCTTTGACAACAACATACACCGTATCAGATAAGTTTTCATTTTCTGTAGACACTGCTTTAAATGATAATAGCTGGTCTGTTGTCACCTCTGGCACAGAAATTTCTGCCATTGCCTCACTACTATGATAACGAATAGTTACTGGAACACCTGATGTTTGGGTTAATTTCCATTGAGTACTGGTTAATGGCGTTTTGGTATAAAAACGTAAACTAAATGACCCGCCACTGCCTACCGCTCTATCTGTGCGTAAGCTTGCGATTTCACTATTTGTTTGTTGAATATTCACCGTTTTATATAAAGTTTTTACTAATTTACCCTCTTTATATAAACGTAGTTCAAATTTATAATCCCCCGCTAGTGTTGGAGTAAAACTTATCGCAGATTGTGTATTTGCAGTAATTGTCACCTGAACACCTGATGTTTGCGTCCAACGATAACTATCATAACTATCTTTTTCGCTCGCAGATTGTACAAAAACCAGACCAACACTTTGTCCTACAAAGCCCGTTGTATCCCCATAAATCTCTGACGAATACTGATTATTTGGAATAAAACTAGATGGTGGGGCAACTGTATCGCTACCACCCCCGCCACCACAAGCAACTAGCATCATTGCGGAAAATACACTCAGCGTCAATGTTTTCAAAGTCTGTAACTGCATATTCATATCCATCGTTCAAAATATTAAACAATATTATCAATAAAAATTTGTTTTCTCAACCCTGTAACCACCAACCCAAAGTTATCCTATCATTACCACCATAATCTTTAATAGTCGTCACTTGTTGATAACCTTGAGAAGTAAAACCCGATTGCACCGCCTGTGCCTGATTATACCCATGCTCAATTAATAATAACCCTGCATGATTGAGATGATTTTTGGCGTGGTCAATCATATGCAAAATATCTGCCAATCCCTGATTATCTGCAACCAATGCCGTTATTGGTTCATAAATTAAATTTGCTAAGTGTTTGTCATTTTTATCAATATATGGTGGATTACTTACAATAACATCAAATTTATCAATTTGTGTAAATGGCTCAAACCAACTGCCTTGCAATAAAGTGACATTTTTTATTTGATGATAATCCATATTTTGTCGAGCAACATCTAAAGCCTTTGCAGAAAAATCCACAGCCACTACCTGCCAATTTGGGCATTCATGAGCAAGACTAATCGCAATACACCCTGTTCCCGTTCCCAAATCCAACACTTTCAATGGTTTAGTTAAATTTTGTTTTTGTAAATTTAATACAGTTTCTACTAAAACTTCTGTATCTGGTCGAGGGATTAAAGTATGTTGATTAACCAAAAAATCTAACTTCCAAAACGCCTGCCTGCCTAACAAATATGCCAAGGGTTCGCCTTGTTGCATTCGTGCCACTCCACACAAAAACTGGTCAAACTCAGCAGATGTTAGCAGATAATCAGGTTCTATCAACAAAAAAATAGCAGGTTTTTGTAAAATATGTAATAACCAATCATCTAACCAAAATTTGGGTAAATTTTGTTGTTGAAATATTGGATAATATTGGCGTTTAATCTGCTGAATTGTTTGCATAAATATTAGTCATCTTGTTGTTTATCATCAATTTTTATGGATTTATCCACAAAATAAATTAATGCCAAAATTGGAATACCCAATATAAATGTTAAAAAGAAGAAAAACGGATAGCCCATACTATCAACAATTGTTCCAGAATATCCACCCAATACTTTTGGCAATAACGTCATCAATGATGAAAAAATCGCATATTGTACCGCTGTAAATCGAATTGATGTTAAAGCCGATAAAAATGCAATAAATACTGCACTTGCCAGCCCTGCCGCCAAATTATCAAAAATCACAGCCAAATACATAACTGGCAAACTACCTTGATAATAAGTCAAAACAATAAATAGTAAATTTGTTACACAAGCCAAAATCGCCCCAACCATCATCGCCTGCATAATTCGCATACGCAACGCCAGCAATCCCCCCAAAAACCCGCCAGCAATACTCATAATAACGCCAACTAATTTTACGGCATTAGCAATATCAGTTTTACTAAAGCCCATATCTTGATAAAATACATTAGAAATAACCCCTGCAACAATATCAGAAATACGATACAAACCAATTAATGCCAATAACAACAACGCTTTTTTACCATAACGGCGGAAAAAATCCAAAATCGGCTCAACCCATGTCGCCATCGCAACTTGTTTTTGTACTAAACCTAATTTGACCAATAATGTACCCACAGCCAACGCCATTGATAAACTACTAATCAGTTTCACTGCTTCTAATACAAAACCAATAAATACCCCTTCAACATCAGGTAAAATCTGACCAATCCCCACAAACGCCAATACAAAACCAATCACGGACAGCACAAACACCGCCACCAATCGCATATAATCAGAGGTATTTTTAACAATGCTACTTTCTTGATTAATTGTAAATTTAGGCTGATTAAATACTAAAAACAATAAAGCGACTGGCATAAATAATGCAGATACCACCACATATTTACCAACCAACTGACTCACAACAGAGGGAATATTTAAAATTAAAATACCAAAAATACTGGTTAATAACTCATTTATCAAATACCAAACGCCATAAATACTCATTGGGATTAATGCAATACCTGCATACCAACCCATCAGTTTTTGATTACGTTGTTGTTTACTTGGTTCAATAATCACCTTTGGCTCTGGCGTAGTCAAAGTTGTTAGCAAGCCGACAGACATCACCCCTGCCATAATCCAGTAAGTATTTCGCCACGCTTGATAATTATAAAGTTGTTCAGTCGAACCAAAAAAATCCGCTAAATACAGCGCACCTGCACCAGCCACAATCATACCCAATCGATAACCTGCCGTGTACATTGCAGACAACACAGGTTGCATTGATGTTTCTGCCGACTCAATACGATACGCATCAATCGCAATATCCTGTGTTGCAGAAGAAAACCCCAATAAAACCGCACCAATTGCCATATATTTAAGAGTATCAGCCTCACTTGGATTAATACTTGCCATCAACAAAATTGCCAAAATAATACCTAACTGAGCCATCAACATCCATGCCCGCCGTCTACCCAGCCATTTTGTCAGCATCGGCAACGGTAAGGCATCAATCAAAGGCGCCCAAATAAACTTAAATGAATACCCCAAGGCGGCCCAGCTAAACATCGTTACCACACTACGGTCGATGCCTGCCTCTCGTAACCATAAAGATAAACTTGAAAATATCAATAAAATAGGAATACCCGCCGAAAATCCCAAAAATAGCATAATCAAGGCTCGACTATCCAAATACGACTGCATTGCCTGTCGCCACGTTTTTTTTGATTGTTGGGTAAGCGTAGTTTCTGAATTGCTTGTCATGCCCATTTTCCTAAAACAACTTTTTTTATAATTGCGTATTGTAACGAAATTACCTTGCGTTGAACATTATGATTTATCGATTAAAATAGACTTTTGGTCATATAATACTCAATAAAACTACACATATTTTTTATTAAAATTTCCCTTATTCCAAAAATAAAAAAATTGCTATTTTTTTGATATTGTTCAATTTATATAAACAATAATAAACAAAATTTACTTAATAATACCTTTATCATTCTAAAAGCTTTTCTTTTTTACTTTGCTTATGCTATAGTAGAATAAACCAACGTCATTTTGAGGGTGCTGTTATGGCAATCAATATTGTCATCAATCAACGTCATTTACAAATTCAACTCAAACAACTAGAAACTGTCTGGCAAACAGTGATTAATCAATACAATCTAAGTCAGGCAGCCAAAGTGCTTCACACTAGCCAATCTAGTCTTAGCAAACATATTTCTGCTTTAGAAAACCAATTAAAAGCTGAAGTTTTTGTAAGGCAGGGTAAGCGTTTAATTGGTTTAACACCTATTGGAAAACAGCTATTACCGCACATTGAAACGATTTTTATTGAAATGCGTAGTATAGAAAATCTTACATTAGATTTTCATAATCCTGAAACAGGTGAACTATCTATTGCCACTACTCACACTCAAGCCCGTTATGTTCTACCAGAAATTGTCAAACAATTTAGACAAATTTATCCAAACGTTCATTTGATACTGCAACAGGCCGACCCTGAAAGTATTGCTCATCTGGTTGCTCAAGGACAGGCAGACATCGGCATTGCTACAGAGTCGCTATTGACCAAAGATAATCTACATTGTATTCGTTATTATGATTGGTATCATCATGTCATTGTACCTATTCATCACCCTTTAGCTAATCTAATGAATATTGACCTACAAACTTTGACTGAGTACCCAATTATTACCTACCATGGCGGTTTTACAGGACGAGGCACCATCGATAAAGTTTTTGCAGATGCAGGCTTAAATCCAAATATTATTTTATCAGCATTAGATGCCGATGTGATTAGTACCTATGTTGGATTAGACATGGGCATTGGTATTATTGCAGAAATGGCTTTTGAGGGTAATCATTATCGTAATCTGGTTAAAATCCCAACAAAAATATTTAATAAACATACAACGTGGATAGCCGTAAGAGCTGATAGCAACATTCGTAGCTTTGGAGAGGCATTTATTAATTTATGTAAAAAACAATTTAGTTAAATTGACAATGTAGATTAAGTTGTTAATTGGCTTAAAAATTTAACAAATAGTAACAAATAAAAATCGCCAATTTAACAACTTAATGTTATTTTAAAATTCATATAAATTCATTTTTTTGCAAAAAACTATAGATTTTTTATAAAATATGATTAAATTTATTAGTTTTAGGCATATTTTTGGTAAACATTTTTAGTGTGACAAATAAGGTTGGCATGATAATGCAGGAGTTATTACAACAAATTAATGCCCTTCACAGGCACCCTGATATTCATTTACTTGAACGATTAATTCATGAATTACAATCAGATAATGAAGATGAAACAGTTATTAATCAAAAAATGGCAAATTTTGTCAATTATTTACAAACAAACTCAACACTAGCTGAAGGATTTACTTTATTTTTATTACATTTAATTGATAATTATCATCATGTTAGCTTATATACAGATGCTGGAATTTTATCCGATAAAAACTTTTCTACTGAATTATATGCCAATATTGGGCATCGATTTTTACCACAAATTCCTAAAGAAAATGAACTTATTGAAGTAATTAGCCGACTATTTGTCAATGATAAAAGCCAAGCATGGATAGAAAAAGTTGCTCCTCGCTTGTGGTATGAGTTAATTTTTACTTTAACTGTACCAGAAGGTTATGAGCCTTTACTCAATCGATTAAAAACCAACGTTTTAACAGCGATTGTCACTGTATCATATCGCATTAGTGGACTTGGATTACACCCTGAAATGATACAAGTTTATCCACAATCGATGGATTATCAATCAGCTTTTATGGAATTAAATCGTGAAGTTCAAACATTTTTTGATGCGTATAGAGCCAATCATTTACTGCCAGCAACTTCTCAAAATTTACCATTAGCCCCCATTGACCCAAGTCAAATTTTTGTATTCATCGACCAAAGTAAAAATATGACGAGTAGTATCCGCAAACGTGTATATAAAACAGGAATTACTGTACGTTTGACAAATATGCTAGTCAGATTAGAACAAAATTTAAAACGTTTAGAATTGTTGTTATTGGTGCTATCTGATGAACAAACGCAACGTAAAAAAGCATTGTTACAACTGACCGATGCGTTTGTTAAAGGTGCTAAAAATCGTTATAGTGTTAGCTATCTATTTAATATCAATACCCAACTTTTATCAAGAAAAGTCACTGAAAATGCCAGCAAAGTGGGGGAAAATTATATCAGTACCGATGGTAAAGGCTATCGGAAAATGTATAAAAAAGCAGGACTTGGTGGCGTATTAATTGCCTGTATGGCAACATTAAAAATTCTTGGTTACAATCTTGACCTTGCTCCGATTGGGGTTGCATTTTTAAATAGTATGATTTATGGTTTAGGCTTTGTAATCATTCATATTATCGGCGGGACAGTTGCCACAAAACAGCCTGCAATGACCGCTGCAGCAATTGCCTCAACGATTTCTGAAGTCACTTCTAAAAAAATTAATAAATTAAGCAAACTTGCTGAACTAAGTGTTGATATTATTCGCACTCAATTTATTGCAATTATTGGTAATATTAGTATCGCCATGCCAGTTGCATTATTAATTTCTGGCAGTTATTTTTATTTTACTCAACAGCCATTAATCGGATTACGTCAAGCCGACCATTTATTACACGATTTAAATCCATTTTTATCACTTGCCATTCCTCATGCTGCCATTGCTGGCGTATATTTATATATTTCAGGATTAATTGCAGGTTATTATGATAACTTGGCAGTACATAATCAAATTGGTGAACGAGTTCGCCAGCACCCACTATTACAATCATGGCTATCACCTGAAAAACGGCAACATTTTAGCGAATTTGTTGAACGTAATCTTGGGGCGATTATGAGTAACTTTTTGTTTGGAACTGCATTAGGTAGTACAGCAACTGTCGGTGCTATTTTAGGTTTACCGTTGGATATCCGCCATATTGCTTTTGCTTCCGCAAATTTTATACATGGCGTGTTTAACATTTATACTAATACAGGGCTGTTTCCTGAAATTGGGGTAATTTTTGCCAGTTTTCTTGGAGTTGTTTTGATTGGTTTAATTAACTTAATGGTAAGTTTTTCTTTAGCGTTGTTTACAGCATTACGAGCAAGGGGCGTTCAATTATTTGAGTGGAAAGAATTGTTTAAAATGGTATTTTCTCACTTTATTAATCAACCATTAGATTTTTTTATTCCTCGAAAAAAACCTATGCAATACGCCCAAATTGATAGTGATGGCAATATGATTTATGAAGATAAAAATCAACCCCCTACAGAAAATCCATCTGCCAAAAGTGAAAAACTTACCGCATCACAAATCGAGGAAAAAAAACAAGCAATTAAAGACAAAGCCATTGATAAACCAAAACTTATCAATACTGCCAGCAAATTACCTAAATAAGGAGAAACTTTATGTCATTCTCAATATCGCCTATCGCTTTAGAAAAATGGTTAAATGAATTATTAAATGTATCAAAATTTTCTGATTATTGTCCCAATGGTCTACAGGTTGATGGTGGCCAGCCAATTACTAAAATGATTACTGGAGTCACTGCTTGTGAAGCCCTGATTGATAAAGCCATTAAAGCCAATGCTCAAGCTATTTTAGTACATCATGGTTATTTTTGGAAAGGTGAACCTAGTGTATTAGTTGGCATGAAAGGCAAGCGTATTCGCAAATTAATGCAACATGGCATTTCATTATTTGCCTATCATTTGCCACTCGATGCTCATGCAACATTAGGAAATAATGCACAATTGGCGAGAACATTTGGTTTTTCAACATTTGAGCTGGCTTTTTCTTATCATCAAAACGAAATCGGCATCATTGTTAATCTTGATAAACCATTACTAGTCAACGATTTTATTCAAATAATTGAAAAAACATTACAACGAAAACCTTTACATATCAGCGGTGGAAAAACTCAATTACAACGTATAGGCATTTGCTCAGGTGGGGCTCAAGATATGTTAGAAGATGCGTTTTCTTATGGTTGTGATGCGTTTATTTCTGGTGAAATTTCTGAACGAACAACTCATATTGCCCATGAGTTAGCGATTGATTATTTTGCCTGCGGTCATCATGCCACCGAACGAGGGGGCGTTATGGCTTTAGCAGACTATATTAAGCAAGAATTAACAATAGAGACTGAATTTATTGATATCAATAATCCTGTATAGTTTGAAACAATTTCAATTAAGTAAATGATTTAATTCATTAAGTTTCATTATTTTAGCAAAAATTATACAATAATTACTCAATTGTTATATATACATAGCTTAATTTTACTCTATAATGAAATCTGATGTATTGCCGTGCTTTGCCAAAATATAAGCATGACATATGTTATGGAGCGTTAAATTTTCTTTAAGTTTATGATTAAAAAAATTAATACAATTAATGAATAATTAATACATCAATATTGTAAACTTAAAGTGACCAAATACGGTCATTTTTTTATTTTTTCATGTTTTTAATAATTAGATAATTTCTTTGTCAGACAAGGGAATATCACCGTCATAGGTGTAAAAGGAGGTAGCCTAGTTTTATCTCTTTTTTTAGCGTTAAGTTAGCAACGACCTATTTTGGATGAGAGCTATTTTTGGATAATTATCTTATGTAGGTAAGTATATTTTTTTGACTCAAAAAAACCTATTTGATAATCAGTTTCATTAACCGTTTTCATTTGGCATAGACAAGACTTGTATTAATTTAACGTCAGTAACATATGTGTGCTAGCTAAGGACACATATATGCACCTTAATAACCTTAACAATAAAAGTTCAACATCTTTAGGATTTGATAAGTTAATTTTTCGTCAGCCATCAAATCTACAATTTTTTGTTCCGCATAGCTATCCAAAGCGTTTATGCGTTATTCATAGTTGTTTTCCAGAACAAACACAAGCCCGTCAGGTGAATGGTTCATTTATTCATCGTTTAAAAAAATCTGCAAATACTAAATTAACAAGCGGGGTTAAACTTTTAGGAATTTTAGGCGTATCATTACCATTACAATCATTGATGCCTTCTGCCAGTTCGTCAGACTCTACTTTAGATAAAGTATTAGCAAGTAAAACTTTACATATTGCTACTGTGAGTGATACTAGCACTTATTTTTCTCAAGATGGTTTTGTACATGGTTTTGGCTATGATGTTTCTCGTAGTTATGCCAATCATCTCAATGTTCATATTAAAATCACAACGTTTCATAGTGAGGCTCTTGCTTTAAACGCAGTGGCAACTGGTGCGGTAGATATGGCTTTAACCAATGCCAAGCCTTCTTATCAAACAGGTTTAACCAACATTTCGTTAAGCTGTGAGCAAGATTTTTTAGCGAAAGTTGGTCTTAATCAGCAAGTTAGCTGGCAAGTTCGCCAAGATGATAAAAATTTAAGTCAAAATGCCGCAGCGTTTGTTTGTGATAATCAACAATTAGCCGTTAGTCAGCAGTTAGCAAGTTTTTATAATCAAAATATTTTGAAAAATAAATATAGTGAACAACATTTCATTAGAACAATGAACCAAACTTTGCCTATTTACAAAACATCTTTCCAACAAAATGCCCAAAATTATAATCTTGATTGGGAGCTGTTGGTTGCCATTGGCTATCAAGAATCACATTTGCAAGCAGATGCAACTTCACCAACAGGGGTAAGAGGGATAATGATGCTCACAAATGATACTGCCAAAGCAATGGGCGTTTCTGACCGTATTGACCCTGTACAAAGTATTGAAGGTGGTGCAAAATATTTAGAAATTTTACGAAAACAGTTCGCAGATATTCCAAATCCTGATAGATTATGGTTTTCGTTAGCATCGTATAATATGGGACCTACTGCAGTCAAAGCTATTCAGGCTGAATTAAACGCTCAAGGCCGTAACGGAAATAGTTGGGCTGAAGTTTATAATTACATGGCGGAAAATAGCTATCGTAATAGCCGTTATGTACAGTGTATGGATTATGTGACAAATATTCGTGGTTATTTAGAAACTTTAAAATCAAATTCATTGAATTTGAAAGTTGCATAAATTAATAATAAAGATAAAAACCCTATTTAATAAATAGGGTTTTGATTGTTTGTTGAACATTTTCTAAATAATCAATAATTTTTTAACACTTGTTTAATATCAACCATAGCATTTAAATTCTAAAATTCATAATTTAAAGAAAGTGCATAATTTCGACCAGAAGCGGTATAACGTTCTAAACCTTTACCCTCATTATCCACCATATTATTAATATTTGTGACTGCCATCATACGCAAATTATCCCAAGGTATATATTTTTTATCAAACACATTATACACACCCGCTGATAAACTAAAACCTTTATTAAAATATTTAGTTCCATACAAATCAAATACTAACGCATCTTTACTGACACCAATATGTTTATATGCACCAACATATTCATTACCATTATCATCTGTATTTAACACTTTAGCATCACTGGCTTTTTTTGCACCTAAATAGCGTAATTTTGCATGAATATCATACTCAAAATTTGCCGATTTATAATCCAAACCAATTACCCCAGATGGTGGGTGAGTTGCTAATAAATTTGTACCTTGACTAGTGCTATCTTTGGCTAAACTAAATTCACCTGTTAATTGCAATGAACCATCAGTTTTTACTTTATTTGATATATCCCACACCCCGCCCAATCGCAAGCCATAAGTTTTAGCTGAGTTAATATTAATATATTTAATTAATGTATTTTGACTTACTGAACTATCACGATAAAAGTAAGTGTCAATGAAATCTTGATAATCCGTATAAAACCCTGCTAATTTGACACTAAAATCGGTATAATTACCTTGAAACTCTAATTCATGATTTAAGGAAGTTTCAGGGTTTAAATCAGGATTTTGTACTTCTTGTACCCCATTACCAATAAAACCACTATATAACTGTGTGATTGTTGGTGCTAAAAATCCTGTTGCAATTTTATACTTTGTTTGCCAGTGGTCAGTTAATTGATAACTTGCCCCTAACTGCCATGTTACATGCTCTTTGCTAATTTTATTAAACTTACCATTTTTTAATAACATTGAAGCTCCATCAGTACTCACATTCGCATGAGCAATATCTTCGGCAGTCGCAAATGGTTCATAAACATGTTTATCATATCGAATACCAGCAGTCATATCAGTTTTTTCATTTAGATAAATATTATCCATCAACATCAAAGAAAACTGATTTTTATTAACTCGAGGCGTATGATAAGCTCTGGTCAAAATTGTTGAATTACTACTTTTATAATAATCATAACTTAATGTTAAAGGTTCATGTTTAGTATCCACATAAACTGCATTGAGAGCAAATTGATGACTACCCCATTTATCAAAATCTATTGGCAAAGATTTACTATCAAAACGGATTTGTTTTGTAGTGTCATAAGTAGGACGATATTCTGTACGCGTGTATTCATATAAATTTGTTGCAAAATTTGGTGAATACACTTGTGAATGTCCAATTCCTGTTGTTTCTTGATGTGTCGCATCAACATTGATATTATTTAGCCATTGATTATCCGCTTGATAACGATAATTTAAGCCATAACTTTGTAATTCTGCTTCATCATAACCAATTCGCCGACCTATAACATTTTTTGAAATAGTATTGATATGATTCAGCCGATATTGATAATTTGCATGTATCCCCAAACGGTGATTGTCATTGATGTGATAATAACCTTTTAATAAAGTCGCATGACTTTCATAATGACTAGGGTCAGGTAAAATGCTATCTCTATCTTCTTCATTATCAGGAAAATTATAATTCACATCTAATTTTGCTTTATCATGAGATTTCATCTGATGATTTTTTAACTCATGACCTTCACGATATACATAATTTACCATCGCTTCAATTTTATCTGTTTTACCTGCCAGCCCAACCGCTGTCATCAACTCTTCATTTTTATTCGTGTAACCTGTTTTGACATAACCACCTAACTGATTATTTGACTTAATTAAATCTAACGGGTCTTTTGTACGATAATTCACCGCACCACCCAACGCACCACTCCCTGACTCTAATGAATTTGCCCCCGTTTGTAAACTAATCTCTGACATCAACTCAACATCAGGCGCATGACGACCAACATACATATAACCATAAGGTAAATAAATCTGATTAACCTCAACATCAGGCAACTGGACACCGTCTAACGTTAAGGCAACCCGATTACCATCAACCCCACGAATAGCAAATCCTTGCGAGCCGTAACGCCCAACCTCTGCGACACTCACTTCAGGATTATAACGTACTAAATCATCATTTGACTGAACTAAATTTTCCTTGATAGTTTGAGCAGTTTCTACTTTTTCCCCAATGTCAGCAGGTACGCCTTTATCAGCAACAACCACAATCTTGTCTAATGTCACTGATGGCAGATTTTGCATATTGGCTTCTGCAAACGCTGGTTGAACCATCAACATTGTCACCATCATACTTAAATAGCAATATTTCATTGGTTTTTTTGCTGATATTTGTTGATAAGTAAAACGCATATACGATACTCTCCCTTAAAATCCTGCAAACTGTAAACAGCACAAAAAAATATCACCGTATTATGAATGAATTATACATTAATGTAAATAATAATTATTATCATAATCATTTGAATAGTTATTTTTATTATTATATAAATGATAAATTCTTATATTTATTCTTTAGGATTTATCTAATTCCATCGAACATTTTAAATCATTATCTACACTGGTTATTTGACGGCGGTTCCAGCCTGACTTTAAACGTAATTTACCAACCCCCCAACATAATACATAAATTAAAAAGGAAATACTTGTAATATATGGAGAAATTGGCAAGCCTGGACCTAATGACAATAAAATCCCTCCAACGCCAGCCACGATAGCAAATAGCATAGACAATAAATATAAATATAATGGACGAGCTGTGATACATGATGCGGCAGCGGTGGGCGTGATTAACAAAGACAATAACAATAATGCACCAACAAACTGTACGCTAACAGCAACGACCAAACTTAGCACAAACATAAACAACAATGACAACATTTTTAAATTAATATGTTGTGATTGGGCAATCATTGGGTCAATTGCTGCAAAAAACATTCGCCGACCAAAAACTGCCATCACTAATAACACTATCACTGCAACCACTAACATGGTATTTAATTCCGTTGGTGTCACTGCGACAATTTGCCCTGCTAATAGTCCAAATTTGTTTGAAGAACGTCCCTGATAGAGTGATAAAAATAAAACCCCCAAACCTAAACCAAATGGTAAAATAATACCGATAATAGAATTACGATTTTTGCCATCTAACCCCATCAATGCCAACACAATACCTGCCAATACCGAGCCGATAATTGCCCCCCATGTCACAGATAATCCCAGCCACAATGCCCCAGCTGCTCCTGCAAAAGATAGTTCCGCTGTACCATGTACTGCAAAAGCCATATCTTTTGCCTGTATCATTGGACCAATTAATCCCGCTAAAACCCCTAAAATCACTGATGCTATTAAGGCATGATACACCATTGGTAATAAATCAAAAAAATTATTAAAATTAATAATGGTATGCAACCAGTCCATAAAAAACCTTTGTACAAATTGAAATTATAGACGAGCGTCTAAGATGTGATGACAAAATAAGTCACTATTTGGCAGAATATCACTAGGTTTACCAATTGTAGCTTTTTGTTGATTAAGATACACAACCTTATCTACTAATGGTAAAATCGGCTGAATTTCATGACTAATCATAAAAATTGCCGTATGATGAGTTTGTTTGCGATGTGCTAAAATATCACATACGATTTTTTGACTGGCAACGTCTAAACTTAATAAAGGTTCGTCCATAAGTATCAATTCTGGTTCAGCAACCAATGCTTGAGCAATTCGCATACGTTGTTGCTCGCCCCCTGATAGTAGATGTAATGGTGCCTCTGCGAACGCCTGCCCGCCAACTTCGGCAATCGCTCTATCTACCATATAATTTTTTTGTTTTGCTGATAGCCAAATTTTCCCTGTTTTTTTGCGTTTATCATTTATCCAACCAAAAAAATAATTCCCACCATCAAGCCCCAAACGTACAAGGTCACGCCCCCGAATTGGTAGCTTTGGGTCAAAATCTTTGAGTTGTGGCACATAGCCCATATTAATATTAGAGGCAATTTGCACTCGGCCTTGTTGTAGATGACAAATTCCCAACAAAGTTTTAAATAGTGTAGTTTTACCTGTACCGTTTGCCCCTAAT
Organism: Moraxellaceae bacterium; assembly: GCA_041855445.1. Classification (GTDB taxonomy): domain Bacteria; phylum Pseudomonadota; class Gammaproteobacteria; order Pseudomonadales; family Moraxellaceae; genus Faucicola. Next base: position 65,584 of record JBHAEG010000058.1, read on the forward strand.
AACGCAACAAATTCGCCTGTCTGAATAGCAAAGCTAACGTTTTTCCATAAAATACGTTGTCCATAATTCATGGTTGCTTGCTCAACTGTCAAAAGTTGAGCCGATGTTGCTGGTTTTTCTGGTGTATTGATATTATTTGTTATTGCTGTTGTTAATGGCGTTAGTAAAGTCATCAATTGTTTTTTCCATAAAGCCAATATAAGTTGTCACATTTGGCGGTAACGTTTCAAATACTTCAACCACTGGCACATTTGCTTGTTTAGCAGTTTCCAAAAGCTTTTTAGCTGATGCATCTTCGGTTTGGGCATTCAATACTAACACAGATGCTTGCTTATTTTGAATAATATTTTGGCTTTCTGTTAAAACTTTTACAGAAACCCCTGTTTCTGTTTCTGACTGCTCAATAAACGCATCAGGCGTTACATTTTTTACACCCATATCTGCCAACAAATATCCCACAACAGGCTCGGTAGAAAATACTGTAAACTGCTTGCCTGCCCCGACTGTTTTGGCTTTTTCTTTTAATTTATCAATATGTTGCATAAAATCTTTGGCATTTTGAACATAAGTTGCTTGATTATTTGGGTCGGTACTGGCAAGATGATTGGCAACCGCTTCAGCGACTTTTTTGGCAGTATCCAACGAAAAGAAAACATGTTCATTAAAATCGACATGATGCTTATGGTCATGCCCAGCATGGTCATGATGATGGTCATCATGATGATGGTCATGATTTTCTTCAGGCATTTTTATCCCTGATAATTCCACAGCATTAATGATTTTTGGCACAGGTTGCACAGATTTTGCCAATGTAGTTGTCCAATCATCATAACCACCACCGTTTACTAATACTAACTTAGCTTTAGAAATATTTAATTTATCATTTGCTGTTGCTTGATAATCATGAGGGTCTTGGGTCGGCTCATTCACACCAGCGATAACTTCAATATGCTCACCGCCAACCGCTTTGGCAACTGCCCCCCAAACATTGGTTGAGGTATAGACGATAACTTTTTCTTGGGATTGTTTATCAGTATCAACCGTTTTAGTATCGGTTGTAGTTGTATTTGCAGGTGTCGCCTCTGTTTTATTCGCTTCAGGAGCAGGGGAGCAACCCAACAAAATTGCTGTGCTACCCAATGTCACACCATATACAATTTTGCTAAAGCCATGTGAAATTTGTTTTGGAACTCGAAAAATCGTCATAAAAAACCTCAAAATTTGAAACAACCAAAAAAAGGTTATGATATAACATTTTTATTCACTGCACGAGTTTTTTTTAATTTTTTTATCTACGCTAACAACTCACATCAATAATTGCTACAATAGCTGTTATACTTTCCACAAAAGGTTTAAACAATGCGTAAAAATATTCTTATTATTTTTTTAGCTATCTTTTCAACTTTACCTGCATATGCTAAATCATTACCCATTAATCCTGATGCTAAACTAAAAATTGGATTAAATGCTACTTATAATTCGCTAGCATATGATGTTGATAATACAATTGCCGTCATGCCTCAAGCATTTTATGATAATAATCGCTTATATATTGAGGGTAGCGAGGCTGGCGTATACGCATATAAAGATAAAAAACATGAATGGCGAGCTACTGTTGGTTATGAAGGGCGTAGTTTTGACCCTGCTGATGCCACATCAAACGCATTAAAACAGCTTGATAAACGTAAATGGTCGGCAAATATTGGTACAAGCTATATGTACATCACGCCTTACGGTGGCTTTAAAGCCCATATTGAAACAGATGCACTCAATCGCAATGATGGTACGACATTAAAACTTTCACATTTAAGCAAATTTACCCATGAACAATGGACAATATATCCTGAATTTGGCGTAATTTGGTCTGATGATAATTACAATAATTATTATTATGGCATCAGCGAACAGGATAACCAAAAAACAGGACTGACTCGTCATGACATGACTGACAATGTCAATCCTTTTTTTAGAGTTGCTATCAATTATGCTATCAATCAACATTGGAACATATTTTTTAGCCAATATTTAGAATACTTAACCGATGAGCAAAAAAACAGTCCTTTGGTTAATAGTTCTATTAACTCTAAATCACGCATTGGCTTTAACTATCAATTTTAATTACATTAAAATAAGTTTATGCAAATGGATTTGTTACTTCCGTGATTTTTTCTTGCTGTTTTTCAATAATTGTTTGTTTATCAATATCTTGAGCATTATTATCTTCAAGATATTGAACAACTTCATTAATAATTCGTTGTAACTCTTTTGCATAACTTAAACTATCTTTATCAATAGTCAAAGTTAAGCTACCATATAAATTGACCTGTTCGCCCTGATTTTCAAGCGTTAATTCATCAATTGCCAATGACTGACTGTCATTCATAAATGGTTGAAATTTTTGCATCATTTTACCCTACTAATTTTTAATTAATGTCGTTTTTTTATCTTTCACCGATTGTGGTAGACTAGGAAACGCATCAATTCCTGTTTGTTGATACAATTCTGTTAAAGTCATTTGTTGCATATGTTCACTAGCATCATTTAGACTAAGATACGCTGTCGCTTCGCCTGTACTAGGAATATAAATCGCTTTAAAAAAATGACTAGGAATAAACACATTATTATTAATTTTTTTCACATTTTTGGCTAAAAATGCCACACCTGTCACAACATATGCTTTTTGATGTTTTTGAGCCAAATCACGAGTTTGACTTTCTAATTTTTGCCAAACACCCCGATTATGTGTTTGATTTTGTGGAGCAATATTCGCTAAGCTAAAACTATCATATTGAGCATCTGTGTTTGACATATCCCCATTAGGTGCAAGATGCCCCCTGTCATAGCCAGAACCTCGATAATCTTTTAAAGTGCTACGATATTCTTTTGGCAACCGTTCTTCTTCATGAAAATTATCAACACGAGGTAATTGTCTTGCATGTGTCAATCGCTGACGAGTCAAATATTCTGCCGACCAAATTGGCGTTTTTGCCATACCTGAATAAAGTACCGCAAAACCATTAAAACACAAAGATTTCGTATTTTGAGCCAGCTGGGCTGAAACAACAGGTGGTTGATTATCATAAAATTGTTCTAAACAGTTTTGTAAATCTGGGTCAATATTTTTGGTTTGAGCAGTGGCTTGTTGATTATCAGTAGAGTTTGAATTAGTATTACAAGCAACCAATGTCCATGACAAACCCATCAAGAGTAATAATTTTGTTAATTTCATAGATATACCTTTTTTTAATTATCATATATTGTTATGACCAATTGGCTGTAATACAAGTTGACAAGCCCGTTGCACAGCTGGACGATTGGCAATTTGTTGTGACCAACGCTGTAATGATTGATAACTTTCCACTTGCAAAAACTCGCCTGCCTGATACAGTTTACCCTGCACAAGCTGACCATACCACGCCCAAATCGCCATATCTGCAATACTATATTCACCACCGCACATATATTCATTATTTGCTAAATGTTTATCCAAAACATCAAGCTGACGCTTAGTTTCCATCGCAAATCGATTAATCGCATATTCAAATTTTTCTGGAGCATACGCATAAAAATGCCCAAAACCACCGCCCAAATATGGAGCAGACCCCATTTGCCAAAATAACCACGATAGACAATCCGCTCTTTTATGCCCCTTTGGAATAAATCTATCAAATTTTTCTGCTAAATATAATAAAATGGCACCTGACTCAAAAATTTTTACAGCAGGCTGAACTGAATAATCAACCAATGCAGGAATTTTTGAATTTGGGTTAATCTCTACAAAACCTGAGCCAAATTGCTCACCTTGCATGATGTCAATTTTATACGCATCATATTTAGCACCAGTAATATTTAACTCGGCAAGCTCCTCTAATAAAATATTGATTTTTATGCCATTAGGCGTGTTTAATGAATATAACTGTAATGGGTTTTTGCCTATTGGTAAAATTTGTTGATGAGTTGCCCCTGCGATTGGGCGATTTGTACTAGCAAATTTGCCCCCATTATTTTTATCCCATTGCCATATTTTGGGTGGCGTATAAGTTGATGTTGTCATAAAAAAACCTCAAATTTTAAATTTTTAATCAATGAATATAGTAGCCAATTTTAATTAAAATCACAATGCAAAAAGCCCATTTATCAATGGACAAATAGGCTTTTAAATAACATTTAAACTAAATCAATGATTTACAAATTAGTCATCTTCAACCATTTTTTGAATATAGTTTTCAATACCCATATCTGCAATCAATTCTTGTTGTGTTTCTAACCAGTCGATATGTTCTTCGTTACCATCTTTTAATTTTACTAACAATTGACGAGAAACATAATCTTGATGTTCTTCACATACTTGAATAGCATTTTTTAAAATGTCATACTTTTGCTGTTCAAGGCGTAAATCACAGTCGATAATTTCAGCGACATTTTCACCAACCAAGATTTTTCCTAATTCTTGTAAATTTGGTAAACCTTCTAATAGTAAAATACGCTCAATCAAATCATCTGCCCATTTCATCTCACGAATAGACTGACGATAAAGTTTTTCGTTTAATTCCTCAACACCCCAATTTTTTACGATACGAGCATGAAGGAAATACTGATTAATTGCAATTAATGCTTGTCCTAATGACTGATTTAATGCACGGATAACTGCTTTATCTGCTTGCATTGCTTAATCCCCCTACAATATGATGTTACAAATAGAATTTACTTAGCCCATTTGACTTTGTAAATAATTTGGTAAGCCAATCATTTCGATGAGACGCAATTGCTGTTCTAACCAATGAGCGTGGTCTTCTTCTGTATCTACAAGTTGTTTTACTAAAATTTCACGAGTTACATAATCTTGTTCTGTTTCACATAAAGCAATACCATCTTTTAGATGTTGGCGAACTTTATATTCAACTTCAAGGTCTGATTGTAACATTGAAGGAACGTCAGCACCGATATTTAAAGCTTCTGGTACCATTTTTGGCGTGCCACCAAGCATTAAAATACGAGCAATTAATGCTTGAGCGTGTTCAGTTTCTTCTTCCATTTCATGATGCATACGTTCAAATAATTTTGCATAATGCCATTCGTTATACATTTGTGCATGGATAAAGTACTGGTCACGAGCTGCTAATTCGCCTGCTAATAAAAAGTTTAAATAATCAAGGACTTGGGTGCTACCTTTCATAATATTTTCTCTTTTAACTTATAAAATAAACCACAAATAGCTAATTTTTAAAGTAAAAAAAAGCTACCCGTTTATTATGCTATAAATAAACAGGTAACGCAATAGTTAATTTAAAATATTTTATTATATCAGTTAATATTAATAATAACAATTACTATTTACAATTTTTTCTACAATTGCAAATATTCAATGTTTTCAAGAAATGTCAAATTGCCTAATTTTTAGGCAACTTCTACAAAAAGACGGCTATCGATTTCTCTGCCTAAATAATCTTCTACCATTGGCTGACAACCACCACAACAAGTTCCAACTGATAGCACATTTTGCAAGTCTTCATATGACGTGTAACCTGCCTCAATCGCTTGTTGAATTTCTTTATCTCTCACAGCATTGCAAATACAGATATACATAATTTCACCCATGACGCTTGATTGTATGGTTATTATAATAATGATAATTATTACTATTTTCAATAGTTAATTGAATAAATTTTGTCGTTGCTCATATAAAAGAAAAATAGTTATCAAGTTATTGATAATGGTTATCAATTAGGCTATAATATGTTTTTATTTTACTATAGTTTCTCTACACCGACTGTCAAACTCCACAATGACAGTCGGATTTTTTTATCACTGAATGATGTTAAATTTGGTTGAAAATCGACTACCTTCACCAAGTTGGCTTTCTATATTTAATATTGCTTGATGTTCAGCCAATGCGTGTTTAGCGATGGCAAGCCCTAAGCCACTACCACCTGTTTTTCGGCTTCTTCCTTTATCCACTCGATAAAAACGTTCTGTTAAATGTTTTAGATGTTCAGGTGCGATGCCTGAGCCTGTATCACTAACAAAAAAGTAAGCGGTATGATTATCTGCTAAGTTTAAGCCTATAGTAACCGTTGTGCCATCTGGCGTGTGGCGAACGGCATTAAAGGCAATATTACTCAAGGCACTATATAAATCTTTGTAAACCCCATTTATCCAAATATCAGGGCTAATCTCGGCATGAATGGTATGATGATTTTGAGCAAGAATGCGAGTTTCATTGACAATATTATTTATTAATTCTGTTAAATTTACCTTTTCTAAATCTGTGACTTGGTAGGGTTGATTTTCTAGTCGAGAGAGTGTTAATAAATCTTCAATTAATGTCAGCATTCGTTCACTTTCTTTTTGCATTAATTCGATAAATTCTTGTCTAGTTTCATTGTCTAGTTCAGGAATATCTGCTAATGTTTCTAAAAAACCACTAATGACCGTGAGTGGTGTACGCAATTCGTGGGAAACATTGGCAATAAAAGCGGTTCGGGTAGCATTTAGCTGTTCATTGGCACTAATATCATGACTAATTAACATTTTGGCATTGGTTTCAAAAGGCACAAGGGTTAGTTGTAGTGTATGTTCTTTATGATGAACGGGAAAAGTGAGTTTTGTTGTTGCTGGGCTGTCTGGATTAAGCTGTGCATCATCTAAAAATTGATGGAATTTTGGTAATCGAACTAAATTTTTTAAGATATTTTTTTTGTCAGTGGCTTGCTGTAAACCAAAATGGGCATCAGCTAATGCGTTTTTCCATTCAATGCGTCCTTGATTATCCAAAATTAATACACCACTTGGCATAGTGGCAATCATACGGTTAAGACGTTGCAAAGTATTGTTCAATTTTTGTTTGCGTTTTTTACGGCTTTTTGCTTGTTGCCATAGGGTGTCAAAGATAATTTTCCAGATACCCATGCCCTCAGGCACTGTACTAACTTTTGGATTGGTCAGCCAAGCAACTAACTTATAAAAATAAAATAAGTGATAGGAAAATACGCTAATTAACACTAAATTAGCGATAGCCAATCCCCAAGTAGCATTGCCAAATAGCCAGCCAGCCCCACCCAATAAACCCGCTAAGGCTATAATAAAAACAACATGATACACTACGATTTTTTTCATGATTTAACGCTAAAACAATAGCCCGCACTGCGTATAGTTTCGATATAATGATGCAAGTTTACTTTTTCTAGCTCTCGCCGTAACCGCCGAATATGTACATCAACGGTTCGTTCTTCAATAAACACATGGTCGCCCCAAACTAAGTCTAAAATCTCACGGCGACTATAAATGCGGTCTGTATGCGTCATAAAAAAATGTAATAATTTAAACTCCGTTGGTCCAAAAATAAAGTTTTCACCATCGGCAACGACAGTTAAATCTTGTGGATTTAGGGTAATTTTACCAACTTGAATGACTGCATCGGTTTTTTGTGGGGCTCTTCGCCGTAACAGGGCATTTATTCGAGCCACCAATTCCCGAGGTGAAAATGGTTTTGTGATATAGTCATCAGCCCCAAGATTTAACCCCGTTTCTTTATCTACATCTTCGCTACGAGCTGTCAGCAAAATAATTGGTAAATCTTTAGTGCGTTCTTGTTGGCGTAACTCTTTGGCAAAAGCGACACCCGACATATTAGGCAACATCCAGTCTAGCAATACAACATCAGGCAGTTTATTATTAATAAGTGGTCTTGCCTCTTCCACACTACCAACATTTAATGTCGCAAATCCTGCCTGTTTTAAAGTAAAACTAATCAGCTTAGTGATGGGTTCTTCATCTTCAACGATTAAAATAGTCGCTTTCACATTTAACCTCACTGTTTATCACAAATTCCATTTAAAGATATATTAGCCAAACTTACCCGTAATATAATCTTCTGTTTGTTTTAATGCTGGTTTGGTAAAGATTTGATTAGTTTCACCAATTTCGATTAATTCGCCAAGATACATATAAGCGGTGTAATCTGAAACACGGGCGGCTTGTTGCATATTATGCGTAACGATGGCAATAGTATAATCATTTTTTAGCTCACTCACCAACTCTTCAATATATGCTGTTGATATTGGGTCTAAGGCAGAAGTTGGTTCGTCCAATAACACCACCTCAGGTTTACAAGCAACTGCCCTTGCAATACATAAACGTTGTTGCTGACCACCTGATAATGAATTACCTGATTGTTTTAATTTATCTTTGACTTCGTTCCACAACGCCGCTTTTTTTAATGCCCATTCAACACGGTCATTCATATCATTTTTACTAAGTTTTTCATAGAGCTTTACGCCAAATGCTACATTGTCATAAATTGACATTGGAAATGGGGTTGGCTTTTGGAACACCATACCGACTTTGGCTCGTAATAAATTAACATCAACGCCTTTTTGTAAAATATCATTACCATCTAATAAAATTTTACCTTCTACTTTACTATCTGCATATAAATCATACATACGGTTGAATGTACGCAATAATGTTGATTTTCCGCAACCAGACGGTCCAATAAAGGCTGTTACTTGATTAGCAGGAATGCTTAAATTAATATTTTTTAGGGCGTGAAAACTACCATAATAAAAATTAAAGTTCTCAACACGAATTTTATCTTGCATAATTTTTTCCATTATCTTCAAAGGTTTATTTCTGCTTAGCTTCCAAATAGCGAGCGATAATATTGGTAATTAACACCGCTAGTGCAATCAATAACGCTGCCGCCCATGCCAATCCATGCCAATCTTTATAAGGACTCATCGCAAACTGATAAATAACATTTGGTAAATTGGCAATTGGTTCATTCATATTTGTACTAAAAAACTGATTATTTAATGCAGTAAATAATAATGGTGCAGTTTCGCCAGAAATTCGAGCAAACGCTAACAATACCCCTGTTATTACCCCTGCTTTTGCCGCCCGTAATGTCACCATGCTAACCAATTTATATTTTGGAGCTCCCAACGCATAGGCTGCTTCTCGTAGACTATTTGGTACAAGTCTTAACATATTTTCAGTTGTACGCACCACTACAGGAATAACTAACAATGATAAAGCTACTGCACCCGCTAATCCTGAAAAATGACCTTGAGGGACAACGATTAACCCATAAACAAACAAACCAATCACAATTGATGGTGCAGATAATAAAATATCATTCATAAAGCGAGTGAGCATCGCCAACTTGCTATTTTGCCCAAATTCAGCCAAGAAAATCCCGCATAAAATGCCAATTGGTGTACCAATGACCAAGCCAAATAAAGTAATCATGACACTACCTAAAATGGCGTTACGCAATCCCCCTTCTGTACCTGGAGGCGGGGTATCTAAAGTAAAAATACTCGCCCCAAGTCCGCTAAATCCTTCATAAAACAACGTATAAAAAATCCAGCCTAGCCAAAACAACCCAAAAAACATGGTTAAAATTGAAGCAGTTAAATGAAAATTACTAATAAAACGGCGGCGGCGATATACTGGATTATTGCTATCTTTTTGCATCTTTAATTTTCCTACATTCATTAATGTTTTTTGCCTTCGCCTTTTTGCATTTGTAATAACATCACTTTTGAAATACATAACACAATAAAGGTAATCACAAATAAAATTAAACCAAGATATAACAATGATGAAACGTGCAATAAATCCACCGCTTCAGCAAATTCATTCGCTAATGCTGAGGTAATCGATACACCTGAACCAAACAACTCAGCACTAACGTTAAAGGTATTACCAATAATAAATGTCACTGCCATCGTTTCGCCCAATGCCCGACCTAAGCCTAAAATAATCCCACCAACAACCCCAGTTTTAGTATAAGGAAGCACCACATGACGTACCACTTCCCAACGGGTACTACCCAAGCCATATGCTGACTCTTTTAACATGGTTGGTGTCACTTCAAACACATCACGCATCACAGATGCAATAAATGGGATAATCATAATTGCTAAAATTAATCCAGCAGCAAACAAGCCAATCCCCATTGGCGTTCCCTGAAACAATACCCCAATGATAGGAACTGCACCTAACGTTTTTGTCATTAACGGCTGAATATAAGTAGAAAATACAGGGGCAAAAACAAACAATCCCCACATACCATAAATAATTGATGGAATTCCTGCTAACAGTTCAATGGTAATGCCTAATGGACGGCGTAACACTTTCGGACAAAGCTCTGTTAAAAAAATCGCAATGCCAAAGCTAACAGGTACAGCAATGATTAAAGCAATAATAGATGTCACTAATGTGCCATAAATTGGAGCTAACGCCCCGTAACTGCCTTCAACGGTATCCCAATTTGACGAAAATAAAAAACCTAAACCAAATTTCTGAATACTTGGTAATGCCCCATAAATTAATGACGCTAAAATACCACCTAAACTTAATAAAACTAACAGTGCAAAAAAACGGGTTGTATTAACAAAACAAGCATCAAGCAACCGCTGACGTTTTAATTTTTCTACTAACATAAGGGAAATTTCCAAATTTGCTAATCGTAACCATCTGTCAGATTTGCCATATATACGGCATCATCACAACAGATGGATTTTTTTCTTATGTCTTGATTTAATTAAGGATATACTGGCTTGCCTGCCTCATCAGTTACTTTTTTCCACTCTTCACGCACTAAGTTTTTCACATTGTCAGGTAAAGGCACATAATCTAACTTACGAGCAGACTCATCACCGCTAGTATATGCCCAATCAAAGAACGCTAAACTTGCTTTTGCTTTATCAACATTTTGTGGCTTTTTATGTACCAATACAAACGTTGCTGCCGCTAAAGGCCACGCATTTTGGGCTGGCTGGTTAGTTAATACTAAATTAAACCCTGCGTTACTTGACCAATCAACATCTGCAGCCGCTGAAAAAGTTTCTTGTGATGGCTCTACGAAATTACCAGCTTTATTTTGTAACTGAACATGTGACATCTGATTTTGTTTTGCATACGCATACTCAACATAACCAATCGAATTGGCAATACGATTGACATAAGTTGCTACACCCTCATTGCCTTTACCAGCCGTCCCTGTTTTTGCCGTTGGCCATTTCACTGTATTTGCCGCCCCAACAGTTTGTTGCCATGTTGGTGACACTTGACTTAAATAATTTGTAAAAATAAAACTTGTGCCAGAACCATCAGCACGAAATACCGTCACAATTGGTTCATTTGGCAATGTTAAATTTGGATTAATCGCTGTAATTTTCGCATCATTCCAATGGGTAATTTCGCCCAAATAAATACCTGCCAATAATTCCCCAGTCAATTTTAACTCGCTTGGCTTCACCCCTGCGATATTCACCACAGGCACAACCCCACCAATCACCGTTGGAAACTGAATTAAACCTTGAGCTTCTAGCTCTTCTGCTTTCAATGGCGAGTCTGATGCCCCAAAGTCCACAGTTTTTGCGGTAATCTGTTTCACCCCACCCGATGAACCAATTGACTGATAATTGACTTTGCCTCCTTTATCCTGCAAAAATCCCTGCGACCACTGAACATAAATCGGCTGAGGAAAAGACGCACCCGCACCCGTAATATCCAAACTTACTTTTTCATTACTGGTTGCCTGTCCTGTCGTATCAGTATTGCTTGCATTTTGTTGAGAATTGCCACTGCACGCCATCAATGCCAAACTTGCAATCACTACCAAAGAAACTCGCTTAAATTTCATAACGTCTCCAAAATTAATATTCTGTCGGGATTACCTAAGAATTATTAAACTTTTTATTTACTAAAAAACAATAACAGCCAATCTTGAGACATAGTGTAGCAACCCAATATGACAAATATATGACAAACAGAAAAATCTCATTTGCAATAATTTGCTAAAAATCTACCAATTTATAATTTTTCGCTGGGAATTATGCCTTAATCATGATAAATTTTTATAAATAAATTATTTATCATATTTGGCGAAACTGAGGCATGATATGCTAAAATTACAATACTTTTATTCTTATTTAAACTATTTATATACATTAATATTTTTTGCAGTATTCTCATTCAATGCCACTGCCCAAGACACTTTGCGAACAAAACAAAATCATCTTTCTGATAAAATTATTCATTACCAACAGCTTGCACAACAAAAAAACCTAGCTCAACAAACGACTTGGCAACGACTTCTTTATTATCCTGAAAACCAACAAAAAAACGTTAAAAGTCGAGTTAAATCTATACAAGATTTTTTTGTTAGTCCACAAGGTCATGAAAATAGTGATGCTGAATTACAAGCCATGATTATTGCATTATTTGATAAAAATTTACCTGATAATCAATCTGTACAATGCCGTTTCCCAGCTCGAACATATTGGATAAAGCAAAATTTAGCAATTACTGATACTGAATTACCAACTGTCACATGTACAAATTTTAAAAAGTGGCAAAATAGCTTAAATATTACCAGTGCTTCATTAATTTTTGCTCAAGAATATCTAGATAATCCTGCTTCTTCATTTGCTCATATTTTTTTAAAATTAAATCATGCTAATCCTAATCAGTCATTAATTTTAAACTATGCCCCTGCTCCAGCCCAAAACACCTCTCTTGCTAAATTTACTTATCAATCGATTTTTACAGGGGTAAAAGGTCAATTCACCCTTGAGCCTTACGATAAAAAAATTCAGCAATATCGAGATGAAGAGGGACGGGATATTTGGAATTATCAGCTAAATTTAACACATGATGAGTTACAGCAATTAATTCGGCAAATTTGGGAAATAAAACAACAAGATATTGATTATTTTTTATTTACAGGTAATTGTGCGACTGAGATTTTGGCTTTACTAAATAGTTTACGCTCTGATAAAAATTTGTTTGCAAATATCGAGAAAATGAACGCTCCTGCAGGTGTCGTGCGAGAGCTACAACATCAAGGATTATTAACCAATGTCACCACTTATGAAGCATCAAATAAAACTAAACAACAGGCTATCTTAAACCAAGTTCAATTAGATATATTACAACCAGCTGATAATAATCCATTGCATGCTCATGATTTAAGCAGGGTTTCAATGGGTATTGGTGAACAAAATAATCATCATTATATCGATTTGGGTTATCGTTTAGTTTATCATGATAATTTAGATAAAAACTCTGGTTATCCAGTTGGTAGTTATTTAGAAGGATTATCAGCCAATATTAGAATATATCATAAAACCGATGATACACCTCATGTACAATTGCAGTCACTAAATTTATTTAAATCCCGTTCATTAAATCCTATCAATACTGCAGATAAGGGTAAATCTTGGGGAGTTAATCTTGGTCTAGAGCGAGTTAGTGACGGCTTTAGTAATCCTAATAATTATCATTTAGTCAGTCAGGTGCGTGCTGAATATGGTTGGAGTGTTGCTTATGGTAAACCTGTTAAACAAACTGGTAGTGTGCCACCTAATTTATGTTATTTATTACCCATGGGTAATTTACAGGTTGGCAAAGGATTAACAAAAGGCTATCGGCTCGGGATTGGGGCGAATATTGGTTGTCAATATCAGTTTAATCAAAATTTTCGAGGTTTAGTAGAGGTTTCATTGCCTTATTGGTTTATCAATGATAAACAACGTTATTGGCAACCTGTAGCAACTTTGGGATTGCAATATGATTTAGCTCAAAATAATGCTCTACGATTAACGACAAATTATACTTATCAGCCAAATGATTTTAACAATCATGATGATATTATGTTGCAATATTTACGTTATTATTGACATACTCCCACCATCAAATCTAACGGTTATGGTGGGGAAATTTTTGCGACCCATAACAATCTAAGTCGCCACCTTTCGCCAGAATATCAAAAAAAGCATCGCCAAAAACCACAAGCTTCAAAGCTTACTATTTTACATAGTATTCACCTTGCCAATTAAACCTAAAATAAATTTACTTTTTGACTTTTTCATCATAAATATAGTTTTATAACTTTTATTCAATTAGAAACAAAAAACCCAGAAATTTACCGTTATTAGATTTTTGCTTTGGATAAAAAAACTGCCTAATAAAACCAGCTAAAATAAGTTTTTTCATAACATTTATCTATTTGGCTAAATAAAGTTACTATACATCAACAAAAATCTATTTTTATAAAATTATATAACTAATTATCCTTGTCTTTGATTTATCTTCTTGCATGACAGTTAGTGACAAAGTTCGACGTATCATAAGGGGTAAAGAGCCGATGACTTGGCTTCGCAATCGCACGCACTGCCAACAGTTCAAGGGCGGTTTCAGCATTAATGGCGTTACCGCTTGCCGATGTTGTGCCAATAAAGGGGTTGGACATCTGTCCTTTATCAAGGCGAGACCGCCCGAAAAGTGAGCCAAGCCAACCAAAAAACTTCATCTGTTATTTTCCCTTTGATACTAAAAAACCGCCAAAAAAGGTGATTGCACCACGCTCCATTTTTTACAACCCCTAGTTTCGCTAGGGGTTTTTGTTACCTGTGTCGTAGGCGGACGCTACTTGACACGCCAATATCAACTTAATGCACAAAGTTGATGCAGGCGTGCCGTTCGCTCTATTCGTTCGGCGGTGCGACCAACTCACCCAATCGGATTATTTTACGCTCTGGTGCATTCTGCTTTTGGTCAGCAAGCAGACAATAAAAAACCCTAAAGTCTTAATTCTCTAGGGTTTCATAGCTGTCTATAGATATCAATAGACTATTGAATGGTACCAGTGGTCGGACTTTATTTTAAATTTTAAACCATTGATTTTAAATCAAATTGTAAGATGATTATATAGCATATACTGTATTATATACTGCTAAAAATACCAGCATATTGTGTTGTTTGAAGATGAAGTGACTTGAGCTCTTTTGATAAGTAATTGCAAGTAATAATAATTAAATAATTGATTTATAAAGATAAAAAGAAAATCATGTACTTGTTGTTACTGCTCTTTACTATTAAAAGGTGACAAAAAGTGTGCCACACTATAACAAACCTTCCAAATATTCACAAAACATTTTCAAGCCAAGCGGTGCTAATTTATTTTTCCATAAACTTAAAGCTGTATCAGATTTATCAATAACTATTGATTGTTGCATTAAAACTTTGCCAGTATCCCACCCTTCATCTAATTGATATAATGACCCACCAGTCACTATTTCACCTGCATTTATGACATTATTAATAGCGTTTTTTCCTTTGTAATCTGGTAGTAAGCTGGGGTGATAGCCAACGGCACCATGATTTGCTTTATCTCTAGCAGATTTTGCAATAAAGCAATGAGCGTGAGCTGTTAAAATTATATCAAGAGTATGTGGTATATGTTCAGCTGTTAGTACTTTATCATGTAAAATTATAGGAATTTGATAGTTGTTTGCTAAAACTGCAAGTCTATCATCTAATATTGGCGTTGATACAGCAACAACTTCTATCTTTGAATTTGCTAAACATTTATTTAATAGCTGTTCAGCCAACCATTTTTGCCCAACAATCATCACTTTTAATTTATTCAAAATCAGCTCCTAAATATCTAAAACCTTGCACCGCTCTAAAATGCCCACCGAAACCTGAACCCATTGTTCCAGACTTTTTAAGGCTTCTTATGCTTGCTAGTTTATTTTCACCATGTAATTTTGCACTAATCTGCGTCCACTTTTTATCACGACGTAACGCTTGAGCTAAATTTGGGTGGCTAGTATGAAAGATTGTGCGTAACGGTTTGTTGTATCTATTTTTGCCATCAAGCCACATTTGACAAATTGTATTTAAAAATCGCATACCAACACCGACCCCTTGCCACTCAGGCATCACAACAAGACGGCAGGCACGAGCTTCTATCATTCCTTGCCTCGTGGTAACAGCTAGATGAGCAATAGGTTCATTATTAACAACGGCAATATAATTTGTGGCCGCTATCATTTTAGGCATTTTTAAATAATGATGCGGTTCAAATATATCCCAAAATTTCCAGTTTGTTTGATAGATATTAACACAGATTTTTGGTCGTTGCCGAAGTGCCCCCTGTTAAGCCTGCTTACGCTAGTGTCATAAATCCAGTCGGGCTGTAACCAGTCTAAAACATCGTAATGGCAAGTTAATAAAATGGCTTGTTTACCATTTGTGCGTCTCCACGCCTTAGCAAAGGCAGAAGCACCAATACAGGCGATTTGTCTATCTACCACACTGCTAAATTCATCAATAATCAGGCGGTTGGGTTCATCAGCCAAGACTTTTGCAAGATTTGCCCGAAACTGTTCACCGTTACTCAATACATGATAAGGTCTTAACCACGTTGGTACAGTACCTAAACCAACAGCTGACAGGCAAGCTGTTGCCTTATCAACACTATCATTAACCGCAATTTGGTCAATAATTGGCTTGTTTTTATTCCAATCTGGATTATAAATAGTTGTATCATCCCAAATTTGTTTACCTAAACTTGTTTTCCCTGTACCAGAACGGCCAACAATTACACCAATTTGCCAATCTTTATCAAGAGCAGGCAAGTCCGCAGTAATATGAAAGTCTGCCCCTGTTTCTACATTAAATAAACTTTTAATACGGTTCGCACGATAGCTATTAAAATCTGTGCATTGATGATGAATATTAATTTTCATACAACTACTACCTTTATTTTATAGCCTAATTGTTTTAAATGTTCAAAAACTTGGATTTGATGTTGCTCACTTTCACATTGAATAATAACCCCAAATTTTGGTTGATATTTAAATCCGTTTTTGCCATATGCCTTTGAATTTAATGTTGGTAAATTAAGCTTGTTTTGTTTTGTTTGAGTCATTGATATATCGCCTATTACTAGTTTGATATGTTGTCTAAGATAAAAATATCTTAGACAATATGGAAAAATAAAATTTATTAATTAAAGACAGGCAATTCAAAATGCGGACCATCAATAAATGCCTTTTTCCCTTGCTTTCCCGATGTCGCCACATAATTATCAACCCAGCTTTTCGCTGAATTTGTTTTATCATTGATAACCTCCCAGCACCCACCCCACCGAATTTTTACATTCAATTCTTTTGCTGATTGTTGCATTGCTTCAGCAATTGCATAGTAATAATTCCAATCCCACGAGATTTTCCCATCAATAATTGCCACTAAATCAACAGCGTGTCCTGTCAAATGTCGGCTATTCATTGTCTGGCTTTTGCCCTGTCTGACGTATTCTCGTTGTTGCTCAATCGTTCGTACACCTTCCAATACACGAAAATCAACGCTAGTAATTTCAATTGCTCTTTTAACAACTTTAACAAGATTAGAGTTTACACCTTGTAATCTTTTTAGGCTTAATTCGCTCAATGTATAATTGGATTTTTCTACTGGGTTGGTACTTGGTTCATCAAGTAAATATTCGTTTCCATCCACTGTTGGGTCAGTGGTGTGAATAACTGTTACATCTTTTTGTTCATTGGCGGTGCAAATACCCCGTGCAATGGCAAGTTCCACCGCTTGAACAGTTAATTTGCCCGCAATACCGTCAATATCACCTGTGTATAACCCTGCTTCTTTAAGCCGAGTTTGAATTTGTCTAATGTAACTGCTCATCATCTTTCTCCTGAATAGATTGAGTTAATGTTGTGTCTGTGATTTTTTCTATCTTTTTAGTAAGTACATCAATCGCATTACCACCCAGATGCCCACTAATTGCTACCAAAACCGCAGTTAAGAGTGACTGTGTTTCTAGATGTTCACAAAGATAAAACGTCACTATACCCGCAAATGCACTAATTACTAATTCCCCTAACAATTTGATTAATAATATTTTTAATGGTTGTGGCTCTTTAGCATTATTCAATCTGCGAATAAATGCAACCAACCCACCCGCAGACGCTAAAAGTAACACCCATGTATAAGTAAGGGCGGTGTATGTCGTTGGGTCTTTTTCAAGCATATAGCTCTCCTTAAAATAAAAAACCCTCAGTTTCACTAAGGGCTTACGTTTGTTTCTTTCTTAACAAGCTTGCCATTTTTTATCAGCTCATTTCTATCATCAGCAACTCTATCAATTTCTATAACACCATATTCTTTTTCAACAAATATTAGATTAACTAAAAATGATGGACATTCTATTGTTTGTATAATTGTGCCATCTTGTTGTTTGTAAACTGCATAAAATGCCATTTTTACCGCCTCATTGTAATTGCGTGAATATATCTTTGCGACAAATTTGCTCTACTTTCTGATACTACTTTTACTTGAAAGTAATACATACCATCTATTTCTGAACTATCATGACGTGATACAGATATAGTTCCTGCATTACGATTTAAGTTTAGTCCTTTTATTGTATGAGTATGCCCATTGTCTGCATTGACTGTAACATTCACACTGCCATTTATTGAGTGACTATGTCCCCCTGCCGTGTTTGTGTTAACACTACCATTTGCAAATATACTATGTGAATGACCACTATTGCCTACCCAAGCACTACTAGTACTACCGTTTATATTGGCATTACCGTTGTGGCTGTGGTCACCTGATTGGCTTGTTGTGCCACTAAAACTAGCAGTTGCCGAGTGATTATGACTACCGCCCCAACCTGTTGTAAACTCTTCTGCTGATGCTTCATTGAAAAATACTTCTAAGTCATTAACAATGACTTTATCATCTTTTAAAATTCGACAAAGTAGTTGCTGTGAGCGGGAATATCCAATAAAACTGAATATAGCGTTAAACGTTAGCATTGTATGCCCCATACCTGCAGGCACATACAAGTTTTGAATTGTTGTGTAATTGTTATCAACAGTGATTATATCAGCTGTAAATGCAGAAACAGGCACTGTAATTGCGTTACCTCTGATGTGTAATGTATCTATTGATGCTTTATGTATATATGCTGATTTAATATACGTCCCTGCTGGCACTTGCACACCATTAATCACCTGTGGACTAGTTAAGACAGTAAAAGGAGTGTCACCTTTCCCACCAGTCGGCGGAGCAATATAAAATTTGTCTGCTCTCACAGCAAAATCAGACACACCGTTATTGCTTGCCAAGCCAATACCTGAGACGATATTGCCACTTTGGACTTTGAGCATCCATTGGGCAGATAGACCGTTGATGGATTGGGTGTGCTGTTGAATGCTTGCCGTATGCCCATTCAATGTTGTTTGCATTGTTTGTATGCTTTGAGCTGTCGCACCATCTTTCGTTGCTTGGGTTTGTTTAAATTCATTAATACTTGCTTGTACTGAATTTAATTCAGAAGCGTTTACTAACTTTTCCCACGTTCCCCAATTGCCATCTAAACGATGGCGTATCCAATTGTTTTTGACATTATTATCCTGCCAAACTTTTTGCATAATACGCCCGTCAAACGCATTATCTACTTGTACAAATAGCCAGTTTATTACAGGGGCATTTTGATTATTTGTTGATTGGATAAAATATTTGCCTGCAAATGTTAATGTATTTAAATCTGTGGCTTGGTTAATAATCTGCCAGCTATCGCCATCTTCATAAGCTGGTGTCCAATCGGTTGCGATTGTGCCTTTTTCGAGCTTTAATTGCTTAATTTCTATGTCAAATGGCTTGTGTGAATTACCACCAAACATGAAATAAATGTTGTCTAGCTCATTGTTGGTAATTTTTTTAAATGGGATTGTGTAAAAAGCAAATTCATTTTTTAAAACAATATCGTGCCAATATTGATTGAAATAGGCGTAATCAGCTCGTCTGTAATGATACCCAAATCGTAGATTGCCAACATTGGATTTTGCATAAAAACTAATCATGTAATCTTGATTGGATTCAATATTGCGTACCGTTTGTGCAATGCCGCGCCAAGCTTGGTTATTGTCAGCAACTAGGTGTAAGGTTTTATTTGCTGTCCTGCGGATTACATCATTTCCGCCCCAATTATCCCAATTTAATAAATTGTCAAATGATGTGCCGAACAACAAATTCCGACCACCAACGCTCAACCCATCAATCTTAGCCGTCAGCGTTTGCTGGGTTTGTGCAATCGCTTGATTAGCCGTTGTGATTGACTGCTCAGCAGTAGCAACACGAGCGGTTAACGCACTGTCAGCAGATTTATAAGCACTATCTAATGCTGTAATACGCTGTGAAAGTGCATTGTCAGCATTTGTGCGAGCTTGTTGCTCAGTTGTTAAACTTGCTGTACTTGCTTTTGTGCCAAGCTCCGCCCCTGTTGCCATTTTTTCCCATGCCGTCCATGTTGTACCAGCACGAGTTCGGCGGTAAGTAGTATTGGGGGCATTGTCCGCCCATGTCGTCTGTGTGATACGGTCAGAGCGTGGCACATCAACGGTTACATACGTCCAACCGCCAACGGGACTGTTGGTTCTTGCCCCTGTGATGAAGTAATTGCCCTGAGTGGTGAGCGTGTTTAGGTCGGTGGCGGTGGTGAGCGGTGTCCACTTTGTGCGAGCATCAACGGCATTAAGGGTTGAGCTAAACGCATCTACACGCCCACTGATAGCCGAGTCGGTTTGGGCTTTGGTGTAGTAATTGTTTAATGCTGTGGCATTTGCTTTACCACCCAAATCGCTTTCAAGTTGTGAGAGTTTTTGGGTGGTGGCAGTGTCTTTTATCGCTTGTGCTTGTCTAAACTCATCAAGACTGGCATTTGTGGCGTATGGCGACAAATCCACTTGCAAGTCTTCAGGAGCTGGCGTCCAGTCGGTTGCTATTGTGCCGATTTCCAGTTTGGGATTGGCAATGATGATGTCATGGCTAGAATTAATATTTTGCACAAAGATGACCGCATAATTTACTGTGCGGATTTCTTTAGGAATATCCCAAACATAGGCAATCCGCCCGTTAAAGGCGGTAGCAACAGGGGCGGTTATCATGGTTTTGGGGTAGCTTGTTGTGCCATCCGTGTGTGGCACAGCCAATTCTAGGGCAATACGCCACCAACGATTACCCGCTCGCACCAAGTCATCGGCGTGTTTAACATCAACGGATAAGGTAAGCTGTTTAACCGTTGTCCAGTCAATATTTGCCACGCTCATTCTGATTTGCTGGTTTTCTTGGTTGCTCGCTCCCCCTGCTGGCACGGTCAAGGTTTGTTTTGAGTTTAAAATAAGGTTACGCCCACCCACTTTTAAGGCATCAAATTTGGCGGTGAGCTGACTTTGAGCGGTGGCAATCGCTTGATTGGCGTTTGTTATCGCTTGCTCCAACTGCCCCAGTTTTGCGGTGGCTTGGTTGTCTGCTGTTTTATATGCCGTATCTAATGCTGTGATTTGACTTGCCAAACTGCTATCAGCGTCCGCCCTTGCCCTTTGTTCTGCTGTGATTGCGGAATTGGCGGTGTTGGCACGGCTCAACGCATTATTGGCGGTGTTTTGGGCGTTGTCTGCCTTGCCACTTGCGGTGTTAGCCGTGTTTTGAGCAGTAGTTACATTAGCTTGCAAGCTTGTGATTTGACTTGCTGTTGCTGTGTCTTTATCGCTCAATGTCTTAAGCTGACTTGCGACACTGGCTTTGTTGCTGTTGTAATCACTTGTTAAGCTGTCAATGCGACCAGACAACGCATTATCTGCTGTACTGCGTGCCTGCGTCTCCGCTGTGACACTTGCCACGCTTGCTTTTGTGCTATTGAGCGTATTGTAGCTTGCTTGCAGACCATCAACACGACGAGACATGGCACTGTCTTTGTCAGTGATTGACTGCTCAAGCGTTGCAATCTTGGCATTAGCTTGTGTGTCTGCTGACTTATACGCTGTATCAATCGCAGTAATCCGCTCGCCCAATGCTGTGTCTGCATTTGCTGATGTTTGTTTAAACTCGTTTAGCGTGGCGGTGCTTGCCTTTTCGTCAATGGCGGTTTGTAGGTCTTCAGGGGCAGGGGTGTAGTCGGTGGGAATACTCCCCAATTCCAGCTTGGCATTTCTTACCCACAAACTTGCCGACTGTCCATCGGTTGTGCCTTCATTGTCAAAACGAATATACCCTGCTTGATTGACGTTGTTGCCAGTTGTAAACTTAAACACGCCTTTTTGCCAGTCGGTTGTTTTAGTAAGGCCTGTTTTAAATTTATGCTGACCCACAGAACTGACAAAGCCGACTTGTGCGGTTTTAGCGTTGCCGGTGGTTTTGTACTCAAAAGACAACACATAGGCGGTATTTGGTTCTAATGGTTTGGTTAATGTATAAGCTGGCACAAAGTTTTCCCGTGTGGTGGTATTGCCAACCGCGCGTTCAGCTTGACTGTTTTTTAACAGATTACGACCCCCAACCGCCAAACTATCAAACCTCGCCCCCAACCGTTCAATACTGGTCGCCTGTCCGTTTTGGGTCTGTTTAATGGCGGTAATCTCGCTGTTGGCGGTGTCTGTGACAGTTTTTAGGGTGGTGTATTTTTGCGACAAATCCCCAGTTGTTACCGCCAAATCACGGATTGACGATGTATGACCGTTCACGGTTTGGGTTAGGTTCGCCAATTCCTGCGTTTTGGCGGTGTTGGCAGATTGCAAAGCGGTAATATCACGGATTGCAGTGTTAATGCGGTTGCGTTCGGTTGTGATATTGCTAACTGCTGTTTGCAAGGTGCTTTGAGCGGTTTGTAGTTCACGCTTAGTATTGGCAATCTCGGTATTTAGTGTTGGTAGTTGTCCATTGATAGCACTGATAGCACTTTGCAGACTTGGGATTTGTCCTTTGATACCGTTTAATCCGCTTTCTAGTCCACTAATTTTAGCAATCGGCGTACGCAAGGCTTGGTCTAAGTGGCTTTCACTAATCTGCCCTGATAGAATTTCCAAGACCTTGTCAGCGTCTGCTGACGTTGTACCGCTAACCCACGCTGTCCAATCTGACACATTTCCCAATTTATCTACAATTCTCGCCCGATAATGCTGGGTTAAGTTGCCTTGTAGCCCTGTGATTTCGTGCTTATTGGTTGGATAAGCAAAAGTGCCAAGTGTTACAATATTGGTGCTACCATTAGGACTAACCTGAATTTCAGTAAAATTGGTATCATCTGATTTATTCGCAAAAGTCCAAGCTAAATCCATTGCGAAGAGTTTGCCCCACACGCTTAAGCGTGTGGGGCGTGGTGGTTTGCCGATTTTGCTGTGGATTTGTGTCAAAGCAGAATGGGTGGCGGTGGACGCTTGCCCAAAGGCACTAATAGCGGTAACTCGTGCTTCATACATTCCAGAATACACGCCAGTAATTTCAATACTGTTTGTGCCTGTCGGTGGCAGGGTCTGCCAGTTGCCGTTGTCTTTACGCCACTCCACGGCATATTTGACCGCACCAGCCACTTGTTCCCAACCGATGACAAGCGTGGTAATGTTTACGCCTTGATTGACCGTGTGATAGCTTGACAGATTGACCGATTTGGTGGGAGCTTGTACCGTGGGGTTAATCACACTAATCGGACGCTCGTCAATATACGCCCCTGTATCAATGGCATCATATTTGGCAGGGTTATACTGCACGGCGGTGATGGTAAAAGTGTGGTTATCATCTGCTGTTACCGACAGCACACGAAACTTCATCGTTGCCAAATCAGCACTATCTAGCACCCAAACATTTTCCGCACTAATATCGCCAAAGGCTTTTATTACCGTGATTTTATCGCCACTGACCGAGCGGATTTGCCGTCTTTGGCTTGTGCCATCATCGCCATTGATGACCAGTGTATCACCCGCTTTGGCAGTAATGGTACGGTCTAGGGTAATCACAGTTTTGGCTTTATTGATGGCAAGCACACGACCGCCCGTGGCACGCCCTGCAAACAGCTCATCGCTAATCTCAATCACTTTGGCAGGAGTGGGGATATAGCCGTCCAAACCGACTTTAAATGTGACCATGCGAGTTTCAAGCTGTTCGGACTTTAACGCCCAAATGCCAGCTCGTTGGGCTTGCCCCTTGGACGTACAGCCCCATGCTGATATGTCAGCGACACGCACGCCAAATTTAGCAATCGCTGCTTCATCTCGGACATATTCGTATTCGGTCTTGAAATGGTTGGCAGGATTATCCCACGCCACCTTTGCCACGGTACGGCGGTCACGAGAGCGCGTGCCTGTATATTCAAACACGCCATCAATGACATTGGCACGACTGAATGAATAAATGCTATCCTGTGGAATGTCCGCATCTAGTACAATACTATTACCGTCCCAGTAGGAGATGGCACGAAATACGCCAGCAAGCCTTGATAACAACTCAAACGCACCGTCCGCCGACTGGATATAGACATTGACCGTAAAGCGTGGCTCTTGTCCGCCCATACCGTCATCGACCATTTCATCGCAGTACTGGGCGAGACGATACAGCGACCACTTATCAATCATGCTTTGGGTCAAGCGAGAACCCAGCCCATACCGCTCGGCAGTGCATAGGTCATAATAGACCCACGCAGGGTTGTTGCTGTATGCTTGTTTAAATGTGCCGTCCCACAGTCCGTCATAAGTGCGTGAAATGGGGTCATAGTTGGTTGGCACTTTGATAATCAAGCCTTTACAGCGAGCTGACATTTTAGCGACATTACTAAAACTCTCAGCGTCATAGCGTAAACCGAGCAAGGCGGTATTGGGATAACGTAGTTTTAAATCAATGACTTCTGTGATGGCTGATACATACATTTTATCGGACACCAAGTCGCTTGTACTATTAGGTGTAAGCCGTCTCACACGTACTTGCCAGCCACTTATTGCAGGGGGTAAGTCAATACGATGGCTACGCTCATAAGCGTCCGATGTTTTGGCGTTGATAGATGGGGTTAAAACCTCTACCCAACCACCATTATCAGTTTTTAGGTCAATGGCATAATCAATCTTAACACCGCTCACATCGCCACTCTCGGCATTTTGTGAGCGTAATGCCCCCCATTTTAGACGAATACGAATAGCGTCTAAATCAAGATTATTAAAGGCTTTAACAAAAGGTATACTGTGTTTTAGCTCGACATTTACAGCCGTTTCACTGGCGACATCGGGAAAGCCTTCAATATAATCTTGGTCGTTTGTACCACTTCTAAAGTCCACTTTAATGTTAGCAAAATTAAACTCGCCATTGGCGTTTTGCAAAGGCGTATCATCAAGATATACTGATTTATAGCCATCAGCTAACCCACAAATTTCTCCTTCGCCAAGCCCATATAACATATTGATAAAGGTTTTGGATTGGGCGGAGTCTAGAGTAATAACAGGCTGTCTTTGTGTGCCTTGACCTTTTTTAGAGCCAATGATTTGCATTGTTTTATCCTACAAAACTTATAACATATCTTCTGGTAACTGACTAGCAGACATAATAAATCCGCCAATTTCTCGCTCGCCGTATAAAATCGGAATGGGGTTGCCTTGAGCTACCGTTGTTACTGCACTGCCAAAACCTTTGTTTGCTTTATTACCATCTTGGTTTTGGTCGGCTGTATCTACTTTTGGCATCATCATCTGACTGATACCGCCCACCATTAAGCCAATCCCTGCACCAATTAAACCAACACCGACCGCCCCTGCTCCACCAAAAGTCATCCCTGTAACCACAACCCCTGCTACCACCATCACCGCCCCAATGATGGTTTGTAAAATTCCGCTTTTCTTTGAGCCTTCTACCATAGGCACAATACGAATAATTTTGGCGGTATGTGTCATGTCAAGTTCACGCTCGCCAATGTTGTGCTTATCGTGAAATACAGCAAAGCGTAGCCCATGTCTATGGGCGTTCATCATAAACTCTTCAAAGCCTTTTAATTGTACGCATAAAGCACGCATGGCTTCTTTTGTACTATTTACGGACAGACGGAATGCTTTACCAAATTTTTTGGCAAGAATGCCGTGTAAGATGATTGTTTTCATTTGATTTTCCCATAAAAATTTGTATAATGTATCTATACACAATACAACATTAACATTATGATTGTTTCATTTAACCACAAGGGACTTGAAAAGTTTTTTACCACAGGTTCAACGGCTGGCATTCAGTTTAAGCACAAAAACAAACTCACTCTACAACTTAGAGCGTTAGATATTGCCGAAAGTCCACTTGACATGAACGCCCCCAACTGGCGGTTGCACGCTTTAACAGGTGATTTAGATGGTCATTGGGCGATTGATGTCAGTGGTAATTGGCGACTGACGTTTAGATTTAACGATGATGGCAACGCCGAAGTTGTGGATTATCAAGATTATCATTAAGGTATATTTATGAAAAGAGTATTTAAAATGCATAACCCACCCCACGCAGGACTTGTGTTGCGTGAGTATATTGATGGTTATAGCGTTACCGACATTGCCGAGCGTTTGGGGGTAACTCGTGCCAATCTTAGTCGCATTCTAAACGGCAAACAGGGCATTAGTGCCGAGATGAGCATTCGCCTTAGTCATCTTTTGGGGACAAGCCCCAACTTTTGGCTGAATATGCAACAGTCCTATGACTTGTGGCAAGCCGAACATAACCCAAAAATAGATTACACAACAATCAAGCCTCTATTTGATGGGCAAGCCGTATATGCCTAACCACCATCGCCACCCTATTCGCCCACCCCTTACCAAAAATCTCACGCACGCTTTGTCGTCCGTAGGGGTGGTGTAAGATTAAGGTGTTACCGACACAGGGCGGTGTGGTTTCGCTTTTTAGCACACCGTTATCGCCCAGCCAAATTAAAGCATGATTGATGTGATGGGTGCGTCCCACACGACAAAGTAGCACATCGCCATATTGCAATTCATTCATCTCTACCACATTAAAGCCTTCTTTGGCAAAGTGCTTTTCATAAAGTGGCTCATGATTGACATCTTCCCACCAAGCGTCTGACCGCTTATAATCATTCATCACAATGTCAAATTCACGCTCATAAAAATCTCGCACGATAGTATAGCAATCTTGCACCCCATGAATATAATTTCGCCCTAGTAGGGGCGGTTTGTAGCCACACGGCTCATAAATGCCAAAACTTGGTCCATCTGCATAGTCTTGCTTTGATACCGCTACAATCACCCATGGCACGCCATGCAATTCAATCTGCAATTTGTCCAAATCAGACGGCAAAACCCCGCCATCTGGGTGGCTATGTAAAATCGCCTCAATTTCGCCCAAGCTTTCTGCTTTGGCAAAATCTTTTGGGCAAAGGCTAAATTGTTCGTTATCGGTTGCAGTATTTGTGCATGGTATATATTTTTTACCAACAATTACCCCACAACACTCAGCAGGATAACATTCAAGGGCGTGGGCGATGATGTCAGTTTTTAAAGATTTGGTTAATTTCATATTAGCGTCCAATTAAATTACTGGCGGGGAACCCACCAAACGGCAAGGGTCTTCCACCATATCGACATACGCATGATTTCATGCGTCCACCGCATTTATCCATGATTGGGTTGTCAGTGGGCTTGTCATGTTCATCAAACATGGCCATGCCTGTATAACCACATTCTTCGCCACGGTACCTACCTGTAATTGCCCAATGACAGTAATTTGTGATTTCCCTAACGGGGAGTTTTAAGCCCTCAAAATCAATAGGGTTGGATAATTCAAAGATAACTTGCTGGGTATTCTCTGATGTCTTTTGCTCTACAAACCATAGTTGTTCTTTGCACTCATCGCTTGCAGTAGGGTTACCATCATCAAAGTTTATAGCGTCTAAATACTTTGCCAAGGTGGTAATGACTTTGACGCTTGCTCCTGCAAAATCGCTAAACTGCAAACAGTAGGCTGACACTGCTCCCTGTACACCACCAATATTATTGGCAAGGGTTAAAGTGGGTGTGCTTGCCCTGCCATCTGACCGCATTTCAAGTCCTGTTACAGACAAGGCTTGTGGATTAAATGCTTGCCCACGAAAGATGATGTTGCCATCGTTTTTGTCGTGGTTATGTCCATGAAATCGTAAAATCCCTGCTCCAAGATTACTTGCGTCCAGTTCAAAGAGTGTGATGACACCATCAACAGACAGCTTTTGAAAATCGGCGGTTAGGTTCATAGTTCCCCTACAAGTTTTTAATTATTCTTAGGCTTGGCTTGCCAATTCATCTGTCTGCTCATTGGTGGTTGTGGCGGTGTCATCTTTTTGAACAAACCCAAGCTCAATGCCTAGTACCTCATTTTCAAACACTAGATGAAACACACCCACCATCAAACCTTGATATTCAAAAGTTTTAAGCTGACCCTCTGCCCAAGCGGTGATTTCAGCTTGTAGCTTAGAAATGCGGTTTTTACGCACATTCTTTTCACTTGTGATGACCGCAAAGTCTTTATATTCGCTGTCATACTCAATCTTGATGGTTTTGGTGTCATCTGTATTCCACGCTGTGCGAGCGTAGTTAAAGTTGGTTAGGGTATTTAGTTCGTGAAGGGTTAGGGTTTTCATAGGGTACTCCGTAAAAAAGCCCTTGATGGTCAAGGGCGTGGGTTAGGTTATGTCGGCTAAACTCATTTCGCCAACATGGTTAAAAAACTTGTTCAAATTTAAGGCTGATTTGCCAGTAGTTGCCTTTTCGTTGGCTTACCTCATAATCTTGGCAAACATATTTATTAGTTTGCCCATGTGGGTCAGTCCATAAAAAGGGTATCACACCTTTATGCTCATCAAGAAAGTTCATGATGGGCTTAATAACCGTATCAAGGTCGCCAGACTTTGAGCCTGTCCAGTCGGTGCGTTTGTTGTTGATGCCTACGCTTACTCGTTGGGTGTAGCCATCGCCAAATTGGGTTTTGGTGTGGCTGTGGTGGATTTGACTGCTTGCTCCTGCGTTCATTGTCCAGTTAAAGGTTTTTAGATTATCTGCCATAGAGTAAGCCTCCTTGTCGTCTCTCTTTTTGTAGTTCGGCTTGGACGGCTAATTTAATGGCATTGCCCAAATTTTTACCCAAGTCATGACTACTTTGGACATCACCATTATCTGAATTTACTGTTACATTTACTGTAATACTTTGTGTGTTATCACCATTTCCTATACTATTTAGCTTGTCATCTAAGGCTTTGGCAGTGTGTTTTGGCAATACTCTCTCGCCTGCTTCAAGATTCCATGTACCTGATTTAGGTACAGACATGATGCCATCATGTGCTTGACCCACTGGCATAGCCACAGATTTAATTGTGCCAATGATATTCGCCACTTGGCTTGCCACGGTTGCCATTGCCCCCAAATTCATTGGAAATGGGTTGGCTGATGCCTGTGCCATTGCTGTCTGAATTGCCATGATTGAACGTGCAATTGCAAAGCTTTTTTCAATGGCAAATATGGCACGATATGCTTTTGAGTTTTCCCCCACAGTCGTCTTCAAAATAGAAGATAAGCTACCTGCAATTTGTCCACTTTGGCTAATAGTTAATTCATTGCTTGCTTTAAAATACTCTTCTTCAAGTTTTGATTTAATTTGCAACGCTTCTTCTTTAGCAATAATTTCCGCATCTAAAGCAGATTGAACAATAGTTAGTCTTGTATTTAAATGATTTTGCAAATCAAAATGTTCTTTTGTACCTGATAATTCTGCGTTTAAACCATCAAAACTATCTTTAATTGGCTTTTGTAATTGAATAGTTTCATGTCTTTCCTGATTAGTAATTAATTGATAGTATCTATCTTTTTCCGAAGTAGTAAGTTCAAGATTTAAAGCAATTTCTCGACGTTCAAAAGAATATCTCTCACGAATACGTTGTAACTCTGTTTTATTAAAATCTTGTAAATTTGCTATTTTTTTATCTTCTGTAAGAAGATGTTGTTTTAGTGCGTAAGCTTCTTGCCTATCAATGGCATTAAGTGCCTGTTGTCGGTAAGTGCCTGTTAATTCACGATTGACATATTCTCTCTGTTGTTGAAAATTTCTTTGAATTTTAGCTTCAGTAGAGAGTTCAAACTCTGTAAAACTTTTAAGTTTTTCTTTTTGTAGGTTGTCATAAGATGACAATTCTGCATCATACCATGTTTTAGCTTTTTCTAAATATTCTTTTTGTTTTTCTGGACTAAATTCTGCTTTTTTTATTTCAGTTACTTTTGCTTGATAATCCATTGCCAATTGTGTTTTTTTATCAGCAAATTCTCTTTCAATATTTAAACGTTGTTTGGCAAGGTGTTCTTGTTGTTGTATGATTTGTTTATTTATGTTGGCCTGATGTTCCAAAGAACGATTGATACTGTAACTGCCATCGCTACCGCCTTGCATATACGCTAAATAACTTTTAACATTTTTTACATAGTTTTGGGTTTCTCGAAATGGTGGAATACCACCATATTTAGAAACATTGCCTTCCCCTGCATTGTAACCAGCAATTGCTTTTTCAACACTACCAAACTTGTTAAGTAAATATTGTAGATATTTAGCGGCTGCTACAGATGCTTTAGCGGTATCTCTTTCTTGTCCAGCTACACCAAATCGTTTAGCGGTAGCTGGCATAAGTTGAAATTCACCTTTTGCCCCTTTTGGGCTTGTTGCATTTGATTCACCTCCACTTTCTTGCATGCTAATTGCTGATAATATGCCTGCTGGTAGGTTGTATTGCTTTTCAATATTTGCATAATCATATAATTTAGCATGTTGTAAAACTTTTTGATTTACTGTTTTAGGTTGAATTTTATTTTTATCTTTTTCAGCCTGTTTTCTAGCTTTTTCTAGTTCTTTTTGTTTATCAATTTCATTTTGGATTTGTTGTCCAGTTTTCCCTCGTAAAATATTTTGCTCATTGATTTTATCATTCAATGTTGTAAGAGCATTGATTTGTTCATGTGTGCCTAAAGTACCAGCTTTTGTAACATAAATTATTCTGTTATCAGCTTCTATTAAGTCATTTTTAATGTCATGAAATGCATCTTTCATGATATTCCATTGACCAATTTGAACATTGACAAAATTTCTACCAATTTTAAAAATTGACAAAGGATTATTTAAATCTATATTTTCTGCCAATCTCCCCCACTGGGCAAATGATGCCATTAGTGCTCCAATAGCTTTGCCAATCGCTGTAATGATTGCAACCACCCCAATGCCTGTACTAACAATTAGTTTAAACCCATCTGCCAAATAGATACCAGCAATCCTAGCTTTTTCTTTTAGTGATGTGTCTGTTGCCAAAGCCCCTGCTAATTCTGCCAATACTGGTATTAATTCTTTTGTAAGTTGATTTCTAACACCTTGATATGACATGTTTAATAAATCTGTTGCAGTTTTTAACTCTTTACTTGCATGTAAGGTTTTTTCACTCATGATAGCTCCCGCATTCTCGGCAGCTTTTCCCCATAAATTAAATCCTTCACCGCCACTACGCAACAAAGGGATAAGTAAAGATGCTTCATCGGCAATTGATTCCATATAAAAAACTAGTTCAGAATGCCCAAGATTTGCCTTTTCTAATGCAGTAAAAAGTTTTTGTAGTGCTTCTGGCCCTGATAGATTTCGTAAGCTTTCAGCAGTAATGCCTATCATAGGAGCAACTTTTTCAAAAAAATCTTTTAACTCACCACCTCCTGTGGTCAAAAAATCCCCAATTTTATCCTGAGTATCTTTAAAAATATCGCCTAATTTATCTTGCTCAATACCTGCAAACTTTGCAGCAATTACATATTTTTGGATTTCAACTGTTGCAATATTGGCTTTTTTAGCTGTAGATGAAAACTCATTAGCAGCCATAACTTGTTGCACAGTTAATCCTGTAATAGCAGCCGTTGCAATGCCTATGCCGTAAGCAACAACTTTACCCAATTCTTGAGCATGTTGTTTAATGTTTGTAAACGTTGAATTGGCGGTATCTTGAGCATTTTGCATTTCTTGTTCAAATTGTACTGTATTTGCAGATAGAACAACGTGTGCTCGAGCAAGCTCCATAAAACTTCCTTAAATTTAAGACATAAAAAAACCAGTTATTCACTGGTTTGATATATTTAAAAACTAAATTTATTTTTAATTATCAATATAACAAATATCATAGGGTTTATCTTTATAAAAGTCTCTGCTTAATGATTTTGTCTTATAGCATTCATTTATACATACTATATCAAAAACTGTTTCAAATTCTTTTGTATTATCTATCAAGATAAACAAGAAAGTGTTTAAAGCTAATATATTGACTA
Organism: Moraxellaceae bacterium; assembly: GCA_041855445.1. GTDB lineage: Bacteria > Pseudomonadota > Gammaproteobacteria > Pseudomonadales > Moraxellaceae > Faucicola. Next base: position 97,524 of record JBHAEG010000058.1, read on the forward strand.
GAATTTTTTATATTCACTCCACCACTAATAAAACTCATGCTAAATTCTTCTAAAAAAATTTAGCATAACCAACAACATAAAGAATTAACTGTTAATCAATTATCATCTTGAACTAAGCTATCAAACATATTAATCAAACGCTGTTTATTCGCCTTTATTTCAATTTGTTTTCGCTCATATTCACGGCGTGTCGCTTCTTCTTCAGTTATTGGGTCAGGGTCAATCAAAATAAAATCTGATAATGTTGCATTTTTATCGCCTGATTGCATATACGCCAACAATGCCGTATTTAAATCTTGGCGATAACCACCGATTGGGTCTAAGCTGTCATATGCTATCCAATCAATAAATTCTTGTGGTGTTAATTGGCTTTTTAGCTCACTAACTGTTTTACCTAAATGCCCTGCTAACTTATACCAAAAACGCAGTTCAAAACTGCTTCTTAGTTTTTTTCAGCTTGCTCTATACTAGTTGTTTTATTTAATCGATTAAACGTTTGTAATGCATTATCTACAACATTATCAGGTAATTTACAGATTTTATCAATATCATCTTTAGTAAATAATAAATTACCTTTTTCATCACACATTATTAAACTAAAAGCAGTCGCATTAATTTTACCTGTTTCTGCTTTCATGATTGCATTTGTATAATATTCACTCTCAGAAACAGTAAAACGTTTAATATGTGCTTTTTCACCAGTAATGGTACAAGTATATTCTTTGGGTGCTAATGTAATATTAGAAAGATTTAAAATAGATGATTTAAAAGACATCAGATACTCCTTAACAATAATTAAAAATGAAATTAAGTAATTAGTTTTTTTGTTGCTTTGCTTGTGATTAATAAAACTGCTTCCATACGCAATTTTTTACCTTTTTCAGGTTTTTCTACCAGTTTTTTGAGCATTCCTTCAAACTCATAACCTTTAACCTTAGGGTCATCAAACTTTAATTGCCACTTAGCTTTGCCATTTGTATCAAATAAAGTTTGTAGCGATATATGAACGAGGTCAGACGGGTCAAGTACATACTCAAAATTTAATTCCCCTGTTTTAGTAAAATTAACAGGGACAATAATTTCACTTGTATCATCAGTGGCCGTGATTTCATCGGTTTCTTTTTCGTTATTTGGAGGGTCTGCTTTTTGTAAATGCTCAATTTTTTTATAATTTTGCCCATTATCAATTGATACTTTTAATTGATATTGGCTTTCTGCTGTAGTAGCTACTGCCATAATTTACTCCGTTGTTGTGAAAAACTTATAATCCAGAGATTGTCTTGCAAGCTTTGTATCTGGGTCAGGTAATCGTCGCCTACCTAAGTAGGTGGCATTTGGCAATTGTTTATTTATTGTCCAAAGTACACGCTTAACTAATTGATGACATTTATCAATATTTTGATGATAAACATCTATTTGTATTCGACTATATTCATGACCTAAAAACCCATCAAGTGTAATCTCAGGGTCTGTGCTAATTTCTGTAAAAATAATATATGGTATTGGTTGATTACCTCCATTTTCTCGTTCGGAAATATGCTCAGGATATGCTTCACCATTAACTAAAGGAGCTAAGATTGGATAAATTTGTTGATAAGCATCCATTTATTCATTTTCCATTGCTTCTAATGCTTGTTGTTTTGCAATATTTTGAGCAAGTTTTCGTTTAAATCTTTCTATTGCTAACATCTTTTTTCTATCAAATGCCGGGCGTAAAAAAGGAACAGCGGACATTTTTGCTGTACCAAATTCCACAAAATACCAGTATCTAGGAAAAATCTTTTGTTTTGTACCTTTACCAATATAAATAGCAATCCCCGCCTGCGAGTTTATTTTTGCTAACTCTGATTTTTTTAAACGACGACGACGGATTGATGACTTTAATAAGCCAGGTTGAATAAACACTCTATTTCCACTGATTGTCATTTCATGAGGTTCTGGAGCAACACTCGCAAGAGTTTTTGCTTCTTTAATAATAGGTGTTGCACCAACAGATAATGCACTATTAATTAGCTTCTTTGCAACTTTATCTGAGAAATCTGATAATGCTTCATCTAGTTCCTCTAGCCCTTGTATTTCAACATCTACTGAAATACTCATAAGATACTCTCAAGCATTAAAGTTAAATATTCACGTCCACTACCATTGTCGGGCAACAGCTTGCCTGTGATGGCATAAGTGTTGCCATCATGTTTAACACGCATGGCAGAATGAATGTCTTTGCGGTAGCGTATCACACAGCGAGCGGTAATTTGGCTACCACTTGCCCCTGCAAACAATACATCTTTCACGGATAATGGGGTAAAATTTGCCCACACTTGCCCAATCTCTTGCCAATCCTCCATGCGTTCGCCCGCAGGGTTGATGGTGGTTTGTTTGGCAAGTAGGGTGATGTGATGTCTTAAAGTGCCTGCCTGCATTTACACCCCCATAATCCGATAAGGTTGCAACAAATGATGTACAGACAAGGGCAACTCTGCCATCTGCACACCTGCCATCTCACGATTGGCATACCAATGAGCCACTATCATAAGGCATGCTTGATTGATACTTAGCGAAATAACCACACCATTTGCCATGTCATCAGGCACGCTGTCTGTGTGCAATGTCCGCCCTGTAAAATTCGCCACATAGTCATAAGCAGATAAAATATAGCCATTTAACAGCTCGTTTTCATCATCATGCTCAATTCGGCATTGATATTTGACTTGTTCAAGGGTGATTTTGTCCATTATCATCAGCCTTATTTTGTGGGGCGGTGTCGGCTTTATTTTTGGGAGCAGGCTTAGACTTGGCTTTGGGGTCAGTAGGCGAGCTGCTTGGCTCGTTTTCGCTGTGTTCGCCATCATTAAATGGGGCAATCAAGCCTATTTTGATGAGTTCTCCAGCGTCTTGTTCACTCGCCACTTCTCGGATTTCACCTGCCCAGTACTGCTTATCACCAAAGTGTTGCGTAATTACTTTGTATTTCATAATTTACCTTATTACATATTTTTGATATAATTGTCCACCTAACGCATAGATGACTTAGAAATATTTCTCTTTTAGAAAGCAGTTTGGTGGAGGCTTACACATCGCATAGATGGCTTAGAAAATAAATAAACGCTTCTGGGCGATACACCGTCAATCCCACACCGCATAGGTGGTTTAAAATCCCCAAAATGTCAAATTTTGGGGATTTATTTTTTAACCTTTCTCAGCAAGCGTGCCATAGATGAAAGCCTCTGGACGATAAACCGCCAACGCCAAACGCTCTTCGGCTAGGATTGTGATAAGATTGCGAGTGAAGTCGTCATTTTCAAAACCTGTCATCACACTAGATTGCTGACGGTCAAAAATTTGGGCAGCCAAATTAAATGCCCCTGTTAAAAACTTACCCACGCCCATTGACTGCGTTTCTACCACAGGCAACCGCCATAAAGTTGGGTTTGTACCTTCTTGGGGTTTGCCAATGATATAACTGCCGTTATCATCTTTGGTAAGCTCAATTTTCGCCCAATCGATTGGGTTTAAGACATGACCACTAGCAGGGTATTCAGCAAGCACCGCTTGCAGTTGGGCGAGTCGCAGCTGGTCGATAATTGAATATTTTGCCAAACTTGCCAAATCAGAAAAGGCGGTGGCTTGAGGAATGATGCCTTTTAAGTTGCCACTTGTACCGTCCCCATTGAGAATTTGCAACTCTTCATTAAGTTTTAAACCATACAACAAGCGTCCATCAATTTGGCTTGCCAGTTGAGGGGCATCGTCTAAGATTTGACGGCTTGCCTTAAAGAAGTGAGCAATGGTTGCCACATTAACGGTAACATCATCGTGTTTGATTTCGGATTGGGCTTTTTTCTCGCCTTCGCCAGCTTGAGCTTTGGCGTTGTTGGTAAAACCTGTTTCACAAACATAAGTAATGGCATTACTTTCGGTTATGCCGTCCATCAACAAATCACGAATGGTTAAACGACGATTGGGCGGGGTAATGACACCGTTCACACGGTGAGGATTAACTAACGCTCCTGCCGAACCATCCGCATCGGTAGTGGCAGATGTAATATTGGCTTTAAGTTCAATTTTGGCATTTCTTACGCCCCGTGGGTCAGCCTGCAACTGTTTAAACTGCTCGCTTTCGGCAAATTCTTGCCCCACGCTTTGATGTACCAATTCGCCAGACGGACAGCGTGCGTCTTTTTGTTCCAGTTCATCAAGCCGCAATTTAATTTCATTCATTGATACCAATGCTTCATCAGCTTTTTCAATGGCGGATTGCGACAGCTTTTCGCCATTTGCCATTTGACCTTTCATCTGCTCGGCGGTTTCTTTAACCTTGTCCACCGCTTCGGCAAATTTTTTTGCCAGTTCAGTTTGTGTGTCACTCATATAAGCTCCTGTATTAATTAAAAATTGATATTATTTAAGATGGTAAGGGCGGTTTTTGCGTCTTTTTCTTGCTTGGCTACCGCCTTGATATTGTTTACTGTGCTATCAGCATTGGCAGGAAAAGTAACCACTGATATTTCTCGCAAATCTATCTCCAAAAGTTCCAGCACGTCAGCGTCTTTGTCATACGACCATGTTTTTGTATAAAAACCAATGGACAGCCCGTCAATCGCCCCTGCTTTTATCAAGGCGTGAGCTTCTTTTGCCTTTGCCACGTCATCAATCAGTAGTTTGCCTTCGCCATACAAGCCTTTTTCATCTTCATAAAGTTTTGTCCAAACACCGATGACTTCAGAGCGGTCGTGTTGCCATAAAATCGGTGGCATTTTGTTTTTGGCTTGCCAGCTGTTCAGACTGTTTAAAAACGCCCCTTTTTTGACAACATCGCCGTAGCTGTCTTTGACATCAAAAACGCTACAATAGCCACTAAAAAAGCCGTCATCTTGGACGGCTTGGGCTTTCAGCTCTAAAGATTTTGTTTGTAAAGTCATTCATTTTTCCCCAAATTTTGTAAATGCGTCAAATTGGTCTGCACCGTCAGCGTGTCGCCACCATCAAGCGGTGGTAGGTCTTCTAACTCTCTGACTTCGTTTCTTGTCAGCCAGCCATTTTGTAGGGCAGATGTGTAAAATGCCGACCGCCCATTGCTGTCCGCCCGCAAAAGCCCTTCCACGCTCCATCTGGGCTTATATTGCCCACGCTCGGCAGGGGTCAGAAGTTTTTTGACAATCGCCTGTTCAATCTTTACCAGCACAGGGCGGAGCGAATACATCAAAAAGCCCAAATTCATATTTTCCAAGCTACTTGCCCAGCTACTTGCCTTGTCAGTGTGATAAATAAGCTGTGGCGGTACGCCAAAAATTCGGCAAATCTCTTCAATGCCAAAGTAGCGACTTTCCAAAAGCTGTGCGTCCTGCGGGTTCATTCTTAGACTATGCCCACCTGCCACGTCCATGCCTGCTTCTAGCACCATGTATTTGCCCGCATTTTCAGGCTTGCCAAATTCGGTCAAGCTCTTTCTTAATCGTTCTCGCTGTTCTTCGGTTAGCGTACTATTGCCAGTTTTTAAAAACCCGCCTGCTTTGAGTGAGTTTCTAAATTCGTGGGCCGTTGCATTGTTGGCGTCCGTTTGTAGTCCAATCACCGATGATTGGTAGCTAATGGGCGACAAACCCACAAGCCCATCAAGCGAAAAGCCCTTAATGTGTAAAATTTCATAAGCAACATAACGGGTGTATTTGCCATTTTCTTGATAAATATAAGTAATCAAGCCGTCTTTGCCTCGTGATACGGTCATTCGCTCGGGGTTTAAGACATCTAAGGCGATGATGTGTTTTGTCTTTTTGTGGCGGATAATGAGTGCATAAGCATTGCCCCATAAGTCAAGGCTTGCTATCATGCCCTCCCAAAACTCGCTTGCGGTCATATCGGCATTGGGGCTGTCATGTAGCAAGTGATACAAGGGGTGCTGGTCGGCCACTTTTTTGTCTTTTCCGTATAAATGTAGGGGTAAAGAGCCGATGACTTGGCTACGCAGTCGCACGCACGCCCACACTGCTGACAGTTTAAGGGCGGTTTCTGCATTGATGGCATTACCGCTTGCTGATGTTGTGCCGATAAAGGGGTTGGACTGTTGCCCTTTATCTAGGCGAGACCGCCCAAAAAGTGAGCCAAGCCAACCGAAAAATTTCATAAAATCTCCAACAAAAAAACCGCCAAAAAAGCGGTTAAAATCAAAAAATCACTTGCAATTATAATGCAATATATTATAATACATTGCATTAGTTAAGAGATAAACGCCATGTATACCATCGCTGAAACCGACCAATTTATCCGCCAAGTGTCCGATATCTGGACAGATGATGAACGCCTTGATTTCTTTGAGTATTTGGCACAAAATCCACTCAAAGGCGATGTTATTCCCAACGCAAAGGGCTTGCGTAAAATCCGTTATTCAGCCAAAGGTCATGGAAAACGGGGCGGGGCAAGGGTAATTTATTACAATATGCTTGATGATGGGTTGATTGTCGCTGTTGCCATTTACCCTAAAAATGAGCGTGAAAATCTAAGCAAAGCCCAAACGGGCAAACTTGCCAAATCAAAATCTAAAGCCAAAAAATAAGGAGTGAATGATGAAAAACCTACCCAATTTTGACGTAAGCGAAGTCATGCAAGCCATCATTGCCGATGAACCCGACCTTGCCGACCATCAAGACAGTTTGCAAACTGCTTTAACGCAGTTAAAAAATGGCGAATTTGCTCGCACAACTGTTATCAGTCAGCCTGCCCAAATTCGTCAAAAGGCAAATTTATCGCAAAGCCAGTTTGCCCGTGCCATTGGCATTTCAGTAAACACCCTAAAATCTTGGGAGCAGGGGCAACGCCAACCAAGCGGTTCAGCTCGTGTGCTACTTGATTTGCTTGCCAAACGTCCCGAGCTGATTGGTGAGCTTGCCACCGCCTAATTTTGGCTTAGGCGATAACCATGTTATCAAGGTATTCATCGATACTGCCCCCACTTTGGGCGTGTAACTTGGCACGCCCCAACGCCATAATCAAAGCCACCATGCCGTCAATCTTATTCTCGGCTCGCTCTTTGTCGGGGTAGATATTGTCTTTTTTGTCCACCACCGCCACCACATTACTGGCTTGCCAAGTCAAAACAGGGCAATCCCCGTGGGCGATTTTACCTTGCAATACGAGTGCTTCAAGCTCTTTCATCGGCTCGCTCATGTTTTGCACGGTATGGCGTAGCTCTACCATGACCGCCCCTTCTTTTTCCATTTCCTGTGCAAGTTGAGTGGCTTGCCACGGGTCATAGGCGACTTGTTGGACATCAAAACGCCCCATAAACTCTCGCAAATCATCTTTGATGGCTTCAAAGTCCACCACTTCACCCATTGTCAACGTCAAAAGCCCCATATTATCCCACGCACGGTAACGGTCGGCGTTGCCGTCCATACTTTCCAAAACTCGTGCGTCTGGCAGATAATACCGCCCATGCACATGATAATTTGGGTCATCGGCAGTCGGTAGAAACAGCAACACAAGGGCGTTTAAGTCAATCTTTGTCGCTAAATCAAGCCCAATAAAGCAAGGGCGGTTTTCCAGTTCCCCAAGCGATTTGCGAACAGGGGCGTTTTGCCATTTTGCCATATTGAGCCACGCATTTTTCGCCCCGACCCATTCATTTAAATGCTTGGTGCGAAATACCGACTGTTTGCGTGCTGAAGTTTTTGCGTCCCGTTGCCGTGCTTGCAAAAATTCGCCAGATACCGAAATGTTATAATTTGGATTGGCTTTGATTAGGGCAATATCGCTGTCCCACGCATCATCCGTATCTTTGCCATACAAAATTGCCCACATATCATCAATCTGCAAAACCTTGTCCAGCATCTTTTGAGCGTCTTGGTAGAGCAAATGACACGCCCCGCCAATGGTTGCCCCTGCGGTGGTAATCACAAGCATAATTGGCTGATTTCTCGCCCCCATACCTGTTTCCATCGTGTCGTATAGGGTGTCATCTTTATGTTCGTGATACTCATCAATGACCGCACAGGAGGGACTTGAACCGTCCCCTGGTTTTCCGATGACAGGCTCAAAGCGTGAGCCGTCCGCCACACGGTTCATATTAGAGGCGTTCACTTCCACGCCAAAATATTCTTTAAGCTGTGGTGTACGTTCTACCATCTGCTTGGCAGGTCGAAATACCTCCCATGCTTGCTTTTCGGTCGTAGCCCCACTATACACTTCCGCCCCAAATTCGCCATCGGCACAGAACATATAATTTGCCACCCCCGCTGCGATGGCGGATTTGCCATTTTTACGACACACAAAAATAAAAATGGTGCGAAAACGGCGTAAATTGTCCGACTTTTTAACCCAACCAAACGGCACACAACAAGCAAATACCTGCCACGGCTCTAAAAATATCTTCTCGCCACGCCTTGCCCATTCGCCTTTGGTGTGGGGTAGAAGCTGGATAAATCTTGCCACTCGCTCCGCCTTTGCGGGGTCAAATTTGTAAGGGTAATCCTTATTTTTACTTAGCTTTTTGTCATCAAAATGCCTTTGGCACGCCAATTTTATCCATTTATTTGTGATGATTTTGCCGTTAATGACATCACGGGCGTACTTTTCGGCTCGTTCAACATTGGCATATTTACCCATAAGACATAAAAAAACCGCTTGGAAAAAAAGCGGTAAAAAGTTTCCTAACAATAAAAAACCAATAAAATAAATAACTTATAAAACTAAAAATTATCCAAATCGGCAAACGCATTGCCTACTGTTTCATTTTTAGTCCCACCTGTTAGCCTTGCCCGACTTGACGGGTCAAGCCCCAACAGCGACCCAAAAGTTACCAGTTGGCGGGCGGTTTCGTTCATCACTGTAACCGCAGGATTTTTTTGTAAAACACCCGTTTCGGGGTGTGGTACGACCACGCCATAATTGTTAATCTCATCTTGGGCTTGTCGCCAACGAGCGTACGCTGTGCAAAAGGCTTCTACATTGTGTAAATCCCCAACGGTCAAAAGGTCATTTGCACACAATTGGGGAACGACCCTTTGCCACATTTCCACCGCCAACGGCTCTAACCATTCGGGCGGTTCAATGTTCATAATCTTGTCAAATTGTGGCTCATGTTTGTTTAAAGCACGCTTGCCAGCGTTGCCGTTTAGCTCTTTTAGTTTTGTTGGTTTGGGTTTTCGCCCACGCCCTGAAACTGTCGCAACCCCACCCATTTTTAAAAATTCCTTAATATATTTTTCAAATCAACCCCTAAACTTTTAATTTTGCGGTCGTAAAAATTTTGGTAGGGGCGACGGTTCTATGGCAAAAGGCTGTGAATTTTTTACCCACCCCTGTGGCTCTCGGCTTGTGTCTTGGTCTTGTGGCAGGCGTGGCAGATTGCTTGTAAGTTGGTAAGCGTGTCCGTGCCACCGCTTGCCTTGTTAATGATGTGGTCTACTTCGGTGGCGGGTGTGTATCTGCCGTCCGCCAAGCAGACTTGGCACAAGTAGCGGTCTCGTGCCAATACCTGCCCACGCAGTTTACGCCACGCCTGCCCGTAGCCACGCTTGCTTGCGGTGCGACCTTGTTGACTCTTGTGCCAACCGTGCCTGTGGTGAGCGTGGTCGGAACAGAAACCTTTGTCCGCACGACTGACAAGGGCAGGGCAACCAATGGCTCGGCAGGGTGTCTTTGGCATAGTTATTTTCCTAAGTTATTTAAAATTTATAAATCATATTGCCTTCATAAGACGCATGATAATTAACTGACAAATTAAAACTTAATTTTTCAAAACAGCCAATTCGTTGCCACGCTTACTGTATCAATTCTAATACCAAATTATCATCCATTCTTTTTTGGCATGGTAAATGTTTGGTCAAATACTGAAGCATGCAAACGGTTAATGGCTAAATGATAGGTAATAAAAAAGGCAATCACCCAAACGGATAATCGCCTATTGACACTTAATGCCATCATAGCATTATGATACTCCACAGGGTATCATGGTGTCAAGGGGGTTTTAAAGACACACCAACACACCCGCACAAAGGAACTTTGGCAGGGTGTTTGGTATTTGAGATATGATTGATTTACAAACTGTTCTTAACCGCCAATCTGCACACATCTATCACTTGACACAGCGTATCAACATCGGTTTCGCTAAGTTTGGAATGAAAGGCAAGTTTTTTGTTGATTTGTTGTTGTAGCACATTAGGCAGACTTGGTAAATCACTATAAAAGGCTTGTTTGCTGATAGGTTTAAGTTTTAATGAGCCGTTATCGTGATACCCTTCATCAAACTCAACTTCAAAGCGATATTGTGTGAGCAGATTTTTCATAAACAGCCCCGCAATATGTTCACTGTCATTGCCACATTCAAAGAATGTTCTATTGCTCTCGCCATCAGCCAATCGAGCTAGCCAAGTCATGCGGTTATAATGCTCAACAAAACGCTTGGTTTCACGATTTAAGATGCTTGCCAAATCCAGTTCGTCTTGTTTTGGGGCGGATAGTATTAAGGTATGTACATACTCTACCGCTTGGGGGATTTGCTCACGGGTTAAGTTTCTAATCTTTGAGCCTTTATTGTCAGTAATGCCAAAGCGTTGATGCACCATTTTATAAATCGTGGTATAGTCCAGTTTAAGAATGCCTGTTGCCATATTCACCGCATTACGAAGTGGTAGGGTATCGGTACTGGTTAGGCGGTCGGCAGTGTACTGCCCTGTTTTGCGAATGGTAGGCAAGACTTCATCAAATACCCAGTTTTGGAATTTGACCGCTTCGGCTTTGTTGGAGCGAAAAATCACACGGTAAAGATTGGGTTCGTTGATGAAGGTGATTTCGTTCTTGCGACCTTTGCTATCCACGCTATACATTTTATGTACACCAGCTGGGTCTAATGCACCACGTTTGACGGTTTCGTTTTTAACGAAAGTGTCTTTTGCAACTTGTAAAAGGTCAGATGAGCGTGAAATTTCAAGAATGGTAGCAACATCGGTAAGGCAAAATAGCGGTTCGCCATTTTTAAGCTCAACACGAACGGTTTGGGATTGAAAATCAAAATTGATAAGATTTGACATAGTCTATACCTCTTTAGGTTGGAATTTGCCCTATTTTGAAGTAGGGTGGATAAGATGTTCAAAACACGCCTAAAGTCGTGCGTACATTCTCACGATATGCACCATCTTACCCATAATTCAAAGAAGTATAGATAAAAAAATGCCACAGATGTCGCTTGTGGATAACGCTTTAGGGTTGGTGTTTTGAAGCACCTTATGCACATTCTACATAAGGGCAATAAAAAAAGCAAGCCTTTTTTGCTTGCTTGATAAAAAATTGTTTAATGGCAGGTATTCGTATGATACAAATGGTTGAATTTAGTGCTTCGCTAAGCAATCACCATATTTGACAGATACTCATCAATATTCCCCCCACTTTGGGCGTGTAACTTGGCACGCCCCAACGCCATAATCAAAGCCACCATGCCGTCAATCTTGTTTTCGGCTCGCTTTTTGTCGGGATAAATATTGTCTTTTTTGTCCACCACCGCCACCACATTACTTGCCTGCCAAGTTAGCACAGGGCAATCTTGTTTTACGCTCTGGTGCATTCTGTTTTTGGTCAGAAAACAGGCAATAAAAAAGGCAACTACCCAAAAGGATAATCGCCTATTTACACTTAATATCATATTAGCATTATCATACTCCACAGGGTATCATGGTGTCAAGAGATTTGCCAGTCAATCACAACTCACAAAATTTCTTGGTCTCTTAACTCATTTCTATATTCACCAATTGCTACACCAATTTCCCATGCCAAATCCTGCAAGGTGTCAATCAGTAGGCGTTGATGTTTGGTAAATTGGTTGATGTAAGTCTTTTCGTGAATGTTGATATTAAAAAAGTACAATCGCCCTTTGACCGTGCATAAGTCCCACATATTTTTTAAGTGGAGAGACAGCACCATGTGAGCCATTTTGTGTGATAATGTCTCCCTATCGTATGGGCAGTTTTTGGGCAAGGGAGCTTTGCGTAATTCTGTCAGTAGCTGTTTTGTCATATATCCGCATACAGTATCAAATGCTTGTTTTTCTATACCCCACACGAGCATACTACACAGTGCACGCATAGGCGTGTCCATTGTGCCGATACACGCACACCGCTCCTGCCAAGCCGAATAATCGTTATCGCACTTATTGGGCGTATTAAAGTCGTCAAACATTTTGGCAGGCGTGGCTGTCAAATGCTGACAAAGCCAGTCCAAGCCATCAATATCAAACATGGGGTGAGTGGTGAATTTGCTCGCCTGCTTTGTGTTTATTGTGTTTGTCATGGTTGGTCTCTTTTATCATATGGTTAAATTTTTGGATAAATTCATTTCTGTCGCTGTTTTGTGGTGGGGTTGTAGTATTTACACCTCATGACACGCCTGCCAAATACGCCTTAATCTCATCAATCGCTTCACCTGCCCCATAGCACACCACCGCTTTATAACCTTGTGCATTTAGGCGGTCTATCATCGTTTGTTGATGGTCAGACACTTTACCTGCCTGCCTTGTTTTACCTTTTGGGGCTTTTAGTTCAATAAATAGCCCATGATAACCCCCACACGGGATAAACAAAAACAAATCAGGAAAGCCTGCTTTTGTCCCTATCGCCTTAAAGCGGGTAGCGGTGGCAATGTGGCGTTTACCTCCATTGGGGCTGTGGTGTAGGTAGTCTGATACTTTGCTGTCTGCCCACTGTTGCCATCTTGCCCATGTGAGAATGGCTTTTTGCTCCAAGTCTTCACTCATCTTAAATCTCCACAAATTTTGCATGAGCTTGGCGGTAACTTTGCCAGTTGAATGCAATAAATACAGCGTGCTGTTGCAGTCTGTCCCATGCTCTATCACCAAGTCGTTCCTTAAGTGCGTTTTTGGTTAAATTGGTGGTAATGATAGTGGGTAAGCCCTTAGTATATCTGCCGTCAATAATACGGCTTAAACGCTCACGGTCGGCTTGTTGCATTTCTGCGTTGTATGACAAATCTGCTTCGCCCAGCTCATCAATCACTAGTAAATCTTGGTTAATCCAACCATTTATCAGTTCATGCTCGCTGATGGTGCTGTATTTTGACCAAGTGGCACGAGCCTGTTCACCAATTTGGCTTGAGCGTATCACCAATACGTCTTGATTGGCTTGGATAAGTGCAGTAGCAATCAAATTGGCAAGCATGGTCTTACCTGTGCCTGTTGTACCTGACAAAATGAGATTGCCATGCGGATTTTGGGCGTAACTTTGAGCAAATGACAAAATCCGCTCCATACGCTCATTACTTGTCTGCCATGCGTCAAATGGCTGGTAGTGAGTGATGCCAGACTGTTTGGCTTTGGTGGCGTGCTGTTTGGCAAGGCGTGCCAAGCTCTTGACCTCGTCTTGTTCTGCCTTGCATTTAGGACAGATATTACGAGCTGTGTCAGCAATGATAGCCACTACTTCACGCACGCTAATGCCATGTGTGGGGCAATTGGTGGTAATTTGTACCATTTGCAAATCCTTTGGCAGACTTGACAGATGGTGATGCACTTGCATTTTTTCTGTGCTTGACAAGCAGGGGTTGATGTTTGTCATGGTCTTTCCTCGTTGGTTGTGTCTAAATGTGTATCATGCCAATGGGGGTACTACTTGCACCGCTGTTGAGCATTGCCATCGCTCTTTGATAGTTTTGCTCTGAGTTAGCAGGTGGCTCATAGTTCTGCCAATGCTGATTGATTGCTAGGGGGTCGTTTACTCCGCCAAATTTGGTTTTGGTTGTGGCGGTTGGGGTTCGCTTTGGGCTAGCATCGTTGTTTTGGGGTGTGCTTAGCCAGTCAGGGATTGGGCGGTTCTCTTGGATTAACACCGCCTCATACCAAGTCTGCCAATTCCAATCTGCCTCAAAACTTTTCCACTTGCCTGTTGCCATCATGATTTTTAAGGCATCAGCAAAGGTGATTTTGCCTGTTTTGTTTGCTTGGTTTTGTATCAGGACAAGCATGGTTTTTGTTATGTCCTCACCCTTTTTGAGTTTGGATTGTTTGTATTTGACAAAGGCGGTTGCTGTGTCTGTATCAACCTCGTTGTCCTGTAAAAATGTGATAGGGTCAAACGCTGGCGTTGGTGTTTTTGTTTTTTGAGCTTTGCTTTTGCTCTCAGATGGGGGCGTGGTGTCATTCTCACTCTCTTGGTTATAATTATGATTATGATTATGGTTATTCCGCCGTTTTTGGGCGTTACTTTCGTTACCTGTTTCGTTACTGTCCGTTACGTTTTGCGTTACGGTGTCGTTATCCTTTGGCGGAAAATAGCTAAGATAAAGCTCAACAAGTGCCTCATAATGTATGCCATCTGGCACAGTAATGCCCTTATCTGATAAGGCTTTGAGCTTTTTTTGCTTATCTCTATGGCGTGCTTGACGCTCGGCTTCTGACATTGGGGCGGTGTGATTGATGGCGTTACTGTTCGTTACGTTTTGCGTTACGGTGTCATTACTTTTGCCGTTACGGATTGCGTTACGTCCGTTACTGCCGTTACTGCCGTTACTTTTGCTAATTTCCCAAACGATGTTTGAGATTTCTTTGTCCCACTCAGCACGGCGGTAGTTTTTGCCAATTTTTTTAAACTGCTCTTTGAGTATTAGTTTTAAATCAGCAATCTCGCTGTCGCTATGACAACCCGCCTGCCGACAAAGCAGGTCAAAATCAGACGCATCAAGTTTGCCGTTATGCTTGCCAGCATTGCCAAAGTAGAGCATTTTTAAGGTGTCAAAAATGCCCTTTTGTTGATGGCTCATGTAGTAGGTGGCAATCGCCCAATCGCCAAAGTTGTGATGTGTGTAATATATTTGATACATGGGTTGTCCTTATAAAGATTTGTTAAATCTCACGGTTCTCTATACAAGCCACCGCTTGTAAGGTATATTGAGCTTGCCGATGAATGTCGGACAGCTCACGCTCTATGAGCTTACGCACCCATTCAGACGCACTCACGTTATCCATGCCTGCCAAGTTTTGAATGGCTTGTTGGTACTCTGGGGGTAGATGGACGGTGATTTGAGATGAATTTTTCATGGGTTAAATGGTCAGTTCTGGAATAAGCTGTTCAACCGTAACGACACAACCACAGTTCTTGACAATTTGGCTTGCCAGTTTTGGTGATACGCCACCATAACCATAGGCAATTTGCCGAAGATTACCGATGGTTGTTCCACAGGATTTGGCAAAGTCTGTACGACTGTCAGGGTCTAAGCCATTGATTTTATCAATCAATGCAGGGATTTTGGGTCGCTTACGAGATGAGTTTTTCATAATTTATGCCATTTGCTAAAATTTTATATAGTTTATAACTAAATTAAACTAAATGCAAATTTAGTTTTTTGTTTATTTACTAGGCATATAATTTTTAGTTAAATACTAATTTTAGAAGGTGATTGTGATGGATATTGCAGAAATCCGCCGAGAAAATATGCTGGCATTGATAGATGGTTTTAAGACGCAAGCTCAATTCGCTGACGCAGTTGGCACGCCTGCATCATACATCAGTCAGCTTAAAAAAGGCATTAAACCATCAGGGGCAAGGGTTACGATGGGTCATGACCTTGCAAGACAGATAGAGACAGAGCTTAAATTGCCCTACGGTTACATGGATACACAGCACACAATGTCTGTGCAGATGAATGGTAATACCGTCAGTAATGGCTCATTACATCAAAACATCAACACTCAAAGACACTCAGAGAGCCAATTGGCACGTTCTGGTCAAATGTGTATAGATGTTGCATATTATGAGCATGCAGACTTGACAAACATTTCCGCCATTACTGTTGTTCAGAGCATAACAAACAAAGTGCCAGACATTGTAAACAGCCCTGATGAGCTGTTTGCCTTTCCCATGCTCAGTCAGGAGATGACCCCCATGATTATGAGCGGTTCACTGGTGGTGGCAGACCGAAAAAAAGCACTTATCCCCATTTATGATGGAAAAATTTATGCTCTTAAAATGGGCAATCTCATACGCTGTTTTTATCTTAGTCAAGTATCATCTGATGAAATTAGGGTGTATGGTTTTGCCAACAGAGAAGGAGAAGTGCTTAAACGGGCAGATTTTGACGAAAAATATCAAATTATGGGTGGTGTGGTTTGGTGGTCTAATTTTATGGAGTGGTAAATTAGGAGCAATTTTTTACCATGAATACATTATCAGATAGAGTGGCAAGCCGTTTAAACGAGCTTGGATTAAAACAAATCGCACTTGCACAAGCAACAAAAGTCAGCAAAGGAGCGGTATCAAAATGGGTAGCAGGGACAACCATGCCCAGTAGTGAACATATTCCCTTGATTGCGGAGACATTAAAGGTTTCACCTGAATGGCTTTTGACTGGTAAAGAAACTGCCACCTACACTCATAGCCAAGTCAATCAAGTGCATAACAGTCATGTAAGTGGCTCTATTAGTCAATCTGTGGTAAACGGTCAATGTGCGGTTTCAGAATTACTTAATTTAGATTTTTACTCACAAGCCAACATCAATGCCCCAAAGCAAACTCTTTACTTGACCAAACAAATCCTATCCATACCTGCCAATTTTGCCACAGTATGTAACGATGACCTAATGCACCCTGTCATTCGTCAAAAATCGTTTGTGGTTGCCCGCAATTTACAAGCAAATGATTTGGTGTATCCCAATAGGATTTATGTGCTTAATATGCATGGATTGCTGATTTGTCGTTATTTGGAGCGTCTGACGGGTGGGCGTATGCGGGTATATAGCGAGATGGATAAAGTGGGTCTTACAATTTCACAAGATGAATTTCATCAAGAGTATGAGATTGTAGGTGGTGTTGTTTAGTGGAGTGGTGAATATGGCACATATAAAAAGTAGAGGCTTTGCCTTAGAAGTCAAAGATGAACATAAATACACCAAAACGCTTCGTCGGTGCTTTAATGACCGTGATGCCATCAAACTTGATGAAAGAAGCGTGGTTATCACAGTCAAAATAGACACACAGGGCGATGTGATTAGTGGCTACGGCAAGATTGGTGAGTTGTCTTATGATGATAAGGAGTATTATTTTGAGCTGTATGGCAGAGCAGAACACACCACTGACTGTAAACTCTATACACGCACAGGCGAACTATTTGGGGCATATTTAAGCATTACAATGACCGAAAATACAGCCACAAAACTACTCGCCAAAGATTTGCCCAATGCTGAGCTTACCCCAAACACCAAAAGTAAGGGAGGTATTCTGGGTGGATTTTTGGCAAGGTTGTTTGGGCAGTCAAAATAAGGCTTCTTATGACAATCATATTTAGCATTTCTTAATCTTTTTTTTAACAATAATGGAGCAATTTATGAAAATTACCCAAGCATTTGTTGCTATTGTGGCGAGTTTGGCACTTTTAACCACGCCTGCCTTTGCCAAAGGCGGTAAAGGTGGTGGCAAAACCAGCTCATCAAAAAGCTATAAGGGCTCATCAGGTGGTAGTATGTCTGGTGGCGGGCGTGGTGGTAACGGTGGCAATACTCCATGTAGTGGTAAAAAAGGTGGGGTAAAAGCCTGCACTGCCAATGGCAAATTTATGTGTAATGATGGTACTATCAGCAAATCAAAGCGGATATGTAAGTAATACAACCAGTCAAAATCCAATCCTTATTTGTTTGTAGCCCCAATACGCTTGGGGCTTTTTGTTGCTCACAGGTATGGCATAATCGTATTGGGTTTATAAAAAATTTAGTTTTTTATTAAATTTTTACTTGATTTTTATTTAGTTTTATACTAAATTATATACAACTATAAGCTAAATAGATATTAACCATGCCCCCAATCCTCAAACAACTCCTTATTATCGCCCTAAACCTTGCCATTGGCTTTGTTATTGGTGTACTCATTCTGCTTGCACTAGATATGTGGTATACGGGTGGTCATACTCAAAAAGTGGTAATTGCCAATTGCCATGATGAAGCCTTGTAAGTAATAGGATTATCATAACTTAGAACAGTTTTTAGGAAAGATTTCATGACCAAAAAAGACATTGTACGCTTATTTAGCAAAAAGCAAGCTTTGCCAAAATGGCAGTTTAATTTAATCGTGTTTATTTCGCTACCATTCGTAATTATAAAAAAGCCTATCTATATCTATGGCTTGAGCAAAAAATTAACCGCAAGCCAAGCAAGCACAAAGATAACTTGATGAAATTTTTAAAAAACATCAACTTTCAAAGGAAAAAGTCATGACAACGTCATACCAAATCTCAAACAACATCTTAGACAAAAAAGATGAATTACAACAACTGATTGATGACGGTATAGAACCAAGCCTGGAACAAGCCATAGAGATATTAAGCTTACAAAGTGATTTAACCAAAAATCTAAAACGCCTAAGACTTCCACAAGTCATAGAAAAAACAGGGTGGAAACGCCCCACTATTTACAAAAAAATTGCACAAGGCACATTCCCCAAACAACGCAAAGATGGTCGTACATCATACTGGTTTGAACATGAAATTAATGACTGGATAGCTAGTCGAGCATAAAATGTTCTAGCACTATATGATTATGATATTGTTGATTTAGATGATTGGTGCATATCGTGAGAATGTACGCATGACTTTAGGCATGTTTTGAACATCTTATCTGCCATATTTCAAAATAGGGTTAAATTCCAACCTAAAGAGGTATAGTATATCACACATTCAAACTTTCAATTTTAAACAAAATTCTGTTCGTATTTTCTTAGATGAAAATAATAATCCCCTTTTTGTTGCTAAAGATGTTGCTGTAACACTAGGTTATGCACGCCCAAATGATGCAATTACGCAACACTACAAGGGAGCGGTAAATTACCGCACCCTTTCTACAAAAAGTGGAAATCAGGAAATGCGTGTTATTTATGAACCTGATGTATACCGTTTAATTTTTGGCCCAAAATTAGAAAGTGCCGTAAAATTTCAAGATTGGGTATTTAACGAAGTTTTACCAAGTATTCGTAAAAACGGCTCGTATTCAACCACCCTAAGTGCAAACTAAGCATTCCAACTCAAAAAAAGCATGTGCGGAACGCTATTAAAAATCGTTTTGGCAAATCAACTTATCGTGAAATCGAAAGAGTTTTTAAACCATCAATCTAATCAAGTGATGAATTATGTTTATGGCTTAATCTGTTATGTTGCAGATATGGTTTTTAGGCTATCCAAATAATCCGCCCACGCCTGCAACATTTCACGGCGTTCATCAAGCCATGTTACACGATTGTACGCCCTACCGTTACTATCCCTAACTTGATGTCCTAACTGCATTTCAATCATACGATAGTCATATTTAAATTTCTCTTCTAACAATGTCCTTGCAATCGCCCTAAATCCATGTGAAGTCTGCTCACTACCGTCAAACCCCATACGCCTTAATGCTTGATTCAGCGTATTTTCTGATAAGGGGCGTAACTGGCTAACCGTACTTGGGAAAACAAGCTGACTATTGGGCTTAAACTCTTTCATTTGCCGTAAAATTTCTAATGCTTGATGTGGCAAAGGGCTTATCATCTGAACTTGTGTAGATTTTTTGGTTTTGTTGGGTGTGTATGCCCAAATTGCATTATCTAAATCCAAATTGTCCCATGTCATGTGTCTAATCTCACCAGGACGAGCAAACATCATCAAAGCAAAACCCAACGCCTTTTTTGTTACAAAAAACCCATGATAACTATCAATCGCACGAACCAATTCACCCAAATGGCTTTCGTCTAAGATTGCAGGATTATGACGGACTTCACCAGTCGCAAAAGCCCCCTTTAAATGCAAACTAGGATTTGTCTCACTTCTTCCTGTTGCTACTGCATACGCCAACGTTTGATTAATCATCGTTCGCATTTTTTCCAATTTGGCAAAATGTCCTGCTTTTTCTACAGGCTTCAGTACAAGCATTAGGTCAGGCACATTAATATCTGCAACAGGCCTATTACCAATAACTGCCAACAATTCATTTTGATAATTTTGCATTTTGGCTTGTGTGGCAGGCGAGTAATTTTTGGTGGCGAGCCATTCAGCAAACACGCTTTTAAAATCGTTCGTCAAAGCGTTTTCTTGGCGTTGTCGCTCCAACTCAAAATAAGTTTTAGGGTCAATGTGTTTTTGCAATAAGGCATGGCATTCTTGACAAGCTTTACGAGCTTCCAATAATGACAAGACAGGATAATCACCCAACTTATACATTTGGGCTTTGTGGGTAATAGGGTGCTTGTATTGCAAATACCAATATTTACCACCATTAGGAGTAATGTTCATGACTAAACCATTACCATCATAAAGGCGGTACAGTTTCTCTTTTGGCTTAGCTTTCTCTATTTGCGTGTTTGTTAGTGGTTTAGTTGTACGAGCCATAACAGTATATACTCAATAAAAAACAGTGCAGAAAGTCTATATACTGTTAAATATACTGTTATTATTTGTAGATTTCAATAGATGTTGGTAGATGTGAATAGACAATAAAAAACCCTAAAGTCTTAATTCTCTAGGGTTTCATAGCTGTCTATAGATTTCAATAGACTATTGAATGGTACCAGTGGTCGGACTCGAACCGACACGCTTTTAAGGGCAATGGATTTTGAATCCATCGTGTCTACCAATTTCACCACACTGGCATAGTTGATTATAGTTTAATCACTACACTAACTATCTATATGGGATGCTATTTTAACAAAAATTTTTAAATTTGCAAGTATTTTATCAAAAATTATTGCTCAACAAACGCACGTTCTACCACATAATCTCCCGTACCTCCCATGCGAGGAGAACATTTTAATCCAAAATCATCTAAAATTTTAGCAACATCTTTATTCATCGATGGACTACCACAAATCATTGCACGGTCATCGGTTGGGTTCATTGGAGGCAAACCAATATCCTCAAATAATTTTCCAGAAGTCATCAAATCTGTAATACGCCCCTGATGATGGAATGGCTCACGAGTTACCGTTGGATAATAAATTAATTTACCTTGAACATATTCCCCCAAAAATTCATGTTCAAATAAAGTTTTTTCAAACAATTCTCGATAAGCAAGCTCACTGACATAACGTACCCCATGTACTATGATAACTTTTTCAAACTTTTCATACACTTCTGGGTCACGAGCAAGAGATAAAAATGGTGCTAATCCTGTCCCTGTTGCCAACATATATAAATGTTTTGCATTTGGATTTAAATCGTCTAAAACAAGTGTACCTGTTGGTTTTTTACTCACCAATAATTTATCGCCAATTTTAATATGTTGTAAAATAGAAGTTAAAGGGCCATCTTGAACTTTAATTGAATAAAACTCAAGTTCATCTTCATAATTAGCACTAGCAATAGAATAAGCACGCATTAATGGTTTACCATTTACTTCTAAACCAATCATTGCAAATTCGCCATTACGAAAACGTAAACCTGCATGACGGGTTGTTTTGATAGTAAATAAAGTTTCGTTCCAATGATGAACATAAGTTACGGTTTCTTCGTAAAATTTTGACATAATTACGCCTTTTACTAAAATTAAAATAAACAAGCAAAAACGATAAAAATCTTTCTCAATTTATTATCTGACATAATAACAAATTTTCTACCTGTTAGGCGAGTTTAATCAACAAAAAAATGGCATAATCATAGTTCAAAAAATCACATATCTTATTTTTTATGAATTTTACCACAGAAAATGTTACTTTTCCGATTATAGGCTATGTACATTCGCCTTTATCACAAAAGTTTGGTATTCCTCGCCAGCCCAATTTAGTGAATGTGCCTGCTTACATTGAAATAATTCCCCCATTTTTAGAAGCTTCTGCTTTTGATGGTTTGGAAAAATTTAGTCATGTTTGGTTGCTTTGGCTATTTCATCAGAATAAATCACAGGATAAAATAAAATTTCGTCCACAAGTTCGCCCCCCTCGTTTGGGTGGAAATCAGAAAATTGGCGTATTTGCAACACGCAGTATGTACCGCCCCGCTAATATTGGTTTATCAGTCATTCAGCTTATTAATATCGATATTAGTAAAGATTATATACATTTACACATTTTAGGAGCGGACATGGTCGATGGTACACCTGTGTTAGATATTAAACCTTATTTAAATTATAGTGATAGTATTACGAATGCAACTGTTGGCTTTGCGACTCAATCACCAATGCTAAAACCTGTGATAACGTCTGATGATGCAACAGAGCAAGTTAAGCAATTTATTCATCATCAACAGCTGACTAAAAATGATTGGCATATCATTCAACAGTTAATCGCCCAAGACCCACGTCCTGCCTATCGTCAGCAAGAAACGACTACAATTTTTACCATGCGATATCGTCAGTTTGATATTGGGTTTTATATGAATGAAAATCAAATATTTATCATTCAACACATAAATTTTATTCAAGGATAGTTATCCATGTTTACAACAGAATTTTCTATGATTATTGATACACGTTGGTGTTTAGATGAGTTATTGAAAGATAAAATCATTGACCAACGGGATTATAATTTGGTAATTACTAGCCAACGTGCAAAGTTACACCCATTACAAATTATTGCTAGTTTTAATTTAACTGATAAAAAAACGGCACAGCCATTAACACTAGATAAATTAAATCAATGGTTATCCCTTAAAACTAATATGGAATTTGTGCGAATTGACCCATTAAAAATCGATGTACCAAGTATTACAGGTGTCATGTCGTTTGAGTATGCTAAATCTCATTATATTTTGCCAATTTCAGTGACAAATCAAGAAATTATCATTGGAACAGACCAGCCATTATATCATGATTGGTATCGTAATATCGAACATATTGTTAGACCAAAAACGATAAAAACAGTATTTTTAAATCCTGAACAAATCAATCGTTATCGCCAAGAATTTTATCAGGTAACAAAAGCCATTGCAGGGGCAAATCATGCTCAAAAACGGGCAGAGTCAGATATAACAAACGTTGAGGCCTTATTACAGCTTGGCAATGTGGAAAATCCTGATGCCAATGACCAACATATTGTTAAGGTTGTAGATTGGTTGTTGCAATATGCGTTTGACCAACGAGCGAGTGATATTCATCTTGAACCACGCCGAGAAGCAGGCAAAGTACGTTTTCGAATTGATGGCGTATTACATACGGTATATGAAATGCCCGTAGCAATTATGACTGCAGTTACCGCCCGTATAAAAATTTTAGGACGGTTAAATATCGCAGAAAAACGTAAACCACAAGATGGACGACTGAAAACCCGTACACCAAAAGGACAAGAAACTGAATTACGTTTATCAACCATGCCAACAGCATTTGGCGAAAAATTGGTAATGCGGGTTTTTGACCCTGAAGTATTAGTGCGTTCATTCCAGCAGTTAGGCTTAACGGGTCGAGATTTACAAAAATGGCATGAAATGACCAGCCACCCTAATGGAATTATTTTGGTGACAGGTCCAACAGGTTCAGGAAAAACAACAACGCTTTATAGTACACTTAAACAATTAGCCACAGATGAGGTAAATGTTTGCACGATTGAAGACCCAATCGAAATGATTGAGCCTGCATTTAATCAAATGCAAGTGCAAACAAATATCGATTTATCTTTTGCTGATGGTATTCGTTCATTAATGCGTCAAGACCCTGATATTATTATGGTTGGTGAAATTCGTGATACAGAAACGGCAGAAATGGCTGTTCAAGCATCGCTGACTGGACATTTGGTACTATCAACGTTACATACTAATGATGCCCCAAGTTCTTTAACTCGTTTACACGATTTAGGCGTAGCACCATTTTTAACATCAGCAACGATTTTAGGAATTATGGCACAACGTTTGGTGCGTACACTTTGTCCACATTGCAAAACTGCACAAGCCATTACTGATATCGAAAAACAAACATGGCATGAACTAGTCAATCCATGGAAAGCCGAGCCTCCTGAATTGATAATTCATGCTGTTGGGTGTGAGCATTGTCGGTATACAGGTTATATTGGACGAATTGGCTTATATGAAATTATGTTATTAAACAATGAATTAAAACGAATGATTAGCGATGGCGAACCATTAAATGTACTTACGCAAAAAGCATATCAAGAAGGTTTACAACCATTACGTATCGCAGGAGCAAGAAAAATAGCAGAAGGCATGACGACTTTTGAGGAAGTGATGCGAGTTGTGCCGTTGTCTTGATGTATTTTAATTACTTGTTGATTATCCTCTTAAAAATAGTCCTAAAAATAATTAAAATGTACCTACTAAGTTAGGACTATTTTCTATACTAGTTTTTCTTGCATATTTAAAAAAAATTCTATAAAATAGGTGGTATTTTTGAAAATCAACCACTTTTATATTTATGTCCAATGCTAGTAACACATCTTTAAATTTTTTGCCTATCATTACTATTGACGGGCCTAGTGGTGCTGGCAAGGGTACTATCACGGCAAAACTGGCTAATCATCTTGGTTATCAGTTGTTAGATTCTGGTGCTTTATATCGCATTGTTGGTTTAATGGCATCACAGGCAAATTTATTAATTGAACCACTCGATGAAAATCAACTTGCCCACCTCACCCAATCTTTAGATATTCAGTTTTTACCCAGCCAAAAGGCTACAGGTCATGTCACTGTTTTAGTAAATGGTAATGATGTTAGTCATGACATTCGTACTGAGCAAGTTGGCGAATATGCGTCAAAAGTTGCTGTTTTCCCAAAAGTACGAAATGCTTTATTGACTTTACAAAAAAATATGGCAAGTGATAAAGGGTTAATTGCTGATGGACGAGATATGGGAACAGTAGTTTTTCCTCAAGCAACTGTAAAAGTTTTTTTAACCGCTTCTGCTCAAGCAAGAGCAAATAGACGTGTTAAACAATTACAGCAAGCTGGAAAAACCGCAAATTATGATGAGATTTTAACTCAAATTATTGCCAGAGATGAACGAGATAGCAAGCGGAATGTTGCTCCATCAAAACCTGCTGATGATGCAATTGTCATAGACAGTTCAACATTAACAATTGATGAAGTTTTTCAACATATTTTACAGCTGTGCCAAGATAAAAGCTTGATTTAACTAATCATATATCATCTTTGATTAAAGATGATGATATAAATATGAGTGACCTAATATGGTCGTTATTGTTTTTCACCAATAATATTTTGGATTTTTTATAAACATCAAAACCAGCATCAAGTTTATAAAAAATCATGACTAGAACCGTACTGTGCTGGACAGGCTACGGCTATTTAAAGGTAATTTTTTATGATGGAATCATTTGCTGAACTGTTTGAAGCAAGCCAAGCCCTAGATGTTGAACGTGGTGCCGTAATTAGTGGTACAGTCGTGGCTATTGATAGCGATTGGATTACAGTTGATACAGGTCTAAAATCTGAAGGTATTGTACCTCGTAGTGAATTTTTAAACGAAGCTGGCGAGCTTGAAGTAACAGTTGGCGACCAAGTGCAAGTTGTTGTTGATGCGGTTGATAACGGCATGGGTCAAACCTTGTTATCTCGTGAAAAAGCAAAACGTGTTGAAACTTGGAACGTTTTAGAACAACTTCACGAAAATAATGAAATCGTCAAAGGCTTAATCTCTGGTAAGGTTAAAGGTGGCTTTACTGTTGATATCGGTTCAGTACGTGCATTCTTACCTGGTTCACTGGTAGATACTCGTCCAGTGCGTGACACTGCTCATTTAGAAGGCAAAGAGTTAGAATTTAAAGTTATCAAACTTGATGCAAAACGTAACAATGTTGTTGTTAGTCGCCGTGCCGTGATGGAAGCTGAAAATTCAGCAGAGCGTGAAGAATTATTAAGTAACCTTGAAGAAGGCCAAGAAGTTATTGGCGTGGTGAAAAACTTAACTGATTATGGTGCATTTGTTGATTTAGGTGGTATCGATGGTCTATTACATATCACTGATATGGCATGGAGACGCATTAAACACCCATCAGAAGTTGTTGAAGTTGGTCAAGAATTAAAAGTTAAAGTATTAAAATTTGACCGTGAGCGTAATCGTGTTAGCTTAGGTTTAAAACAATTAGGTACTGACCCATGGGATAATGTGCTACAAAACTATCCAAAAGGCACGAATGTTAAAGCCCGTGTTACTAACTTAACTGATTATGGCTGTTTTGCAGAAATCGCTGATGGCATCGAAGGTCTTGTTCACGTTTCAGAAATGGACCACACCAACAAAAATATTCACCCATCAAAAGTCGTTCAAATTGGTGATGAAATTACCGTTCAAATCTTGGATATTGATGAAGAACGTCGTCGCATTAGCTTAGGCATCAAACAAACCATGCCAAATCCATGGGAAGAGTTTGATAAAAAACATCAAAAAGGTGATAAAGTTACAGGTACTATCAAATCAATCACTGACTTTGGTATCTTCATTGGCTTAGAAGGTGGCATTGACGGCTTAGTGCATTTATCTGATTTATCTTGGACTGAAGCTGGCGAAGAAGCTATCCGTAACTACAGTAAAGGCGACGCTGTTGAAGCTGTTGTGTTATCTGTTGATGCAGAAGCCAATCGCATCAGCTTAGGCATTAAACAATTAAACAGCGACCCTTTCAATGAATACTTAGCAGTCAATGACCGTGGTGCGATTGTTAAAGGTAGCGTAACTGAAGTTGATGCCAAAGGTGCAAAAGTTAAATTAGCTGATGATGTTGAAGGCTATTTACGAGCTTCTGAAATTCAACAAGATAAAGTTGATGATGCGTCTAAAGTGTTAAATGTTGGTGATGAAGTTGAAGCGAAAATCGTCAATATCGACCGTAAGACTCGCAATATTAGCTTATCTATCAAAGCAAAAGATGAAGCTGAACAACGTGAAGCCATCAAAGAATTGCGTACCAACAATGCCAACGATAATCAACCAAAAACCATTGGTGATTTAATCAAAGAGCAAATGCAGTAAACTAAATTGCTAAAATTTAGCGTTAAAAGAAAAGCAACTTTCGGGTTGCTTTTTTTATTGGATTAACGGTAGATATTTTCATCTGAGTAACATTTGGCAGAATTTCTTTTCATATTAATATGTTATATGATTAACATCGAAATAAAACAGAGTTAATTTATATTAATAGCATACTTATATTTAACTGATAATCAAGTAAATATATAAAGTTTTTATAGATGATACCCTGTTTTACAAAGTATGTAATATTAATTTTTTGAGATGTATTAGTATGAAGAAAGTGTTCAATAAATCTGATTTTATTATTAATCTATCTGCTCAATGTGATAGCTTATCCGAAAAAACGGTTGAAGAAGCAACCAGACAAATCATAGATTTAATGTCAAACACATTACGTCAAGATGGTCGTATTGAAATTCGAGGCTTTGGCAGTTTCAATCTTCATCATCGAGATGCTCGTATCGCTCGCAACCCAAAAACTGGAGAAAAAGTTCAAGTCTCAGCAAAAGCTATTCCTTATTTTAAAGCTGGAAAAGTCTTGCGTGAACGTGTAAATCAAAGTAAATATTAATTGATACCCATAGGCAAGATAACCGAAAACCCGTATAATATAACAATCTATCAATAACTAAAGGAAAACGAATATGCGATATCTTGTCGCGATATTATTATTCCTAGTTTTTGGCTATTCACTGGTGTTGGTATTGGTGAATAATGCCGAAGTACAAGTGAATTTATTGTTTTCACAAGTACCACAAATGAACTTGGGATTGTTATTAATTATTTGTATTTTATTGGGTGTGATTGCAGGTATGTTATTGGCAATCATTTTATTTAAAGTGTTGCAGATGAAACTTGAAAATCAACGTTTGAACAAAGAGTTGTTAAAAACTCGTGAAAACTTAATGACAACACAACATCAACTTGAACAGCAATTGACGGCTAAGTCACCTAACTTACAAACCGAAACAAAAACTAATACTGTCAATTCATTATCATAAGGTTGTTTATGTCAAGTTTAGTCAATACAATTACCCAATCCCCCATTATTATTGCGTTAGATAATATGAATTTAACGCAAGCACTTGCATTAGCTGATAATCTTGACCCAAAACTTTGTCGTTTAAAAGTTGGCAAAGAGTTATTCACTAAATATGGTACAGATATTGTTAAGCAATTGCACCAGCGAGATTTTCAAATCTTTTTAGATTTAAAATTTCATGATATTCCTAACACAACTGCTCAAGCTGTACTATCTGCTGCCGATATGGGCGTATGGATGGTCAATGTTCATGCAAGCTGTGGCCAAGTTGCTATGCAAACTGTGAAACAGCGACTACAACAGCATGATTATGCTACCCTTGTTGTGGCAGTTACAGTTTTGACTTCAATGGGTCAGCAAGATTTAACTGATATTGGTATTACTGATAGTATTGAAAATCAAGTAAAACGTTTGGCATTATTAACCCAAGCTTCTGGTTTAGATGGTGTCGTTTGTTCTGCTCAAGAAGCAAAAATGTTAAAAGAAATTTGCGGTAAAGATTTCCTATTAGTTACCCCAGGTATTCGTTTACCAGAAGATGCCTCTAATGACCAAACTCGCATTTGCACACCTGCCCAAGCAATAGCTAATGGTTCAGATTATTTGGTAATTGGTCGCTCTATCACAACTGCCGAAAATCCTACGTTAAAATTGCAACAAATTTTACAAACTTTGTAATATTTCCTCTACTTTTAGGTAAAAATTTGCTAATCTAGTAGGCATGAAAAAATATACCTCACCTGTGCCAGATTATTTACCTGAAAGTATGATTGACTCGGTTGGGCTGTTGCCTGACAACGAGCGACTTATTTTATTTACACGCCATTCATTACGAGAACGTTCTGATAATCAAGGTTTTGCTAGTGCTCAATTGCCATTGACTCACAATGGACGAGTTTTAGCTCAAGCATGGGGACGATGGCTTGCTAATCATTTAAATTATTCTTTAGATGTCGATAGTATTAGTAGCCCTATTCCTCGTTGTATTGATACAGCGATATTAATGCAAAAAGGGGCGGGAATTAATAAAGCGGTGGTGCATCAGTCATTGTTAGTTGAACCAGGTAGTTTAGTGGTAGAACCACAGCTTGCCAGCGAAATTTTTAAACAAATTGGGGCATTAAATTTTATTAATCGTTTTTTACTGGGAGAGTTACCAGGTACAAAAACCACGACCCAAGGCAGTTTGGATTTATTACGGTTATTTCATCAACATCAACCGCAACATGGACATTTATTGTTAGCAGTCAGCCATGATACATTATTATCAGCGTTTTTAGCAGTGTTAATGCGTCATTCACAAATTGATTGGGAAGATTGGCCAAAAATGATGGAAGGTGTATTTTTATGGTTTGATGATAAGCCATTAGCTGAAGCAAAAGTGCATTTTATTTGGCGTGGTGTGTTGTATGAACGCTTATTAGTTGAACTTTGAGATAGTTTAAAATAAAAAAACGTCCAGTATTTATCCTAGACGTTTATTTTTTATATGACAATTAAGCTTTTAATGCTTTAATTGCTTTGTTTAAACGGCTCTTATGACGTGCTGCTTTGTTTTTATGGATAACACCTTTGTCGGCAATACGGTCAATAATAGGCACTGCTTTTTTGTAAGCTTCAGTTGCTAATTCATAATTTTTTTCTTGAATTGCTTTAACAACACGTTTAATGTAAGTACGCACCATCGAGCGTTGCGATGCTTTTAATTGACGGCGTTTAACGTTTTGACGGGCACGTTTACGAGCTTGTGCAGAATTTGCCACGTAAAATCTCCTTTGGGTTTTTACTCTGTTGGATAGGTGATAGCGGGCAGCCTCCGCAATATCACTTTTGTTCATTGGGTTTTGGTGTGTATTATCGGAATAATTTAAATAATACCTGACCGATTTAAAGCTATTTATTCTAGCAAATTCACATTCAAATAACAATAAGCGATTTTATGTAAAATGTATGAAATATTCAAAATAATGTGTCACAAAAAACTAATGCAAGCTTGTAGATAGTGTGGTTAAATGAATATATAGTAATAATTTCATCACCGTGAGGGGTTTTATGCAACGCACAGCGTTAATTATTGGGGCGACAGGTTTGGTCGGTAAATCTTTATTAATCCAGTTAGCCAGTCTTTATCAAAAAGTTATTATTATTTCCCGTAGCCCACCAAAAGAATTTGATGAGGCAATGCACTTTTACCAATTAAAAGATTTTTCTCAAATTTATGATTTTATAGATAATTTAACTTTACACCAAGATATTGATGCGTTTTCTTGTTTGGGTACAACGTTAAAGCAAGCAGGTAATGAAGAAGCTTTTCGGGCTGTTGATTATGAGTATAATTTAAATTTTGCTCGAGCTTGTCATAAAAAAGGTATTCAGCGTTTCTTTTTGCTATCAGCAATGGGAGCAAATCCAAATAGTCGCTTTTTTTATAGTCGTGTTAAGGGTGAGTTAGAGCAGGCAATTATTGATATTGGTTTTGAGCAATTGGCAATTTTTCGTCCTTCATTATTGCTTGGACAACATACTGACCGTCCTTGGGAAAATTTTGCTCAGACAGCATTTAAGATGTTAAAACCAATTATGCCAAAAAATTTATCTGTACGTCCAATTGAAGCAGAAAGGGTGGCAATGGCGATGGCACTGGTGGCTAATAATTGGTATATTATGGATATTTATACAAATACAACTTATCGTCATAGCCGTTTACCAAAATTAAAATTGTTTAGTAATAGTGATATGTTGATAATAACCCGTTTTCAATCTTAATTTGTAAAAAAAGGATTTTTGATGATTATAGAAAATTTCATTACTTGCGATTTGTTAGATGCTCACCCAACTTGCCAAGTTTGTACGCCCAACATGGAAGGTAAACGTTTTTTTAGTTATGGTGGGAAAAAAACTTTTGGTGGCGAGATTGTGACGGTCAAATGTTTTGAAGATAACAGCCGAGTCAAAGAGCTTTTGGCAACATCTGGTGAAGGCAAAGTGCTAGTGGTTGATGGTGGCGGTTCAATGCGATGTGCATTACTTGGTGATATGATTACCCAAAATGCAGTCGATAATGGCTGGGCTGGTGTCATTGTTTATGGTTGTGTGCGTGATGTTGATGATATGGCAAAGATGAATATTGGTGTTCAGGCGTTAGGCAGTATTCCTCGTAAGTCAAATCGTCAAGGTATTGGCGAGGTTGATGTAGAGATTTGTTTTGGTGGTATGACGCTACGTTCAGGTATGTTTATTTATGCAGATAATAATGGCATTATCGTTAGTAAAACAGCTTTAATTTAATGATAATTTTTATTACTCAATGCCGAAACGTTATGTTGATAATGTTTCGGTTTTTTTATTCGCTTTATTTTTTTGTTACCAAGCAAATACGACTTGCTTATATACCTATGCTTCATTTACAGTTACACTTTTGATTTTTTATGATAACTAACTATTGAGGACGATTGTATGCAATACCGCTCAAAAACTTCAACATCTGGTCGTAATATGGCTGGAGCTCGGGCTTTGTGGCGTGCAACAGGCATGACTGATGACGATTTTAATAAGCCAATCATTGCGATAGCAAATTCTTTTACTCAGTTTGTACCAGGACACGTTCATTTAAAGGATATGGGACAGTTGGTCGCTCGTGAAATTGAAAAAGCAGGTGGCGTGGCAAAAGAATTTAACACGATTGCTGTTGATGATGGTATTGCAATGGGACATTTAGGCATGTTGTATAGCCTGCCTAGCCGAGATTTAATCGCAGATAGCGTTGAATATATGGTAAACGCCCACTGTGCTGATGCGTTAGTTTGCATTTCTAATTGTGATAAAATCACACCTGGTATGTTAATGGCATCACTACGATTAAACATTCCAACGGTATTCGTATCAGGTGGACCAATGGAAGCGGGCAAAGTTATCGCTAGTATTCAACCAAATGCTGACAATAGCAATATTCGCAAACTTGACCTTGTTGATGCAATGGTTGATGCTGCAGATGATAGCATTTCTGATGAAGAAGTGGCTGCCACCGAACGCTCTGCCTGCCCAACTTGTGGCTCATGCTCAGGAATGTTTACTGCCAATTCAATGAACTGTCTTACTGAAGCATTAGGTCTATCCTTGCCTGCCAATGGCTCATTACTTGCCACACATGCTAAACGTAAAGAGTTATTTTTACAGGCTGGACGATTGATTGTTGAATTGGCAAAACGTTATTATGAACAAGACGATGATAGCATATTGCCTCGCTCTATCGCTACAAAGTCTGCCTTTGAAAACGCAATGAGTCTTGATATCGCCATGGGTGGCTCAACCAATACTATTTTGCATCTATTGGCCGCCGCCAATGAAGCTCAAGTTAATTTTAAAATGGCAGATATTGACCGTTTAAGTCGCAATGTTCCTTGCTTATCAAAAGTCGCCCCTGCAACCCAAAAATATCACATGGAAGATGTGCATCGAGCTGGTGGTGTCATGGGGATTTTAGCCGAATTAGACCGAGCGAATTTATTAACCACTGATATTCCTACAATTCATAGTAAAACCCTAAAAGAGGCTTTAAATAAATGGGATATTATGAACCCTGATAATCAAGAAGCTAGGGAACTATTTATCGCCGCTCCAGCTGGTATTCGTACAACTCAAGCTTTCAGCCAAAATCAATCATGGTCAAATCTTGATGTTAATCGTGAAACAGGTTGCATTCGTAGCGTTGAACATGCCTATTCAAAAGATGGTGGCTTAGCGGTATTATTTGGCAATATCGCAGAACGTGGCTGTGTAGTAAAAACGGCTGGTGTTGATGAAAGTATTTTAACCTTTACAGGGCGGGCAAGAGTTTTTGAAAGTCAAGATGATGCAGTATCTGCCATCTTAGCGGATAAAATTGTGGCAGGTGACATCGTAATTATCCGCTATGAAGGACCAAAAGGAGGCCCTGGTATGCAGGAAATGCTTTATCCAACATCTTATTTAAAATCAAAAGGTTTAGGTAAAGTGTGTGCTTTATTAACTGATGGGCGTTTTTCAGGTGGAACATCTGGATTATCCATTGGACATGCCAGCCCAGAGGCTGCCGAAGGTGGAGCAATTGCATTAATTGAAGATGGTGACACCATTCATATTGATATTCCAAATCGTCAAATCAATTTAGCCATCAGTGATAAAGATTTAGCCCAACGCCGTAACGCCATGCTTGCCAAAGGTAAACAAGCGTTTAAACCTGTTAATCGTCAGCGAGTCGTTTCTTCAGCATTACGAGCTTACGCAATGATGACTACCAGTGCCGACACAGGGGCGGTCAGGGACGTTAGCCAAGTTGAAAAATAATTAAAATAATCAATGGTAAAATCAACTTAAATCAAAGAACATTTAAGTTGATTTTTCAGATAAAATGCAGTTTTCAAGGTATCATTATCAAGATTTATCTAGACCAGTACTTGTCGTATGAATTGAGTAACTGATAAAATACACTCTTTATCCATCTATTGGATATAAAATATTT
Source organism: Moraxellaceae bacterium (assembly GCA_041855445.1). Classification (GTDB taxonomy): domain Bacteria; phylum Pseudomonadota; class Gammaproteobacteria; order Pseudomonadales; family Moraxellaceae; genus Faucicola. The sequence continues at coordinate 130,944 of JBHAEG010000058.1, forward strand.
CTAACATTTACTTTTCTTAATCTTAACTATTATTCTGAGTCATTATGTTTAATTTACATCCACAGTTAGCAAAAGACACCTTTCTTGTTGGTGAATTTCCATTATCCACCTGTCGTTTAATGAATGATTGCCGATTTCCTTGGCTGATTTTAGTCCCTCGTGTGGCAGGTATTAAGGAGTTATACGAATTATCACCAAGCGATCAAGCCCAATTTTTACGGGAGTCTAGCTGGTTATCTAGCCAATTAGCCAAAAATTTTCAAGCAGATAAAATGAACATTGCAGCCCTTGGTAATCAAGTACCACAGTTACATTTTCATCATATTGTACGTTATCAAAATGATGTTGCTTGGCCAAATCCTGTATGGGGAACACCAAGTATTCCTTATAGCCAAGATATTTTATTGCATATGCAACAGACATTGATGATATCATTACGAGGTTATCGAGAAATGCCATTTGATTGGAAAATGAATTGCTAATAATCTGCCTCGCCATTTTTTATTAGTCGCATCATTCATCATGTACCAAATTGATTTATCTTTTTTAAAAGATATTGTTCGGCGGTTTTTCTATCCTGAATTATTGGTGGTCACTTGTATTCTTGGATATTTAGCGACATTATCTTTACCGATAACCCATTTTTCGATTTTACTGGTATTAATTCTTACAAGTTTTGTTACCATTGCTTTATCATTTATTCATAGAAGAAGCTTTTTTTTAGATGCTACCAGCATTACTTTAACGATTATTTGCATTGGTTTGTTGCATTTTAGTTATTTACCAACGATTTCTTTATGGCTATTTTTATGTTATCGATTATTAGTTGCTAGTCGAGAACATTTGATTTCATTAGTATTACTAGCAGTCACATTAATTGGCTTTAACATATTAATTTTTCTTGCAATTTTGCCAAAAATTACTTTAAGTTTTGATGAGCAGGCGACATTTAATTATGTAATTTTGTCAGTTTCTATGGTAATTTTTGGTTGTTTATTTTGGCAACTAACTTCCCGATTACAAGAACAAAACGCACGACTTAAAGAAAAACAAAATCGTATTTCTGCATTAATCACGGTAACAAATGCCTTAACCAAATTTATTCCTCCTCAAATTTGGCAACCCATTGTCCGTACAAATAAACCCATGAAGGTGGCTAATCAACGCAAAAAACTAACAATTTTCTTTTCTGATATCAAAGGTTTTACTGAATTATCTGACACGCTTAGTCCCGACCATCTTGCTGATATTCTAAATACTTATTTTGACCGTATGACCCAAATCGCTAATAAATATGGGGCAACACTCGATAAGTTTATTGGTGATGGTATGCTGTGTTATTTTGGCGATAATGGTAATCTCAGTGATAAAGAAAATGCGTTATTATGTGCTAATATGGCAATTGATATGAGACGTGAAATGAAGCTTTTACGTCAGCAATGGCGACTGCTCGGTTTTCCAGGTTTACATATTCGTATTGGCATTAATACAGGTTATTGTCATGTTGGCAATTTTGGTAGTGGTAATCGTATGGCTTACACGATTATTGGTCGGGAAGCTAATATTGCTTCTCGGCTCGAATCGACCGCCGAACAAGACCAAATTCTAATCAGTGCTTCAACATTTAATTTGATTTGTCATGAACATAATTGTGAATTAGCGGGTAAGTATTTATTAAAGGGCTTAAAAGAACCTGTGTTAGTTTGGCAATTAATTGACCCAAATTATGAAAAAAATGAAAGCGATTGGATGAGTTATGATTTACCTGGTTTTAATTTACATTTAAATTTTAAAGATGTCCGAAATTACGATGAGCAACGTATTCGTAACCATTTAAATCATGCGTTAGAACAATTAGAGAAAAAAACTAAGCATCATAGCGATGCTTAATTTTAGCATGGTTTGTTAGAACCTGTTCATAATTAATTACGCTTTAATATTTTTGTAGAATATTTCATTAAAAATAATTGCTTTTTTGCCTAAAAAAATTAATCATAAACAGGTTCTATGATTAATGATGATTTTCTGAAGCGTGATTAATGGTATATTTAGGGATTTCAATCGTTAAATCATTGCTTTCTACCGTCACTTGACAGGATAAACGGGAGTCAGCTTCAAGCCCCCAAGCTCGATCAAGTAAATCTGCTTCGATATCGTCCATTTCTTCAAGGTCATTAAATCCTTTACGCACAATCACATGACATGTTGTACAGGCTTTTGACATATCGCAAGCATGTTCGATACGAATACCATTATCAAGTAGCCCTTGACATAAATTATCACCTTGATTTAATTGAATTTCCGCACCATTTGGGCAAATTTCATGATGTGGTAAAATCGTTATTTTAGGCATTAGCACTCCTTATTTTGATAATTCGCTTTTCCACTGGTCAGTTGTTGTGCCTTTCATACTGGCATTTACCGCTTGGTTCATAATCAGTGAAGCAAATTCATCACTTAACAATTTAAGTTTAGCGGTCGCTTGTTGTAGATTATCAGCATGATTATCGACAATGGCTTGCTCAACTTGTTGCATATCTTGTTGTAATTGTTGCTGTTGTTGCTCTGTCAGTAAGTCAGCAAATTCAACCAATGCTGATTGAATAGCTAAAATTTCTCGGCGAGCTTCAACTTGTTGTTCAATTAAACTACGTTTTTGTTTATCTTCATTGGCATGGTCAAAACCAGCTTGTAGTAGCTGTTGCTGTTGTTGTTCAGACAAGCCATAAGATGGCGTAATTTGGATATGGCTTGTTGTACCTGTGGTAAGTTCTTGAGCAGTTACAGTTAATTGTCCATTGGCATCGATACTAAAAGTTACTTCTATACGGGCTAAACCTGCTTTCATCGCAGGAATGCCAAGTAATTTAAAGGTACCCAGTGAACGACAATCTGCCACAGTATCTCGTTCCCCTTGCACCACATGAATAACCATGCCATTTTGATTATCTTGATAAGTAGTAAATACTTGCTGGCGTTTTACTGGAATTGGCGTATTACGAGGAATGATAACTTCAACCAGCCCTCCCATCGTTTCCAATCCTAATGATAATGGCGTCACATCAAGCAACAAAACACTATCTTTTCCTTGTCCTATCAATTGGTTCGCATATTTTGCCGCCCCTAGTGCTACCACCTCATCAGGATTTAATCGACATAATGGCGTTTTATTAAATGTCTTCTCAACTAACTGTTGAATGATTGGCATTCGGGTCGAGCCACCAACCAACACAATTTCATTTAATTGTGATTTATCAAGTTTAGCGTCACGCAATACCTGTTCACAAACAACTAAAGTTCGGTCTGTCACAGGTTTAATAATATCCATTAAAATTTCATTAGTTAATTGACCTTGCCAAGATGCACCATTTACATGAATTGAAATATCTACAACATTTTGCCAACTAAGCTGTTCTTTATAATGTTTTGACAACAAATTTAATTGTTGTTTTTGTTGATTATCTACAGTTTTTGGGTCAATATTCGCTTGTTTTATCAGCCAATTTGCCAATAAACGGTCAATATCATCGCCACCTAAAGCACTGTTACCACCTGTGGCTAAAACTTCATAAATGCCTTGATTAAGTTTTAACACAGAAACATCAAACGTCCCACCGCCCAAATCATAAATTAAATGATATTCTTGATTTTGATGCTGATTAAGCCCATATGCCATCGCAGCCGCTGTCGGCTCATTTAATAAACGAATAACATGAATACCCGCCAATTTTGCTGAATTTTTGGTTGCTTGACGTTGAGCTTCATCAAAATAAGCAGGCACGGTAATCACTGCCCCTGTGATACTATTTTCAGGTAAAGCCTGTTTAGCTCGTTCATACAATTGTTTTAAAATAATCGCTGAAATTTCAACGGGATTTTTTGCCCCTTGTGGTGTTTGAATGCTGGGCATAAAGCCATCTTCACCAACCAGTTGATAAGGGTGATTAAATTTAATGTCAGTTTTCGTGCGACCCAAAAAACGTTTAATAGAACGAATGCTATATTGTGGATATTGGCTTGCCATCGCTTCTGCAGGACTACCAACAAGGGTTTCATTCTCACCAAAATACACCACTGATGGTAATAATTTTTGACAATCAACACTTGATTTTATAGCATTGCTATCACCTGATTGACACTCATTGACTTTATTTCCTATCACCTGCGGTTCACCTGAACGCACGACGGCAACCAGTGAATGAGTTGTCCCAAGGTCAATCCCCAACGCATAACGATGGGCATGAGGTTTTGCACTTTGATTTGGTTCTGCGATTTGTAATAAAGACATAGTTTAGCCAAAAGATAGAGTAAATAAATGAACTGAGTAGAAAAAGTAGCTTAAATAACTACTAAACATATAAATCATCGTCTTGCTGGTTAGCTAGCTGAGACAATTCATCGATTTTTTTTGATAAATCTTTTTCCAATTTAACTAAAAATTTCAATTTTTGCGTAGTCTGTTCTGCCTGTGAAAATAGCTTTTCTTGAAAATATTGGGCAAAATCTGTTTCTATATCAGACAGCCAACTTGCTAACTTTTGTTGTAACTGTGCTAATTGCTCAAGGTCTGCATTGTCAAGGGCTATCCGAAAATCCATTGCCTCATCTAAAAAATCCAAATCATAAATAGAATTTTGTAGTGTTTGCCCGTACCCTTGTAATTCAAGTAAATGACTTGCTCGACTATCTACATGTAATAATGTTTGATAGGCTTGGTTAATAATCGCAGAAGTCTGTTCAGCTGTTAATCGGTGATGTTGTAAATCGGGGTGATGCTGACTTTGCAAATTTCGCATACTTTTATCTAATTGATTTTTATCAATATAAAAGCTTTGAGATAATCCCATTAATGCAAAGTAATTTATCATGATATTGCCTTACGAATGACTAAATTCAACCCAAAAACACTATTATACTGTAAATGACTCTCCACAACCACATTCACCTTTTTGATTAGGGTTGGTAAATTTAAAACCAGAATTTAACCCTTCTGTCACAAAATCCATCTGTAACCCATTGAGATATACCATACTTTTTGGGTCTACATAGATATTTACTCCTTGACTTTCAAAGCATTGGTCATGGCTATCTGGCTCATCAACAAATTCTAGTACATATGCCAATCCAGAACAGCCTGCGGTACGCACACCTAAACGAATACCCAGACCATGCCCACGATTTTCTAAAAAATTTTTGACATGTTCACCTGCACGAGGGGTAAGTTGTATCATTTTTTCGCACCTTTACTGATTGTCATTTGATAAATGTAAATTGATGAATGTAAAAGTTAAGCCAGTCATTTAAACTGGCTCAACCACTGATAATATTATCTAAATTACTAATAATATTCGTTTCATTTAGGCGGTAACTTTGGCTTGATAATCATCAATGGCAGCTTTAATCGCATCTTCTGCCAATACTGAGCAATGCACCTTAACAGGAGGCAAAGCCAATTCTTCAGCAATGTCTTTATTTTTAATAGCTCGAGCTTCGTCTAAGGTTTTACCTTTTAACCACTCTGTTACTAATGAGCTAGAGGCGATTGCTGAACCACAGCCATAAGTTTTAAAACGAGCATCTTCAATGACACCATTTTCGCCAACTTGAATTTGTAAACGCATGACATCGCCACAGGCTGGAGCTCCGACCATACCTGTACCAACATTTTTCGCATTTTTATCTAAAACGCCAACGTTTCTTGGGTTTTCATAATGGTCAATTACTTTTTCACTATAAGCCATTTTCCACACTCCGAATTTATGTATCGCTTGCCTAAGTTGCTTGCTAAAACTTTTATTTAAAAATCAATGGATTAATGGGCTTGCCATTCAACACTATTTAAATCAACACCATCTTTATACATATCCCATAATGGTGATAATTCTCGTAATTTTTCTACCGCTGTTCTTACTTCAGTAATTACTCTATCGATATCTGCTTCTGTTGTATAACGACCCAAGCTAAAACGAATTGAGCTATGAGCCAGTTCATCTGATAAGCCTATCGCTCGCAACACATAAGAAGGTTCAAGCGTCGCTGATGTACAAGCCGACCCTGATGAAACCGCTAAATCTTTTAACGCCATCATGAGCGATTCACCTTCAACAAAGTTAAAGCTAATATTTACAATATTAGGAATACTATAGTTCAAATCACCGTTTAAGAAAATTTGTTCCATATCTTTTAAACCGTCCCATAGTTTACTACGAAGTTTGGCAATGCGAGCTTGCTCTTCTGCCATTTTTTTCCCAGCAACTTCAAACGCCTCTCCCATACCAACAATTTGATGGGTTGCCAATGTGCCTGAACGCATACCTCGTTCATGCCCGCCACCATGCATTTGGGCTTTAATTCTCACTCTTGGTTTTCTGCGAACATATAACGCCCCAATGCCTTTTGGCCCATAGATTTTATGTCCTGAAAAACTCATTAAATCAATTTTCATAGTTTCTAAATCAATGGGGGTTTTACCTGTGGCTTGAGCAGCATCTACATGAAATAAAATGCCTTTTTCTCGGGTAATTTCACCAATACTGACAACATCGGTCAATGTACCTAATTCATTATTTACCATCATTAAACTAACTAAAATTGTATCGTCACGAATGGCATCTTTTACTTGTTCAGGTAAAATCAATCCTGTGTTTGCTTGTGGCTCAAGATAAGTAATTTCAAAACCTTGTTGTTCTAACTCACGACATACATCAAGTACCGCTTTATGTTCAATCTTGCTCGTGATAATGTGTTTACCTCGTGAACTATAAAACTGTGCAACGCCTTTAATTGCAAGATTATCCGACTCAGTTGCTCCTGAAGTAAACACAATTTCTCTTGGGTCAGCATTTACCAAATCAGCAATTTGCTGGCGAGCTGTTTCAACGGCTTCTTCTGCTTTCCAACCAAAACCATGCGAACGAGAGGCAGGATTACCAAATGTCCCATTAAACGTCAAATATTGCAACATTTTTTTAGCGACATCTTCATCAACGGGGGTAGTTGCGGCATAATCTAAATAAATAAGTTCACTCATGCTGGCATATTCTCCAAATTCACTGGCTGAGTATGGGTTAGAATTCTTAAATTTGAGTTTGAAATCTTGGATTTCATTAATGTTGTTTCTGTTCTCATTGTTTGACCAATCATTTGCTGGCGTTCAGCCACTGATTTGACATTTTTCATATCAATTAGTTGGGCAAGGGTAACATTTGACAGATAGTTTTCAATATAACTAGACAAATTTTCCCATAGTTCATGCGTTAAGCACATGGCACCGCCTTGACAGTTACCCCTACCTTCACACGCCATCGCATCAACTGTCTCATCAACCGCTAATATGATACTCATTACGCTAATTTCATCAAGTGGTTTTGCTAAATGATAGCCTCCCGATGCTCCTCGAGTGCTTATCACTAATCCATTTTTTCGCAATTTTGAAAATAACTGTTCTAAATAAGAAATTGATATATCTTGACGTTTTGCAATATCTGATAATGAAACGGCAGTATTGTTGCTATCATTTTGTAATGCTAAGTCTAACAACGCCGTTACTGCATAGCGTCCTCGTGTGGTTAATCGCATAATAATTCCTAAATTCGTTAAAAAATGTTGATTTATACTATTAACGTAAAGCAACAACTTTCCTATTAGCGATAAATCATAAGTTGCACTCTTTCTAGCAATAATGAAAGCTTATAAGCGTATTATATCTAATTCCTAGTTATTTAGTCAAGATTAAAGCTGTGACTAATCATAGCAATATCCAACCCATCGCACAAATAATCGCTATGACCATTGTCACTGCTAAACTTACTTTTAAAATTTTGTTTTTACTTTGCATTTCTTGTAATGCAGTATTTAGCTGTTCTTGACGAATGGTTAATGCCTGAATTTGAGTTTTTTGCTCGTTAATACGTTGTTTGTAGTCATCAATTGATTTTTTTTCAAGTTGTTCTTCTTCTGTTTTTTTATTTTTATTTTTCACTAGTTGTAACAAATTTTGTACAGCTTGACCAAGCCCAACCGCCAATAAAAAGTTTTTCACTTGTTCAACTTTATTTGCATCACCTCGCATTTGTAATTTATCCACGACTTTGACATCGTGAGTCATAATAACTTGAGCCAGTTGCCATGTAAAAGTATTTATTGTGACATCAACTTGTTGATTTTGTTGTAATTGGCTATCAAGCAATACCCCATGATAAGAAAATGTTGCATAAAAGGTAATATGTGGAACATAAGTGCGAATACATACAACAACATTATCTTTAGCCAGTGGGTAGACTATTTTTCTTAAATTTGCATCAAAACGTAATAACAGCGTAAATAACGACTCTACCATCATTAACACAACATTTAATACAGTTTGTGTCACGGTATTTTCAAAATTTGTCTTTGTATTTTCTGACATTGTATTGTTCACCTCAAACGACAACAAAGTTAAGTTTTTCCAAATTTGCCATCATACCGTATTCAAAATAGTTTCGCCTAGTAAAAATCACAATTTTTCGACAATCATCATTGAATTCATTTGAAATTTAAACTTTATTGCAAAAAATCATATCCACATATGAAAAAACTTTGACTAACGGCTTGTTTGCAACGCTAAGTTTACTTATAATCGCTAGTTATACGCACAGGCTTATAATAACATCTTGTGTTTTCATATAAACTGTTATTTTCCCTTATATCTCAAAGGATATTTTTTATGAATAAATCTGAGTTAGTTGATAGCATCGCTAAAAAAAGTGGTTTAACCAAAACCCAATCAAATGATGCGTTAAATGCGTTTATTGCCTCTGTTGAAGAAGCGATGAAAAATAATGACACAGTTTCTTTAGTTGGTTTTGGTACTTTTAGCGTAAAAGAACGTAAAGCTCGTACAGGTCGCAATCCTCAAACTGGTAAAGAAATCAAAATCCCTGCTAGCAACGTTGTTAGCTTTAAAGCAGGTAAAGGCTTAAAAGATAGCGTAAACTAATTTAGGTTATCCATCTATTTTAAACGCACTAAATATTATTTTATATTAGTGCGTTTTTTTATTGCTGATTTTTTTTACAAAACCTAGATAAATACCAATTAATTCATCTAGGTTTATTTTTTTAATGTTATTTATTAGGGACAATTAAAGTTTGACCTGTTTTTAAACCGCTTTCAGGATTAAGCTTATTCATATCGGCTAATTCTTTTCTACTAATACCATAGCGTTTTGCTACAGTTACTAGTGTATCACCTGCTTTGACAGTATAAGTGCTGGTGGTTTTAGGTACTTTAATCGTCTGTCCTTTTTTCAGCTGGGCATTGCTTGATAAATTATTTAAATTTGCCAATTCTCCAGCACTGATGCCATAACGGGCTGATAATCCATTTAAACTATCGCCTGCCTGCACGGTATAACTGGTTGTACTGCCTGAATATTTTGCAGTTGAAGCTTTAGCTGGTTTTGCAGGTTCTTCCTTTTTCGCAGGTGGTGGCACTGGTTTTTCTCCAGCTTTTGGTATGCGTAATTTTTGCCCAATTCTGACACCTGCATCAACTTTTAGGTTATTTGCCTGAGCCAGTTCACTGGTTGATAAATCAAAATTTTTAGCAATGTTGGTTAGGCTATCTCCTGCTTTAACAACATAGCTAGTCGGTCTTTCTTCTTTTTTAGCAACAGGGGCTGTTTTTGGTTTTTCCTCTTTAGCTTTTTCTACTTTTGGTTTTTCAGCTTTGGTAGTGGTGGCAGGCTTGCTGGTTTTATCTTTATCTGTTGGTACTTTTAACACTTCACCTAACTTCACCATGTAATTTTTATCTACATTATTGGCTCGAGCTAAGTCTTCAACAGACACCCCTAGTCTTGTTGCGATGTTCGTTAAAGTATCACCTGATTTTACGGTATATTTACCATTATTTACTTGAGTTTTTGCTTTTTCATTGCTAGCTGTTGAAGCTTTAGTTTCAGTTTTCGTTTCTGTTTTTGGTTTTGCTTCGGCTTTTGTTACAGGCATTTTATCAGGAACTAACCATAATGTTTGTCCAATACGAATTTGATAGTTAATTGGTACATTATTATAACCTGCCAATTCTGAAACTTTTAATCCATAACGATTTGCAACGGCGGTCAAAGTATCGCCTGATTTTACTGTGTAGCTTTCAGGACGTGATGCTTTTTTATCTGTGACTGGCTCTGGTGGTGATTGTTCTGCTGATGGATTGACTTTGACATTATATAAATATAATGTCGTACCTGTGATTAAACTTGCATTTGGGTCAATTTGGTTCCATTCAGCAATATCTCGCCAACTCACACCCATACGAGAAGCGATATTCGCCAATGTGTCACCTCGTTTAACTCGGTAAGTTGTTCGAGTGCTTTCTGAGCGAGCTGGTTTTTTCTGCTCAGCGGTCGTTTCACTATCTTCAAACGTTAGCTGTTTAGTTTGTCCTTTTGCATCAAGGATACTTTGTTGGGTTTGAATTGCTTCAACTTTGATATTACCATCAACAGGGTTAATTGCTTGACTAATTTGTGGCGAATTTTTCTCAATTTCTTTAGCAATAAAGTTTCTTTCTTCGGGGCTTAATGGCGGTTCTTGAATGACGGTATTATTTACTGTCACTTGAGCGGAAGTCGTTGGTAAAATATTTTCAGATTGCATTTGAGCAATGACTTGTTTTTGCTCATTTGGGCTTAATGGTGGCTCAGCCGTTTTTAGTGGTGCAACATAAACAGGAGTTTGATTTTTGACAGTTTGTGTCTGAGCTGTACTTGCTGTAAAAACAGGAAATTGTGTATCTGGGCTAGCTGTCCCAATTAACTGCCCAATTTGCTTATCAACGGTATGATTAATATCATTAGGAATTAATACTCGATTTGGACCTGCTATATCAACTTTACCAACTTTTAATGCAGGGTTTAAAGCTCGTAATTCATCATAACTGACACCTGTTAGACGGCTAACATCATATAAAGAAACCCCAACACCAGCAGGCACACTTCTAAAATGCTGACGGTTGGCAATCGCAGGTAAACTGACATTATATAAAGATGGATTTTTCACAATTTGGGCAACAGCCATAAAACGTGGTACATAGTTCATGGTTTCAGTAGGCAAACGCAATGACCAGTAGTCTGTTGGTAATCCTCTAGCAGCATTGGCATTAATTGCTGAACGTATACGTCCCGGCCCTGCATTATAAGCAGCTAACGCCAATTCCCAGCTACCAAATTGATTATATAATGTGGTTAAAAAATCATAAGCTGCCCGTGTTGATTCAATAACATCTCGGCGACCATCAAAAGTTGATGTTTGATTTAACCCATAAATTCGCCCCGTACTTGGAATAAATTGCCATAAACCTGCTGCGGCAGCATTACTTGTTGCCACTGGGTCATATGAACTTTCAATGACTGGTAATAATGCCAATTCAGTTGGAATGTTTCGTCTTTCAGCTTCTCTAACTGTGTGATATAAATAACGGCTGGCACGAGCGGTTAAACGATTAATATAATCTTGTCGAGTGACGAACCAGCTTTTTTGAGCCTCAATTCTAGGATTATAATAATCGGTATTCATTTTGTAGTTTTGACGTAAACGCTCCCACAAGTCCCCGTATTGTTGCACCAATAACGCACTATTTTCTACCATTGTCATATCAGTCGCTTCTAATAGGCTGGCAAGCTCATCAAGACTTTCCATATCTAACAATGCTGCGTTATCTTGTACTGACTGGGAAGTAAAGGCAGGATTTTGCGTAGGTGTGACAACTTTAGTTGGCGTTGTCGCAGGTTTTACAGTTGATAGTCGTTGCGGTTGGGCAGTAGCTTTAGCGGTATTATCGGCAGTTGGTTTTGGCGTGATAATTGTAGGTTTTGTTGTGTTGATTGTTCCTGTTGGCGGTGTACTGCTACAGGCAGTTATCAACATGGCTGAAACTGTCAATACCAATGGCTTTACCGAACTTAAATGATTAAATGCTTTTTGTTGCATAATATTTTCCTGTATTAAGCATCTTTAATGATAAAACTATACCCAAACCATTAAAAACTAAATAAAATTTACCTTGAATTATACATGACGCAATCTATCATTGCAAAACTGTATAAAGTGCTACCAAAATCGTAATAGTATAATAAAATCATTGATTTATTCAATGGTCAATTGACTAACAGCTCTGACTAATACCACACCTGAACTAGGCATCGCAAAAGTCACTCTTGAGGTTGTTGTAAGTTTCGCTAATTTTCCCTGTTTAATTATGTTTTCAACGGTTTGAATATTAGCTTTTGCTTGATTACCAGAGATTACCACATCATTGATAGTCATGATGTATTGATATTGACTTGCATCACTCCAGTTATTTTGTAATAAATTTAAATAACTATCTTTGTTTAATGTGGTGGTTTTACCGTTTCTAGATAATGAAATTAATACATTATCATCAACCAAATTTGCTATTTGATTAATGTTGCGTTGATTAGCGGCTTGAGTGATATTTTTAGCAAATGTTTGAATATCTTGTTCAGAAATATTTGCATATACTGGCTGAGTCATTGTTGCTATACCAATCGCTATTAAACTAACTTTTTTTAACAACTTTGATGAAACTTGATTAGACATACGCCTCCTTTTTGTGACAACGGTCATATCCTTATAATCACCTTAACTAACCATAAAGAAAACCTTATGGCTGTAGCATAGCATATTTATCGTTACGCAATTATTATATTTAAGTGAATATTGTATCTTATTTCATCAAAGCTATTCTTCAGGTTTATCTTCAACGTGAATGCCTAATCTTGCCTGCCTTCTATCAATAATCTGTCTAGCTAATGCCTGCATATCTTCAACTTTATCAATTTCATCAACAATTTCTAAACCTAATAATGTTTCTAATACATCTTCTAAGGTAACTAACCCCTTGACTTCGCCATATTCACCAACCGCCAATGCGATATGAATTCGATTTTTTAACATCAAATCCAATAAATCAAACAATTTAATTTTTGAAAAAATAAATGTAATATCTCGTTGAAAATTTTTCACTGGTTGATGTAGTTGGTTATTTGCTTGAGCCAGTAACAAATCTGTTTTCAATACAAAACCTGTCGTACCGTCTAAATCTTCTTGATAAATAGGAATACGAGAAAAATTTAATTTAGGGCGTTCGGCTAATAAATCAGCAATGGTTTGTTCTTGATTAACTGCCACAATTACCGAGCGAGGCGTCATAATGTCTTCAGCTTTTATCGCTCCAAATGCTAACAAATTACGAATAATTCGTGACTCTAAAGGGTCAATTTGTCCACTAGCCTCACCAACGCTAGCCAATGCAGCAAATTCGCTACGACTAAAGTCATGGGTTTCCTCTTTACCTTTAATCAGCTTGGTAAAGCTTTCTGATAACCAAATTAATGGATATAAGGCAAAAATAATCGTTTTCACATATACGCTAACGCCATAGGCAAGCTGTCGCCAATATTTTGTTCCTAAAGATTTTGGTAAAATTTCGGTTAAAGCTAAAATGGCTAATGTCATTAAGGCAGAAAATACGCCAAACCATGCGTCACCAAATACAATCGTTGCTTTTGCTCCTGCTCCAATTGAACCTAGAGTATGTGATATGGTATTTAAGGTTAAAATTGCTGCTAGCGACTGGTCAATGCGTTCTTTTTTAACATTTTCAACAAACGCCCCTTTTTCAGGATTTTTTTCTTTTAAATCAGCAATAAATGATGGTGTAATACTTAAAATAACTGATTCGGCAATCGAACAAATAAATGAAACTATTAAAGCTATACTAATAAAAAATATTAACCAAAAAACGTCCATATTAGTTGCTTGTGTCGTTGTTTCGATGGCTTCTGCCGAACCGACTGCCCATGCAGTAGATATAACTAATAACCCAGCAATGACAGTCCATAGTCTAATTAGGTTAAAATTTCGCTTTACAGTTGAGTTTTTCATGATAGGTTTTTTCAAAACACTAAATAAATAATTAAAAAATGATATGCTTAAACTAATAAGCATAGATTGAATATGTGGTTCATTGAGTATATGCAATCGGGCTATTATAACGTAAACAAAGCGTTTGTACTACCTGTTATCGAGTTACAATCGATAACGCTGTTTAATTTTTAAATAATGATGAATTAACATGTTTGGTAACTGTTCAGGGGTGCAGTTGAATGGATAAACATGGGTTTGTTCTGTTAATTGTTTGTGTAAGTTTTCTCGCATATTCAGATACTCTTGCACACTGTGATAAGTTAAAGCTTTTTGTTCATTGTCTGGTAATTTTTCTAAATGATTTTTTAAATCTTGCTCATATAAATTAGCTAAGATAACAATATGTTTTGAAGATAGTAGTTTCAATGCCTCACTAAGTTCGTAATGTCCTTCATGACGTGTGTTGGTAATTAAAATAATTAATGAACGTTTTTTTTGTATACCTCGTACCGTGCGAGCAACTGCAATATAATCAGGTAATAATAAACTTGGCTGAATATCAAAACTTTGATTAAGTAAGTAACTAATTACTTTTTGCCCTTTTTTAGGGGGTACTATTTTATCATTGTGACTGGCAAAACTAATAAATCCTGTCGCATCACCTTGCCGATTAGCAACTTCTGCTAAAAGTAACATTGTGTTTAAAGCTTGGTCAAGATGACTACCTTGTTGTTGATATTGAGTTTGTTGCAGTGATAATGCTTCGTCAAAAAATTGAACATGTCGCATATGTTGTCCGCAATCTAGTAAAAATAAAATTTGTTGGTCTCGTTCATCTTGAAATTCTTTTGTCATTAATCGATTTTGTCGAGATGTGGCTTTCCAGTCAATATGACGAATATTGTCACCTTCAATATAATTACGAATTTGATGAAAATCTTGTCCTTTACCTTGTCGTTGCTGTTTTAACATACCTGTGATGATTGATTTTTGACTGACACCGAATAAATAGCCTTGAATAATTTGAGAAAAATTTGCTAATACTCGAATATCATGTGTGCCTTGAATTTGTTGCTCAGGAATATGAATAAATTTTTTGAGTAATCCAAGTTTAGTTGTCAGTAATATATCAATACCAGCAAACTCACCATAGCCTCGTTTGACTGGGTATAACTGATAGTGAATTTCATAATTTTTGTCGATTGATTTTTGTTGTATAGTCACTGGTAAATGACGAACTTGAGTAATGGTTGGATAATTATCCATGATAGTTAAAATAATGTTGTTATGAATTTTTTGTTGATTAATAATGAGTGTTACATTTGACCATGTATGTACTGGCAGATTGTTATTGATTTTTCTGTTAATAAATAATTGATAAGTAAAAGATTGTGTATTATTTCCAGTTAATCTTATTAGCCAGATATAGTCAATAATGATAGCAAGCCATAAAATTATTGTTAAGAGTATTAATAACCATTTACTAATAAGTAAAATATTAGATAACAATGTATAATCTGTTTTAACGAGTAATAATAATGAAATAAAATTAAATAATATAATTAATGCTGTCCATAATCCTATGAATAGCATACCTTGCTTGCTAACTCGTACAATTAGTCGTTGATATATTGGTTGTAATAGTCGTAACCATAATTGTTTTGTTAGAGCAAAAATATTAAACATAATTCTTCTCGGTATGGCAAAATCGACTATTGACGGGGTGCTGAAACAGCTTTTAATAAACTATCAATAACTTGTTCAATTTGATAACCATCAATTTGATAGTCTGCGGTAAGGGTTAAGCGATGACGTAGTACACTTGGGGTGATTTGACGTATGTCTTCTGGAATAACAAAATCTCTGCCTTCTAAAATGGCTTTAGCTCTTCCTGCTCGTAATAGTGCCATGCCTGCCCGTGAACCTGCACCAAATTCGATACCTGTAAAATTTCGACTTAATCGGACAATGTTTAGTGCATATTGAATAATTCTGTCATCGATTTTGACATTGGCGGTGAGTTGTTGTAATTGGGCAAGTCGTTGAGGGGTTAATATAGGTTGTACTTGTGATAGGTCGAGTTTATCGCCAATATGTCCCGTCATGACTTGGATTAGCATGGCTTTTTCTTCTTGTTCACTGGGGTAATCCATGTATAAATTCATTAAAAATCGGTCAAGTTGGGCTTCGGGTAGTGGGTAAGTACCTTCTTGTTCAATGGGATTTTGGGTAGCAATACAAATAAATGGGTAAGGCATTGGGTAGCTTTGCCCTTCAATGGTAACTTGTTGTTCTTGCATGACTTCTAGTAGTGCAGATTGGGTTTTGGCTGGAGCTCGGTTGATTTCATCAGCAAGTAATAGGTTACAAAAAATTGCACCTTGGCGTACTTTCCATTGTCCAGTTTGCATATCATATAGGGTGTGTCCTGTAATGTCTGATGGCATGAGGTCTGGGGTAAATTGAATGCGACTATATTTACCTGTCATGGCTTTGGCGATGGTTTTGACTAAAAGTGTCTTGCCAAGTCCAGGCACGCCTTCTAATAGAACATGACCGCCTGCAAGCATACAGATAATCAGATTTTCAATGATATTTTTTTGTCCAATAACTGCTTTTTGAATTTGTTGAATGAGAGATTGAATATCTGTTTGAGCTTGGGCTAAATATGGTTGGATATTTTTGGTTTGTGGTATGGTGTTGTTTAACATTGGGTTTCCTTTTATTTGCTTAGGCTATTTAAATAATAACGATTAACTAAGGCAAACTGTCGGCTTATTTGTAAAAACTGTTGCGAGTTTTGCCAATCATCATATAACGCCTGTTGAATAGCATTAGGGCTTAAGTTTGTTTCTCTTGCTAACTTTTGGCAAACTTGGTACGGCTCTGGCATTTGCCCCACAATTTGCACAAGCTCAGGATAACGAGCGATAATTTTTTCTAGTAAACGATAACGATTTTCTGCAACAATGGCTCTGGCTTCATCAGTCGCCCAAAGATATTGACCAACATGGTCAAAATAACCAAAAATATTACGTTCACTATCTGTTTGATAGATTTTCGTACGCCCAAATCGTTTTGGTAACGCCAAAAATCCCATCAATAAACAAATCATAAATGCGATACATGCCCATTTCATGTTACTCCAAAGTATTTCTATTAAATTTGGCATACTCACATCAGGCACAAGCCAGATTTGTTCACGATTAGTTAATAGATATTGTAATAAATACGCATTATCTAGACGGCTAATATTTGTTTTATAATTATCTTCTAACAATGATTGCCAGCGATAATCATGTTTATCAGTAGTTTGTAACTCTAGTTCTATTTTTCTTGGGTTGGTAAAAATTTGACTTTCATTAAAAATAGTCATGCGTCCTTGTCCCATTTTAACGTCAAATATTGCTTGATTGGGACGATGAATGTTTTTTGGGTCAATCTCTCGGATAATAGCTCGCTGTTGTGATGTGCTAAAATTATTAGTTGTGGGTAACAAGGTTACTTTATCCTTTTGCAGTGTCACCCAATGATAATCTGCAATCTCTTGACTATTGGGGTATTTTTTCCAAAACCGCTCTGTGTTTAATTCACTGGTTGTGCTTAATGTCACCACAGCTCCAACATATTCTTTATTATTTTCAGAGGGTAATCGTAACAAAATTTTATCAGATAATTTTACTTTATCATCATCTGACTCACGATGACTATAATTATCATAATTGTCATATTTATTATGCTTGATAACACCAATTTTACTAAACAATTGATTTTCATCAATAAAATATCTATTTAATGCTTCCTTATCATCACCAATTTTTTGATTTTCCTCTAAATATAAGCCGTCTTGTGAAAATGTAATTAAATGCCCCCCACGCTCTACCCAAGCCAACATGTCAGGAATGGTTTGCTCTTGTTCTTTACTAATGGTATAAAGCATTACTGCACTTTTTTTAGCTTGTGAGGCAGGCTGTCGCCAAACTTCTTTTAATGTATAAACAGCATTATCACCCGTTGAAGATTTTACTTGTTTACCATTTTTTTCCAATAATAATTTGCTAGCATAAAAACGATTGCTGATTGCTTGTTGATTTTGTTGATAAATTGGCTGACCTTCTACCCGTTCATGTGTCACAAAAAATTCAACCACACGAAATATAAAATATATCAAGACGATGACTACCAAAACAACAAACCAATTGTCTTTTATCCATGATTTTTTTACTGAATGGCTATTCATTGGGGCAATGTCTTGGTTCATGATGCTTCTCTTTGAACAGGCATATATAATCTTTCCCACATTTCAATTAATTGATTGATTTGTCGAAAAAATTCTGACAATTCTAAAGTAGATGGCTGGCGTTTACCATACGCTGTTTGTGACCATATTTCGACTAATCCTTGAAAAAATTGAGCCTCTTGTACACTCGCTGTTGCTGATTGTTTTAATAACCAAAGGCATTGTTGCTCTGTACTGGCTTTGGTAATTGACAAACCATGTAACGTTATCATCTCTCGCAGTGTACCACGATATAATACAGATAATGCCTTTAACCATTGTTGTTGATGTAATAGTTGCCGAATAAAATTTGTTAAATGAGCTTTATCTGGTAAATCCTGCCACATCGTTGGCAA
Organism: Moraxellaceae bacterium; assembly: GCA_041855445.1. GTDB lineage: Bacteria > Pseudomonadota > Gammaproteobacteria > Pseudomonadales > Moraxellaceae > Faucicola. The sequence continues at coordinate 149,510 of JBHAEG010000058.1, forward strand.
TGGTTGAGGCGTATGTGTGGTGACAGTGACTATTGTTGTTCGGCTCAATTGTTTATTTAATTTTCTAAACCATGCCTGCCAAATTTGTCGCTTTTTATACAACCAAATAAAAAAGGCGAGCAATAATAACAATAACATGGTTTTAATCATAATAGCCAAAAAATTTACCACATCAAAATTTCGTACAGTACCACCAAAAATTTTATTTAAAATGTCACTAATTATTTCTGCTAATGCTTCCAAAAATCTATTATTTTGTTGTACTTCCTGTGCTTTTGGCTTTTTTCTTTCCCAAGAAGTTGTTTTTTGCTGATTACTAAATTCACTACTAAAAATAATATTGTTAATTTGTTGATAGCTTTCTTGTGTGGGCGACACAGATGACGGTTGTTGCATATTATGATGCGTGTCTTGTCTATTATTTTCACCGTAACTTATCAATGGCAAAATACACAACGTGATAATCAAGCATTGTTTTTTCATGATACCTCTTCTCGTGATTGCCGAATATTTGCCACTCGCCCTGCTAATTTGCGAAATTTTAATTCAATATCCCAACCTTCTAATAAACTTCTTTTACAAATATACAGTCCAAAACCGCCCGCAATATAAAATGGTGATAATATACTAATAATAAATAGATAAATAAGCAATAATAACATGTCTAACCAAAATGGCATATCATTAAGTAAAGTTTCCAATTGTTCATTGACAAACATATCTTGAGGAATTAATTGTAATATCAATATAATTACTCCAATATACAAGCAAAATTCTAAAAAGCTAAAAACGATTGTATGCCAAGATATTGCATTATTTTGTAATTGACTGAGTATTGCTAATCGCTGTTTTGTTTGTTTTTTAGACTGTTGTTCTAAAATGAAAATTGGCATTAACATTTGACGGCGTAATGACAATCGATAATTTGTTAATAAATTAACCGAAAAACCACTAGATAATGCTTTTGTTTGTTGCCATGCTTTTTGGGTGTTATATTGATTATCAAATAATTTCTGACTTAAAAAAATGACCATTGGAACTTCGGCATAAGGTTTTAGCCACCAAAATAAAAACCACACTACAAAAATCCACGCATCTGATACTGATGATAACAGCCAGATTTTGATAGCAAAGCCAATGATAACCACAATAAGTATTGGTAACATTCTTTGCCACCACAGCGACCATAAGGATAAATACCAATGTCGAGCCATCATTGTTCCTAAGTCTATCGCTTGAAAACTGCGTAATGGACGAACATTTACTGTTAGTTTATCTAATTTCATTCTGTATTTACACTTTGTTTTATAGGTATATCATCAAGCGGATAACCTCGACCAGCCATAGTTAAATAATATGCCACTAACACCCATAACAAAATACCCACAATGTATTTGATTTCGTTTGGAATAAGGGCTGATGATGACCAAAAAGCTTCCACAAATGCAGCTAAAAACGTCATAAAACTTGCACCAAGTAACATTTGAATGCTTTGTTTACCTGCCACAACAAATGCTTGCTTTCTTGAGTATGGATATGGCGCAATAAATGGCTGTGCTAAACGTAATCCTGATGCACTGGCAATCACTGCTGCCACTAATTCTAAAGCACTATGTCCTGCCACAAATGACCAAAAAGTTTCGGAAAAACCTAGCTGAGTAAGATGTCCTGCCACTGCACCAATGACAATACCATTGTATAAAGTAATAAAAATCGTGCCGACACCTGCAAATAAACCCATCGCATACATTTGAAAATCAATACTAATATTATTATAAACATAATGTCCAAACATCATCATATCTGTGTCTGATTGACGACTCATTTCACGACCTAATGAATTATTACTTGGGTCGTACATATACTCCATTTCGGACACTTGCCATGCCGACATCACACTATAAATCAGTTCACTATTGAAATAACACGCTAACCCCATCACAATCAATGGTACAAAAAATAAGGCAAATGCTATCCAAAATAATACCTGATGTTGGCGTAAACGGGCAGGAAATACATAAAAAATAAACGTTAAAAATTGATGAATATAGTTTGATTGATTTTGATAAATTAACTGATGACCAATCATGACTCGTTGATGTAGCTGTGCAACCAACTGTGGGCTATAATGACGCTGACGAGCTAACGCATAATGCTGACAAATCTGCCGATACAAACGTATCATTGGATAACTTGCCTGTCGTACTTTTTGTTTTTTTTCTTGTTTATCAACTATATCAGATAACGCGGTAGATTGAGACAATGCCAATTGGCTCATATCTATCCCCAAATCTTCACACAATTTATCAAAATCCTGCCAAATATTTTGATATTTACTAACAAAAGTAGATTGTTTTACCGCAACAAAATCTGTCAATACTGATTTTTTGTGTTCCATTATCCTTGCCCTGTGATGTTTACTGGCGAAGATTTTTCTATCGTATCTTGTTGAAATCCAATAATTGTATTGGCATAACCTAAAATTTGTTCTGGCATTTGCGATGTAGACTTGCCTGCCAGCTCTCCCAAAATACCTGCCAATTCAAACTCTCGCTGACTCACCAAAGTATCCACCCTTTCTGCAAAGGCTAAAACAGCCTGTTGCTCATCAAGTTGCAAAGGCATGGGCAATGCAATAGGTGGTCGCTCAGGAATATCATAACCAACTCGATAATTATCCACATAAACGACCATCGTTCCTGCCACTATATCACCCAAACGCTTTGACGAACGATGAAACAACATACTGATAATTCCTGCAAAAAATGCAAATGGCAAAAAGTCAGCAACTCTTAATAAATTACGTGTCATAGACGCTTGCCAGCGAATTGGCGTACCATCATCTTGACAAACCTGAATACCAAACTGTTTTTTGCCAATCGTTTGACCCCGTCCAAACACCTCAAACACCACAGGATAAAACCAATCTATCAAAAAATAGCTAATTAACAACAAGCCAAAACCAAACTCATCAAAAAATGCTAATATCATTCTTAACCCATATAGCAACGCCATACGAATACAAAAATCAAGCAACCACGCACCCACACGAGCTGTAATACCCGCAGGTACCAGCGATAGCTCAATGCCTTCTGGCGTTTGATGATGAGCCACATTATCTATCATAAATTACCAATTTATTTCACTAAAATTATCTATTATTCAACATATATTGCATTTTCAGATAATTTTACATATTCTGCATATGAGATACCACCTTGATTTTGTTGTTCATTATTAACAAGATTATTTACTGATGTTGATTGCTGGTTATCACTAATACTGGCATTTTGTACAGGTATGCTAGGTTTTGGCATATCTTGCATAGCTGGCATTGCATTTTCAGCCATTTGGCTTTCTGCCATGGCACTCTCTGCGACAGCACTTTCTGCCTGATTACTTTCCATCTGACTACCTGTTACCTCTGAATTATTTTGTTGATTAACTGTATTAACTGCTTGTTCAGGCTTGACCTCAGCCGATTGAGCTACAGGGGCTGGCGTTACCAATTCAGTACTGGCGGGGGCAGTAGAAGCTGTTTGAGCAGGTGGTGTCGTTACTGGTACCTGTGCGGTAACAGGTTGAATTTGAGCTTGTTCCACTCGTTCAGTATAATTCACATAAGCTGGCAACATGATTGCACTTAAAACACCTACAATTCCCAGAAAAATTGGCAGTCCTACCCCTAGAATAACCAAAGCTCTTGATGGTGGTTTTGCAGGCAGTCCATAATCATTAATACCGTTATCACCTCGCATAAATATTAAATATACCTGTAAAAACCACTGTACAATAGGCACAAGCAATAACAATGATAACCAACCTGACTTATTTAAATCATTCAAACGGCGAATTGTGGTAACAAAAGTGACGTATAACACAGCAGGCATCAAAACCAACAATAACACACTAAAAACCATCATCATTGAGCTAGACATCTGCCCTGTGGCTAAACTGGCAAATCCACCCAATACCAAAAACACCAATAGCATAATCAACAGTAAACAAAAATAGCATAATGTCGGATAGGCTAAATACTGAATACGTCCTATCCGACCTGACATTGAATAAAACTTACTATCATTATATTGACCATCATAATCTACCCAATTCACCTGCGATGTTGGTGCGGTGTAAGGTGATGTATCCATTGATGATGACGTTGGTTGTTTACCAAGCTTTGGAATTTTGATTGCCATAATATAAACCTTTTCTGAAAATACAACTTAGAATTTTTACCTATATAACCTAGCATTTATCACGCAATAACACCAATCAACTCATAACATCAAAACGCCCTCATATCAATTTTACCTTGTCACATCATGGTTATGCTAAGATACGTCTAATTTTTACTATATTGTCATTTTCGTTACCATTTTAAGGAGTTAGCGTGACTTTACAACAAATTGAATATTTTATTCATGTTGCCAAAACTGGTAATTTTAGCCAGTCCGCCACTGATTTGGGCATTTCTCAACCCTCACTTAGCCGACATTTACAACAGCTAGAAACCATGCTGGGTGTTGAATTACTTGACCGTTATCATCGCCCAATGACTTTGACTGATGCAGGTAAGTTTTTTTTACAACATATTGAAAAAACTGTTCATGAATTACATCAAGTCATTGAATTAACAAAAAACTTTCATCATGACAGCCAACGTAATCAGCTAACTATTGGCTTTGTTGCCTCTGTGCTTTATGGTTTATTACCCGAAATTATTTCTACATTAAAACAAGATTTACCCCATTTAGATATCAAATTAATTGAGGTAAGCTCTGACCAACAAATTACCGCTTTAAAAGCTGGTGAAATTGATGTTGGTTTTGGACGATTTTTGCATAATGACCCACATATTCAACAAATTTTTTTGCGTCATGAACGCTTTGTGGTAGCACTACCTATCCATCACCCATTGGCAAATCGTGACCCTGAAGAGGGAATTTTATTAAAAGAACTCACCAATGATACGTTAATTTTATATCATCGTACGCCATTACCTATGCAATCCCCATACCAACACACTGACCAACTACTTAACTTGTTTGAACAACATCATCTACGTCCACAACGCACCAGTAAAGCCCGTGATATTCAAATTGCATTGGGACTGGTATCAGCAGGGGAAGGCATTACGCTTGTGCCTGACAGTTTAAAAACTGTGCGGACAGAACAAATTCATTATCATCGGCTGTATCATGAAAATGCAACATCGGCGATTTATATGAATATGCTCACCCATCGCCATCATAACCATTTGAAAAACTTATTAAATGCCACTTATGATGTCTATGAACAAAAAGGCATTACTTATTTTAAATCTCCACTTTTAGCTAGTTTATAAAACAAAAATGTAACAAATTATTTCAAAATTAGGGCTATATTAGAGCATTCTATGCAAAGTTAGAATATTCTTTGCAAAAAGCATGTAAAATATTAAAGATAAAATTTACAAATTAAATAATTATATTTTTATTAAATAAATTAATTAATTTAAATTAATAAACTAAACAAGACAAATCAATTTTTTATCGTTATACTAACAATCATTGAGATATAAAATTTCCATTCCTCTACTTTTACCATAAAAGGAAGTCATTATGAGTAAAGTTTCCGCAGGTCGCAAATTTCGCGATGCCATCAATGAAGAAAAAGCAAATAACCGCCCACTACAAATCGTTGGTACTATCAATGCTTACACTGCCATGATGGCAACCCAAGTTGGACATAAAGCCATTTATTTATCA
>JBHAEG010000059.1:0-31446 GCA_041855445.1 Moraxellaceae bacterium
AGATTAACAGAATTTACTTAGAATAACCGAAAAATAAAACAAAAGATTTTAAATTTTGCTAAGATGTTGCTTTTTTATGGCAGACTACGAGAGCTATGCGATTAAAACAACTAAAATTGGCAGGGTTTAAATCTTTTGCAACCCCAACAACTTTTCATTTTAAACATACTATTACAGCGATTGTTGGGCCTAATGGTTGTGGTAAATCAAATGTAATAGATGCCATTCGTTGGGTATTAGGCGAGTCCTCTGCTAAGCAGTTGCGAGGCGGAGCGATGAGCGATGTTATTTTTGCAGGCACGCAAGAAAAATCTGCCAAAAGTCTTGCCAGCGTTGAATTAGTTTTTGAACATACTCAAGGTGATGAACATGGGCGGGGGGCAATACACCACCCATTAAACCTATATCATGAATTATCCGTTCGCCGTCAAATCAACAAAGATGGAAAGTCTGACTACTTTATCAATGGTACAAAAGTACGCCGTCGTGATGTGATTGATGTATTTTTGGGAACGGGATTGGGAGCAAGGTCCTATGCCGTCATTGAGCAGGGAATGATTGGACGGATTATTGATGCTGATGCTAAACAATTACGAGAATTTATCGAAGAAGCATCGGGAGTTTCTCGTTATCAAAGTCGCCGAGAAGATACGCAAAAACAGCTAGACACAGCTCGGGATAATCTTGTGCGTTTACAAGACATGGTAAGTGAATTAACCAGCCAACAACAACGCCTTGAAAAACAAGCAAAAACAGCCAAACAAGCTCAACAATATCAACAACAACTCGATGCTATCATTCAACAATTATTAGTTGATGACTATGCCAATGCGTTACAAAAACAACAGCAGTTACTTAATATTTATGAGCAGTCACAAAAAGAATTTTTAATCAAACAAAATGAACTTGAACAATATAACCAACAACAAAAACAACAGCAGGAAAAGATAGATAAAATTCAATTTAATCAACAAGTTGAACAACAACAATATCAAAACTATTGGCAACAACAACACCAAGCCCAAACTGCTGTTCAACAAGCAGAGCAACATATTCAACAACAACAACATCGACAACAACAACTTGATGATAATACTGAACGTCTGCATCAGCAACAACAGCAAATTATGTATCAGCAACAACAAATTGAACAAAAAATCGCCCAATTACCTGAGCAACTTGCCGAATTGAACGACAAACTATCAATACAACGTGAACAAAGTCATAGTGCACAACAACAACGTAAAAAAATTGTTGATGAAATTACTCAATTAATCAATCAAAAACAAGAACAAGATAAACAACTTGCTGTTACTGAAAATACATTAAAAAACTTACAGCACCAACAAAACAAATTACAACATCAACAAAATCAATATCAACAAGCATTGAGCAAATGGCAACATGCTTGTAATACATTGACAGAACACAGCAGTAGTGAGTTAGAGCAGAAGATTTTATCGATTAACCAAACAATAGAACGCTTAGAAAACGCTATTATCTATCGACAAGAACAACTGTTAGACCAAGCTGATGAAGTTGCTAGTCTTGAACGTCAATTTCGCCAACATCAGCAACAGCAACAAGCTTGGCAAACTGAACAACAAACGTTACAACATTTATTAGAAAACCAAAAAAAATCATTAGAAAAAACTTATCAACAAATGAATGTTGTCTTGCCAAAACTGTTTGACCAATTAAAACTAAATGAACAAGGCAAAACTTTTAGTAAACATTTGGATAAATTGTTTAGTATATTTTCACAATGGGCATTTGCTGAAAATATTGATAAAAGTTTTATTGAAACTGTGCAAAATGAATGTGCCGTATTAACAAATCTTGCTTTAGCTGAAGAAAAACATTTGGCATTGTTTGATAACCCAACATGGATAAACTTTTCTCAAATCATTGATTTTCCAAGATTATCAATTTTTAGCAAAATTTGGCTCAATCGTGAACCGATGGACATATCGCAAATCCAATCAATTTGGCAACAATTGCCTGATGGTTATTGGTTATGTGTGCATACCCTTGATGGTGTGGTGTGGTGGCTGAACAATCAGTTTTTGCTCAATTTAAACAATATATTACAACAACAAAAAGTCCCTATTATTCAGCATTTTAGTCAGCAGGCACGCATTGAAGACTTGCAACAACTGTTGGATAATCAACAGCCTCGTTTACAACAATTGCAACAAAAATTGGCAGAAGAAACCATTAGTTTACAGGAATGGCAAGCTCAAGACCAACAACAACGCAATGAATTAATGAGTTTAACTAAACAAAAGCAACAGCTTACACAGCAACAGTTACAGCAAAAAAATCATGAAGATAAATTACAACAAGAGAAACAACAGCTACAACAAGAACAAAAACGCCTAGATGAGGAGCAACAGCAATTACAGGAAAATTTTGTTAAATATCAAAAAGTTTTGCAAGAAATTCAGCAAAAAATCGATAATATCCAACCTGTGTTGCAACAATGTCAGCAACAACAACATGTTTTTGATAAACATCGGGAGCAACATCGACTACAGCAACGAGAATTAGAACAACAATATCAACAATTAAACACTCAGCTGACTAAAGAACAATTGCAACTAGAACATAATCAACAACGTTTGCTACAGTTATCCGAAGAGCAACAACGATTACAACATGAAAAGCAAATCTTGCAAGAAAATATTAAACTGCAACAACAAGATTTACCAAATTTACAGGCGGTATTTACCCAATATCAACAACAAGTGATGGATAGTCTACAAAGATTAGAAATTATTAATAATAAACTAAATAGTTATAAACAAACTCAGCTAGAACAGCAACAACAGTTTGAGCAACAGCAACGACAATTGTCAGTATTACAACAACAAAGCTTTACTAACCATACAAATTATGCACTAGCAAAACAAAATTTAGAAAAAATTATTGAAAGTATTCAGGAGCAATATGCGATAACAGATTTGAGCGGTTATCAGACCGCTTTGATAAAAAATCAAAGAAAACAGTTACAACAACAACAGCAACTGTTAAAACAACAAATCGCTGAGCTTGGTGCAGTAAATCATACAGCGGTTGCTGAATTAAACGAAGTAAATCAACGACTTGAGCCTTTGACAGAACAAATTCATGATTTGGTTGCTAGTACTGATAAACTTAATCAGGCGATTAGTCAAATTGATAATCAAACAAAACAATTATTTATGGATATGTTAAAGCAGGTCAATCAGGAGCTAAATCGGTTGTTTGTTCAGGTGTTTGGCGGTGGTCAAGCTCAGCTGATTTTAGCGGAAAATCCATCATTATTGACGAGTAAAAAAGCGGACTGGCAGGCAGGTCTTGAATTAATGGCTCAGCCGAAAGGCAAAAAAAACAGCCGTTTAGCGTTATTGTCAGGTGGGGAAAAAACTTTGACGGCATTAAGTTTGGTATTTGCAATTTTTAAACAACAGCCTGCACCATTTTGTGTGTTAGATGAAGTAGACGCACCCTTAGATGATGCAAATGTTGAACGTTTTACCAATTTAATTCGAGAACTTGCAAAAGAGGTACAATTTATCTTTATTAGTCACAATAAATTATCCATGCAAGTGGCTGATGAATTAAAAGGTGTCACGATGCCAATGGCTGGAATTTCTAAGTTAGTTAGTGTGGATTTACATGAAGTCAATCGTTATTTAGATTAAAGTTGAATAATGTTACTAAAAAATCACTGTTATAGCAAAAACTGTGATGTATATTTGTTTAGCCTAGATGACGTTATTAACTCGTGATAATATATAACGTTTGTTAAATTTTTTATTTGTAAAACAAGGTTGTCGCTATGCCTATGACCATGACTCAATTCATTCTTATTGCTATTTCTGTGATTGCGATTATTTTTGGCATCTTTTTTATTATTAATGGTATAAAAAGAAAAAATACGCCCACAGACCCAGCTTTGCCTAATCATGACTATCCCACAAAAGATGGTCTTCCAATTATTCCTGTGAAAGAACGTGATTTGGTCAATAGTAATCCTGAACAATCTTTTTCTGATACATTAAGTAATCAAGAAACTGCCATTGAACAGACAAAGGATAGCTTGCCGATTTATCAAACACAACATGAGCAAGAGCAGGAAACAGTCACTAGTTCATTACATACTACAAAAGCAACTAGCGTACCAACTTATCAAAACACGCAAGTGAATATTCAGCAACCCCAGTCACAAAAAAGTGTTGATACGTTTGCAGCATTGGTCAATGCAACAGAGACAATTGCTCCTGTGATACAAACTTATGATGAAGATGAATTAAAAACAAATAATGCCTCAACCAGTAGCCCAATTTTGGATAATTTAATTCAGGCACAAATCGATAAAGACCAATCTAGTACGTTAAATAATGCAGAACGTAATCTAAATATTAGCTTAATTCCAAGTCAAGAAAATACTTATATCAAAGGCACAGATTTATTAATACTTTTTGAAAAATACTGGTTGCGATACGGTGCGATGCGAATGTTTCATCGTTATGAAGACAAAGAGTGTAATGGTTCTTTGTTATTTAGTGTCATGATGATAAATGATGAAGGTTTAGCATTTGATTTAAATCGTTTACCACATCAGCTAATTTCAGGTTTGGTGTTATTTGTTGCTTTACCAAATCCACAAGCGAGCAAAGGTTGTGAAATGATGATTAGTCTTGCCGAACTGTGGGCAAAAGAGCTAGATGCTACGATTTATAATGAAAAAAATCAGCCATTTAGTGCAGAAGATAAATATGAAATGAAGGAATTAGCAAAAAATTTTAAATCTTGAAAATAGTCAAATTCATTAAAATTAACAAAATTTAGCTAAGTTATAGGAACGTTTGTGAATTTGGATACTGGAACTGTTATCGCTCAGATGCGAAAACTTATTGCTCAACTACAACAGCATAACCATGCTTACTATGTATTGGATAATCCAATTATTGAAGATAATGAATATGACCAACTAAGAAAGCAACTATTCACACTAGAAAGCCAATATCCTGAATTGATACAAATAGATAGCCCTATTCAACAGGTAGGTGACAAGCCATTACCTTTTTTTGAGCAGGTTAAGCATCATATGCCAATGTTATCTTTGGGCAATGTGTTTGATTTTGGCGAATTACAAGATTTTATACGCCGAATAAATGACCGACTTGCTGACCATCAACAAAATCCTGAGTATGAAATTGAATTAAAACTTGACGGTTTGGCGGTGTCATTAATTTATGAACATGGCAAATTTGTCCAAGGTATTACTCGGGGTGATGGACAAACAGGCGAAGATATTAGTCAGAATGTAAAAACTATTCGTAACTTACCAAAAGTTTTAAATATAGATATTCCTCGATTAGAAATACGAGGTGAAGTGTTAATGCCAAAGGCAGGATTTTTAAAACTTAATCGTGATGCCCAAGCCAAAGGCGAAAAAACTTTTGCTAACCCTCGTAATGCTGCAGCAGGCAGTTTGCGTCAGCTAGACCCAAATATTGCCCAAAATCGCCCATTAGCATTTTACGCATATTCAGTTAATCAAGGTTTACCAGCCGAGATTATGACTCAACAACAGGCGTTAAATTGGTTAAAGCAATTAGGGTTTAGCATTAGTGATGTACAAGTTGTTAAAACTGCCAATGAATTACAAGACTACTATCAATCCATTATTAAGAAACGAGCGAATTTGCCTTTTGAAATTGATGGTATTGTCATAAAAGTTAATAGTCTTGCATTACAAGGACAATTAGGCTTTTTAAGTCGTGAGCCTCGTTGGGCGACTGCTTACAAATTTCCTGCCGAAACAGCGATGACTCGACTCAATGCGATAGAGTGGCAAGTGGGTAGAACAGGACAGCTTACGCCTGTTGGTAAACTTGAGCCTGTTAATGTTGGCGGTGTGACTATTAGCAATGTTACGCTACACAATATTGGAGAAATTCAACGTTTGGATATACGGGCAGGTGACATGGTGAGTGTACATCGGGCAGGTGATGTCATTCCAAAGGTAACACGAGTTTGGTTAGAGGAACGTCCAGTCACTGCTCAAGTTGTTGAGCTACCCAAAACCTGTCCTGTATGCCAATCTGCTATCATTTTGCCAGAGGGCGAAGCATTAGCACGTTGTACAGGTGGTTTGTATTGTCCTGCTCAACAACAAGAAGCACTCATTCATTTTGTCAGTCGAAAGGCAATGGATATTGATGGGCTAGGGGAGCGATGGCTGATTAGTTTTTTTGAACATGGACTGGTTAAGAATGTGGCTGATATTTATGAATTGCATCAACATCGAGATACCTTGATAACGCTTGAAAAACTTGGAGAAAAATCAGTAGATAATTTAATTAATGCAATTGAAGCGAGCAAACAAACTACATTACCTCGATTTATCTATGCGTTAGGTATTCGAGGCGTTGGCGAAACTACTGCCCAAAATTTAGCCCAATATTTTGGTGATTTATCCGCTCTCATGCAGGCAAGCGTTGAAAAACTACAAGAAACACCTGATGTTGGTGAAATTACTGCTAATTTAATTTATGAATTTTTCCAAGCAGAACATAATCAACAAATTATCCAGCGTCTATTATCAGCAAATATTCAATGGCAAGCCCCAAATCAACAATCTATCGCTAATCAACCATTAAAAGGACAAAGCTGGGTTATTACAGGTACATTATCAAGCATGGGACGAGATGAAGCTAAAGCAAAATTACAAGCATTAGGAGCAAAAGTTTCAGGTAGTATTTCTAGTAAAACTACAGCATTATTGGCAGGCGACAAGGCGGGGAGTAAGCTGGCAAAAGCTGAAAGCTTAGGGGTTAAAATTGTTCATGAAACTAGTTTTTTAGCTATGCTTGAAGCATAGCAAAGAACGGTTACAAAATATTTCATCAGTGTTAGTATTGATTAACACATTATCATGAAATTTGTATTAATATATAAGCATAGAAAGTTAGTGGTTATCCAATAAACATGAGGGTAAGATAATGAAAAATACAACCAAAATCGCAGTAGTTTCACTAATTACAAGTGTCGCCGTGTTAAGCACAGGTTGTGCAACCACAAATACTCAAAACCGTACGCAAGGTTCAGCCTCAACAGCAATGAAAGCTGCGGCTGCTGGAGCTGCCGTTGGTGCATTAGCAAAAAGTGATGGTGACCGTGATGATATGGCAAAAGGGGCAGCCGTTGGTGCGGCAGTTGGTGCAGTTGCAGGGTATGCACTAAGTACCACACCTAACTATCCATATAAAAAATAATCTGACATTTAATAATTACTATTAAGCTAGGCATTGCCTAGCTTTTTTGCAATTTATGACAGAGAAAAAGCAGGATATTCTCGCCAATAAACCCGATGAAAATCATAGATTAACCAAAAAAAACGTGCTATTATCTGAAATTTAGTCCCTATTTTTAATCGAGTAAAGCACTTCAAAGGATAACGTCATGAGTAAATCCCCACATATTCTAATGATGGCAGCAGGCACAGGCGGGCATGTATTTCCAGCATTGGCAGTGGCTGAAGAACTGACAAAACGTGGTGCAGTTATTCACTGGTTAGGTACTCCAAAGGGTATGGAAAATGACTTGGTTCGACCAACGGGTTATACTTTTCATGCTATTGATATGCAAGGACTACGAGGCAATGGCATTGCTCGTTTATTAAAAGCACCAATGACGTTATTAACAGCCACGTTATCCGTTATCAATATTATTAAAAATAATCATATTGATGCAGTGGTTGGATTTGGTGGTTATGTCACAGCACCTGGTGGGATTGGGGCGAAATTGTGTCATAAACCCATTATTATTCATGAACAAAATGCAATTGCAGGCATGAGTAATCATTATTTGTCAAAAATTGCTGATAAAGTATTACAAGCCTTTGATGATACTTTTAAAGAAATTCCTGCGAGTAAATTAGTTACTGTAGGTAATCCTGTACGTCAAGCGATAGTTAATATTGCCCCACCTGCCCAACGTATTAATCCTGCTGATACTAGTCCATTAAAATTATTGGTTGTGGGCGGTTCACTTGGGGCGAAGGGTTTAAATGATACTATTGCACCAACATTAGCATTGTTAGAAAAACAAGCACAAAATGACCCTCATGTTGCAAGATGGCAAGTGTATCATCAATGTGGTAAAAATAATTTACCAGATACACAAGCTGTTTATCAAAAAGCAAATTTGCAAACCACTCAATATGAAGTCAAACCATTTATTGATGATATGGCGGCAGCGTATGCGTGGGCTGATGTGATTGTGTGTCGGGCAGGGGCATTGACTGTGACAGAAATCGCTAATGTTGGCTTGCCTGCCATATTTATTCCATTGCCTCATGCTGTTGATGACCATCAGACAGCAAATGCTCGATTATTAGAAAGTCGGCAGGCAGGTTTTTTATTAGCACAAAAAGATTTAACAGCAGAAAGTTTAAAACAAATTTTAATGAATTTAAATCGTGAAACTTGTCTTAGTATGGCGAACAAAGCAAAAGCTTTAGCAAACCCAACATCGAGCCAACAAGTTGCTGATGTGGTGATGCAACAGTTACTATTGTAATTGCTATTGTCGTGATATTTTACTGAATTTTTATTTTTTTTACTGTTTTTATGAAAAAAGTCGAGAAATCTAATGTCAAATATTCCTTTAGAAAATACTATTGAAATAAATCCTCAAATGAATACAAAATTTGCAAAACGTGTGATTGAAATTCCAGAAATGCGACGGATTAAGCGAGTTCACTTTGTTGGCATAGGTGGGGCGGGTATGTGCGGTATTGCTGAAGTCGTGCATAATCAAGGTTATCAAGTGAGTGGCTCGGATATTAAAGTTAGCAGTGTGACTGAACGCTTACAAAGTTTGGGCATTACAGTATTTATTGGACATGATGCAAAAAATGTTGCTGAAACAGATGTTGTTGTTGTGTCGTCAGCGATTGACCGCCAAAATCCAGAAATTCAGTTTGCTTTAACTGCTCGTATTCCTGTGGTTCGCCGTGCAGATATGTTAGGTGAGTTAATGCGATATCGTCATGGTATTGCGGTGGCTGGGGCTCATGGTAAAACAACCACCACCAGTTTATTAACCATGATGCTAACAGAGGCAGGACTTGACCCAACATATGTTATTGGTGGTAAATTAAATGCTTCAGGTAAAAATGCTTCGTTGGGTAATAGTCACTACTTAGTTGCAGAAGCCGATGAGTCTGATGCGTCATTTTTATCATTGCGTCCGATGGCATCAATTGTCACTAATATTGACCAAGACCATATGGAAACTTATGAAAATAGTTTTGAGAAATTAAAACAGGCTTATATTCAGTTTTTACAAAATATGCCCTTTTATGGATTGGCGGTATTGTGTGGCGATGATAAAGAGTTATACTCAATGATTGATGACATTGCCCGTCCAGTCTTAACTTTTGGCTTGGAAAATCATAATGATGTTCAAGCCGTTGATGTGGTCGCTGATGGTACAAAAACCCATTTTACTGTATTACGCAAAAATCGTCAGCCATTAGCACTAACGCTCAATATTCCTGGTGTACATAATGTATACAATGCGTTAGCTGCGATTACAATGGCAACTGATGAAGGGGTGGACGATGAAGCGATTAAACGAGCATTAGCAAAATTTGCAGGGGTTGGCCGCCGTTTTGAACAACAAGCTTGTGTTCAGCTTGCTGATGGTGATGTGGTGTTGATTGATGATTATGGGCATCACCCAACAGAAGTTGAAGCAACGATTAAAACCGCTCGTCAAAGTTTTCCAAATCGCCGTTTAGCAATGATTTTCCAGCCACACCGCTATTCACGCACTAGAGATTGTTTTGATGATTTTGTCAATGTGCTATCACAAGTTGATGTTTTAATGTTACTTGATGTGTATTCGGCAGGTGAAGAGCCAATTGTTGGAGCAGATACTAAAGCATTGGCTCGGAGTATTCGTTCTCGTGGTGAGGTTGAACCAATTTTGGTTGATAAAGATAATTTGACCACGATTTTACCACGTTTGTTACAAGCAAATGATTTGCTTATTACTCAAGGTGCGGGCAATGTTGGGCAAATTTCCCTTGATTTGGCACAACATAATTTATATTTATAAATTTATTTTAATTGATTTAGGTGCAACAACATGACTGATGTAACAGTAAAAGACCCTAAAAAATTTGGCAAAGTGGCTGTAATTTTTGGTGGGATTAGTAATGAACGAGAAATTTCGTTAAATAGTGGGAATGCTGTGTTAAGCTCACTAAAACGACAAGGCATTGATGCGACACACTTTGACCCAAAATTTGATGATACGGAACAGTTAAAACAGTTTGACCGAGTGTTTAACGTGTTACATGGTCGTGGTGGCGAAGATGGGCAGTTACAAGGTCTATTAACATGGCTAGGTATTCCACAAACTGGCTCAGGCATTTTGGCATCAGCATTAGGCATGGATAAAGTGCGTACTAAACAACTATGGCAAGGCTGTCAATTACCAACAGCACCATTTACGATGCTGGACGAAAATAGCGATTGGCAACAAATCGTTGAGATGCTTGGTTTACCACTCATGGTAAAACCTGTTCATGAAGGTTCAAGCATTGGTATGAGTAAGGTTGAAACTTTAGAAGAATTGCCTAAAGCATTTGAAACTGCCTCAAACTGTGGCGATGTGGTAATGGCGGAAAAATGGATTTCAGGGCGAGAATATACCATTATTATTATTGATGATATTGCTTATCCTGTCATTCGTTTACAACCTGCTATTACCAATAAGTTTTATGACTTTGAAGCAAAGTATAAACAAAATGACACAGGCTATCATATTCCATGTGGCTTAAGTGAAGAAGATGAGCGTTATTTACAAGATATTTCTTTACAGGCATTTCGTGCAGTTGGAGCTAGTGGCTGGGGTCGAATTGATGCAATGCAAGATGAAGCTGGTAACTTTTGGTTGTTAGAAATTAACACAGTACCCGGTATGACCGACCATAGTCTTGTACCAATGGCGGCTAAAGCCAAAGGCATGGATTTTGATGCGTTATGTTGGCATATTTTGGAGCAGACACTGGCGACTGTAAAAAAATAGTAAATAAATTGTAACAATCATCTAACATGGTTGTACAATTTAATGAATATAATACTCAAATGATTTAAAGTTATTTGATAAATTTTTTTGAACATCAATCAATTTATAACTAACCTATGTTTATTTTTGTTGATATTGATAAATAGTGGTTAGTTATATGGTGATTGTTTGATATAATTTAATAGAGCTCGTATCTATTAAATCAAGAGATTTATTGTTTTTAACAAAACGAACACTGGGCATTTAAAAATAGTTTTGGTGAGTATGATACAAGCAGTTTCGGGCACAAAGAAAAATAAGCAACAGTCACTACTGACTGCTAAGTATAACCTATCCACAGGTTGGTTTGTAGCTGTGGGAGCATTCATTGCTTTATTTTTTAGTTTGTTGGCAATACAACAAGTTAATAGTTTGCCTAAAGCACCTATTGTCATTCAAAATCATCACACATTGAGTCCAGAACAAAATTCTGCCTTAAAGCAAGTATTAGGCACACAAGCAGATAGTAATTTTTTCCAGACCGACTTAACAGCATATTTGGATAAAACTCAGCAAATTTCTTGGGTTGGACAAGTGAAGGTACAACGTGATTGGCAACAAGGTATTGTCATTGATGTCGTACCTCGTCAAGCAGTGGCAAGATTTGGTACAGAAAAATTGATAGATGCTAGTGGTACGGTATTTACCCCAGCCAGCTCTAAAGAATTGACTGCTCAAAATTGGGTCAGGTTACAAGGTGATGCAGATAAGGCAAAGTTAATTATGCAACAAAGCCAACAAGTATCACGCTGGTTTCAGCCGTTAGGTATTCAAGTGAAAGAAATTATTTTAACACCGCGTATGACATGGTTATTTTGCTTTGATAACGGTCTTTGGGTGTTAGTGGATAAAGAAAATACCGCAGAAAAGTTATATCAGTTGAGTTTTTTATTACAAAATCAGTTAAGTAATGAATTTTCTCAAATTCACAAAGTCGATTTACGCTATAAAAATGGTATGGCAATTACATGGCGAAATAATACTGTGTCAGCAGTTCAGCCACTTTACCAATAGTTCATTAACCTAAAGATTTGATAAATAAGCCGTTATGAGTACAAAGGAAATCCGCGTTGTTATACATCTAGGTGCAAGTGCTGTTAGCACAGTGATAGCAGAAGTTCACAGTTCGCAGGATATTCGTATTCTTGGATTAAGTTCGGTTGCTTGTCATGATTTTTATCAAGGTGTTATTCGTCATCGTGAACGTTTAAAGTCATCAATTAAAACATCTATTCAAACTGCGGAGGATATGTCAAACTGCAGAGTGATAGAGGCATGGCTGAGTTTTGCTAGTCCTTCTTTAGTAAGTCATAATAGCATTGGTGAAGTTCATATTTTAGATAATGTTATTCAGGCAAAAGATATTGTATCAGCGTTAAGTCAGGCTAAAAGTAGCTATTTAAAAGATGATTTGTATTTGATGCACCATTTTCAACAAGGCATTGCATTAGATAATAACTCTCAAATGGTGAAAGAAGTGATTGGCTTGTCTGCAAAAAAAATGCAAGTCATGTATCATTTGATGATGATGCCAGTCGTAGAACAGCAAAATTTGCAACAATTATTGCAAGAATGCAATGTCAATATTAAGCAAACAATTTTTGATGCAGTGTCTATGGCAGAATATGCACTAACGGCAGAAGAAAAATTTCATGGTGTTTGTTTAATTGATATTGGAGCAGGTACAACAAGTGTCTGTGTCTATAAAAGCGATATTTTAGTGTTTACTCGATGCTTTGCAGAAGGTGGACATGATGCAACATTAGATATTTCATCAGAGTTAAATATTGCAGTTGTTGATGCTGAATTTGTAAAAATAAACTATGCAAGTGTTGATAGAGATAATATTGATGCAGGCAGTTTTTTTACTATTAATCTGACTAACAATCATGAAGAAATGACTATCAATATGCAACAGTTGCTCAATATTACAGAGGCACGTTATAAAAGTATTTTACACAATGTGTATGCTAGCTTAAAGCAAGAAGGGTTGTTAGAATTTTTAGAACAAGGATTTGTGATTGCAGGTGGTGGCTCAAATATTAATGGTTTAGTGTCTTTGACCAGAAATATCGTACAAAATCGAGTGCGTATGGTACAGTTACACCCTGCAATTAGCTCAGCTGTAGTGCTAGGCAATGATGATGAAAGATTGCGTCTAATTTCAGAACGTATTAGGTTACGAGAATATCAAACTGCTTTTGGGACACTATTATTTAGTGAAAGTGAGGCATTTAAATATAGTGAAAAAAGTTCACAACAATCATTACAAAAAGAACTATGGATACAAAGTCTGTTTAAAAAGTTCATTAAAACGATTAAACGTGACTGGGTATAAATAATAATTTTGTTAAGCGTAGCTCGATAAATTATTGGGCAAATTATGGTAACACAGCAGTCTATCGCTAAATTTTTCCTTTAGAAAAATCTACTATTTGGTGATTGTTACTACAATATATTTTTAAATTAATCAAACATTCTCGGAGAGTTGTTGGTATGGAGTCAAAGTTTACTATAGCAAATGAAGAAGCAAGAAACGAGTATGACGGTGCACGTTTTACTGTTATTGGTGTGGGTGGCGGTGGAGGCAACGCTGTTGAACACATGGTGCAGTCAGGCATTAAAAATGTAACTTTTGTATGTGCAAATACAGATAAACAAGCATTAGACCGTTTAACTGTGCCTAATAAATTACAACTTGGTGCAAAAAATAATCGTGGCTTGGGTGCGGGTGCAAATCCTGAAGTTGGGCGTGAGGCGGCCGAAAGTGAAGAAGATAGCATTCGTCAATTATTATCTTCAACTGATATGGTATTTATTACTGCTGGTATGGGCGGTGGTACAGGAACAGGGGCAGCCCCTGTGATAGCTCGTCTTGCCAAAGAAATGGAAATTTTAACGGTTGCTGTGGTGACAATGCCATTTACCTTTGAAGGTGGCAAGCGAATTAAAGTTGCTAATGAAGGAATAAATCAATTATCTAATTTTGTAGATTCGATTATTACCATTCCAAACGATAAATTAATGAGCGTTTATGGTAAGATTTCGATGAAAGATGCGTTCAAAAAAGCTGATGAAGTACTATTACAAGCTGTACAAGGTATTTCAAACATGGTATCTGAATCTGGCTTTATCAATATTGACTTTAATGATATTCGTACTGCAATGCAGTCTCGAGGTCATGCAATGATGGGTATTGGGCGTGCAAGTGGTGAAGACCGTGCAGAACAGGCTGCAGAAAAAGCGATTAAGAGTCCATTACTTGATAACTTATTACTTAAAAATGCTAAAGGCTTGTTGGTCAATGTGGTATCAAGTTCAGAATTCTCACTAGAAGAATATCAACGTATTACGGAAAAAGTTCAAAGCTTAGTAGATATTGACGAAGCGAATATTTTCTATGGTGTTGTATTTGATGACGATGTGGGCGATGAAATGTTTGTGACCGTTGTTGCAACAGGTTTGACATTAGATACCACACCAAAAACTGCACCGCCTCGTCCTGCCGTGCCTGACGTGACCAGTCGAGTGAGAATTGAAGCTGGTACAAGAGAAACCGCCTTTGGCGTACAACAACAAGCCCAACAAGCATCAGCCGAAGTCATTCATCATACGCATCGCCCAATGAATACTAATGTATCACAGCCCCGCAATGTAGGACCAGGCAACAGTATTCAAGAGTACTTACGCCGTCAGCAAAATAAATAAAATCCAAAATTTTTTACAAAGCCCATTGTTTATGGTATGAACAGTGGGTTTTTTGGTTTGTAATAGATTGAAAAATTTAAATAATAGTTTTAGGATTTTAATCAGTGTAATTCATTGGAAGCATTTAGGCTTAATGATAGAATACGCCAAAATGTAACAAAATATTTTTTAACTGATGACACAGGAACTATAATGAAACAATCTACCATTCAACAAGTAATTTCATTATCAGGGGTTGGCTTGCATAGTGGGCAAACCGTACATATGCGTTTTTTGCCATCAGTGGCAGATACAGGTATCGTCTTTGTTCGTAGTGACTTAGAAAATCCCATGCCCATTCATGCAGATTATCGATTAATACAAGATGCTATGATGTCATCAAATTTAACGAATGAATATCAACAAAGGGTTGGTACCGTAGAGCATTTGATGAGTGCAATTGCAGGTTTAGGTATTGATAATTTACAAATAGAAGTATCCGCCTCTGAAATTCCAATTATGGACGGCAGTGCCTCACCATTTATCCAAGCGTTGCAACAAGCAGGTATTCAATATTTGGAACAAGATAAAAAATTTATCCAGATTTTACGTCCTGTGCGTGTTGAACAAGATGATAAGTTTGCAAGTGTTAGTCCATATCATGGATTTTCATTAGATTTTCAGATTGATTTTGCTCACCCTGCATTTCAGGCAGGACAACAACATATAAAAATCGACTTTTCAACAAATAGTTTTATTCAACAAATTGCCTCGGCTCGGACATTTGGTTTTATCAAAGACATTGACTATCTAAAAAGCCAAAATTTAGCCTTAGGCGGTAGCATGGAAAATGCAATTGTGCTTGATGATAAACAGATTTTAAATCCAGAAGGTTTAAGATTTGCCAATGAATTTGTTTGTCATAAAGTGTTAGATGCTGTAGGCGATTTATATCTAGCAGGTCATCAAATTTTAGGTGCATTTCAAGCGTACAAGTCAGGTCATGCACTCAATAATCAGCTGTTACGAGCGGTGTTAGCTGACGAAAACAACTTTAAAATTGTAACATTTTGTGACGAAAATCCGCCCATTGCTTATTAATTAACATTACCTCTATTTTTAATTTTTCTAAAACAATCTTGATGGAGAGAAACAATCTATCAAAATTGTTTTTGAATAATATACCAAAACTAGCAGAAAATTATTTTATTAGTATTATTTAATAGTATCTATAGAAAAAATGTGAGGGTTTTTCTAAGAAACCCATTAATCATATAGCGTTGATATAATATTACATTTTTTTTCTTATATGGTAGTTTACGATTGCCTAAAATAAGAATTATTCCCATTATTAGACAAAGCTCATATGCAAAATCGGCAAAAATGCTTTGGTAGAATTCTAAGAAACGTTATACAAAGTAACAAAAATTACATAAAATTACAATGTAAACGAGTTGCTATGATTATTTAATTAACTGATGTAAGGCATTAGAAAGACGCTCATCGTCCGTGACAATCTCAGCAAGCTGTGATATAGTTTGTTTCGTTGAATTGCTAAGTTCACAAGATGTTACATTATTAACATTTAAATGACACTGTAAACCTAATTGCGTAGGTTTTGCCATTTTATCAAGAACAATCACATGGAATTTTAAGGTTCTAATCGATTGAAAACTTGATTGATATTGATGTAAAAAGTTCAATAATGGCTGTGCAGAGTAGTTTAAATGGTTCGCCACAGTATGATTATTTGTGCTTATAGTCAAACTAAATTCATCATAATTGGTGACAATAAGTGTATTAATGACATCGATTGGTAATGCCGTATTCCAAGCTTGTCGGATATGTTCCGTTATTTGAAAAAGTTGTTGTAACTTTTGCTGATGAGGAAATTGAAAATGGCTTTGACGCTCTACCAAAGATGCAAGATGATTAATAGGTTTTTTCATATAGGTGAATATTAGCTTTAAGTGATGATGTATGATGGCATCATATTTGCTGTAAATGATGCTATATTAGTTTAACATAAATGTTGAATGAAAAATAATGGTAATCACCTTGAGTGAAAAAGGGGAAAAAAGATGAAACGTATATTAACCTTACTTCCAGCAATTACAATCATGGGTATGACGCAAGTTGCTCAAGCACAGACCCAAAAAACTATTGATACAATGTGGCAACAACAAGCCAACATGGTAAATGAATTACGAGCTATGGGGCTAGTTGGTAATGATACTGTTGTTAGTATGACTGAAACCGATGGTGTCGGTGATTATGACGAAGGCGAAGATGTCTTTGTTTCATCTAGTGATGAAATTTATAATACAATTAACAATTTAAGCAAACAGGCTGAACAAAAAGAAGATAGCTTATATATGTTATCTCAGCAATTATTACATGAAAACTATAGCATGAATAATCCAGAAACGCCTGTATTTAATGTACCTGTACCATCAACAAATTATGGTTCATCAGGTGTTTTAACAGTTCGTCCAATTACATCAAAAGCTAGAATGTCTTCAGGTTTTGGATATCGCCGTATTTTTGGAAAAACTCAATTCCATAAAGGTATGGACTTTGCTGCACCAACAGGCACACCAATTTATGCAACAGGTGATGGCGTTGTTACAATTTCAGGGTGGGGCAATGGCTATGGCCGTTATATCGAAATTGACCATGGCAATGGTTTAAGAACACGTTATGCTCATAATTCTCGTAATCGTGTTAGTGTTGGTGATACAGTCTACGCTAATCAACACATTGCAGACGTTGGCAACACTGGACGTTCAACAGGTCCACATTTACATTATGAGGTTCGCCAAAATGGTCAAGCTGTTAATCCTCAAACATATTTGGCTTTAGCTCCAGAGCGTTAATTCTTGCTTGATGTTAGTGGTGCTAAACTATGTAAAACTGGTCTTTTGACCAGTTTATTTTTATCTTTATTTTATTATGCTATTTTTAGCCAATGTGTTTTATCATGAAAATCAGGTGGCTGTGCATGTTGAGTTGCCCAATAACTTAATTGATGGCTCGTTTGTGCTACTAGACATGGATTAATAAATAATGTTTTATTAAAATTGTCATTGACTAACGTATGACTAATGGCAGATAAACGCACACACATAATTAATAAATGTTTTTTCTCTGACAGATTAGTCAAATTTTCTAAAAAACAATACATATCTGCTGGGCATTTTTGCCAAAATTGCTGATTTAAACCATTAAAAAAATTAATATCTTGTTGAATATTAAAGGTTATATTGTTCAATTGGCGAGGCGGGATATGATTGGGATTTCGATAACTATCAAAATGATAAATATTAAAATAACCAATTGGTGAAAAATTTACCTCAAGATAAGGACTGTTTGCCTCATTATTCATGCTAAAAAAACACTCAAAACAAGGAGCATTCCATAAAAAATCTTGACGGTATGTTTCAAAATTATTGTCAATGAATGTACAAAAATTCGGCTGTAATGTTGTCAAATTTGGGGAAATGTCAAAAAATGTAGCCAAAAACTGTCCGTCATGAGCAATTAATGTATGACAGAACTGCTCACCTGTAGAAGCATCACTACCGTTAGCAAATTTTCCTTGTAAAATGTGTTGGTGCATGTTTAATCCAAATAACGCACTAAATTAGACAACTTGACATTAGGTTCAGGATTTTTACGGAATAATAAACATACTCGTCCAATACTGTTGATAACGGTCGCTTCTGTAGCGTCAGCCAAAGCTTGAGCTGTGGCTTCTCGCTCTTGTTTACTGCCAGCGGGGATTTTTACTTTGATTAATTCATGGTCATTTAATGCTCGTCCAAGCTCTTCAAGTAATGTTGGGGTGATGCCCTGACTGCCAACAATGACAATTGGGTTAAGATGATGGCCAATGCCTTTTAATTGTTTGATAGTTGCAGTAGAAAGTTCTGTGTATTTTTTTGAATTTGCCATTGAATGACTCGTTAATTGTGAAAAATCGCATTATAACACATCGTTTATTAATAATTCGGCATAGATTTTGAAAATATTTTCGTAAGAGAGTTTGAATATATAATATTTCAAGAAATATGTCATGATAAATACAATACAAACTTAGATAAATATTTGTGTTAAAATACCTGCTAAATGATTTTACGATAATTAAGTTTTGATTTTATGGCAACCCGTATCACGAATAAAAAACTTTCTAAAAGTAGTCGTGCTTGGATGAAAGAACATCTTGATGATTATTATGTTAAACAGGCTCATAAAGATGGTTATCGAGCAAGAGCTGCTTATAAATTAATTGAAATTAATGATAAGCTAAAATTAATTAAAAAAGGTATGACGGTTGTTGATTTGGGTTCGGCTCCTGGTAGTTGGTCGCAAGTGGCTGGTAAATTGGTTGGTGATACAGGTAAATTGATTGCTTCTGATATTTTACCAATGGATACACTAGAAAATGTGACTTTTATTCAAGGGGATTTTCGAGAACAAGAAGTTTTTAATAAAATTATGACCGCAGTTGCTGATAAAAAAGTTGATGTTGTACTTTCAGACATGGCACCCAATACCTCAGGGTTTAGTGCTGTTGACCAACCTCGTATGATGTATTTATGTGAATTGGCAGTGGATTTTGCTTTACAAGTGTTGGATACTGATGGAGTGTTAATTATGAAGGTGTTTCAAGGTGAAGGTTCGGCAGAATTGCGGGCAATGATGCAACAAAATTTTAGTAAAATCCGCAGTATTAAACCAGATGCGTCTCGAGCAAGGTCAAAAGAGATGTATTGGGTTGCAATTAAATAAACAACATTTTAAGATGGTTACTAGAAAATAACAGTTTTCTTGCTTGATTTATCACGTTTTAACCATATATCGTGATATATTAATCATTAAAATTTTAAAGATTGAATGATTGAGTGTTATGAATATTTACACAAAACAAACCCAAGTTTTAACTGACCACAACGCAAAGGATGGAAAATTAACGTGAGCGACATGGTAAAAAATACCTTATTATGGGTGGTTGTGATAGTAATTTTAGTGCTTGTGTTTAGCAATTTTGATAGTCGCAATGAACCTGATAAGCTCAACTATTCACAATTTGTTACTGCTGTCACAACTGACCAAATTAAAAGTGTCAAAATTGATGGTGAACAAATTACGGGCGAAACTAAAAAAGGCTCAAGTTTTGAGACCATTCGTCCTGCGGTAACAGATACTGAATTGATGCCAAAATTGATTAAACATAATGTTGAGGTACAAGGTGCTGCTCCAGAGCGTCAAAGTGTGATGATGCAGTTATTAATTGCCAGTTTCCCTGTGCTGTTAATTATTGGCTTATTCTTGTTTATCATGAGAAATATGCAAGGCGGTGGCTCAGGTGGTGGACGTGGTATGGGACCGATGAGCTTTGGTAAATCAAAAGCTAAAATGCTATCTGAAGACCAAATCAAAGTGACGTTCGCCGATGTTGCAGGGTGCGAAGAGTCAAAACAAGAAGTTGCAGAAATTGTTGATTTTTTACGAGACCCAGAAAAATTTACTCGATTGGGAGCAACAATTCCTCGTGGCGTGTTAATGGTAGGGCCTCCTGGTACAGGTAAAACATTGTTAGCAAAAGCCATTGCAGGAGAAGCAAAAGTACCGTTTTTCTCGATTTCTGGTTCTGATTTTGTGGAAATGTTTGTGGGTGTGGGTGCAAGTCGTGTCCGTGATATGTTTGAACAGGCTAAGAAAAACGCCCCTTGTATTATTTTTATTGATGAGATTGATGCGGTTGGTCGTCATCGTGGTTCAGGCATGGGTGGTGGTCATGATGAGCGTGAGCAAACTTTAAATCAATTATTGGTTGAAATGGACGGTTTTGAAGGTAATGATGGTGTGATTGTTATTGCCGCAACAAACCGTGTTGATGTACTAGATAAAGCATTGTTACGTCCAGGACGTTTTGACCGTCAGGTGCAAGTTGGTTTACCAGATATTAAAGGCCGTGAACAGATTTTAAATGTACACTTAAAGAAACTACCTTCAACTATTGGTGTTGATGTAAACTCATTAGCTCGTGGTACACCTGGATTTAGTGGGGCACAGTTGGCAAATTTAGTCAATGAGGCAGCATTGTTTGCAGCTCGTAACAATAAAGCCAGTGTTGATATGAATGACTTTGAAGAAGCCAAAGACAAAATTTATATGGGGCCTGAGCGTAAATCGATGGTTCTGCGTGAAGAAGAACGCCGAGCTACTGCTTATCATGAGGCAGGTCATGCGTTAGTTGCAGAATTGTTACCAGGTACCGACCCTGTACATAAAGTAACAATTATGCCTCGAGGTTTTGCCTTGGGTGTCACATGGCAATTACCTGAACATGACCAAACAAGTATGTATAAATCAAAAATGTTAAACGACATTGCGATTTTATTTGGTGGTCGTATTGCTGAAGAAGTTTTTATTAATCAGCAATCTACAGGTGCATCCAATGATTTTGAGCGGGCAACAAAAATGGCTCGTGCGATGGTTACAAAATATGGTATGTCTGATGCGTTAGGTGTCATGGTGTATGAAGATGATGAAAATGCAGGTTATTTTGGTGGTTCAAGCCGTACCATTTCAGAGGCCACTCAGCAAAAAGTTGATGAAGAAGTTCGCCGTATCTTAGAAGAACAATATGATATTGCTCGTGATTTGATTGAAAATAATCAAGATAAAATGCACAAAATGGTTGAAGCTTTGATGAAATGGGAAACCATTGATAGAGAGCAGTTACAGGATATTATGGCAGGTATTGAACCAAGAGAACCAAAAGTTTATCAAGAGCCAGTTAGCATCAGTTTTGATAAACCAGAAAATAGTTCAGGTGTAACACCGCCACCATTACCAGCTATGTAATTTTACATTGTTAAAAACCTCTAATATGATTTAGGGGTTTTTTTCCATGTTTATCTGAGTTTTGACAAATTTATGCAATTACATTTACCATCTAAATTTTGCTTAGAATATCGTCAGCGACAGCTTGATTTATCCATTCCACATATTATGGGGATTTTAAATCTTACCCCTGATTCTTTTTCTGATGGTGGGCGTTATCATCAGCTAGATACAGCGTTATACCATACCGAACAAATGTTAAAACAAGGGGCGACAATTATTGATATTGGCGGTGAATCAACCCGACCTAATGCTCCAGTTGTCAGTGAACAGCAAGAATTACAACGAGTCGTGCATATTGTTGAAGCTATTCATCAACGATTTGCAGAAGATGTTTGGTTATCTATAGACACAAGTTCACCCGTAGTTATTCAGGCGTGTAGTGAAGTTGGAGCGAGTATTTGGAACGATGTCAGAGCATTGACTCGTCCACATGCTATTGAAACTGCTTATCAACTTGATATACCAGTCATTTTGATGCATATGAGAGGTGAGCCTGCTACGATGAACCAGCTTGATAATTATGAAAATATTATTGACGATGTATTAAATGAAATAGAACAACGTATTAAAAAAGTGATTGCTGGTGGTGTCAAATCTGAAAAAATAGTGATAGATGTTGGTTTTGGGTTTGCAAAAAATCATCAGCAAAATTTACAATGGTTAAATCAATTTTATCGACTACATCAATTTAACTTGCCTGTGATGGTTGGTATTTCACGAAAAAGGGTGATTGGTGAGGTATTAAAACAAGCTGGTTTGCCATATGAGGTTCATCAACGGGATACAGCAAGTATGGTAGCTGGGCTATTGGCGGTACAACAGGGGGCGTGTATCATTCGTACCCACAATGTTGCAGAAACAAAAGCTGGTTTAAGTTTATATCAAGCAATGCTAAATAGTTAAAGTGAATAAAGAGCAGGGGAAACCTATGAGCAATCAAGACATGACACTTGAACAACGAAAAATTATTTATCGAGCTAGACGGGGACTAAAAGAATTAGATTTTTATTTTGACCCCTATGTCAAAGAACATTTTTTACAAGCAGATGCCAATGAACAAGCAGTTTTTGCCCGTCTATTAGAACAAGAAGACCCTGATTTATTAGATTGGTTTTTAAATAATAAACAGCCAGAAGATATTGAATTTGTTGAGTTAATTGCAAAGTTGAAACAATTAAAAGCTGGCGTGTAAAGTATTATGGCACAGTCAATTTATCATTTTGTGAATATTGACGAACAATTGTCAATTAGCCGTTATCAGTGGTATTGGTGGGCGATTTTTATTTTGACGTTTATGATAGTGTTAAGTTGCATTGCTTTGCCTATCAGTTATCAAATTTTATTGATGATTTTGGTTGTATTATGTTTGATTTTGGGGCAGTTGATGCGTTATCAGCTGGTGACAATTAGCAGTGTTGCCTCAAAGCAAATAAAAGTTCATTCAAATTTAGGTATTGATAATATTGAATGGCAACTTGGATTAGCTCAAGGATTATTTAATATTGATAATGCAGATGTACATCAAGCAACTTTAGAAAAAATTATTAAATTTGGTCAAGTATTGGTATTGCTATTTGATGTATATGAGCCATTAAAAAAACAAATTGTCGTTATGATTTGGCAAGACCAATGTACAAGTCAAACATGGCAACAGTTAAATACATTAGCACAGTTACAACAAAAACCTGCATAATCTTTTTTCAAAAGTTGTTAAAATAGCTGTTAATGTTTTTCAAGTGAAATTATAGGAAAAAAATATGAGTTTATTAGCTAGTATCGTGACTCAAGTCGCTCAAAGTGCTTTACAAGGACAAAGTCAAAACCAATCACAAATTAATCAAAATCAAGGTGGTTTAGGTAGTATTTTGGGCAGTGTTTTAGGTGGAGCTCAACAGCAAAGCAACGCAAATAGCGGGCTTGGTGGGATTTTGGGAAGTGTGTTGGGTGGTGGTGCAACCCAAAATAACAGTATTCAAGGTAATGTATTGGGTCAAGTATTAGGTAGTGTGCTTGGCGGACAACAACAAGGTGGTATGAATAAAAATATGTTGATGGCTGCGTTATTACCATTAGCCTTAAATTGGATACAACAAAATGGCGGTTTAACAGGGGCATTGAATAAAATCAATAACATGGGTTTTGGGCAACAAGCGAAATCTTGGATGAGTACTGACCAATCAAATCAAGGTTTAGATGCAAATGACATTACTAAATTATTTGACAGTCAAGATATTCAAGCTGTGTCTGCTCAAACAGGGTGCAGTTCAAATGAAGTGTGTCAAGGTATGGCAAATTTATTACCACAAATTTTTGATAACTTAACACCTAATGGTAACACAAATACTGAAGCTGAGGCAAATAAAGAAATTAATCAGATTTTATCACAAATTTCTAGCTTAACTCGTTAATAATAATTATTATTTTTCCTAATAAAAGCACTGTATCATACAGTGCTTTTTTATTGTATAACTATAATGAATGCAAAATTTTTTTGTAAATAAAAATTTCATCATTTCATCTAAAGCTTTCATAATTGGCTTATAGTAAAATAACTGTAACATACTAGAAAAAAGGTAGAAATAATCATGACAACGCAAAGCGATGATGATAAACCTGTAAAATTACCATTTAAGCCAGTACCAGCTTTGATAGCGATAGGTTTGACATTATTAATTTGGTTTGTAATTCCTGCTCCTGAAGGTGTCAGTCAAAATGCGTGGCATTTATTGGCATTATTTGTGGGAACAATTGCCGCAATTATTGGTAAAGTGTTACCAATTGGGGCAATTTCAATTATTGCTATTACATTGGTTGCAGTGACAGGTGTCACCAATGAAAAGCCTGCAGATGCCATAAAAGATGCGTTGTCTAGTTTTTCTAACTCATTGATTTGGTTAATTGGTATTGCAGTAATGATTTCGTATGGTTTGACCAAAACAGGGTTGGGCAAACGGATTGGTTATTATTTTATTTCAGTTTTTGGCAAAAAAACTTTAGGGATTGGCTATGCTTTGACCTTAGCCGAATTAGTATTAGCACCAATTACACCATCAAATACAGCTCGTGGTGGTGGGATTATTCACCCTGTGATGAAGTCAATTTCTCAGTCATTGGGTTCAAGTGTTGAAGACAAAACGCAAACTCGAGCTGGTCGCTATTTGGCATTGGTGAATTATAATGCAAACCCTATTACTTCAGCGATGTTTATCACAGCAACAGCACCAAACCCATTGGTAGTAAAATTAATTGCAGAAACAACAGGTAAACAAATTGAATTAAGTTGGACAACTTGGGCGGTCGCAATGTTTGTTCCAGGTCTGGTTTGTTTACTATTAATGCCATTAGTGATTTATAAGCTTTATCCACCTGAAATTAAAGAAACACCAGATGCTACTAAATTTGCCAAAGACCATTTGCAAGCATTAGGTAAGGTCAAACAAGGTGAAAAAATCATGTTAGCGGTGTTTGCTTTGTTATTGATTTTATGGGCAAATATTCCAGCAATGATTTTTGGAAAAGGGTTTGAAGTTGATGCGACGACCACAGCGTTTTTGGGATTATCAGCATTGTTATTGACAGGTGTTTTAAATTGGGAAGATATTTTAAAACAAAAGTCAGCTTGGGATACCATTGTTTGGTTTGGTGCGTTGGTGATGATGGCATCATTTTTAAGTAAACTTGGTTTAATTGACTGGTTTGCTCAAAATATTGAAACAGGTATTAGTCATTTAGGTGTTAGTTGGATTGGTGCATGTGCGATTTTGACGTTGGTTTATTTATACACGCATTATTTCTTTGCTAGTACTACGGCTCATATTACTGCGATGTTTGCCGCCTTTTATGGGGTTGGGATTGCAATGGGAGCACCACCGTTATTGTATGCGTTAATTTTAGCCGCTGCTGGTAACTTAATGATGAGTTTAACACATTATGCCACAGGTACTGCCCCCGTCATTTTTGGTTCTGGATTTGTGACTTTAGGCGAATGGTGGAAAACAGGATTTGCCATGAGTGTCGTTAATTGTACAGTGTGGTTAGTGGTTGGTTTGATTTGGTGGAAAATTTTAGGGTACTACTAAATTATCTAAATTGTATTTTAGTGCATCAAAACAAATATCGGCGGTAAATCCCCGATATTGTAAAAATCTAAATTGCTTGGCTTTATCTTTTGCTGTGGTTGGTAAAGCTGAGCCATATTTTTTTACACGAGCTTCCACAGCTAATAATAACCAATCTATTTCTGTATTGTCTTGGTTTTCAATGGTTTGACTATCAGTAAAAAATTCAGTATGGTTATTTATCCAGTTATCAATATCAGATAAACGTTGAACGGTGTTAAGTTTATGCTGTTTTAATGTTTGCAAAATACGTTGATGTCCATGCCCTTTGCGGATACCTTCTTTGATAACTGCTGATGTCATACGTTCATCACTTTGATAACCTTCTTGAGCAAATTCTTCTAATAATTTTTCTACTGCTTCAATAGAGCATTGTTTTGCAAGTAATTTTTCCCGTAGTTCTTTTTGTGAGTGTTCTCGTCTACCTAGATAATAAAATGCCAGCCATCGCATATAACTTTCAGCTTTGATTTGTGCGTAATAGGCTTTGCGTTGTTCATCAGTCATTAATTGATTTTGAATATTTTCTAATAAATTTGTTTTATCAGATGAAAAAGACTCACCTTGAGATAATTCAAGGTGAGTAGGTGCAGAAAATTTAGTTTTTTTATCTGTCATATTTATTTATTCTGAAAATTCTTCAGGAGAGATATCATCAATATCAAAACTTGGATTAGCATTTTCGACATTTGCCAGTTTACTGGTGCGAATTGCTGTTTCAATTTCTTGAATAGTTGCTGGGTTTTCTTCTAAATAACGGATAGCATTGGCTTTACCTTGTCCAATTTTGGTATCATTATAGCTGTACCAAGAACCTGATTTTTTAATAATCCCAAGTTCTGAACCTAATTCAATAATTTCACCTAAACGGCTAATTCCTGTGCCATACATGATATTAAATTCAGTTTGTTTAAATGGTGGTGCAAGTTTATTTTTGATAACTTTAACTCGAGTTTCTGAACCAATAATTTCATCACCATCTTTTACTGAGCCAATACGGCGAATTTCCAAACGTACCGTTGCGTAAAATTTTAACGCATTGCCACCTGTGGTGGTTTCTGGGCTACCAAACATCACGCCGATTTTCATGCGAATTTGGTTAATAAATACAACCATACAGTTTGAGCGTTTGGCATTACCTGTAATTTTGCGTAAAGCTTGGCTCATTAAACGGGCATGTAAGCCCATATGACTGTCGCCCATTTCACCTTCGATTTCGGCTTTTGGTGTCAAAGCAGCGACAGAATCAACAACAATCATATCAACCGCCCCAGAACGTACTAACATATCAGCGATTTCAAGAGCTTGCTCGCCATTGTCAGGTTGAGTGACTAATAAATCATCAACATTGACCCCAAGTTTTTTGGCATACACAGGGTCAAGGGCATGTTCAGCATCAATAAAGGCACAAGTTCCACCTTGTTTTTGACATTCGGCAATAGTTTGTAACATCAGTGTGGTTTTACCTGAGCTTTCTGGTCCAAAGATTTCGACAATGCGTCCTTTTGGTAAACCACCTGTACCAAGGGCAATATCTAAGCCTAATGAACCTGTCGAGATAACATCGACTTTTTGGGCGATAGTTTCATCACCTAAACGCATGATGGTATTTTTGCCGTATGCTTTTTCGATTTGGGCAAGAGCGGCGGTGAGAGCTTTGGCTTTATTTTCGTCCATAGTCAATTCCTAACAAGCTAAAATTATTATCTATCAGTGATGATTTATCATAGCAAAATTTTAGCAAAAATAAACCACCGATAATACTTAATACGACATTTTCTGTCGCTTATTTGTTAATAAGTAATTTCCAGTAAATATGCCGTAATATTAACCACGATATCCCATAACCCAATGTTAGCCAGCTCCAAATTTGTGTTAAATCTAACAAATTATACTGTTGCCAAAGCCAAATCCCAACAATGCTAATACCAAATAAACAGCCAGTCAAGCCTACAACCACAATCCAACCTTTATCAACTGCCCGCAAATTAAACGCCATTAAACTTTGTACGCCTTCAAATATGCTACGCAACATGACTATTGGCATCGCTGTTACAATCATCTGTGTTAAAACGATATCAAGCGTATAATGACTAAGCCATAAATCAATCGTTAGCCATAATATCCCTGATGCGAATAATAAATAAATTATCATGACCCATTCTGAATGATAACTTAACTCAAAAACTTTTAGCTGATTAACTTTATAATTTTGTCCAACCATGACACTACTTGCTAACATAAATGCAATAGGTAATGATAAAACAAACTCATAAACGTTTGATAAAATTTCATGGGCGACAAGAGTTTGTTCATTTGTGACAGCAAGTAAACTTGCAATGACAGGCACTAAAGCATATTCAATTAAATAGCCAATGGCAAGAGGAATACCAAATTTTAAAATTAAGGAAATTTGTTGAAAATTGAATTGACATTTAAAAAAAAATTGAGAACAATAGCCGTTGAGCCGTTGAGCCGTTGAGCCGTTGAGCCGTTGAGCCGTTGAGCCGTTGAGCCGTTGAGCCGTTGAGCCGTGCTAATTGTTTGGGAAAATTATATCTAATTTTAATCAAAAGACCAACAAAAATCCCCCAATACATTATATTTGTTGCTAAGGCACACCCTGTCAAATTTTGCCACCTTTCCCCCCAATATCCTGATAACAACCATACCGTTAAAATCGTTTTGATAATCAATCCAAACCATAACCAAATCGTCATCGTTAAAGGCTGAGAAATCCCCTCTAACCAACCTGCTAAAATCCGAATACCAAGTACGGCAGGCACGCCAAACGCCGATACTTGTAAATATTGAATAGCCAATCGTTGTGTATCAAGACTAATGGGAGCCTGAGCAATCCCAAAAGCACTTAATCCTAGCATTGCCCATGCTACCAACACCAACAACCCAAGTAGCCAAAAAGATTGTAATAATAATTGATAAACTTCAATATATTTTTTTTGTCCAAAATATAATGCGGTGGCAAATACAATGCCTTGTAATACCCCTTTACAACTTAATATCCACCACGAATAAAAGGAATTTGCTAACGCATAAGCAGCAAAATTTTTACTAGAAATACCCATTAAGAAATAGGCATCAATTAATGGAATGATAACAAGGACGAGCTGTATTAACCAAATTGAAAATGTTTGCGATGCCAATTTTTGATACATATATTTTACTCTATTATAAGAAAAAATTAATATTATAAACGAGCAAAATTTACACCAAACATTTTTACAAAAATAGTTGATGATAAACCATAGCCATCAGGAAAACAAAGCTTGCCATTTTCATCAACCATTTTCCAATAAGAAACATAACAGCCTGATACTCTAGGTGTGGTTAAGCTAACCTTTAAGGTAATGCTTTGTTGTGGCTTTGTACGAGGAATAGGTATTAATGATTGTTCAGGATATAAAATATAATTTTCAGGATTGGGTAGCGGTGCAAGTTGAGTGGGATTTAATTCATTCACACATTGTAAAAAACGATTTTCCCAAATAAACTCCCCCACATTTTGAATAGTCCATGTTTTTACAAATGTTTGCCCTGCTGGAAAAATTGAGCCATCTGGAATAGTTTCGCTAATAAAAGCACTTGCATCTCGTTGATAATATGCACCATCAAGTTTAGATTGGTCAAAATTATTATTTTTAATTGGGTAATAATTGATAACAACATCTGGCCATTTTAGACGCATTAATACTTCTTGATGAATATTCATGATATGAGCCAGTTGAATGATTAATGACATACTAGGGCAATGAGCTGGTTTAAAAGCATTATATATTGTCCCCCGAGCGACACCAGTTAAATCTGCAAGAGTTTCAATAGTAATATGATTATTTTTACAATATTGACGGATACAATCTTCAAAAGGAGATGGCGATTTTTGCTTTTTTGCCATAGTATATTCCTAATAATATTAATTTTTTAGGCGAAATTAAGGAATATTTTCATAACATATTTTTGTTAATTTAACAAGAAGTTGATAAATAATTTGATATATTAAAAAAATATGGATTTGTTCAAAATTTTAGACAGTGTTTAATAAAGATTTATGGTATAACTGTTATTATAGTATGTTTTTTCTTTAACTAAATTTACAGGATATTAATCATGGCAAAAAATTTGGAATTATTGAACTTAAGTTTGTCTGAAGAGTTAAGAAGTGAAGATTTTAATGAAGAACTTTTAAATATATTGTTAGAAAAAAATGATACTAATTTATTGGTAAAAGCTTTGGGCGAATTGGCAAAAGCACAAGGCATGACAAAAATTTCTCGAGAAACAGGCATTGGGCGAGAGTCATTATATAAGGCATTAAGAGAAGGGGCAAACCCACGATGTGACACGGTCATTAAGGTTATTCATGCGTTAGGGTATAAAATTGTTGTTGTGCCAAAAGGTGGGTGAGGTTGATTTAAAAAATATCGCCCAATGTGATGGCTTGTTTCAAACTCACTGCAAATAGGTCTTTATCAGTGAGTTTTAACGTATTAATTGGTATATCTGCCCACTGAATATTTAAATCAATATCATTATAAACAATACTTCGCTCACTATCTTTATGATAAAAGTTTGTGGTTTTATATAAAAATTGGGTATTATCTTCTAAAGCAACAAAGCCATGAGCAAAGCCTGCAGGTATCCAAAATTGGCGATGTGTTTCGGTATTTAATTCCACACCGACCCATTCTCCAAAGGTTGGCGAGTTTTTACGAATATCCACCGCGACATCAAAGGCACGACCTTGCACTACACGCACCAATTTTCCTTGGGCATAAGGTTCAATTTGATAATGCAATCCACGCAACACACCTTTTGATGACATGGAATGGTTATCTTGTACAAAGGTTGGCACATCAAAACCACGTTCTTTCAGTGCTTTTTCAAATACATTTTGGTTAAAACTTTCCATAAACCAACCACGCTCATCAGCAAAAACACGTGGTTCAAAAATCAATAGTTCGGGGATTTTGGTTTCTATGACGTTCATGTTCGCACCTTAACCATTGTGTTCTTTATGTAATTTTAGTAAATATTGTCCATAGCCTGTTTTCTTAAAAAACTCTGCTCGCGCCAATAGCTGTTCATCATTTATCCAACCATTAGCATAAGCGATTTCTTCTAAACAGGCTACTTTTAAGCCTTGTCTGTGTTCAATCGTTTGTACAAATCGACTTGCATCAAGCAATGAGTCGTGCGTTCCTGTATCTAGCCAAGCAAAACCACGTCCAAGCAATTCAACATTTAGCGTATCTTTTTGTAAATACACATTATTAACATCAGTGATTTCTAATTCACCACGATGCGAAGGTTTGATATTTTTGGCGATTTCTACCACATCATTGTCATAAAAATACAGTCCAGTTACGGCATAATGTGATTTTGGCTCGGCAGGTTTTTCTTCAATGCTTAAGGCTTTGCCATTTTTATCAAATTCTACCACACCAAAACGCTCTGGGTCATTGACATAGTAGCCAAATACGGTCGCTCCTGTTGTCTGTACTGATGCACGGCGTAATTGTTCGCTAAAATGCTGACCGTAGAAAATATTATCACCCAAAATTAAGCAAACATTATC
>JBHAEG010000060.1:0-57897 GCA_041855445.1 Moraxellaceae bacterium
TTAAAAAATAGTATTGACACCGCATTTGATGATGGTAAACAAGAAGGAATTGAAGAGGGGTTTTTAGAAGGACTAGAGCAAGGTTTGGTTGAGGGCATGCAAAAAGGTTTAGCAGAAGGCAAGCAACAAGGGTTAATTGAAGGTTTGGAAAAGGGTTTGGAGCAAGGTAAACTTGCTGAGAAATTACAGATTGCTCAACAAGCTAAAATCCTTGGTTTACCGATTGAAACGATTATGCAGATGACAGGTCTAACTAAACAACAAATGCAAAGTTTATAAAAAATTATCACAATAAAAAAATCCACATCATATGATGTGGATTTTTTGATAAGAGATGCTTCAATATTAGAATTTGTACTCTAAACCAGCACCAACACTGAACGCGTCACGGTCACCAGTAATAGTACTAACTGTACCAACATTAGAAGAGTTAAGTGTATTTGTAACAGTCACAGTTTCATTTTTATTTTTCAAGAAACCGCCATATACATGACCAGTGGTTGCTTTATTAAATGAGTATTTACCACCTACTACAAGACGTTGTTTTTCTACATCTTTTACACCAGCAACATTTTGTACTAAGTCTGCTTGAGCATATGCAGTCCATTTGTTAGGTAGTTTATAAGTACCACTTAAGGTAAAACCATTTTCTTTTTCACTCAGATTAAAATCTGTATTTTGATACAATGCACCTACAGTGATTGCTGGATTTACATCAAATGAGCCACTAACACGTGTTGCTTTTAGTGCATCACCCGCAGTAATATAGGTGATACCGGCTTTAAATGGCTTACCAGCTGGTTCATATTTTGCACCAATACCATACATATCATGAGCATACGTTACATTACTATCACTATCTTGGTCTGAGTCAATAGCGTACATTGCTAAGATATTTAAGCCATTATAGCTTGGTGACACATAAGCAAATGCGTTATTTGCACGTGGCTCATTGAAAGTTACTAATAAATCGTCACGATCAACAACACCGCCTTCAGTCACATCAGCATAATCAATCATATCATCAATCGCTGATAAACGACCTGCTAATGCTGTACCAAATTTTGCATTTTTTAAACCTAAATAGGTATCACGAGATGTAAACTGTGATGAATTATCATCAACTTCAACACGGTATTCTAATTGATATAAAATATCTGTATTTTCGGTTAATTTTTCAGAACCTTTGATACCAATACGAGAAGCATTAGAATTTAATTTAGTATCATTTTGCTTGTCATATTTATATGAAGTCTGATTAGTTGTTGATGA
Organism: Moraxellaceae bacterium; assembly: GCA_041855445.1. GTDB lineage: Bacteria > Pseudomonadota > Gammaproteobacteria > Pseudomonadales > Moraxellaceae > Faucicola. Next base: position 1,273 of record JBHAEG010000060.1, read on the forward strand.
TGGAGTTGATGAGCCAGCATATGTATTAGTAACTAAAGTACCAGTCATACTATCATACGAAGTATAATCTGTTGATAAAAATACTTTACCATATACGGTAGGGGCTGCTTGTGCAGATACTGATAGAGCAGCAACAGCTGAAGCTAAAAGTAATTTTTTCATGGGTATTCTCCACTTTTGCAAAAAACATATTTTAGATTTTGGGCTGCTAAAAAGCTCACCCTATCCTTTTGATTCAATACATGATACAGACTATTTATGAAATGTTTTATATCTGTACTGATATCCTTTGTTTCATTATAGTAACATATTGTAAAAGAATAAGCTAGAGCTTTTCATTCACTTTTGCTACTAAATCTTGTGTTCTTGGCTATAGGATACCAATTTTGAAATATTTTGCAATACTTTTTGTGAATTATTTTAGATGAAAAAAAAGACTTACCAGTCACGCTGAATAAGTCCTTTTTTGTCAGCAAATATTTGCGAACTGTATTGACTTTTTAGAATTTATACTCAATACCAGCACTAACAATCGTTGTATCACTGGCGTTTTCTTTTTTAATTTGTCCAGCGTATAAATGAGCCGTAGTTGCTTTATTAAAGGTATATTCAGCACCTACAGCCACTTCATCAGTATCAACATTATTAAAGCTGGTGTTGATATATTGAGCTTTTACTACCCATGGTGTGCTATTAATTGCATATTTTCCAGATACTAACCAACTTTTTGAATTACTTGAGTAATCATAAATATCAGCATCTTGATATAACGCCCCTAATGTCAAACCTTGAACCATATTCAGTTTGCCTAAATCAACAGAACCTGCTATACGCCATGCTTTATCGATATACAATTCTAGTACTGGTGTTGTATTTACATTTGAATTATTATCATAAGCACCTGCTAAATAGATGCCATCTTTATCATACACAACAGATGCTGAGTAGCCATTATCTTTGGTGTTTCTTTCACGTGTACCTGCGAGAGAGTTAGCTGTTTGCTCTGATAACAAAACAGCTCCAGTAAAAGTAATTGGCAAGTTATCTAGTTTTGGTGATTTATAAGCAATTACACTATTAGCACGCACTTCGCCAACAACATCAGCTTTATGCAGGGCTAATTCATTGTAAGCATTGAAGACATCAACACCACCTTTTGCTAAACGAAATGGCGTATCATGACGACCTGCAAACACTGAACCATATTGTTTATGAGAGACACCTAAAAAAGTATTTCGAGAACCAAATTGTTGGCTATCATTATCTGGATTAACTGCATATTCTAATTGATACACAACATCTGTATTATCTGTTAGTTTTTCTGAACCTTTGAAACCTATACGAGAAGCATGAGAGGCTAACTCTGTTTTAGTCGTATCGTTATTTTTAGATGTTTTATCATCAGTATCTGTATAATCAAGACTTAAAAAGATTTTGCCATAGACAGTAGGCGTTGCATGGGCGGTAGCGATTGAAGCAATAGCAACAGCAGCGGCTAAGGTGAATTTTTTCATGAGTCATCTCCATATGCACTTAACAATACAATTTGATAAATTGATGTATCAAATGTAACAAAACTTATCAAATTCCCTTTACATTAAGATTAACGAAATTTTTTAATTTTTGCAACTAATTTTTTAAAAAAAACCCCACTTTTTTTAAGCAGGGTCAATAAATAAAAACTGATGATGCTTTTTAGTTTGCCTTTAACGCTAGCCGAGCCTGATGTAATAATGGCTCAGTGTAGCCACTTGGCTGTTGAACACCTTTAAAAATTAGGTCACATGCTGTGTTAAAGGCGATACCGTCATAGCTTGGCGACATTGGCATATAAGCTGGGTCATTGGCGTTTTGTTCATCAACCACTTTTGCCATGCGTTTGAGTACGTCCATGACTTGAGTTTCACTGACGACACCATGTTCTAGCCAGTTTGCAACATGCTGACTTGATATGCGTAATGTGGCTCGGTCTTCCATTAAGCCAACATGATTAATATCTGGCACTTTTGAACAGCCAATCCCTTGGTCTACCCATCGCACGACATAACCTAAAATTCCTTGACAATTATTTTCTAATTCTTCAGTTATTTCAGCATCTGTCCAGTCAGTCGTTTTTGCTAGCGGAATGGTCAATAATTCGTCAAGGGTCGCAGGTTTACGAGTTTTTAAGCTGTCTAGCACTGCTAATACATCGGTTTCATGATAGTGCATGGCGTGTAAAGTTGCACCAGTGGGCGATGGCACCCATGCACAGGTTGCTCCTGATTTTGGGTGACTAGATTTGCTGGCAACCATTTCTTTCATGGCATCAGGTTTTGCCCACATACCTTTACCAATCTGGGCTTTACCTCGCAGACCACATGCCACGCCAACATCAACATTGCGTCTTTCATATGCGTCAAGCCATGTTTCATTTTTCATGTCGTTTTTACGAACAAAAGCCCCTGCCTGCATACTGGTATGCATTTCGTCTCCTGTTCTATCCATAAAACCTGTATTAATAAAAATCGTACGTTCTTTGGCTTGGCGAATACATTCTGTTAAATTAACAGTGGTACGGCGTTCCTCGTCCATAATACCGACTTTTAATGTATTTTGTGGTAAATTTAATGCTTGCTCTACCGCAGTAAATAAATCAACGGTAAATTTCACTTCTTCAGGTCCGTGCATTTTAGGTTTAACAATATACATTGAGCCTGTACGAGAATTGCGTAATATATTGTTATTTAACAAATCAGGTAAGGCACAAAGTGGCGTAAACACAGCGTCCATCATACCTTCAAACACTTCTTCACCATTGAGTAAAATCGCAGGATTAGTCATCAAATGACCAACATTACGAATTAACATCACAGAACGCCCATGTAATATTAAATTTGAACCATCAGGAGCGGTATAATTACGGTCTGGGTTCATACAGCGAGTCATTTGTTTACCATTTTTTTCAAAAGTATCGGTTAAATCGCCTTTCATTAAACCAAACCAATTGCGATAAACTTCGACTTTTTCCTCTGCATCAACCGCAGCCACAGAATCTTCACAATCTTGAATGGTTGTCACTGCCGACTCTAATAGAATATCTTTGATACCTGCAGGGTCATCTTGACCAATCAAATGATTTTTATCAATTTGAATATCAACATGTAAACCATGATTTTTTAACAAAATGCTTGTTGGATTACTTGTTTCACCTGTAAAACCTACAAATTGTTGGCTATTTTTTAACGTGGTAACATTTTCACCTTGTTGAATAGACAATTGACCATTTTCAATCCTAAATCCTGTAACCGTTGTATAATCACCTGAATTTAATGGAAAATTATTCGTTAAAAAGTTTTTAGCATATGCCACAACTAAACGTCCACGAACAGGATTATAGCCTTTAGTTTTTTCCGCACCATCTGTTTCATCAATAACATCTGTACCATATAACGCATCGTACAAGCTCCCCCAACGAGCATTCACCGCATTTAACGCATAACGAGCATTACGAATTGGCACAACCAATTGAGCCCCTGCAATCGTGGCTATTTCATCATCAACATTTTCTGTCGTAATACTAAAATCTTCACCTTCTGGTACAATATAACCAATTTCATTTAAAAATTGTGTATATTTTTCTTTGTCAAACTCGCCATTTTTGGCAGGGTTTTGATGATGCCATTGGTCAATTTGTTGTTGTAATTGGTCACGTTTAGCGAGTAATGCCCGATTGCGTGGTGTAAAAGTTTGAAGAATATTTTCAAAATCTTGCCAAAATTTTTGACTATCGAGATTAACAACTGGTAATACTTCTTGTTCAATAAAATTATATAATTGTGAGTCAATCGCCAGACTGCCTTTGTCAATACGTTCAGTCATAAATTACTTCCTTATTTGTTGGTAACACTATGGACGATTATACGAATATCACTGATAAAAATAAAGAAATAGAAAGTATTTATTTAATAAATATATATAAATGTTGAAAAAATAAAAAAGTCGGAAATATAACCGACTTTTCATCATAATAATCATAGACTAGAAACGATAAGTTGCACTTACTTTGATATTACGTCCCATTTCTGTATCATCGCCTCTATCTGGACTAACTTTTGAAGCATGACTATAATAAACTTTGTCCGCAATATTATACACACCTAAATTTAATTTTAAATCTGGCATTGATGGCGGAACATAAGTACCATAAATATCAAACACCTGATAACCTTTATAATAAAAATCTTTAGCTGTGCCTCTATCTACTTCTCGTCTAGTATTAGATTGTACGCTTTTGAGTGCTGTACCTATGGTAGCCCCATTACCAAAATCATAATCCATACCTAAATTAAATGTACCTGAGTCATCACGCAGATTTAATTCACCATATTTTGTATGGTTAATTTTACTTTCCGATTTTGAATAACTAGCTCGTACGGCAAGTTTATCAAAATGATAATTGGTTGCCAATTCAAAACCATCAACTTTACCATTACCTAGATTTTGATAAATTGAACAGCCACCGCCTGTTTCCACGGCCAATGTATTACAGTTACGGGCAGTACGGTCATCAAATTCAACAGTATCATCATAATCTGTTCTAAAAACTTTAGCGACAAAATTTAAATTATCTTTATCAGCAAACACATTTTTACGACTGGCAGATATGCCAATTTCTGCATTTGCTCCTGTTTCAGGTTTTAAATCTGGATTGGCAACAATTACTCGTCCACCTCTACCAAAATGGTTAAAGTTCGTGCCAGGTAATGGCGGTCCATTAAAAAACTGAGTATAACTAGCAAATACACCCAAATTATCATTAATAGCAAAACTGCTTGCTAATGCTCCTGATACTTGGTCAAACTTTTCATTGGATACGCCAGAGGCAGGCTTATAATAATCATAACGTACACCAGGAGTAATTTGTAAACGACCAATCCGAATTTGGTCTTCAATGTAAGCACTATAGCTATCTGCCTCTTGTTTAGCATTTTGTGCCGAAGCATTCACCTCATCAGTACTGTGTTTACGATATAATTCACCACCATAAACCAATCTATGATTTAATTTATCTTTATTTAAATTTTGATTTGCTTTAACAGTTATTCCCGTTGTTCCGCCAGACCCTAAAATGCCACCTATTTTAAAATCTCGGTCGGTGTAATATAAATTCGTTTGAATATCAAAATCATCTGATGGTGAATATTCATGACTTAATGTGTATTCATCATTTTTATGATAACCTGCGACAATTCCAGGACTAACGATACTTGCATAATATGGATATTCAGTACGCAATGGATAATTACCTTCATTATCATAGCGTTTAAAACTTGCAGTCATTTTATGATTTTTAGCTGGGTAAATGTTCACTTTCGCTAAAATATTATCAATTTTAATGTTATCACCTTGAATATGTCTACCTAAACCATCTTCACCACCATCACTATCACGATGCCCATACGACAATAAAAAATCTAACTGTTCATTAGGTGCACCATACACCGTCCCCACCGAATGTACCTGTTTATCATTGCTATGATATTCTAACTTGACCTGCCCGCCCAGCGTTTGATTAGGCTTTAACAAATCAACGGCATCAACCGTAGTAAAAGCAACCGCCCCACCAACCGCATTATTACCCAACGTCACTGAATTATTGCCAACAGCAATCTTTGCTGTTTTTAGTAAATCGGTATCTATTGCCAATCGTCCAACATGATAAAAGAAATTATTTTCTTGTCTTGCACCATCAACAGTAATTTTTAGACGCTCATCACTTTGCCCACGAATATACACCCGTTGGTCCATACCTGATGTACCACCAACGACCACCCCTGGTACTTGTGATAAAAAACTGCCCAAATGTGATGCCTGTTGCATTGGCACAGCATCTTCCGTATAAACTGTATCATTTTGAGCCTGAGCATTTACTGTCGTTGGTTGAGCTATTACAGTAATTGTCTGTAAGGTCGCTGTTGGCAAAACGTCTGCATGAACGATTTGTGACATCATAACACTTAACACACTCAACGTTAATGCTTTTGGCATCATAAAATGGGGAAGCTTACTCATAAAATACCAGCCATATCATATAATTTAAATAGTAACAAAAAAAATAATGATAATAATTATCATTATAAAAACGCAAAGGATAATAACAAATAATATACTTAATAGCAATATTTATAATGACACAATTAATTGAATAAATTAAACTGAATAATAACTTTTTCAAATAATAGGTTAATATGATGACTGAACAATTTGCTGATGTAGAACAGCTTGCCATGACTGATTTAGATGCAGATAATAGTATGTATAAACCAAAAACTGTTGATATTTCTCCTATTTTAGATTTTTTAGGCTGTCGGACACCTGAAAAATGGCTAGTTGGGGCAATCAACGATTTACCAACAATTATCCAAGACCATGCGAATTGTGAAAAAAAAGCGGCTGGCACCGCAATGAATTTAATTTTCCGTTATCAATCGCATGATGATTTACAAAAAAAATTATCACAGCTCATTCGAGAAGAAATGCTACATTATGAGCAGGTGATGGCACTGATGGCAGAACGTGGGCAAAAATGGCAACATTTACCAGCAGGACGTTACGCATCAGCTATGTTAAAACACAAACGCACTTATGAACCACAAGCAATGATTGATGTCTTGATTATTGGTGGATTTATTGAGGCTCGTTCTTGTGAACGTTTTTCAGCACTGGCAAATGTGATTAATGATGAGCGTTTAGCCAAATATTACCGTTATTTATTAAAATCAGAAAGTCGCCATTTTGAGGATTATTTGGCATTGGCTCAAAGTTTATCTGATGAGCCAATTGATGAACGAGTCGCATTTTTTCGAGAAGTCGAGGCGGAATTGATTTCCACCCCAGACAATGAATTACGCTTTCATAGCGGTGTGCCAAACTGGCTATGATTAATTTAATAAGGTTGAAAATCTTGACAAATTTTTTCTAGTAAATAATCTTGGGCGGAATGTGAAGGTTCGCCCTCTTCTTTATTTACTTTTGTCCATTTTCCATCGCTATCCAGTTGCCATGCTTGTGTATTGTCTTGTAAATAATTTAATAAACCATCTTGATAAATGCGTTCAAATAATTTTTTATCTTCAATTGGAAATGCCACTTCTACCCGATTAAATAAATTGCGTTCCATCCAGTCAGCACTACTGCAATATAATCTGGCTTCGCCATGACCTTCTACTGAACCATTGGCAAAATAATATACACGAGTATGTTCTAAAAAACGACCAACAATTGACCGTACTTGGATATTATCTGATACTCCTACTAGCTGTGGACGTAAACAACAAATCGAACGTAAAATTAAATCGATTTTTACCCCAGCTTGTGAGGCTTCATAAAGTTTATCAATCAGTTGCTTTTCAGTTAAAGCATTGACTTTAATAATAATTCTTCCTGTTCTTCCTGCTTTGACATGAGCGATTTCATCATTAATAAATTCCATTAATTTATCATGTAAAGTAAACGGAGCGTGCAATAATTTTTTTAGTTTTGGCAATTTGCCCATGCCTGTCAATTCATGAAAAATTTTATGTACATCTTCGGTGATGTCTTCTTTGGCAGTGAATAGTCCATAGTCAGTATAGGCTTTGGCATTACCTGCGTGATAATTCCCTGTGCCTAAATGCACATAACGGCGAATTTTGTCTTCTTCACGGCGAACAATCATCATCAATTTTGCATGAGTTTTATAACCAACAATACCATAAACTACCACTGCTCCCGCCTGTTGTAATAAATTTGCCACTTCGATATTAGATTTTTCATCAAACCTTGCCCGCAATTCAATCACGGCAGTGACTTCTTTACCTTTACGAGCAGCCTCAGCCAACGCTTGTACAATTTCAGAATTTGTACCTGAACGATACAAGGTTTGTTTAATTGCTAATACATTCGGGTCACGAGACGCTTGCCATAATAAGTTCACCACTGGTGAAAATGCTTGAAATGGGTGGTGTACTAATACATCTTGTTTGCGAATAGCATGAAACATTGTTTCGCCTTTACCAATCGACTCTCGGCGAAATGCTTTTGGGGTGGCATGGGTAAAGGGTTGAAAACGTAATGCAGGTAATTTAAAATCAAATAGTAATCTGGTTAAATTAACAGGTCCATTTACCCGATACAATTGACTCTCATTAAGTTCAAACTCTTTTAATAAAAACTCAACAATATCATCAGGGCAACTGGTGGTTACTTCTAAACGTACTTTTGCCCCAAATCGCCGATTATCCAATTCACCTTCTAAAGCTTTTGCCAAATCTTCCACATCGTCAGACACATCAAGGTCAGCATTGCGAGTTAAGCGAAATTGATGACAGCCTGTAACCTTCATGCCTGTAAAAAGTTCGTTAATATGTTCATGAATAATTGCAGTTAGCATGACATGGTGTTCTTTACCGTCAGTCAGTTCGTCAGGTAGGCGAATAACTCGAGGCAAACTACGAGGAGCAGGGACAACGGCTAAATTAATATCTCGCCCAAACGCATCTTTTCCCTCTAAACTCACCATAAAATTTAGACTTTTATTGACTAATCTGGGAAACGGGTGAGCAGGGTCGATACTAATTGGAGTCAGCACAGGCACAACTTGTTGATTAAAATAATCTTTCATCCAGCGTGCTTGTTCTGGTGTTAGTTCATCACGGCGTAAATAGCGAATATCCTGTTCAGCAAGGGCGGGCAAAATATCTTCATTTAAAATACGATATTGTTCATCAACTGCCTGATGGCAAATTTCAGAAATTCTGGTTAATACTTCGCTAGGACGCATACCATCAACACGGTTTGCAATATTTCCCATTTGTTGATTTTGCATTAATCCAGCCACCCGAATTTCAAAAAATTCATCAAGATTTGATGAAAAAATAATTAAGAAAAATAGTCGCTCTAATAATGGGTGTTGCGGGTTGGTTGCTTGAGCAAGTACCCGCTGATGAAATTGTAATACTGACAATTCTCGATTAAAATACAATGGCTTAGAAATAATTTGACTATCATCATACTTTACACCAACAAACACATCTGGATAATGAATTTGCTGAATGCTAGACGATAATCCTTCAGAAATCGGCGGTTGTTGATTATTATCTGTCACGTCATTTTCAAGATTAGTCATAAAATACCTCAAGATTTTGTTGATGATTTTGGTAAAACGGCACTGTCCATTCGCTGTAAAATCACGTTGGTTTTATTGCGTAAATGTTGGCTTTGCCGATTTTTTTGATAATATTTAGGGTTTGGTAACATGGCAATTAATGAGGCTGATTGCTGGCGAGTCAGATTTTTTGCCGATTTTTTATAATAATATTGTGAGGCAGACTCAATGCCATAAATCCCATTGCCAAACTCGACCACATTTAAATATGCTGTTAAAATTCGCTGTTTGTCCCACATACTTTCAATCAAAACAGTAATTATTGCCTCTTCTACTTTACGAAGATAGGAACGTTTTGGAAATAAAAACAAATTTTTTGCTAATTGTTGAGTAATTGTCGAGCCACCAGCCCGTAATCGTCCCGACTTTTCATTTTTTTGCATTGCTGTTTCAATACCTTGAAAGTCAAAACCATTATGTTGAGTAAATTTTGCATCTTCAATCGCTATCACCGCTTTTTTGACATTTGTTGAGATTGCGTCACTTTCTACCCATGTTTGTGATACACCCTGCCAAGTTTGCAAACGATGTAAAATCATGAACATACTGTTATTAATTGGTTGTGTGTTCCATATGACTAATAATGCCACAACCATGATATGAAAGCCAATAAAAAAACCGATGAACGTCCATAAAATCCGCTTGAACCACTGTTTGATAAAACTTTGTGATTTTTTTGGAATTGGTGGTAAGTTACTAAAATCTTTTGTTTTTTTCTTAGGTTTTTGTTTTGCTTTACCTTTGGCTCGGGTCGCTGTTGCTGTCACAATCAATTATCCTCGTTTGAGTACACAGATGTTAAATAACGCATCTTAAAGAAAGATAGCTAGTTTCGCTAATATCTCTTATCATAGAATGCTTTACCATCATATCATCTTATTTCATTTGTAAGGAAAAATAACGTTATGTTACAAAATATTTCGTCAGATAGTCCATGGCAGTTATATGGCACGCTTGGTTGTCATCTGTGTGAACAAGCTCAAACTTTATTACAACAGGCTCAACAAGTCATGGATTTTTCCTACATTGTTATTGATATTACTGATTTGCCAGAAACGCAAATGTTACTGTTTTCTAGCAAAATTCCTGTATTAGTTACCCCAACAAAAACTTTATACTATCCGTTTTCAATCATGGATATTATGTCACTATTTGATAAATAATAACTGTATTTTGTTTAATTTTACTTAACTATTCATATAATAAATAATATCAATTTAAAAAATAGCACATGGGATTTTATTAATCTAAATATTATTTTTTATGTTGTATATTGTTTCATTTGCTACAATTTAGTAATATTTGGCTCCTATGCTTTCTATAAATATTTCTTAATGATATTTTTTATAAATAGTATTTCGTTAAGAAATGAAAGATAACAAAGGAGTGTATTTAAATGTATGCTATTTTAGCATTAGCCCCTATTTTGGTGGTGTTATTTTTGTTAGTGATATTTAGAATGTCTGCTAAAACATCAATGGCAGCCACTTATTTGGTAACAACATTGCTTGCTTTATTTGTTTGGCAAGCCAGTGGTACAACAGTCGCAGCAGCAACTTTAAATGGTATTATTGTTTCTGTTACGATTTTATTTATTGTTTTTGCAGCAATTTTACTATTGAACACATTAAAGGAAAGTGGTGCTATTACTGCTATCCGTAAGGGATTTATGGATATTTCGCCTGATAGACGGGTTCAAGTCATCATTGTTGCATGGTTATTTGGTTCATTAGTTGAAGGCTCTTCTGGTTTTGGTACGCCTTCTGCGGTTGGTGCTCCATTATTGTTTGCGTTGGGCTTCCCTGCGATGGCGTGTGTCATGGCGGTATTAATTATTCAATCAACGCCTGTTTCATTTGGTGCTGTTGGTACACCATTATTACTGGGTGTTTGGTCTGGGATTAATGGAAAAGAGGACATTACTCAAGCAATTGCCCCAATGACTGCTGAAGCTTATTTAGCTCAAATTGCAGGTAATGTTGGCTTTTTCCACGCAACCATCGGTTTTTTAATCCCATTAATTTTGTGCGGATTTTTAACTCGTTTCTTTGGTGAAAAACGTTCATTTGTTGAGGGATTAAAAGCATGGCCATTTGCGATTTTTGCAGGTCTTGCGTTTACTGTGCCTTATTTCTTAGTTGCTAAATATTTAGGTCCAGAATTTCCATCATTAGTGGGTGGTTTTGTTGGATTAGTACTAGTCATTACAGCCGCAAAACATGGCTTTTTAGTACCTAAAGAAACTTTTGATTTTCCTGCAAAATCACGTTGGGAAAGTTCTTGGATTGGTAGTTTAGCTGAAGAAGAGCATGAAGAAACGCCAAGATTTTCATTATTGCGAGCATTTGCACCTTACATTATTGTTATTGCGTTATTAGTAATGACACGTGTTATTGCTCCATTAAAAGCATTTTTAAATGGCGATAGCATGACTATCGTATTTTCTAACCTATTTGGCTCAACTATTTCAAGTAAAATACAACTTGCCTACTCTCCAGGTACAATTTTAATTATTACCTCAATACTGTGTATCTTTTTATTTAAAATGAATAAAGAGCAAGTTAAGCGTAGCTGGTCAGGCTCTGCCAAAACAATGATAGCTGCCGCACCTGCGTTATTAACTTCTGTACCAATGGTACAAGTATTTATTAACTCTGGCTCTGCTGAAGGTGTAGCAAATGCGTTACCAGCAATGCCGATTGTTTTGGCTCAAAGTGCATCAGATTTATTTAATACGACTTGGCCATTAGCGTCAGCTTGGATTGGGGCATTAGGTGCATTTATTGCTGGCTCAAATACTGTGAGTAACATGATGTTCTCCTATTTCCAATGGTCTACTGCGACCCAAATTGGCTTAGATGTGAATATGGCATCACAAGTTGTAGCATTACAGGCAATTGGTGGGGCGGCAGGTAATATGATTGCTGTACATAACGTGGTCGCTGCCTGTGCGGTTGTTGGTTTGATTGATAAAGAAGGTGATATTATCCGTAAAACCTTAGTAGCAATGACTTATTATGTGTTACAAGCTGGCTTTTTAGGTATGGCGGTAATTTTTGGTGGTGTCATTTGGTGGGCGTTAGCGGTAATTTGGCCATTAATGTTCTTAGGTGCAATGAGCTTACTCAAAGGCAAAACGACCCATTAATTTGTAAATTTATGTTATGATTGTACGCATAGACCCAGTCGAATTTCGGCTTGGGTCTATCTTAGTTCAATAGGAAGGATTTTATTTATGGCAGACTTATCTAAAATGACCAACATTGAGGACTTACGCCGTGTCGCCGAACGCAAAGTACCTCGTATGTTTTATGATTATGTGGATTCTGGTTCTTGGACAGAAACGACTTACCGTAACAATGAAACGGACTTTGACCGCATTAAATTGCGTCAAAAAGTACTTGTTGATATGGAAGGACGTAGTCTAGCGACCAAAATGATTGGCGAAGATGTATCAATGCCCGTTGCCATTGCTCCAACAGGTTTTACAGGTATGATGTGGGCTGACGGTGAAATTCATGCTGCTCGTGCTGCTGAAAAATTTGGTATTCCGTTTTCATTATCAACCATGAGTATTTGTTCAATTGAGGACGTTGCAGAAAATACCAGCCGTCCATTTTGGTTTCAATTGTACGTTATGCGTGACCGTGAATTTATGGAAAATCTCATTAAACGTGCGAAAGATGCCAAATGCTCTGCACTGATTTTGACTGCCGATTTACAAGTACTAGGACAACGCCACAAAGATATTAAAAATGGCTTGTCTGCTCCACCAAAACCAACCATTGCCAATATTATCAATCTTATGACTAAGCCACAATGGTGTTTAAACATGTTAGGCACAAAACGTCATACTTTTGGTAATATTGTTGGACATGCTAAAAATGTAGCAGATTTATCATCATTATCATCTTGGACATCAGAACAATTTGACCCAAGCTTAAGCTGGGACGATGTTGCCAGAATTAAAGACTTATGGGGTGGCAAGCTTATTATCAAAGGCATTTTAGACCCTGATGATGCCGTACAAGCGGTGAAAAGCGGTGCTGATGCTATGGTCGTATCAAATCACGGTGGCCGTCAATTAGATGGAGCTGTTTCATCAATTTCAATGTTAAGTGATATTGTACAAGCTGTACAGGCAGAAAATGGTAAAACTGAAATCTGGTTAGACAGTGGCGTTCGTTCTGGTCAAGATGCACTTAAAGCGATTGCACTTGGGGCAAAAGCAACCATGATTGGGCGTTCATTCTTATATGGATTGGGGGCATTTGGTGAAGATGGTGTTCGCCGAGCCTTAGAAATCATTTACAAAGAAATGGATATTAGTATGGCATTTGGTGGCTTTACCCAAATTAGCGAAGTTACCAAAGATATTTTAATTAAAGGCACTTATGAAGATTTATTAACTCGTGGCTTCATGGTGCGTGAACGTTGCTAAACTTGTTTTTATTTGCTATAAAGCCATAATTCTGCTAAATTATTTGCTAAATTCATGGCTTTTTCAAATAATAAAATATAATGTTAAGTTCAAACGCTCCAATCGTTATCGCTTTACGCAATTATCCTATTACATTATTATTAATCGTTATTTGTGTTGCGATATTTCTTTTACAGATTATTAGTGGCGTTGATGTCACAAATCCAAGTAATCAAGATTTAATCGATTGGGGTGCAAATTTTCTACCTCTCACTTTTAACGCCCAATCATACCGCCTATTTACCAGTTTATTTTTACATATTGGTTTTTTACATTTATTGTTTAACTGCTTTGCATTATATTATTTTGGGCAAGTTGCTGAACAAATTGTTGGTAAAATTCATTTTTCATGTTTATTTTTACTGGCTGGATTGGGTGGTAATTTACTTAGTAATTATCTAGCCCTTATAGCACTTTTAGATGACCGCACATTACCTGCTATCAGTGCAGGTGCATCTGGTAGCATTATGGGCATTGGTATCGCCTTATTAGTGTGTGCTTTATTTAAAGTACAAACGGCTACTTTTAAGCTAAATTTTCAATCATTATTTTGGATTATGTTGATTAATTTAAGCTTTGGTTTTATCGTATCAGGCATTGATAACGCAGGTCACATTGGTGGTGCAGTGACTGGTCTTGTGTTGGGCATTGCCTACAGCATACGTTATTACTTAATAAAAAAATTCCAGTCACATATTATTGCAAACTTATTTGTATCATGTGTTTATTTAGCAGTTTGTATAAAATTTTATCAAGAATATTCATTCTTATATGAACGTATCAGCAATGCCATATATCTTCAACCTAGTCTTTTTTCTTAACCTTTTAACGAATAAATGCCAAACCCCAAATCATAACCCCAATGTAATAAACTGTCTTTGTGATAAACATTAAGAGCAACCTGACAACCTTGTTGAACATCAATATCGTAAGTTTGACATAATGTTATCATTTGTTTAGGTGTCAAATTTAACCAAGCGTTATTTTTGGCAGTTTGAATACTAAAAGAAAGAGTTGCTAGTTGCCATTCAAATCCATAATGAGGATAAGGAATTTTATCATTGGCTAATTTTAGGGTATATTCTTGAGTACAAATTGCCAAATTATCATCGTTATCATATTGAAATAAATATTTTTTTTGATATTGCTTTTCTCGCAATGGTGTATAATCCCGATAAATTTGTTCCGTCATTAAACAAGTATTAACTTGTGGGTTAGAAAACACACTATCACCGACTGGTGAAAAATATTTTTTACAAAAATTTTGAATATTTTCATCATCAAGCCGAGCAAATTGACAATAATTTTTATCAAAACGTAAACTTGCATCAATGACCAAGGTATTTTGAGTATCCCAAGGCAGTAATTTTGCTAAATCATGCGTTGGATAACCAGCTTTTCTACGTTTTGAACCATACATCTCAAAACCTGGATAAACAAAAACTTTGTCTTTTTCTCGATGATTATCTTGATTATGACAATAACGATAATTGTATTGTGGTATCATAATATTTGCGACTGTCACAGGATTAAGTCGATGACGATTAACCCGCCCCGCCGTTTGGACAATTGACTGAATACTTGACGCATCAATAACTGCCCAGTCAAAGTCATGGTCTCTGCCTACTTCTTCCACAGGGGTAGCAACGACAATAAATATCACATTATCCGTTAAGGAATTTTGAACAATATATTGTATTTCCTCATCTTGTTCAATTCGTTCATTACCTGTGATTTGAGTTTTATTATTTTTATGCCGTGTTAATAAACTATCTAACCGTTGCTCTTTATAAAAACGTGAAATTAACCAATCATTGGCATGATAACAAGCAATTTTTGCTTCTGAGCAATTATCCGCCAAAAATTGAGCCAAAGCAATCGCCTGATACACGTTCGCTACCCGCACCAATCCAAAAGAAACTCTTTTTTGTGTCTTAGCAAACCGCCAGCCATGTTGATGATGTAATTGCTTTGAGGCATTTAATACCGCATGATGCCAATCGCTAACACGTTGATTTTCTAATGGAATTAATTTTGCTAATCGATAAACGGGTTTACTTTTTAAATGTTGTTGTAAGCTATCTAAATGTTGTTGATAATAATGCTGAAAGTTTGACTCATTATCTGTCATTTCTTGCAAGATAGTCGGCTTAATTTCATTATCAATTATGGCAATGATTGCAGACTGAGGCTTTGCATTTAGTGCTTCTTTCATTTGTAAGCCAGATTGAAATGCACTATAAACACTTTGAGCCACAGTCGTTGATAAAGTAGCAGATGAACAAATCACATGACGACCATACATTGCCGAAATTTGTACTAATCGTAATACTGCCATCAATGATTTTGGCTCGTAGCTATCAATCTCATCTAAAATCAAATCGCTACTTATCAAACGTAAAAATGCTTTAACATGATGTCCTTGTTTATGTGGTTCACCACCTGCAATCAGATAATCAATGGTAGAAACCAATAATGGTGATGTTAAAATCGTTCTACCTTGTGGGTCTTGATGATATAAAGGCTGTAACCAAGTCGGTAATTCATTATCCATACCAATACTATCAAAAATTGGTTCTATAGGATTTTCATCATCATCTTGATATCTTTGTATCGATTTTTCAAATAGTTGTTGCGTAGTCGTATCACCAATAATTACCGCCAATTCATCATCAGATAAATTCATTGATGATTTTAACGCCTCGCCTGTCTGTAACGTTAATGAACGCAAATTTAACGCAATGCTAATTCTTGGCTCGTTTGGTCGTAATGTACATGCCAAACGCAAATTCATGCGAGTTTTACCACTCCCCGTTCCTGCAATATTAAAAATCAATGCTGGACTATTAGGAAGTTTTTCTACATAGCGATGTAACGCATTCACCCCAACATTTTGCCAATTAAAACGAGAATGAGCTGTTGGCTGACAAATATATTCTGTTGTCTGTTCGGACAAACCTGCCATGGATAAATTAACCATCATTTGTGTTGCAATATAACTGGCTCTATCACCAACATTTTCCAAATGCCAAAGTAATGGCTGGTCTTGTAGCCTTCTTACTTGATTTTTATCATCTTTTTTAATTTTAGTATTGGCAAATAACTGTCCTGTTGTTGCCACTGCCCCTGAATAGTGCATCGCTGAAATGACATGGTCTGCATGAATTAACGCATTTCTAGCATGTAAAACTTGAGCTTTCCAATAGAGCAACCCATGATTAGTTAAATTTGCTGGTACTAATTTGGCTAAACGTTGCATACGTTTTTGATAACTTATAAAAATACTCTCTGCCAAATCTCCTGCACATTGAATTTGTTCAAGTTTTGGTGGATATTTTCTAATATGTTTACCACTACTAGGAAAACTTAACGCCTGATTTTCATCGTCAGCCCCTAATAAACCATGATGCGTTAATACCAAATAATCAACCGCTTCAATTTCATTACTTATCCCAATTTCTACTTCTGATAATTTTTTATCACCCAAAATCAGTTTATCTAAATGTTGTGGTAAATCTTGCCAAGCTTGTTGCCATTGCCATTGATTATTACGCAAATTTTGTAATAATTTCATGGATATCCATTCATGCCGAATATCATCTTTAATTATTTGACCGCTTTGACTTGGACTTAATTTTTGTTGAAAATGAACTGATGCTTTACCAATATCGTGCATATTTCCCGAAGCACCTGCCAGCAAACTACTTACTTTTACCCAATCTGCTATTATTAGTTTGTTTTGTTGTTTACTGGTCGAAGCAACAGGATATGCCCCTGTTAATGAAAATTTATGTCTTGAACCAACAACCCAAGCAATTTTCATACGCCGATTACCATAATTTCGATAAGCAATCACCGCTGTTTGACGTGTACTCACTTTTCTTAATGCTTTACGAACTTCTGCCAATCCTTCCATTGTCATTGGGGCTTGCCACGTATTTTGACCTGTACGAATTGCATAACTATCGAGAATAGCTCGTGTTTTTTTTATGGCTTTTTTTTCACAAGCAGAAATAAAAATAATGTGCATAATCCCAAATCATTATAAAAAAAATAACAGATAAAAAATAACAGATAATAAAAAAACCTTTACCTAAATGCTGGTAAAGGTTTTTCATCTAAAATTTAATCAGATTAAACTTTAGAGGCAACATAATCAATCGCTGTTTGTACAGTTGTTAATTTAGCAGAATCTTCCTCAGAAATCGTGATACCAAAATCATTTTCAAACGCCATCACTAATTCAACTAAATCTAAAGAATCTGCACCTAAATCATCAACAAAAGACGCATCATTACTAATTTCATCAACGTTTTTGCCTAATTGCTCTGCAACTGCAGCTTTTACTTTTTGTTCGATTTCAGCACTCATGGGTAAACTCCTTGCTTCTGGCTGTTTCATATTAAAATATGTTGCTTGTTTAACGTACAACTATTGTAGATATTTCTACAGTATACGCCTAGAAAATGTAACAAATTATAACAAAGATTATTAGATAAATCTATTTTATAAGATGAAAACTTAAAATTATCTGATAAGGTGAGCTTTTTCACCGATTACATATACATACCACCATTCACAGGAATTACCGCCCCTGTAATATAGCTTGCCTCATCACTGGCTAAAAAGCTAACAACGGCTGATACATCTTCTGGCTGTCCTAAACGTCCAATCGGCACAGCATCTAACATTGAGTTAATTAGACGCTCGTCCAATTCATCAGTCATATCTGTTTCAATCAAACCTGGAGCAACGCAATTTACTGTTACTTGACGAGAGCCGATTTCACGAGCTAAAGCACGAGTAAAACCTTCCATACCTGCTTTTGCCGCCGCATAATTAGCTTGTCCTGCATTACCCATCTGGGCAATCACTGAAGAAATATTAATAATCCGTCCTTTACGAGCTTTCATCATGCCACGAATAGCACGTTTACTAATACGATAAACTGATGTTAAATTTACTTCTAAAACATCATTCCAAGCATCTTTTTCCATTCTCATCAACAGACCGTCTTTGGTAATGCCTGCATTATTCACCAATACTTGTACACTACCATAGACACTTTCAATCTCTTCAAATAACGCATCAATTTGTTCAGGATTTCGCACATCAAGCACTCGACCAATACCACCTGTATCATGTAAGTACTCATTGATTAACTCTGCACCTTTTTCTGTCGTTGCCGTACCAATGACAAAATGTCCTTCTTTAGCAAAACGTTTAGCAATGGCTTTGCCAATACCACGGCTTGCCCCCGTAATCAATACAATTGTTCGACTCATGCGATTAACTCCCGAATTTTATCTAATTTTGTGACCTTGTCTGTCGCCAACGTTTCGATTTTTTGCTGTTGTCTTTTGGCAAGATTAGTCAAAACATTGCCACTACCACATTCAATTTGGAAATCTAAATGTTTGGTTGCTAATAAATCGGCAGTTTTCGACCATTGCACAGGCATACTTAACTGTTCAATCAACGCTTTTTTGATTGCGTTAATGTCTGCTTCAACACGAGCATGGCGATTTTGAATAACAGGAATTTGTGGCACATTAAATCGAATGGCTTGCAGTTTTTCCGCCAATTTTTCACTGGCTGGTTGCATCAATTGGCAATGTGACGGCACACTGACTTTTAATGGCACGCTTTTATTACCTAAAGAGGCAACTTGCTCCATGACTAAATCCACACCCAGCTCATTACCAGCAACTACAACTTGACCTGGTGAATTAAAATTGGCAGGACTAACAATGGCTTGTGGGGTTGTCTCTACCACTTGTTCACAAATTAACTGTACTTGTTCATCTGCCAATCCAAGTACAGCCGCCATTTTTCCAAACTGAGGTCTATCAAATAATTGTAGAGCTTCGGTCATATACTGACCACGTTGATGTACCAATACTACGGCATCTGTTAAAGAAATTACACCAGAAGCACATAAAGCACTATATTCGCCCAATGAATGCCCAGCTAAATAATTGGGTTTTAAAGAGAACTCTTGTTGCAACACTCGCCAAATTGCCATGCTTGCTGTCAATAAGGCAGGTTGAGTATAAGCGGTATCATTTAGATTAAACTCATGTTCACCTTGACAAACTGCCCATAAATCAAACCCTAACGCATCACTAGCAGAAGCAAATGTTTGTTTTACTTGGGGATATTGCTCTGCCCAGTCTGCCAACATTCCAACAGATTGGGAACCTTGCCCAGGAAATAATACAGCGATACGATGGGGGGCTTTTTCTGTAAACTCTGACATAAAAATCCTGTGTTATCAAAAAGTTTTGCTTTTTATTATCAAACCTTTATAAACAAACTTTAGTGAACAAGTGTACTTTCACTTTTACTATTATCGCATATTTTTGCTAAAAAAGGTACAAAAAAAGATTGATGATATAATAACATCAATCTTTTCTAATGTATTTTTAGGCATTTTAAACTTTCTATCTATGTAATTTTTCATACAAAATTTACCTAAAGGCAAATATGTTTAGCCTTTAATGATGAACTGTGAAAACACCTAAAAAAATTACGATTTACTACGTTATTATTCAGCGTCTTGAGCGACTTTAAATAATTGACGACCACGGTAAAAACCATCTTTTGTCGCATGATGGCGAATATGTTTTTCACCTGTTGTTTTATCAACAGATACTGCGTGAATGCTGATATGGTCATGTGAACGACGCATGTCACGACGTGAACGGCTTTTGCGGTTTTGTTGAACAGCCATGAGGTATGCTCCTGTGCTTCTAATAAAAAATCTTAAACGCCATATTATACGAGAAATTTTTAGTAAAAGAAACTATCTATAATCCTTTAAATGAAGTTTTTTAATATCAAATTGATATTCATTACTTTGATAACAATTATTGCGTCTTTAATTTAGCCAACATTGCAAAAGGATTTTCTTCTGATATATCAATGATTTCACTCGTACTAGACACGAGCATATCACAATGTTCATGTTTTGGCGACATTGGTAATAACATTAATAATTCATCTTCGATAATTGGTAATAAATACAATTTATGATTTTCCACGATTTCATCTAACAATAGATAATCGCTATCTTGTTCAATCAAACCAAGATGACGCTCATGTTTTAACAATATTAATTGATTATTATAATTTAATTTAGTTGCTACAGGTTCTAAACAACGCTGACATGTTTGCCATAAATTGCCTTGGGTTGCTAATTGCCAAATAATGATATCACCCGATTGATAAATTTCCATCTCTAAATAAATTTCTGTATTATCAGTTATATGTTGGGTATCAGACATTTCTAGCAAACGGGGAAACTCTGACAAAGGAAGTTTGCCTTGCCATTGATAGCGGGCATCATTGAGATGTTGCCATTTATCTATATCAATATATTTGACTAAATTTGTGACATTGACCATATTTTTGCTCGTCATTTTTTCAGATTTGGCATGATATCATATCATGTTATGATGGTGAGATGTAAATTTACAGGTTATAATGTTGAGTTTTTTGGATATTTTAAATTTTATGATAGCTCTTTTTCCATTTGTGAACATACCATTTGTCAGCGTCATCTCTGTTTTACCCTTAAATAATCAAAGCATGATTACACGTTTGAGTTACAATATTCCGTCATATGATTTTAAAAAATTACATTGGCAATCTGTAGAAAAATTACAGGTTGATTGGTTAATTTTACAGTTTAATCAATGGTTTGCTAGCTATCAAACTCTGCTAGTTCGTGGTGATAATGAACCAGAATATTTTGCCAAAACTGATAATGCTCCTGCCAAAATTGTATTTGCTCATGGTTTTTTTGCTAGTGCATTACACGAAATTAGTCACTGGTGTGTTGCAGGAAAGAAAAGACGTTTACTCAATGATTTTGGTTATTGGTATGCTCCCGATGGACGCAGTGAGGCTCAACAACGTTTATTTGAACAAGTTGAAATTATACCTCAAGCAATTGAATGCTTATTAACATTAATGTGTGGCAAATTTTTTCGGGTATCGCAGGATAATTTGTTTGCTAACTTTGATACGAGCCAAAGTACTTTTGCGAATGATGTTTGCCAACAGGCGATAAAATTTTGGCAAACTGGAGAAAAACTCCCAACTGATGCAAAGTTTTTATTAAAACAATTACAAATTTTGCGACCTTTTCCGCTGACTATGACGGATATTTCACAAAATTTTCAATAGAAAACAAAAGCCCAATATAAAAATTAGGCTTTATAGATGATTGTTCATAGATAAGTGATGAGTTTATTCAGTTTTAAATACTTTGTGGCAAGATTTACAGCTTGCACTAACATCACCAAATGCTCCTTGTACACCTTCAACATTGGTGGCGGATTGAACAGCGGTATTTAATGCAGTCACGGTTGTTTTAAACTTATCAACTTCCGCTTGGAATTCTGTGGCTTTTGACCATACTTCTGGTTTACTATCACCACCTTCTGTACCTGCTCCAAAATGCTTCCATGGGTCAGCACTAAATTTGCCAGCTTCCGTTTTAAAAGTTTCTGCATTGAAAGTACTTGGGTTCTTTACCATACCACCCATAGTTTTCATCGCATCACCCCAGTCTTCCATAATTTGCTGACGGGCTTGTACATCATTACCAGAACCTGATGCACTGTCTTCCGCTGGAGCTTTTGTTGCGTCTGTTGTGGTTGCATTATTACAGCCTAATAGCCCCACACATAATAGTACGGGTGCAAAAAATTTCACTATTTGCATTGTTATTCCTCATTTTGTTTGTCTTTGCTGGCAATTTTTTCAATAATCGCTGGCAGTTTTCTTATGTATAACAATGGTAACAGATTTTTAGCTAAAAAGTATTATCTTTTAGTAAACTCCATTTAACATTAGCAAAAACAATCATTTAAGAACTGCGGGTAAACTTGTCATATCCCAACGAGGCAAACAATCTACTGATAAGTCGTCATGTTGTCCAGCATTCAATCGTTGCCAACCTGCAAAGGCTATCATCGCTCCATTGTCGGTGCAAAGCTCAATGGGTGCATAATGTACACAAGCTTGAATTTTGGCTAACTGCTGAGTTAGTGTTTGGCGTAATCGCTGATTAGCACTGACACCACCTGCTATAACTAAACGTTTCATTCCTGTTTGTTGCAAAGCCTTTATACATTTTTTTACTAAAGTATCAACTACTGCATACTCAAAGCTAGCACAAATGTCCGCTCTAATTTGAGTATGAGCTGGATTGTTTGGCTCTGTTGGATTATCTTTGATTAAATTATGTACAGCAGTTTTCATACCACTAAATGAAAAAGTCAAACCCCGTCCAAGCATTGGTCTAGGTAATTCAAAAGCATGAGGATTTCCTCTTTCAGCAAGTTTAGCGACATTAGGTCCACCTGGATAAGGTAATCCTAACATTTTTGCAGTTTTATCAAAACATTCACCAACTGCATCATCAATACTTTCTCCTAAAATTTGATAGCGTCCAATACCTTCAACAGCAACTAGCATAGTATGCCCACCTGAAACCAATAACGCAACAAAAGGAAACTCTGGTGGATTATTATCAAGTAGTGGAGCGAGTAAATGCCCTTCCATATGATGAACGCCAATCGCAGGTATATCCAATGCAAAAGCAAGGCTTCGACCAAATAATGCCCCTGTCATTAACGCCCCAACTAATCCCGGCCCTTTTGTATAAGCAACTGCATCAATATCCGCCTTGTTTAATTGACACTTATCAAGCAATTCTTCTAATAATGGCACAAGTTTACGAATATGGTCACGACTTGCCAACTCAGGCACAACACCACCATAAATAGCGTGTAACTCAATTTGACTGTATAACACTTGTCCAATAAGTCCTTGATTTGCTAAATGACGTTGTTTACTATCAAAAATCGCCAGACCTGTTTCATCACAAGAGGTTTCTAAACCCAATACACGCATATGTTTTCCTTACCATTCACTCAATATACAAAAGCGGATAATGATTATCCGCCTATTTTAAATTAATATAGATAAAAAATGTAAAATCAATCAGTTAGTATTTATTCATCATCAATCCGTTGATTTTTACTATTAATAAAATAACTTTCGTCATCTTTTTGCACAAAAAAACGGTCAGCACTATTAATTTCTATATCATCGTATTCAAATGGAATAACGACTTTATTTTGCCTATTAATAACGCCTTGTTTGCCATTTTTCTTGGCAATAGCAACGCCATTTTTATAAAAATGCCAAACATATTCATAAGTTAATGGTATTACCTCTTTCCCTTTAGTATTAATAAACCCCCATTTATCATTTTTCATCACAGGAGCTAAATCATCTAAAAATGCAAACGCATCATCATATTGAGGCTGAACAATAATTTTATTTTGTTTATTGATATAGCCATAACGATTTTTACCATGCTTTTGAATACTCATTAATGCCAAACCATCATTAAACTGATATAGCTCATCATAACTAAATGGAATAATTACTTGATTTGACTTATCAATAAAACCATATTTATGAATATCTTCGTCCCTATCATCTTTACCAACAGATATCGCAACTACGGCTAAGCCATCACGAAAATTACCCGCCATTGTATAATCAAATGGAATAATCTGTTTACCTGAAAAATCGATATAACCTTTTTTATCCTTCTTTGATACTAAAATCATACCTTCATCAGCATCGCTGACATCATCATAAATCAAAGGTGTAACAAATTTTCCTTCTTTATCAATCATGCCAAATTTTTCATTTCGATAAACAAACGCCTTGCCACCACGAAAACCCCAAGCTTTTTCAAATGCAAATGGTATGACCATTTTACCTTTTTCATCAACATAACCCCATTTGTCAGCTTTTTTACTGACAATCAACCCTTCATAGCCACAACTATCAATATCATCAAATTGATAAGTCAGCTCAGTGGGTACATCTTCACAAACTGGGTCTTCTACAACTTCTTGGGCATGAGCAGTCAAACTTAACATACTCATAAATAATATAGATAATGATAAGTTAGTTTTTTTCATGGTATCCTCAAAATGAAATTAATAATATATTGTAATTCATTTTAGCCAATAATCGTAAAATTAATCACTGAAAATGGAGATAAAATAAAAAAACAATAAAAAAGCCATTAAGTGTTACCCTAATGACTTTTGAACAAAATACAACTTTTAACGCTACTTCATTGATATACTTCATAAATTTTAAACTAACACTCACAAAAAAAAGAGGACACTAGTGACTAGCGACCTCTTTTATTAGAATTTGATGGCGGAAGCTGAGAGATTCGAACTCTCGAAGGGCTACAAACCCTTGCCGGTTTTCAAGACCGGTGCATTCAACCGCTCTGCCAAGCTTCCGTTTTGTGCTGGATATTATATATAAATTTTGACATAAAGCAAGTGTTTTTTTTGAAAAATTAAAGTTTATTGATTAATAAATCATTATCCATCAAAAATACTAATTTTTAGATAGTCATAACCATAATAATGAATAATTGGCACCATCATTTGAGGTTAGGAAAAACAAGATATTATATATAAAATTTGAGCTTTTCACAGAGTGACTAACTATGAAAAATATTTATGATTTATCCAGCTACGAAACCTATCGACTGCAATCTATTGACCCGATTTTAACACCAAACTGGAAAAATTCTCTCTGTGAAATTATGTCACAACTTGATACAGAAAGCCAAAACAGTATTATTCAACGCATTTTAAATCCTCGTGGCATTTATTTTGATACAGTCACTCAATCATTTCGAGCAAAAAAACCACTGACATTGCAACAAGTAATTTCAGAAAATATCCTTTGCTCCAACACCAAACTGATAAACTCTGCTAAAGAAATGCAAACTATCTTTGATATAACAAATACTGATGTCACTGGTATCGATATTGCTGACCAAATTGAAGCAATGTTATCTAATTTTGATAAAATAGAAATTGATGAAACAAAAAACGAACATAAAATCAAAAATAAATTGCGTAAAGCCTTTTTATATCAGCTATCGACTTGGATTAATCATGTTACATTTGATGTTGAACAAGGCATTCGTCAATTAAATAGCCAAATTGCAAAAATTTACTTTATAGAAGTTTTTCTCAAGCAACAAATTCAAGGTTGGGATTTTCGATACTGGGACGCATCGGATATTGATTTTATTAAAGTAGAAAATTTTCCTGCATTTTTAATAACAGAAGTAAAAGCTCGCAAACTTTATATTGTAGAAACTTTAAATTACTGGTTTTTAGTTGGACAAACTGAAAAATCTAATAAAAACCCCTTTTCGCTACGCCGTTTTTTATATGAGGATAGCCAAAATAATGGAGAATTTGTTTATATTACTAGTGTTATCGTACCAAAAACTCACGTAATAAATCATGAAACCCAAAAACTAATCCTGCAAAACTTATCAAGATTATTTACATTAGAACATAGCATTAGTGAAGATATTTTAAAATTTGCTCAAGATATAAAACATTATCAACATAAATATCTATATCCATTATTAAAAAAACCTTTATTATCTGATGGTAGTGATATTGAAACAGTCATCGAAAAACGTATGATTGATTATGAAAAACAGCTTACTTTATTGGTTTTGCAAAAATTGCCTCGAATGTTTCAACAAGCCTTATTTAATCAAACCGACCAAGATTTTTTGTATTATAAAACAGACAACTTCCTAAGAGAAACTATTGAAAATATTGAAGATTTTACATTGCAACCATTGGTCAGATATTCTGTTTCCGCCAGAACTATGTTGATTAGATTACTGTCATTTCGATTATTTTTACAAAAAACCCGTCATATCTCCTGCGATAGACAACAAACTAATGATGCAAAACAACAACAGCTTAATAAACCTATTACCCAACTGATTGAACTGATAGAAGAGACTCAAGAAAATATCAATCATTATAATAATTTAAAAGAGCAACTATATAATTTTGAACAACGACAACAAGCTAAAAAAATTTGGCGGTTGTTTAGCTTTATTAAAAAACCACAATATACCACCAAAGATTTAGAAGTTTATTTAAATGATATTAATGAAAATTTATTTATCTCTATTGTTAGGTTAGCAAAACAATATCGAGAAATCATTGTTTATCCAGAGTTTGAAATGGCGAAAATTTTTGATGAAAGTTATCGTCATTATGTTTTTTTAAACAAAGAACAGCATTTTTCTCAATTACCTTTATTAATTTATTTACCAGAAAATAGACAAAAATTAGATTTTAATTTATTGAAAAGATTGGTTTATCGTGATTTTTCTAAAGAAAATCAAGAATGATGAGTTAGTGATGCGTTTTATGAATTTTTTCTAGTAATTTAATTTGATTAGATAATTGTTTAATTATTTCATCTTTTTGTTTTAATAATTCATCTTTGTGTTCTAGCATAAGCTTTAATTTTTCAATTTCAAAAGCCTGTTGTTTATCACTCACACCAGCATAATAATGAATATTATTGGGTGCATTATCTCCGTGAATATCTCCATATTGATTTGTTAAATTAATTAAACCTTGTTTATTTAATGATAATAAATCAATCATATCAATTTCAAAAATATCGCTAATTTTTTCTAGTTTTTCCAAATATAGTTTACTTTCACCTCGTTCTAATTTTGCATAACTATTTAGTGACATATGCAAACGTTCTGCCATATCAAGTTGTGTCCAATCTTTCATTTCCCGCATCATACGAATTTTTTCATTGACCGTCATTAAAAGCTCCAATATTAATCATTTTTATCAATAAGCTATCATAACTATAAAAAAATCCATTAAAATTATTCTTCTGTTAAAATTTGTTGTTCCCAATAGCTCTGCACTGCTTTGTCACTTTGATATACTTTTGCAACAATTGCTTCAGCTGGAGCATTATTGACAGTTTTCACCAATTGCACCCATAAATCAGGTGTGCCTACTTCAATAATTACTTGAAATAATGGGGTTAAATCCCGTTGCAACAATGATTGGTCTATCATATAGGCAGAAAATAAACAGGCTTTAGGATTTTTGTCATTTAATGCAGAAAATGCCATACCATCAAGCAATACTGGTACAGTAATTTTAAACGCTGGCAATAATTGCATGGCATAATTTGATGAGTTTGGTAATTTGACCAATTCAACAAATTGGCTAATCAAACCTTCATAATAACGTTTATCTTCTTGACTTAATTGCCCTTTTTGTTGTTCTGTCACTAAAAAGGCAATACGTTGTTGGTCAATGGCTTGTTGAAGTTGTAAAAATTGTTGATAGGCAGGCGATGACATAAGTTTATCATTTTTTCATATCAATAAAAAACCCATTCTGTTGGGAATGGGTTATGAATTCATGCTTGATTGGCTCCCCAACCTGGGCTCGAACCAGGGACACACGGATTAACAGTCCGATGCTCTACCGACTGAGCTATTGGGGAACAACTCATCAAGTGTTGCGTATGATATATATAAATTTATCGATTGTCAAGCATTTTATCAGTTATTCCGACTTTTTTTGTGGCGTATCTAGCACAGATTTTGTTAAAGCATTAATATCACCGCCGTTTTCTAGTCCTAATTCGTTTAATAAATGGTCAATCAATGGTGCTTGACTACGATAACGTAAGGCACTATTCACGATTTTATCAGGTAATGAATTATCATCTTGACTATTTTCACCATTAATGACCATGCCACTTTGACCGCTGGTCAAACCACTAACATGTAACACTTTAATACCATCAATTTGTTCAATGGGTTTCACACTTTCTCGAATAATATTTGGCAACTGTTCAATGAGAGCTAAACGAATTTGCATATTAATTTGTTCAACTGATAGCATATTTGCCGCATGGTTTACTGCTTCTGCCCCTTTAGCATCGACTTCATATTGACGTTGTTTGGCTTGAGCAATTAACATTTGAGCTTCAGCTTCACCTTTGGCTTTTAAACGGATTTTTTCCGCTTCGGCTTCGGCTTCAATTCGCATCGCTTCAGCACGGTCTACCGATGCTTGTTTTTCTGCTTGGGCAGATATCCGAATGGCTATCGCTTGTTTTTCTGCTTCTTCAGTCGCTTCAATCAGTTTGACAGCTTTGGCACGCTCAGCGATTTCTTTTTCTTTTACAGTAATGACATTTTCTGCTTCTTGTACTGCTAAAGCTCGAGCTTTGTCAGCTTGGGCTTTGGCTTCAGATTCGGCACGAGATTTTTGAGCAACAGCGATTTGTCGTTCTTGCTCTGCCAGTTCTAACGCTTTTTGTCGTTCAATGTTCGCCTGTTCTAATGCCTGATTTTTGGCAATGTCTTGATTTTTGGTGTCTCGTTCAGCGATGATACGTTTTAAATCAATTTCAAGCTGGGCTGCAATTTTTGCTTCTTCTGCCTCACGTTCTTTGATGCTTTCTTCAGTTGCAATATGAGCTTTTTGTTCAGCACGGCGAATTGCAATTTCTCGTTCTTGCTCTAATTTGGCATATTCTTCTTCACGAGCGATATTAATCCGACTACGTTCGGTTTCTAAGTTTTTGGTTTTTATTGCCAAATCAGTTTCTTGTTCAATATCATTACGCAATTTTTTACGTTCTTCAATCGTTTGCGTTAGCCGAGTTAAACCTTCAGCATCAAAAGCATTTTGCGGATTAAAAAATTCAAATCCTGTCTGGTCTAATCCTGTTAATGATACTGCCTCTAACTCTAAACCATTTTTTGCCAAATCCTCAGAAACTACTTGTTGCACTGCTTGTACAAAATTTACACGTTTTTCATGTAACTCTTCCATTTGCATTTCTGCTGCTACGGCACGCAATGAATCAACAAATTTTCCTTCAATCAATTCTTTTAATTCATCAGGCGACATCGTTTTCATACCCAGCGTTTGGGCAGCTGTCGAAATGGCTTCTTGCGTTGGACGTACTCGCACATAAAATTCAGCAGTGACATCAACCCGCATACGGTCTTTGGTAATTAATGCCTGATTATTAGCTCGGCGAACTTCCAGACGCAATGTATTCATATTCACAGGAATAACTTCATGTAACACAGGCAATACAATTGCCCCGCCATTCATTATTACCTTTTCACCGCCCATGCCAGTTCTCACAAACGATACTTCTTTACTCGCTCGGGTATATAACCGCATCAACGCAAAACCGATAAGTAATACTAATCCTAAAATCAATCCTGCATAAATAATTATCATTGTGAAACTATTCATAAAATACCCTCATGAAATTATAAATTTTAATGATTTATTGACGTTTTACTAAATAAACGATGCCTTTTTGACTGACAATTTTTAATAACTCACCACTTTTTAAAATCACATCAGTTTCTGGCTCTACCATCACATAATGTACCTGTGAAAAATTATCAATCACTTTTGCTTGAGCAGGTTTATTTTTACTTGCTTCACCCAACACAATAGTTGCCGTTAAGCCAATTAAATCTTTATCGCTAATCGCTGTTGTTTCGTCCTTTGGAATAATTGGATGCAAAATCTGAGCCATTATACGCAACATCGGAAAGCTAACAACAAACGCATCAATACTTGCCAGCCACACTGACAAAGGGCTACCTAAAAACTTAATTGCAACTGCCTGAATGCTAAAACCAGCAAGTGCAAAACATGCTAACCAAACTATCAATAAAATCGCTGTTGGAATACGTCCCAAATATAACCAATCTAAAAAACGTATACCAATGCTTGCATCTGTGCTAATATCAAAATCTGCATCAAACAACATATCTGGCACTAAATTATCTAAAAATGATAACAAGCTACCAAACAAAAACCCAACTATTTCAAGGATTAATAATAGCCCTAAAATCGTCAAGGCAACACTAAAACTGATATTATATGAAGCTATAAAAGCTTGCCACATCACTAACTCCTTATTCATTATCCTGCCAATTTTTAAAATGATATAAATTATTGAAATTTATAATTTTTTGATAAAAAAAACCATTTTTATATAATTTATAAAAAATTTTATTTATATAATCTATTTATACAATAAAAATTAACGTTTGTAAAGAGAGGCAATTAAGTTATTATTGACAAAGTTTAGACAATAAAAAAGCCCTCTCATTGACGAAAGGGCTTGAATATGGCTCCCCAACCTGGGCTCGAACCAGGGACACACGGATTAACAGTCCGATGCTCTACCGACTGAGCTATTGGGGAATAGCTGGTTTAACACAATCACGTTATCATTATACTTATCATCATGTTGTATTAAGTGGCGGATATTCTATCAAAATATTTGCTATTGTCAAGGGAAATCTAAGATTATTTTTTCAATTTAGCAAAAATCGTGATAATCGCAACTACTATCGCCCCTGCAACAAAGCCAACTAAACCGTTTGCCAAATTAGTCGTTACACTCGCAAAAATACCTGATAAGTCGGCTAAATGCTCAATACCATGATGAATAAAGCCTATCCCATGTACTAAAATACCACCGCCAACTAAAAACATGGCGATAGTTCCTGCTATAGATAATAATTTCATCAAAATTGGTGCAAATGCTAAAATGCCTTGCCCTAATTTTTTTGCTCCAGCCGATGGCTTTGCCAATAAGTGCATTCCCAAATCGTCAAGTTTAACAATCCCAGCAACCAAACCATACACACCAATGGTCATTCCAATAGCAATCAATGATAAAGCCAAACTTTTTTCTATTAAAGTAGCTGAAGTCATCGTACCCAATGCAATCACTACAATTTCAGCAGATAAAATAAAATCGGTACGAATTGCCCCTTTGATTTTTTCTTTTTCATGAGCGACTAAGTCAATTTCGTCATTGGCATTGGCTTCTAAACGCTCTTCTTGTTCGCTATCGTGTGGTAATAAATGAGGCCAAAACTTATGGATAACTTTTTCTGCTCCTTCAAAACACAAATAAAGTCCACCTATCATTAATAAAATCGTGACAAGTTGTGGCGATACTGCACTAATTAATAGTGCTAAAGGGACTAAAATTAATTTATTAACAAATGAGCCTTTTGCCACACTCCACACGACAGGTAATTCTCGGTCTGCCCGCACGCCTGCCACTTGATTGGCATTTAATGCAAGGTCATCACCCAATACTCCCGCCGTTTTTTTCGTGGCAACTTTTGCCATTACTGATACATCATCTAAAATGACACTAATATCATCGATTAGTGCTAGTAAACTTGCCCCAGCCATAAATTTTCCTCAAAAAGTCATCAGTTCGTTATTTTGTCGCTAGTGTACGCCAGTTGTAGCAAAAAACAAGCCAATGTTTGTATTTAATCTATTGTTGTTATTGATATTGTGTGAAAATTCTTATCTTATCATTAAAATGCTAACGATTATCTATTGACAAATGAGTTACTTGCATTATTTACTATAATTTATGTTAAACTATTCATAATTTTTTATCAGGAAATTGTATGTTTTTTAATCGTAATTTATGGCAAAAAACCAAAACTGCTAGTCTTTCAGCGGTATTATTAGCAGTGATGATATCTGCTTGCAGTAACGCCGAAACTAATAAATCTGCTTCAACCAGTAAAGAAACCAATTCAACTAAAGTCCCTGCCAGCTCAACAAGCAATAATGCAGAGCTAACAAAAATATTAACGGAAAATTTATCAAAATCGGGTATTAATGCCAAAATTATTTCTGCTTCTGAAACTAAAATGCCAAATATATATTGGGTAAAAGCAGAAGGTTTACCTGCATTTTTTACTGATAAATCAGGGGAATACATTATTCAAGGTGAAATCGTAAAAATTGGTGGTAATCAACCTGAACATATCAGTGCCAATTTAATTGCCGAAGATGCCAAAGCTGTACTAGCAGGCATTGACAAAAAAGATATGATTATTTTCCCTGCAACTGGTACTACCAAAGGGGTCGTTTATGCCTTTACTGATGCAGACTGTGGCTATTGTCGAAAATTACACAGTGAAATTAAACAAATCAATAGCTTAGGTATTGAGGTTCGCTATTTAGCATGGCCTCGTAGCCCACAGTTTATGCCAATTATGGAAAAAATTTGGTGTAGTAAAGACCGAAATACGGCAATGACTGAGGCAAAACTTGGCAAAAGCATTCAAGCTCCTACTTGTGAAAATCCTGTGGCAAAACTACACGCTATTGGTGAAAGTTTAGGAATTAATGGTACACCTGCTATCTTTACCGAAGATGGTCATCAAATTGGCGGTTATTTACCACCGCAAGCTCTTGCTCAAGCATTAAACATCAAATAATTTTTATTTATTTTGTTAATTTATTTTATTAAAGAGATTTTTTATGAGTATTAAACCAATTCATTTGGCGATTTTGGGACTTGGCACTGTGGGTACTGGGGTTGTCAAGTTATTAAATAGTAATATTGATGAAATGAAACGCCGTACAGGTCGGGATATTCAAGTAGCTTATGTTGGTACTCGCCGTCATCGTGATGATATTCCTAGCCATATTAAACAATCTGCTGATTTAATTGACATTGTTAAACAAGATGATGTTGATATTGTAATTGAAGTGATGGGTGGTACAACGACCGCAAAAGAAGTCATTTTAACTGCTATTGAACATGGTAAACATGTTGTTACAGCAAATAAAGCATTATTAGCTGAGCATGGCAATGAGATTTTTACATTGGCAGATAAAAAAGGCGTAAAAGTCGCTTATGAGGCAGCCGTTGCAGGTGGTATTCCGATTATTAAAATCATTCGTGAAGCTTTGACAGCAAATAAAATTGACTGGCTTGCTGGTATTATCAATGGCACAGGCAATTTTATTATGAGCGAAATGAAAGAAAAAGGCCGTGCTTTTGCCGAAGTATTAAAGCAAGCTCAAGAACTTGGCTATGCTGAAGCCGACCCAACTTTTGATGTAGAAGGCATTGATGCTGGTCATAAATTAACCTTACTTGCGTCAATTGCGTTTGGTATTCCATTGCAATTTGATAAGGTATATTGCGAAGGTATTACGAAAATTACTTTACAAGATGTGCAATATGCTGAAGAATTAGGCTATCGCATTAAACATTTAGGTTTTGCTGTTCGCCGTGATTTAGGTAATGATGAACAAGGTATTGAGTTACGAGTTCACCCAACATTAATTCCAGAAGATAAGTTACTGGCAAATGTTAATGGTGTGAAAAATGCGGTACTTGTTGATGCTGACCCTGTTGGACAGACATTATATTATGGCGATGGGGCAGGAGCAGGGGCAACCGCTTCGGCAGTTATGGCAGATGTCATTGATATGGTGCGGGCATTAAATAATGAAGAGGCTAAAAATACTAATCAAGTACCACATTTAGCATTTTTACCTGAAGCATTAAACCATACTCGTATTTTGTCCAGTGATGAAATGATTTCTGGCTATTACTTACGTTTACATGTTAAAGATAACTTAGGCGTTTTAGCTCAAGTCACAAATATTTTAAGCCGTTCAAATATTAGTATTGCTGCAATTTTACAAAAACCATCACATAAACAAGGCGAAGTCCCTGTGATTATTTTAGTGCAACCTGTAATGGAACGCTTTATGAATGAAGCTATTGAACAAATCGAGGCGTTAGACGTAGTCACAGAAAAAGTTGTTCGTATTCGTTTAGATGAGTTGGCAGACTAAAGTTTTATCTTGACTTGCTAGTTTACATTTTTTTACCGTAAATTTTTAGATAAACGGTATGATTATAGTATTGGGTAAATTTATACCTATATTTTTTATATTTATCCAATACTTTATTTGGTTTTATCACATGAAACAATAAGGAAATTAACATGGAAAATTCAGTTGTTATTGTCAATGGTGCACGTACACCAATGGGTGGCTTTCAAGGTGATTTTGCAGATGTGACTAGTCCAGAGCTTGGAGCGGTTGCAATTAAAGAGGCGGTAAGCCGTGCAGGTATTCAACCAGAAGAAGTTGATGAAGTCATTATGGGTAGCATTTTGACTGCAGGCGTTGGACAAAGCCCAGCCCGTCAAGCCATGCGTAAAGCAGGATTACCTGACAGTACAGGTGCGGTAAACTTAAATAAACTTTGCGGTTCTGGTATGAAAGCAATTATGCAAGGGGCAAACGCAATTAAAGCAGGCGATGCCAACATCATCGTTGCTGGTGGTATGGAATCCATGACCAATTCGCCTTATGTATTGCCAAAAGTTCGTAGCGGATTGCGTATGGGACATGGCGAAGTCAAAGACACCATGTTTTTAGATGGCTTACAAGATGCTGATACTGGAAAACTAATGGGCGTTTTTGCTCAAGAAATGGCAGATAAAAAAGGCATTACCCGTGAAGATATGGATAACTTTGCCATTGCTTCATTAAATCGTGCCAACACTGCCATTAACGAAGGACATTTCAAAGATGAAATCGTACCTGTTGTGGTAAAAACTCGTAAAGGCGAAGTTGTGATTGATACTGATGAACAGCCAGCCAAAGCTAATATTGCCAAAATCCCAACCTTAAAACCTGCCTTTACCAAAGATGGTACTGTTACAGCCGCAAACTCTAGTTCAATCTCTGATGGTGCTGCCGCTGTTGTACTAATGACTGAGGCTCTTGCCAAAGAAAAAGGCTTACAACCACAAGCTCGCATCGTTGCTCAAGCGACTCACTCACAACACCCAAGTGAATTTACCATTGCACCAATTGAGTGTGTGAATAAAGTTTTAGCCCGTGCTGGCTGGACAAAAGATGACGTTGATTTATGGGAAATCAATGAGGCTTTTGCCGTTGTGACCATGCTTGCTATGAATGAATGCGGTCTTGACCACAACAAAGTTAATATCGAAGGTGGTGCTTGTGCATTAGGTCACCCAGTTGGTGCATCTGGAGCGAGAATTTTAGTGACATTAATCCATTCGTTAAAACGTACTGGTGGCAAAAAAGGCGTTGCCAGCTTATGTATTGGTGGTGGTGAGGCAGTTGCTGTCGCTATTGAATTAATTTAAATTGTTTAAATTTAGCTAAACTATCACCGCTAACACTTTATAATAACGATTTATCAAAAAATCAAATTTTTAGCGGTGATTGCTAAGTTCAAACCTTTATTTTATAAAGTCGGCTTCATTGGTGTTGTCGGCTTTTTTATTGGTTCTTTGGTTTTTTCAGGAATAGGCGCATCTTGATGACTGGTTGATGGCTGATTTCCTGTTTGCTTTTTAGGGTGTTCTGGAGGCTTTTTATCGGTATAGACATATCTAGGATAAGGATTTCTTGTATAATCTCGATAATATGGATAACCAAACAGCCAGCCCCAACCCCAAGGATAATCATCGAAATAAATCAAATCCTGATTGCGTTGATAATAGTAATAACCTTCATCATGGGCTTTTAATAAATCCAGCATCATATCTGCTGGGCAGACATTATGAAAATTATAGCCCTCACGCCCAAGCTGATAGGCTCGTAAAGGTGTACAATATTGTTTTAAGCCTGCCTGCCGACCCTTTTCCCATTGCAATTTATTTGGCATAATTTGATAATTACCACAAGTTTTTATATGTTGATAAATATATTGTTCTGAACGACCATTTAAACCATCTTGATAACCAATTGCTTGCCAATTACCTTGTAAACATTGATTTTTATTAAATGTATTATTGGTCACACAGCCTGTCATCATCAAGCAAGTTGTCAAAATCACTAACATACAATGTAATTTATTATAGATAAACATTTTTTCACCTATGGTAATTATGATTTTTAGTTTAATTATAATGTAGCAGATTTTTGCCTAAAAAGCATTTCATAATCACAAAAATTTTGTTAGGCTAGCATAAAAAATTAAACGAGTGATAATTAATTAAGTAATAAGGAAAAAACTGATGTATAAAATATTAATTGCAAATCAAAAAGGTGGTTGTGGTAAAACTTCGGTTGCGATAACGCTTGCTAGTGCCTTAGCCAATCAAGGAAAAACTGTTGGATTAGCTGATGCCGATGTACAAAAATCTAGTCTTCGCTGGCTAAAACAACGCCCTGATAATGTTGCCAAAATTGTTGGGATTGATTGGCGAGATAGCTCTGATATTGGCGATATTCCAAAACGATTTGGTAAAAAAGATTGGCTAATTATTGATGCACCAGGGGCATTATCAGGCGATAAAGCAGAACAACTGATTTCTGAATGTAAAGCCATTTTAGTACCCGTTTTACCATCATTTTTTGATGTTGATAGCACTAAACGCTTTTTAAAAAATTTAGAAGATATTAAACGTATTCGTAAAGGTAAAGTTAATATTTATTTAATTGCTAATCGTGTTCGTCCACAAAGTATTATGAGTCAAAAACTGACTGATTTTTTTGATGATATTGGTAAACAACCACTGGCTTGGATTAGCGAACGAAGCGTTTATCCACAGCTTGCAGAGCAAGGTTTAACAATTTTTGACAAAACTCAAAAACGCTTTTGTGAGATACAACAACAATGGCAACCTATTTTAACAACGTTAATCCCTATAGAAGAGCTTGCTAAATCCACTAACTCTACTATACAATCTGAAACTTTGAATGAAACAATTGGCAACTGGTACGAATAAACTACTGTCGTGAGATGCCATCAATCATAGGTGAAATATGGGTGTATGGATTGGATTGGCGGTTGTACTGTTTGTGGTAGGTAGCATTATGGCACTCAAACCAAACAGTAAAGATATGCAACTAGATAAACTGCGTATGACCGCTCGCAAACTTGGTTTAACGCCAAAATTGGTCGCTTGTCCTGATTGGATAATTGGGCAATATGGAGAAAAAGGCAAAGGCATGATTGCAGAATATGGTCTTATTTTACCTAATGCCAAATTACCTCCTTGTGAATATCAAGTCATTGATGGAAAATGGCGACCCTATACAGAAAACTATACCGCAAATTTCGCCTTAGATAATGAAATCATCAATTTGCCAGAGAGCATCAAAGCAACAGTTAAAGGGTTGAGCTTAAAGGCAAATTTTATTTGTCTGTATTGGCAGGAAAACATTGATATTATTAGTAAAAATAATTCAGAACAGAGCGAAAACATATTAAATCAATTAAAACTGCACTTACAGGAGTATGCCAATAAAGTGCAAAATTACTAAATAATTTTTTTATATTTGATGAATTTTTGCAAACGTGGTGTTAAGTTTATTAGATATTGTTTATATAAAAATTTAAATTTACTTCATGATTTTGAAAATTATCATGAAACGCACAATATTTAATAGTACTTAATTTTAATAATTTTTTAACTTAGTGAACATTGTAAAATGAATAAACCTACCGCAACGAAAGCCAAAGCGACAACTCCCCCGAGCCAAAAGGCTAAATCTTTGGTCATTGTCGAGTCACCTGCCAAAGCAAAAACAATTAATAAATATTTAGGCAGTGATTATATCGTGCGTTCTAGTGTTGGACACGTGCGAGATTTACCTGTATCTGGAACAGGTAGCAATAAAAAAACAGACAAAACCAAAGAGGAAAATCTCTCAAAAGAGGAAAAAGCACAACAAGCATTAGTACGGCGTATGGGCATCGACCCTGAACATGGCTGGCAAGCCATTTATGAAATTTTACCAAATAAAACTAAAGTTATCAAAGAGTTAAAAACTCTGGCTAAAGATGCTGACACGATTTACCTAGCGACTGACTTAGACCGTGAAGGAGAGGCGATTGCTTGGCATTTAAAAGAAGTCATCGGCGGTGATGATGATAAATATCAACGAGTTGTCTTTAATGAAATCACCAAA
The DNA here is from genome assembly GCA_041855445.1 of Moraxellaceae bacterium. Classification (GTDB taxonomy): domain Bacteria; phylum Pseudomonadota; class Gammaproteobacteria; order Pseudomonadales; family Moraxellaceae; genus Faucicola. The sequence goes on from JBHAEG010000060.1 coordinate 39,650, forward strand.
ACTGCTATTCAACAAGCTTTTGCCCAACCAAGTAAACTCAACATTGACCGAGTTCATGCTCAACAAGCAAGGCGTTTTTTAGATAGAGTTGTTGGCTTTATGGTATCACCATTGTTATGGCAAAAAGTAGCTCGAGGTTTATCCGCAGGACGGGTTCAATCCGTAGCAACTCGCCTTGTGGTGGAACGTGAACATGAAATTCGTTCTTTTGTTCCACAAGAATATTGGCAAATTCATGTTGATATCCATCATCATGATAAACCAGCAGAGATATTACGACTCGAGGCGGTAAAACAAGCGGGTAAAGCTTTAGAATTAAAAAATGCTGAACAAACACAAGCTATCGTTGAAAAATTACAAACAGCAGATTTTATCGTTGCAGAAAAAGAGGAAAAGCCTACCCAATCTAAACCGCTTGCTCCATTTATCACATCAACATTACAACAATCTGCCAGCACTCGATTAGGATTTGCAGTCAAAAAAACCATGTTGCTGGCTCAGCGTCTATATGAAGCGGGTTACATTACCTATATGCGAACTGATAGCACATTTTTATCAGCAGATGCTATCAGCAGTGTTCGAGATTACATTCAACAAAATTTTGGCAGTGAATATTTGCCTAGCCAGCCTAACGCTTATGGCAATAAACAAAATGCCCAAGAAGCCCATGAGGCTATTCGTCCCTCTGATGTGAACATCAAGTCAGGACAACTTCACGATATGGAACGTGATGCTGTGCGTTTATATGAGTTAATTTGGCGACAATTTGTCGCTTGCCAAATGCCACCTGCTCAATATTTATCAACGACTCTCACAGTGCAAGCCGATGATATTGAACTCAAAGCTCGTGGACGAGTTTTAACCTTTGATGGCTATAGCAAAGTACAACCTCCCTCAAAAATGGAAGATAGCTTGTTACCTAACGTTAATCTTGGCGACAAGCTGAATGTAAACAACATTGACCCAAGCCAACATTTTACCAAACCACCTGCCCGCTACACCGAAGCCAGCCTAGTAAAAGAACTAGAAAAACGGGGAATTGGTCGCCCATCAACTTATGCATCAATCATTTCAACCATTCAAGAAAGAGGCTATGTGCGTATTGAAAACAAACGATTATTTGCTGAAAAAATGGGAGATATCGTCACTGACAGATTAAATCATAGCTTTCCTGACCTCATGGATTACGCATTCACTGCTGGACTTGAAGATAAACTTGATGATGTCGCAGAAGGTGAAAAAAACTGGAAAACTGTTTTAGATAATTTCTATCATGACTTTAAAGAAAAACTAGACAACGCCAAACAAAAAGAAGGAATGCGTCCCAACATACCAACGGACGTACCAGACGTGCATTGTGACTTATGTGGACGACCTATGCAAATTCGTACAGGCTCAACAGGCGTATTTTTGGGCTGTACAGGCTATAACTTACCACCAAAAGAACGTTGTAAAGGCACAAAAAATTTAATGCCCGTTGAAGCCTTTGCTAATCAAACCCAAAGTGACGATGGCTCCGATGAAATTCAGGCACTATTAACCAAAGAACGTTGTCCAAAATGTCATACTGCCATGGACGGCTATATTATTGACGGTGGGCTAAAACTACACGTTTGCGGAAATAATCCTGATTGTGACGGCTATTTACTAGAAAAAGGTATCTTTGAAACGACCAATCAAAACAATGTACCGACCATTCCTTGTGATAAATGTGATGGACAAATGGAACTAAAAACGGGGCGATTTGGGGCGTATTTTGCCTGTCAAACCTGTGACAACACCCGAAAAATCCAAAAAAACGGCGAGCCTGCACCACCTCGTATGACTGCTATTGATATGCCCGAATTAAAATCCCAAAAGTTTGATGACCATTATATTTTACGAGAAGGGGCATCAGGATTATTTTTGGCTGCCAGTAAATTTCCTAAAGTACGAGAAACTCGTCCGCCAAAAGTTGCCGAATTACGCCCAATTCAATCAAAGCTTGACCCAAAATTTCACTATATCTTAAATGCACCTGACCAAGATACTGATGGTAATCCAACGATTTTACGTTGGAGTCGTAAAAACTCAGAACAATATATTGGCTCAGAAAAAGATGGAAAAGCGACAAAATTTGCGTTAGTGTGGAGAAATGGTGAGTGGATAGAAAACTAAACATTTAAAACACAAAAAAGACCTTATCTTGTTGATTAAGGTCTTTTTTTATTTTATTAAAAAAAATTTGGTGTGCTCGGCGGGAATCGAACCCACGACCTTCAGCTTCGGAAACTGACACTCTATCCAACTGAGCTACGAGCACGTTTTAACTAAACTAGTATAATAAGTTTTTAAAATACAATCGGGGTATTCTAGCAAATTTTAACAAAATTACCAAGATATTTACCTGCAATTTGCAAAAAAACAAAAAATTCTTGCAAGCTAAAAACAATCATAGCTTTTATACGCTGTTTTCCCTTATAATAGCATGGAGAATATAGTTAATGATACTTTAGTTATTTTATAGTGTATAGAATAATTTAGAGGTAAATTTTAGGTCAACCACTACAGAGAACGTGACGAATGAAAAAAGTAGTTATGTTATCAGCCGCAGCCATTTTAAGCCTTGCAGGGGTGGCTGTTAGCCAAGCTGAGGAAACCAAAAAGGACACAGCAACAAGCGGAGCAACTGCTGAGGTTGCCACTGCCACAGCATCAACAGCAACGCCAGCTACCACTGCCGAAGCCCCAGCTCCAGTTGCTGAAAAACCCAAAGCCCCTGAAGACCCACCTCATGTTAAACAGTTAATCGCTGAATATCCTAATTTAATTGCTCGTATTCAGCCACAAGGTAAAGTTTGTTTTGAGGGTGAAGACTGTGATGTCACTGTCACTGCCACTGGACCATCTGCTGATGGTAAACCTCGTGATGGTAAAGCTGTCTATGATGCAATTTGTCAAACCTGTCATACTGCAGGCTTGTTAGGCTCACCAAAATTGGGCGATAAAGCAGGCTGGAGTGCCCGTATAGGAAAAGGCAAAGAGACACTTTACAAAAACGCACTCAATGGCTTTAATGCAATGCCTGCTAAAGGTGGTGCAGATATTCCTGATGAAGAAGTGACTAACGCCGTTGATTACATGATTGAGCAATCTCAATAAACTATCATCTGTCATAAATTAGACAGCTCATCAAAAACTTGATGGGCTGTTTTTATTATGTTAATAAATTTTGATATAGTTATTAACAAACATTAACTTACTTGAAAACTAAGCCTTAGCCCTCATTTACCATCTATTATTGTTGCAAAATTTTCTAAACTATGCCTGCTCATTTCAATACACCTGCCTTACAAATCAGCCATTTATCAAAAACCTATCCAAACGGTTTTAGTGCATTAAAAGGGGTAAATTTAACGGTACCTCAAGGCGATTTTTTTGCATTATTAGGGGCAAATGGTGCAGGAAAATCAACATTAATTAGTATTGTCAGCTCATTATTACAACCAACTGCTGGCGATGTGACGATTTTTGGGATTGATTTATTAAAAAACCCAAGTCAAGCGAAACGTTACTTGGGCGTTGTACCTCAAGAATTTAATTTTAATCAGTTTGAAACCTGTTTGGATATTTTATTGTTTCAGGCAGGTTATTTTGGCATTGCAAAAAAACAGGCATTATCTCGAGCAGAATATTTATTAACAGCACTAGGACTGTGGGAAAAACGCCACATCAAAAGTCGAGCGTTGTCAGGCGGTATGAAACGGCGATTAATGATTGCAAGAGCTTTAATTCATCGCCCTAAGTTATTGATTTTAGATGAGCCAACTGCTGGGGTTGATATTGAGCTTCGCCGTTCTATGTGGGAGTTTATGCAAAAAATTAATCGTGAAGAAAATACAACTATTATTTTAACGACCCATTATTTAGAAGAAGCTGAACAACTTTGTAAACATATTGCAATATTAGACCGTGGAAATATTTTGATTAATAGTAACATGCAAGATTTATTAACCACGTTATCCGTTGAAACATTTGTGTTTAATGTGACTGAACCCATAACGATACCTATTGCTCTACATCATGTTAATTTTACACAGACAGATTTAACGACATTTGAAGTAACATTAAATAAACAACAAACATTAAATGATGTATTTTCTGTATTAAATCAGCATGGTATTAAAGTAACAAGTATGCGAAACAAAGCCAATCGCCTAGAAACATTGTTTATGGGATTGGTTGAAAAAAGCGGACATTCTCTATTAATGCCAGAACAAAATAAAGGTTAATCATGACTTGGTCAGAACAGTGGATTGCATTTTATACAATTACCTTAAAAGAAATTCGGCGAATTTTGCGAATTTGGCCACAAACATTGTTGCCTGCGGTGATTACCATGAGTTTATATTTTGTCATTTTTGGTAAAATGATAGGCTCTCGAGTCGGAGAAATGGGCGGTGTATCCTATATGCAGTTTATTGTGCCAGGCTTAATCATGATGTCAGTCATTACCAATAGCTATTCCAATGTCGTTTCTAGTTTTTTTAGTACCAAATTTCATGGTAGCATTGAGGAATTATTGGTATCGCCTACGTCAAAACATGCCATTTTACTTGGTTATGTGGCAGGTGGTGTATTTCGTGGCTTAGCAATTGCATTTTTAGTGAGTATCATTGCATTATTTTTTACACAATTATCTGTGACTCATATTGGCGTAATGCTATTTACTGTCATTGCTACGTCTATACTATTTTCATTGGCAGGATTTATCAATGCCGTTTTTGCTCGCTCATTTGATGATATTTCCATTATTCCTAGCTTTGTACTAACGCCCTTAACCTATTTGGGAGGCGTATTTTATTCTATTCAAGAATTACCTACATTTTGGCAAAATGTATCATTAATTAATCCCATTGTATATATGGTAAATGCGTTTCGTTATGGGATTTTAGGCTATTCTGATGTCAATGTTTGGTACGCTTTGTTGGCAATTGCAATATTTTGTGGCGTGTTTTATATGGTGGCATATAGATTATTAAAAGATGGCGGAAAAATACGATTATAAATCAAAAATTTAACTAAATTATCAAAAACTCTGTTGTACAATAAATTCAACGACATTTTTTGACCAATGTTGATAAGTTAAAGCACTTGGGTGACAACCATCTTTTGCAAATAAATTATGTTTATATAAACCACCCACTTCAAAATTTGCCAATAGATAATGTACCTGTTGCTGAGCATTATTTATATTTTTTTCACATTGTTGTTTTAAAACCTTATCAAAATGTTCGGCTATTTTTCCAACGAGCTGATTGAGTGGAAATGGTAATGCAGGCATTAATTGCATGGGTGGGATACTGACAAAAACAATATGTTTTGCCGAAAATTTTCGTTGTAAAATATAAATAATACTCTGAATATTTTCTTGCCAATGGTCAATTGCTATATTATTAGTTACGTCATTAACACCAATACTAATTACCGCAATATCGATTGACTGAGTAGGTATTATATATAATCTTTTTAGCAAATCAAAACTAGTATGCCCTGTCGTTGCATGTAACTGCCATGAAATTTTTTCAAATTGTTGTTGAATTTGTGTAGAATTACTTAATTCTGTAATAAATTTCCCTAAAAATGCTTCATCTTGTGTTGCCACCCCCACGCCAGCTCCAGCACTGTCCCCTAAAATAAACACTTTCAGTAGCGTTTTCGGTTGATTAGTTATTGATTTTAGTTGAGTAATACCTTGTCTATCGCCTATCGGCTCAGGTAAACGTAACATATTTTTTTTAACCTGTTTACTTTGGTAAAGATAAACAGGCATTAAGGCGATATCTTTTTTATTAAAAAAACTAAAAATTGACATAACTAACCTTGATTAATATCCATACATAAATTTATATGAATATTATGATTTATCAATCATTTATTTATGATGTAATGTTCGTTGGCGAATAGTGGTTAAATCATCGTCAATTAATAATTCACCATTTAAAAACACATCTTGTAGTAAATTTTGATGGTCTGCAAGTTCGTCCTCACGGACAGTGACATAACTGCCTTGATGACGAATTAACGCTAAACGTCCTTGTTTACTACGTTTACTAACGCTAGTAATTGGGTCTTTATAAACATCTCGCCAATAGCCATCAACCCTTGCACTACTGGTTTTCATCGCCCAACCAAGAGTATCTCGATTGACTTGCTGTAGCAATCCGCCTCCCATGCCAAAAGTAATATTTTCGCTACTAAAACCTGCCGACATAATGGCTTCTAAAATTCTGCCAATCGTTGCAGAGTTAATACCATCACCTTGAATTAAACGCACGCAGTTTGGCAACATTTTATAGCCTTTGCTGTTAATGGTCGTGCCAAATCGTACCGCCAGACGTTGCAAAGCTTCTCGTATCACTTTAACAGGGTCGCCACTATCAGGACGAATAACTAATGTTCCGCCCATGGTTTCGACTTGTTGTTTTAATTCACCACCCCAAATATTATCTATCGCTTTCCACAAATCATAACTATCACTAACAACTGCTACAACTTTATCTTTACCACCAAATTGTTTTAACATATTAGCATAAGCATCGGCCTCTAGCTCTCTTCCCCATGATGTGATAGTGCTATGCTCAGCAGCAGGAATAGAAAAAGCGGGCATCTCGTTTGTCATGCCATACCAGCGACTACCAGCAATTAATGCACTTATCGTATCTGTACCTGAAAAATTCACCAAATGAGCCAATCCACCCAACGCTGTTGTTTCTAAACTTGATGTCCCTCTTGCTCCAAAATCATGTAATTTAAACGGTAAACTATCCAAATTGTCTGCTGATTTTTCTAAACTTGCTTTAATAACTTGTTTACAATAATAGGATAAACTTGCGACAGTCGAAGGATACCAAATCGCCCGTAAAAGTGAAGTTTCAATATAGCTTGCCAGCCAGTAAAATTCGGGGTCAGTATTTACCACCTGACATAAAACATGACCCGTTGGAATGACCATACCTTCAGCAACTGCCTGAATTCGTAACGGTAAATAGCCTTGATATTTTTCTAATAAACGTTGCCAACCTGTTTCATTAAACGGCACACCATGAGCAGATAATAAAGTTTTTGCTTCATCAATGTGTTGCTGGGTAATAGGTTTTGTTAAATACTCTTTTAAGTATGCTTGTAATCCAAAAAACAGTACATTGTCAAATTGTCCACCTCGTGCCTCAATATAACTTGATACATATTCAGTATTTGGCGGATATTGCACCCAATGTGATGTTTTATAACTATCTGTATTTAAGATAAAGTTATCAAAGTTATTTGTAAACATAAAACAGAAATCCTCTGTTGATAATAAAAAAGCCTCGCTGTCTATCAGCTTAGCAGGAAAAGATACTATAATACTACAACCCAACCATTTTACAAATAATGGCGTAATGGTCTTCAAACAATAAATCTGCCTTTAATTCTGTTAAAGGCAACCAAAACGCTCGCTTAGCATCATCACCACCTTTCACCGCAGGCAACCCTTTTGGGTCATTTTTCAAAATAAAATAAAATGCTTGGGTAATGGTGCGACCCCGAGCCGAACGATATGGGTCATCAAAAGTATGCTGGCTATGACGAGAACCTCGTAACACAGCTTCAGGTACTTTAAGGCGAGTTTCTTCTCGTAACTCACGAATACAGGCATCAAATAACGTTTCTTTTGGATTAATAAACCCACCTGGTAACGCCCATAATCCCTGACCAGGCATACTACGGCGTTCTACTAATAAAATATGCCCTGACTGAACAACAACTGCATCAACTGTCATAAATGTAGGCGGGTAAGGGCTAGTTTCCCATTGCTTTTTATATTTATCAATAAAACCTGCTTCACGGTGCAAAATTTGAAAATCTTCGGTTTGCTTAAACGCTTTTAACACTTCTACTGTAGAGTTTGGCACTAAATCTCGCAATGGGTCTGCCCCAAGTAAAAAACCCTCTCGGATAGGTGTTGCGGATAAATCATTAAAATTCTCCACAGAAACTGACTGCCATGCAGGAAATAATGATAAATAATATGATGAACTATCTTTTGAATGTCCAATTAAACCAATATTTGCAGAAAAATCTCCTGTGACTGATTTAATCGCACGTTGTACATACTGTAACCAACGATTATCATTATATAAAATATCATTTAACCCAACACAATGAATACGCTTTGCCTCTTTTTCAGAAAACGCCCCCAAAATCATGGCGGTACGCTCAGCAAGCGTAAATGTATTTCTGGTACTTCGTGGTAAATTGGCAGAGCCAATTAAAATAATAACTTGCTTGGCAAGTTTTAATGCTTCATCAATGACTGATTTATGCCCAAGATGAAACGGCTGAAATCGTCCAATAAACACCAAATAATCAAATTGATAATGATGATTTTGTTTAGATTGATTAAAATTAGATTTTTTATCTTCTGATATATTCTCTGACATTACGCAAACCCCTTGCGAAACTATACTATAATCAGTCTATCTGATTATTTTAAAAGAAAACTGGTAAATAAATTTTGCTTATCTTGCCAAATTTTTTGAGAAACCGTCAAGCTATTTATTGTTATTGAATGAATATTGAAAAAATTAACAGAAATGTTTGATAAAATGATACGTTTTTCTATTAACATAATCGGCATTGACTGTTAATCTTGCTACTTTTACCAATCATTACATATTAGATAAGGAAAATTTTATGACGACAACGTCTTTACATTCGGCTTTTCAGCTACTATCGCAACATCAAATTAAGGCGTTATCGCTTGATGTGTTGGTTTGTGAGCATAAAAATACAGGATTAATTCATTATCATCTAGCACACCCTAGCGATGAAAATGCGTTTATGATTGGTTTTCGCACTCAGCCAATGACCAATCGAGGAGAAGCCCATATTTTAGAGCATACCAGTTTATGTGGCTCAAAAAAATATCCTGTGCGTGACCCTTTTTTTTCAATGATTAAACGTTCATTAAATACCTTTATGAATGCGTTTACTGCATCTGATTGGACTGCATATCCATTTGCCACCCAAAATCGCCAAGATTATTTTAATTTGTTATCGGTCTATTTAGACGCAACATTTTTTCCAAATTTAAATCCCTTAGATTTTGCACAAGAAGGCATTCGGGTCGAATTAAATGAGGCAGGCAAACCTGAATTTAAAGGTATCGTATTTAATGAAATGAAAGGGGCAATGAGTGGCGAGATTGACCAGCTTTATCATACACTGGCAAAACATCTATTCCCAACAACAACTTATCATTACAACTCTGGCGGTGAACCATTAGCGATTACTGAATTAACCCATCAAGATTTGTTAGATTTTCATCAAAGCCATTATCACCCATCAAATGCTGTTGTGATGAGTTTTGGCAATATTGAATTATATGACATTCAAGAAAAATTACATCATGATGCGTTATGTCAATTTGAACGGGGCGAAAAACGCCAATCCATGTTAGAACCGTCCTTACCTGCTCCTATTCATATTACTGAAACATACAGTGTCGATAGTATCAAAAGTAAACAAACCCATCATGTGCTTGCTTGGCTTTTACCGACTATTATCGACCCAAAACAACGGCTGGCTTTACGTTTATTGGAAGGAATTTTAGTCGAACATGCAGGCTCACCTTTACAAGCATATCTTGACAGTCACCCGTTAGCCTCTGCTCCAACGCCATTGTTAGGGCTTGATGATAGTCATTATCATATGGTGTTTTATGCAGGGGTACGAGGTTCAGAACCTGAGTATGCTAAGCAAATTGAACAAGGTATTTTAGATTTATTAAAACAAGTCGCAGATAATCCAATTGACCCAGAGGCAATAGAAACGATTTTGCATCAAATTGAAATCGACCAGCGTCATATTGGTGGTGATAGTATGCCATATGGATTAAATCTGATGTTAGAAGGATTTAGCACGGTTATTCATGATGGCGACCCTGTTGGCGTTTGGGATATTGATAATAATTTAGTTTGGCTACAACAACAAGTTAAAAATCCTGATTTTATCCGCCAGTTAATTTATCAACATTTATTAGATAACACACATCGGGTATGTTTAACGCTTGTGCCTGATGCCAATAAAAGCCAGCAATTAGCCGATGCAGAACAGGCAAAACTTAACCATATCGAACAACATTTAACAGATGAGCAACGTCAAATCTTACAGAACAATGCTGAAACATTGGCTAAACGGCAAGCAACTTTAGATGATGTTGATTTATTACCTAAAGTTGGGCTGGCGGATATTCCAACGGATATTGCATTTAAAGTAGGTCAGCAAAAAAACGTGATATTATCAGGTGAAGATAGTATCTTGTATGAATATGAGGCTGGCACAAACGGTTTATATTATTATCAATTAATTATTCCGTTACAAGGTCATGATAATATCATTTATCACCCGTGGTTATCACATTATTTAGCATTAATTAGTGAACTAGGCACAAAGACGCTAGATGCTCGTAGCTTTCAGGCATTGCAAGCCCGCCATTCAAGTGGCGTTACTGTTCGGATTAGCCAGCGTACTAGTATTGATAATGCTGAAAAATTAGAGAGTTTTTTAGTGATTGCAACCCGTTCATTATCGCGTAAACTTGAAGCCATTGATTTAGTAAAAATGGTATTAAATGATAGCGTCTTTACTGAATATGAACGTATGGCAGAAATTTTGACTCAAAAACAAATGGGCTGGCTATCTCGTTTAAGCAATGCAGGTCATGCCTATGCGTTACAAACAGCCAGCCGTAATATGAGTAAACAAGCCCAATTAGAATATGCACGAGGTGGCTTGCCTGCCTTAAATGAATTAACGCTATTTCTCGCCAATGCTGAACAAGACCCAAACCATTGGCAACAACTTGGTAAACAGCTTAACGAATTACATAATTACATCAAAGCGTTACCCAAACAAGCTCTCATCATCGCTGAACGCCAATATTTACCAACCCTGCAACAAGCAATTATAGACAGTTGGGCAGAAGCTAATCAAACTCTTTTGCCATCACTCATGAACCACCACATCGAGACTGATAATCAAGATACCGCTTGGCTTATTCAAACGAATGTTTTTCATCATGCAATTGCGTTTCCAGCCGTGCCTTCTGACCACCCCGACACTCCAGCTTTAATGATTTTAGCAGGCGTATTACGCAACAACTATTTACATCGTGCCATTCGGGAAAAAGGTGGTGCATATGGTGGCGGAGCCAGCTATGATGGTAACGCCTGTGCATTTAAATTTTACAGTTATCGTGACCCACGCTGTGAAGAGACTTTCAAAGACTTTTTAGCAAGTATTGATTGGATACTTGAACAACAAGACAATGACAAAACCGCAAGCTGGATAGAAGAAGCCATCTTAGGCTTGATTGCTGGTATGGATAAACCAAATTCACCCGCAGGAGAAGCCGTCAAAGCATTATTCTCAGAATTACATGGTCGTCATAAAACATGGCAACAACAAATTCGAGCCAAAATTTTAGCCGTGACTTTAGCAGATTTACAACGAGTTACAACAACTTACCTAAAAGACAAACCTTTTTCTCGAGCCAGCTTAGCACCTGTTGATAAAGCAGACTTGATGGAAAATTTAGGTTTTAATGTTCAAAAACTTCGATAACTTTTTATTGTAACATTATCAATGATAGATAAATAGTCGTTTTATCTATCATTTTTAATGATAATTTGATAAAAATCTGAAACTATTTAATATTTTTTGTTTTTTCAAGCTAATATTCTACATTTTGTGATATGATGGGAACATAAATTTACAAACAACATGATAAGGAAAAATACAGATGCACGAAGTTGAATTAAAATTTGGTATTCCTCCAGAAAATACGCAAAAAATTCAAAAACAAATCAATACCAAAACTGCACATCAACAAAAACTACTTGCCTACTATTTTGATACACCAGAAAAAGCACTTGGAAAACAAGGCATTGCTATAAGAATTCGTTTTGAGGACAATCAATGGGTACAAACGTTAAAAGCTCATGGCGATGGCATCACTAAACGTATTGAAATCAATCATATATTACCACTTGATGCGACTTCACCCGAAACATTAGATATTACTACCTTAAAACCAGATTTATCACTGATTGAACAAGAAGACATTCTGAAAAAACTTAATAAAATCTTACCCATAGAACAATTAAATCAAGAGTTAGTCATTCAATATTACACAGATATTGATAGAATTAGCAGAAAAACCAAGAAAAATCAAAGCACCATTGAAATTGCGTATGACACGGGTAAGGTGGGAGCAGGCGATAATCCTGATAATCATCAACCTATTCATGAAATTGAATTTGAATTAGTCCAAGGGGATATTAACGATTTATTAGAAGTCGCTCAAACTTGGGTTAATCGCCATCAGCTATATTTTTCCACTATCAGCAAAGCCGAACGAGGTAGTTTATTATTAAAAAATAAAGCGTTTGCAAAACCTGTCAAAGCGAACTTATCACAATTACAGTCTGATAAAAACATCAGCCAACAACAATTTTTACAACAAGTCGTTAGTAATTGCTTATTACAAATTTTGCCAAATGCCACAGCCATTGCCGAGGGTAGCCCCGATGGTAATCATGTGCATCAGCTACGAGTAGGTATCCGCCGATTACGCACCGCTTTAAAATCATTTAAAAAATTCTCTGAATTACTTGACCCAACATGGCAACAAACTTTAAAACAAACTTTTTGTTTATTGGGTGAATATCGAGATAAAGAAATTCTTATCAGCAAAACCCAGCCAATGTTAGAACAACAAGGTTCACCCGTGATATCATGGGACACCATGCAAACTCATTTACCTGCTGATGTGGTAAAAGCTAACGAGTTTCAATTGTTATTATTGGCATTAATGAAATTTACTTTATTGCCAGCAGTAGAAGACAGTCCAAAAGCGAAAAAAACTATTAGTAAAAAATTAACTAAATTATTTAATGAGATTGTCGAAGCTAGTGAAAATTTTGCCAATCTTGAAACTGAGCAACAGCATGAAATTCGTAAAAATTTAAAAACGTTACGCTATCTGAGTGAATTTGCCGTGCCATTATACGCATCAAGAAAACAGGCCAAAGCATTTATGAAATATCTTGAACCAATTCAAGATGTACTTGGTGAATATAATGATAATGCGGTAGGCTATACACACTATTTAGAAAAAAGTAAAACTGATTTAAATGCGTTATTTGCGGTAGGCTGGTTTGTTGGACAGGAACAACAACATGCTAAAGCTTGTGAACATTGTTTAAAAGTCATGAAAAATGCGAAAAAGTTTTGGTAGATATTGAAAAGATATATGACGAATATCAGAAACATAGTTGAAAAAAATTCATTTTAGTATGAAATTTTGTTAAAATAAAAGCAACTTTCTGATTTTAATAAATTTAAACCATTATGTTAGATATTCGCCATTTACATATGCTAACTGCCTTACGAGGACAAGGCTCGTTAGCTGCAGCCGCCGAAGAATTACACGTTACCGCATCTGCCGTTTCTCATCAACTTAAAGAAATTGAAAACTATTATGGGGTAACGTTAGTAAATCGCCGTTCTCGTCCGTTATCATTTACCCCTGCGGGCAAGGAAATGCTAAAACTTGCTGATAATATCTTGCCACAAGTTGCCCGCACGACTGCCAATATTAAACGTCTTGCCAGTGGACAAACAGGACAGTTACGCCTTGCTTCAGAATGTCATAGCTGTTTTGACTGGTTGATGCCGATTTTAAATCGTTATCGTAAAGAATGGCAAGATGTAGATTTAGATTTTGCCACAGGTTTTGAACCTGAACCCCATCAGTTATTACTTGATGATGAAATTGATGTATTAATTACAGCCAGCCCATTACCATTAGAGGGTATTAATTATTTACCACTGTTTGAATATGAAAGTCGTTTAGTCATGTCACCGACACATATTTTGGCAGAAAAAGCGTTTATCGAACCTAAAGATATCGCCGACCAAACCTTGATAGCTTATCCAGTCGAAGCAAAACGCCTTGATATTATTGCCCATTTTTTAGCACCTGCTCATATATCGCCTGCCAAAATCCGCACCACAGAATTAACCGCTATGTTAATTCAATTAGTTGCTAGTGAACGTGGTGTATCGGCGTTGCCTGATTGGGTGGTCGCTGAATATGAGAAAAAAGGCTGGGTCGTTTCTCGTCCATTGGGTGATGGTGTATATTGTCAATTATATGCAGGCATTCGTGAACAAAGTTTTTCTATTTCTTATATGCAAGGCTTTCTCAGCTTATTAAAAAGTATGGTAAAACCTCGTTAATCTATTCCCATCATCAAACCTAATGATGATGGGCGATTGCGACTATGCACAAAAGATGCTTACGCCAACACCATGTTAAGTAGTGTTCGATTAAGTTTTATCATAGAAACCTCCATGATTAAACAGTATTTAATTTAAAGTCAATCATCATTTTTAGAGCTTTCTTATTTTATTGAATAAAATTCATTAAAAAATGAAAAACATGATTTTTATTCATTATAAAAAACTGGCATAATATTCCTAACTCAAAATATTTTCATGTATTTACGATTTGAATGAATTTTATTAAGGAAAATCCGATGTCAGTCACTAGCCATATTTTAGGTTATCCTCGAATTGGGGATAAACGCCAAACGAAATTTGCCCTTGAACGTTATTGGAAAGGCAAACAAGACAAACAAACTACCCTCGATGCGTTACAGCAAGTATTTGAAACCAATATTGAAAACCAAATTCAAGCGGGTTTATCTATCATTACAACGGGTGATTTTGCGCATTATGATTTAGTTTTAACGCAAGCCGTTGCGTTTGGCATTAATCCGCCACGCTTTGCAGGAGCAGAAACATTAGATACTTTTGACCGTCAATTTTATTTTGCTCGTGGACGTGACCATACAGGACAGCTTGAGGACAAACCTGCTTTACAAATGACAAAATGGTTTGATACCAATTATCATTATCTTGTGCCAGAACTTGAGGAAAATCAATCGTTTAATAACATTGATTTTGGTCAAATTTTTAAACAAGTAAATGATGCCAAAGCAATTTTAGCCAAACACGAAAAATCAGCGACTGCGTTAAAAGTGGTATTAGTTGGCCCTGTGAGCTTTTTATATTTATCAAGTTCTAAAGCTGAAGATAAATTATCTCATTTAGACAAATTGTTGCCTGTATATGCAGATTTATTAAATCAATTAGGTCAGGCAGGTGTACAATGGGTACAGTTAGATGAACCAATTTTATCACTAGATTTAGATGGTAAATGGCAACAAGCGTTTGAACGTGCGTATAACGGTTTACAACGTACACCACCAGAACTTATCGTTGCCAGTTATTTTGATACACTGGGCAATAACTGTAATGTCGCTTGCAATTTGCCAGTTAGTGCTATTCATATTGACATTACTCGAGCCAAACTTGCCAAACAATACACCAATCAAGTGATTGACCATTTACCAAGTCATAAAATTTTATCTATTGGTGTGGTTGATGGTCGCAGTGTTTGGACAACCAATCAAACTTTTGCTCAAGAAATTTTAACTGAAGCTTATGCAAAATTAGGCGAACGTTTGTGGGTCGGTTCTGGCTCATCATTATTACATTTACCTGTTGATTTAGCATTTGAAAATGTACCTACCAAATTACAAGGAAAGTTATCTTTTGCCAAACAAAAATTAACTGAAGTCGTGATTTGTGCTAAATTGGCAACAGGTGAAATACAAGCAGATGCTACTGCAACGCATATCCAATTAACAGCATTAGCAGACGATGCTAAAACCCGTATAGGACAATTTGAACAACGCTACAGTAAACAACAAGCTAAACTGAACTTGCCATTATTCCCAACGACTACTATTGGTTCATTCCCACAAACTGACGATATCCGAAAAGCTCGCAATCAGTGGAATAAAGGTGAATTATCTGATGCTGATTACAAACAAGCAATGCAGGCTGAAATTAAACGAGCTGTTGCAGAACAAGAAAAGCTAGGTATTGATGTGTTTGTACATGGCGAGGCAGAACGTACCGATATGGTTGAATATTTTGCCCAATACATGAATGGCTTTTGGCTGGCAAAAAATGGCTGGGTACAAAGTTATGGTACACGTTGTGTACGCCCACCAATTGTCGTTGGCGACATTAGCCGTCCAACAGCAATGACTGTTGAGTGGATTACATATGCCCAAAATCTAACTGACAAACCAATGAAAGGTATGCTCACTGGTCCTGTCACTATTTTAAATTGGTCATTTGCTCCAAGCGATACCGCCAGCCGTGATATTTTACGCTTACAGATTGCGGAAGCGATTAATCAGGAAGTCAGCGATTTACAAAATGCGGGTATTAACATTATCCAAATCGATGAACCTGCCTTTCGTGAAGGGTTGCCATTAAAACAAGCTGACCAAGCCCACTATTGGCAACAGGCGGTTGATGCGTTTAAACATTCATGTAGTGTTGCCTTTGAAGACACACAAATTCATACCCATATGTGTTATTCAAGTTTTCATGACTGTTTAGAACATATTTCAAATATGGACGCTGACGTTATCACGATTGAAACATCACGTTCAGGATTACAACTGTTAGATGCGTTCAAAAACAATGCCTATCAAAACGCTATTGGACCGGGTGTCTATGACATTCATAGCCCACGCACGCCAACTGCTGAAAATATGCAAGTTGTGATTGACGAGGCAAAAAAATATATACCTGTTGAACGTTTATGGGTTAATCCTGACTGTGGTTTAAAAACCCGAAACTGGCAAGAAACGATTTCTGCCTTAGAAAATATGGTCACAATGACTAAAACTGTACGTCAATTATATCGTTAATTTAAAAAAACTATTGATGGAGCAAATCTTAAATATTTTTGAGATTTGCTCATTTTTTATTATCATTAAGGAAAATTTATGTGTGAAAGTTGCAACATTCATGATGAAGATGACATTGATTATGATGATGAAGCTATCAACTAACATGGCAATGACATTTTAAATGTGTTTCTATGAAACACTAAAAAGGTGGGTATAACCTTGAAAATAAAAGGGTATCACACTAAATGGGACACCCTAAAAAATATTTGGTAGGCATAACTACTACCGAACTGTTATTTTTTTATTATTATTTTCAATAACTTATATTGAGCATAATTTTTCTATACCAACAAATATACCAACAAAAAATAAAGTGTCTAATATTTAACCTAATATTTTACTTCCCAAAATGGGGTAAATATAAAAAAATCGTACCGTAATCGTACCGTTGTTTTAGATAATTGCCTACAAAAATTCTTAGGGTATTCTTAGGGTTGTTTCTCAAATTTAAGAAAATGCCGAATTTTGAGCAAAACTAGCCAATATGCAAGGCATTTTACCACAGAATTTAGCATTTTAAATGCCATTTTACCAAGTGTTATCATGGGGTGTTCTCATGTTTAAAAATCGCAAAATATAAACATGATGCCCAAAACCTTTTTTTGTTCCGCTATGTTACCCCTCTAACCCCCCTTTTAAAGTGGAACACAAATGGAACACACATTTTTTAAAGTGGAACAGTGGAACAACCCTTACACCACAAGGGTAAAAATCAAAAAAGGGGTGGTTATCCGCCACCCCCTTTTCCCCCTAAAAAACCCGCTACATCGCTACATTTTTGCTGAAAGCCTTGACTGGCAAGGGTTACAGCCAAAATCAAACCCGCTACAAACTCGCTACATTTTCATAGGTGTAGCGGGTTTTTTTGCTAATTCCCGCTACATTTTTTTCAAATATAGCGGACAAACCCCCTTATTTTATCGCTATGACATTTCAGGAAAAGGTTAAAACTTGCCCTAATCTTGCCCTAATCTTGATGTAATCTTTCCCTGTATTCGTCCAATCCAAATATTATCTAGTATTTTGTAGTATTGCTATCAATCTTGGGTTAATGAATAGTTAAATAGTTTTTCCTTGCCTGCCTGCTTATGTTTAAAAAATCGCAAAATATAAACATGATGCCCAAAACCTTTTTTTGTTCCGCTATGTTACCCCTCTAACCCCCCTTTTAAAGTGGAACACAAATGGAACACACATTTTTTAAAGTGGAACAGTGGAACACTTTAGAGGTAAATCATTTTTGTTCCGCTATGTCACCTCCTTTGAGAAAGGATTTTTAGGGATTTTCCGAATTACTCCCCCAAATCTAACACCCACTGATTAAAA
>JBHAEG010000061.1:0-4548 GCA_041855445.1 Moraxellaceae bacterium
GCACATCAATATTAAAATCAGGGTACAAATCAGACAAACGGCGAACGCTGATTTTATCGCCAAAATGGTTTTCCAATTCTTTTAAAATTAATTGGTTGCTCACCGATTGATTTAAATCTTGATGGGCAGAGATGACTAAAATTTTGCTCATAAAAGCTCCTAAAATGATATTGGTATGAAATGTGCCATATTTTAGTGTGATTGTTGATATTTTGATAGTACTTACATTTTTGTAAGTATAAAAATAATTTTTAATAAATTGATTTTTATGAAAAAATAGAAAGATGGACGTTGGCATTTTCAGCCTGCCTGAACCGCTTGCAATACCTGCCCAATCTCGCCCCAAACCTGTTTAATCGGAATAGGCAAATCTTGTTCAAAATAATATTGAGTGGTTTTTAAAACGATATGGGCAAGCATTTCCCCTTGATAATCAAAATTTTGATTAGGGCAAACTGCTTGTTGCTTGGCAATGTAATTTTGCTTAATCATCAAAAACATATCTTCATACAAATGATGACGTTTGGTTTTGATTTTCCATAGCGTCAAAATCAAATGCCGTTGTTCGTACAAAATCTGCGTTACCGTCTCAAAAAATGAATTTAAATCATCGGTTTGATGTCGTGATGTTAAAAACTGGGCGTATTCGGTTTTGAAATCGGCAATCATCGCCCCTGCCAAAGTGCTGGATTTATTGAAGGTTTGCCACATTTGTTCCGTGTGTCCAAAATGAATGATTTGATTATTGGGGCGTGTTAATGGGAATACCGTTTGAAAAATAATTCAAACGGCATTTTTATTATCTCGTATATATTTTAATGAATTAAAAATCAACCACTTAGTATTAAATTTCAAAACTTACATTTATGTAAGTACTTTAAAAAAGTAAGCTTTATCATTATAATAATTTCATAAGCTTACCTTTTGGAAGTAAAACAAAATGCTTTTGATTTTATTGATTATTTTGGGCTGTTTTTATATTTTTTATATTCACACTCATCAAAAGCCACACTTATTGACGCTTGGCACATTTTGCTTTGCCAAAACCATTAGCCATCATCACAGGCAATACGACATTGAAGAAGTGGCTTTTAGCGACTATCAAGGGGCAATTCATGGTTATTTTCGCTTGGTGTCGGCATTGCAAGCGTATGGCGAAGTAAAGAATAGCGATTATGATTTTTTTGATTTTTATTCAGTGGTATTGCAATTTGACGATTGCACCATGCGATTGCTCCGCCGAATTGACCATGTGCGTTTAATTAAAAGTCATCAGCCCATGCCAATAGATGAATTTAAACGAGAAATAGAAACCTTTGCCTATCAGGAATTTTAACATGAATAACACCTTATCCACCGCCAAACAAAAAATCATCAACGCCGATTATATTTTAATCGGTGCAGGTGCAGGCTTTTCGGCAGCCGCAGGCTTAACCTATTCGGGTGAACGCTTTACTGAGCATTTTCAAGCCTTTATTGAACGCTACGGCATCAGTGATATGTATTCGGCAGCCTTTTATCCTTTTTCCACCGAAGAAGAAAAATGGGCATATTGGGCACAGCACATTTGGCTTAACCGCTTTGCCCCGCCCGCCTTGCCTTTGTACCAAAAACTGTTGGCATTGGTGCAAGACAAAAATTATTTTGTCATCACCACCAATGTAGAAAGCCAATTTGCCAAAGCAGGTTTTGACCCCGACAAACTCTTTGAAGTACAAGGCAATTATGGCGAGTTGCAATGTGCCAAGCCGTGTCATCAACAGGTTTACGACAACGAAATGCTGGTGCAAAAATGGCGTTCACAACAAAAAAATTGCCAAATTCCCAGTGAACTTATTCCCCAATGCCCTGTATGTGGTGGCAAAATGGCAATGCACTTACGGGTTGACCACCGCTTTGTAGAAACAGAACAATGGCACACCGCCCACGACCGCTATCGTAAGTTTGTCCAGCAAGCCTTGCAAGGCAACACCGTTTATTTAGAATTGGGCGTGGGCTTTAACACGCCGACCATTATCCGCCAACCATTTGAAAATATGGTGTATCACAATCCGCAAGGTAGTTTAATCCGCTTGAATCGTGATTATCCCAATGGCGTTGCCGACAATGCGGACAAAACGTTCGCCTTTACCCAAAATGCCGATGAATTATTAGATTATTTTTTACAAAAGGATAAATAAGATGATATTAGATGAGTTAATTCGCTATTTGCACCCCGATATTGACTTGCCCGAACACGAAGACGAAAAACGCCAGCTGTTTCGTGCATTAAGAAATATCCGTCCGCCACAAGCGGAAAGCGACTGGTTTATCGCCCACCAAAACGCAGTATTGCAAGCTGAATTAGCCGAAAAAGGCGTGGTTTCATTGGCGGATTTACAGCCGATTTGCCCGAATATTTATTTGTGGCAAGGCGATATTACCCGTTTAAAAGTGGGGGCGATTGTCAATGCCTGTAATGACGCACTGCTCGGCTGTTTTCATCCGCTCCATCGCTGTATTGACAATGCCATTCACTCGCAGGCAGGCGTACAACTGCGTTTGGCGTGCTTTGAATTGATGACCAAACAAGGGCACCCTGAACCCACAGGCAAAGCCAAAATTACACCTGCGTTTAATTTGCCGTCTGATTATGTGTTGCATACGGTCGGCCCGATTATTTATGGAGACGTGTCCGAGCGTGATTGCCAATTACTTGCCGATTGCTACCGTTCTTGTTTGGCGTTAGCAGATGAACGGGGGATTGAGACGGTTGCTTTTTGCTGTATCAGCACGGGCGAATTTCGTTTTCCCAATCCATTAGCGGGCAAAATTGCGGTGCAAACGGTGCGTGATTTTTTGGCAACACACCCGAAAATGAAAGTGGTGTTTAATGTGTTTAAAGATGAAGATTGGGCGATTTATGCTAAGCTTTTGGGGGAATAAAACCGTCTGCTAATTTTTAGGGACGACATTTTGCATATTGAAATAGTAAAATTTAATACTAATTTTTTCTTGCTATTTTAAAATTTATGTGTATAATACCGCCTAATATTTAGTAAATATTAGGACTATTAATGGTAAACCCATCTCTTGCTACCCAGCCACATATCACACAGCCAAATCAGCGAATGCAAATTTTGGACATTTTGCGGGGTTTTGCGATTTTTGGGATTTTGGCGGTCAATATCACCACATTTATTTTGCCAAATCATGATTTTACGCATATGAACTTGGACGCATCTGCGTGGTACGACCAATTTGCATTATGGTTTAATCACCATTTTACCGAAGGTAAATTTTATATTTTATTTTCGTTTTTATTTGGTATTGGTTTTTCGGTACAGCTAAACAGTCTGAATAAAAAAGGCGGTAATATTTGGTCATTTTATCCACGGCGTTTGACGATTTTATTTGTTTTTGGTGTATTGCATTCTTTGTTATGGTGGGGTGATGTATTAAGGCTATATGCCTTGCTTGGACTGGGTTTGCTGTTTTTAAGAAATGCGTCAATTCCTTATTTGCTCGGCTTATCTGCTCTATGTTTGGGCTTTTCAGTCGTTGTATCGGCTTTTCCTAATGTCTTTGGTGGTGAACAAATGCCCAATGCCGATAGTGTATTGAGCAGTATTCCTTTTGCACTCATTCATATGGGACCTACTGCCTTTGCGTTGTTTTTACTTGGGCGAGTGGTGGGACAAATTGGCTTTTTTGAACATTTATCAGCACAAGTTGCCACACTCAAAAAACTTATCTTGATAGGATTAATCGTAAGTATTTCATTAAAACTTATGAATCATTTTTGGATAACGCCAAATTCTTGGCAAGCCACATTACCAAAAACACTGGCAGATATGGCATTGACTTCTGTTTATATTGCAATATTGTGTTTATTATCTTTAAACTTAAATTACCAGCGTTTTTTAAAACCGATTGCCAATGTTGGACAAATGGCTCTAACCAATTATGTCATGCAAACTTTGATTTGTGTGGGACTGTTTAAATTATTGGGTTTGGAAGGTAAATTACAAAGTGGTGCATTATTATTACTTACCATTATTATTTTTGTGGGGCAGATGATTTTTAGTACTTGGTGGCTCAATCGTTTTAAATATGGTGCGTTAGAATGGCTATGGCGGTCTTTGACTTTTGGCAAAAAACAAGCCTTTTTAAAATAAACAGTCATTTTATCATTAGTATTATTTAATACCAAATATTATGACAATTATTAATTTTTTTGGTATAATTCTCTCATTCATTTTAATAAAATTTAGGACTATTTTATGAACTATTTTGACGAATTAGGCAACTGTATTGGTGAAATTGACGGCACGGTCAATCAATGGATTGATAAACTGGGCTTAAGCTACAACCATTTTGCAGTACTTTATTATCTGGCAAACGCTCAAGATGGACAATGTACACAAAAACACATTTGCGATGAATGGTATTTGCCCAAACAAACCGTCTT
This sequence comes from Moraxellaceae bacterium, assembly GCA_041855445.1. Taxonomy (GTDB): domain Bacteria; phylum Pseudomonadota; class Gammaproteobacteria; order Pseudomonadales; family Moraxellaceae; genus Faucicola. The sequence continues at coordinate 4,451 of JBHAEG010000061.1, forward strand.
TAATATTTGTAAAGAATATAAGGAAAAAGGCTGGATTGAGTTTGAAATTAGCCCAAACGACAAACGTGAAAAAATCATGCGTTTAACCCCAGCAGGGC
>JBHAEG010000062.1:0-3312 GCA_041855445.1 Moraxellaceae bacterium
ATCATCAAGGCTTAATAATGCCAAAACATCATCACCACCAGCATAAATTAAAAAACCATCGTTCTCATGTACAATCTTTTCAGCCTGCTGAGTAAAATCATCTAAGGCTTGACTAATCACAGGTTGGCGTTTTTCATGACTCATCTGTTTACCCAAACTATCACCATCCATTAATAAAATGGCATAATAAGGTGATGGCTCAAAGTCATTCATCGATTTATATAGCTTAGATAAAGCAGTTTTTACTTTCGGGCGATATTTATCAATTTGACCATCATAATTTTGTTTATCACCAACAAAATTATTAAGGTTATCCCAATAGCTAAGATAATAAACGTTACCATCTAAGCTAATATCTTCCGCCAAACTGATATTATCATCTATTTTTTCTTGAACAAATTTAACATGATTTCGACGCTCTGTTTGATTGGCAATATCAGCCTTGGTCATATAGCTCATTTCGCTCAAAACTGAAATAAAATACCGATAAGTCTCTTTCATCTCTTCATCAGATGACTGCAAAATAGATTTTAGCCAAGGCACCGCTGCCATATAAGCCACAGATGGTACATTATGTGGTAATTTCCAACCATGAATGGTAAGTGAGTTACCATTGACTGTAAGTTCTGTTTTTACATCCTTAAAGATATGCACAAAACGACGTTTTACATAGGCAATCGCACACAATTCTTCTCTTTCATCAATATCTTTTGAATGAATATGGTAACTGAGTGTTGTCCAATATTCACGGCGTTTTTTACCACTATGTTTATCACTTGCCCCACTTAATTCTTGAAAACCGTCCATCACCATACATTTATACCCATCTTCAACAGAAGGTACATGAGTACGGAAATTTTTACGTTTATCTAAAGCACTGGTATCTCGTCCCTGAGTAATAACCCAACTCATGTCCCAAAATTGCGCAATTTGACGTTCCCAAATTTCTTTCGTGTGGTAGCTTTGCTCCAATCCTTGTTTATCTTTTTTATAAACAGCATCTGCAATTGCTTTCCATGCCTGTTGCACAGCTTCTACGACTGCCCTGCCACTAAAGTTTGGGCAATCGTTGATATCTGCCATAAAACGATTTGGAATTCCACCTTGTTTAGGTAATTTATCTACCTTTTTCCCTTCTAGAGCTTTCAAAAAATCATCATTTGGTACAGGAAAAACAATTTTTCCACCTTGAGTTTTTACAGCACAAATAGCTACACCTGCCAACCATGAAAGCAAAAATGACCCCGCCCAAAAATCTCGTGTACGGCGTGCTTGTGCAACAAACCCTTGTACAGGTCCTATGGTAAAATGAAAATAGCGATTATTGTCAGTCATTAGATGGTTTCCTTTATTGCAAATAAACCACGATTCATAAATGTCTCAATTACTTGCCAATCAGCCTTTTCAACGACCTTGCTAGAGCAAGGTTTTTCACGCTGATATTTTGCTTTAATATCAATGGTTGCACCTTGAGGTAAAAACTCACTTTTTAATAAACAGTGAATTAATTGATATTGATGACCCGATTGATGGATATGCATCAATAATGGGCTAGCTCTACGCCCAGTAGAGGCATCAACATTACCACTATAACCTTGGGTATCATTACTAGAGTAAAAATAATTATGTGGCAAACCAAAAACAACACGTTTAGGATGTGTGATATTGCTTTCTTCTCCATCTGCTAAATTTAATATAAAATCATGGTCATCAATAAAATTTCTTTCTGCATTTTTATTATTTACCTTGCCATTTCGCCCATAGCTACGATAAAGTTGTTGCTCTTCACCCACTTGATTTAACAATTCAGTCGCATTTTTATTGGTTAAATTTACAATATCAATGCGTGTATCTGCATAAAAGGCAGATAATGGTGGCAACTCCTCATTTTCTTTACAACGATATGTTGCAAGCAATGTATTCATTGCAGTTATTGGCTTTTGCTCAAATTGAAGAGATTGATATTCTGATGATGTATCTTTTTTCTCTAATTTTGTTAAAGTTACTGAACCAAAGCCATGACGAGAACGAGAACCAAAACTCCCTAATAATCCAATCAACTTTAAAACATCAATAATTGATGATTCAGCAGATTTTGTAACTGTTAAATCAATTGTAAAGGATTGGTTATTTGCCAATGCTGAACGAGTTAAACCAGTTCTAAAATTATATAAACCTTGACCAAGCAAGTAATTAATCCCATTTTTGTTATCAGGCAAACTCCATTTTTTATCACCATTAATCTGCAATGCATTAACTAAGCATTCTCCTTGACCACCTTGGTTGTTTTTACTTGCCAAACCAAATAATTTTGCTTCTTGTCGGTGTAATTCCTTTAAAGCGGATTTTTTATCTAGATTTTCTGATTTTTCTAAAAGCTCTAAATAAATTTTAGACCAATTTAATGCACGCCACCAAAAACGCATTACCCCCTTAAATGCCGTAGGGGTTAATTCCACTTCTTGCACATTGGCGCCTGCAACAAACATTGGGGTGTTAATATGGTATGTTGCCCGTAACAACACTGGTTGTTTATTAAATGTAGGTAAAATCATATCCATTCCTTTAATTCAGTTGAATTTGGGTAGCTGGCAATTTTAAAGCATAGCCTGAACCAACAGGTTGTATGCAGATTTGTTGGCAAACATCTACTCCAAAAGCTTTAGTAAACTTACTCTTCATGGTTGATAATGCAGTACTTAAATAAGCAAAATCCACGACAATATCATCTTTATTTTTATATTGTCCATAAATTTGATTAAATAGTTTTTGATGCTTCTCGCCAATAAAATCTGTATCAATTTCTTTTGATGGATAGTATAATTTTTCACCATTTAATGTAATTTGAGCAACCAGTGTGTATACACTAAATTCTTTTGGTGTTAAAACACATTCCATGTTATCAATAATCACTTTTTTATTTTTAATGTCCAAATTTACAAAAATAGGTTTTAGTGCTAAATTTATTGAATTAACCACTTCACTAAAACTGGCATTTGTTACTAAACTATCTTTTGGCAAAGAACTACGCATACGCACAAAAGGAATGTCCGCAAGCCAAATTTGCGCATCTTTTGCTTTAAGCTCTTTGCCATCACGATTGGTTACAAATGTGGTTTCATTTGCGCTAGGATAGAAAAAATCCCGTGCCGATTCATAGCGTTCTTCAATCAACACATGCGACATACGGTCTTGAGCTCGCCCATAAAGCGACAGCGCATAACCTGCATAAAACCCCATGGTTTTACGACCGCCCGCAATAGAAACATGCAAACAAATTTGATCATCTTCGGTAAATTCTCGCACCATTTG
>JBHAEG010000063.1:0-3297 GCA_041855445.1 Moraxellaceae bacterium
CTAGGTAGTATTGCTCAGCGTAGTGGTAAGTCCATTGCTGATTTGCAACGCATCAATGGCATAAAAGACCCCAATAAAATAAAAGTAGGGCAAAATATCAAAACAGGATTGCCAACGACACCACAAACCAAAGCGCCATCTCCCCCTAAAAGCACACCTACCACTCAAAATGGTGGTATACTAGACAAGGTAAAAGAAGGTGCAAGTGATGCGATGGATTGGCTGGGACACAAAACTCTGTCTATTGGGCAAAGCATGAGTAATACAGCAGATGAAGTTGTGGATAGTGTATCAAAGACAGTATCAGGGTGGTTTGGTGATGACGATTCAGTATCCAGTCCGCCCCCACAAAACCAATCAGGACAAGCACAAAACTCCCAACAAACAAAGCAAGCGAAGTCGCCAACAAGTCAACCTATACAAACAAAAACACAAGACCAAAGAAGTCAAAATGAGGATGGGACACCAAAGGTGGTGGTTGAGAGATCTAAATCACCTATTATCTTTCCCTTGCTAGAGCAGCCTTTAAATGACCCAAGCAAGCCTTACGCTAACTTTGATTGGAGAAAGAAACTTGGTGAAAAAGGAGCAAGCCAAACAGTATTTAATGCAAACAGATCTAAAGGGCGGCGAAAACACGCTGGGCGAGATTTATATACACGAGCACAAAATCCCGATGGCAATGCCAAAGCAGGTAGTACTGTTGTTAGTATAGCACCAGGAAAAATTCTTGATGTAAGAAGTTTTTATAATCGTACTGATGCAGTAACCATTAGTCATAGCACAGAAGATGGTAGAAAATTTATAATCAGATATGGTGAACTTGATCCAAAGTCTGTAGAACATCTCAAAGGAAAAATAGGTAAGTCTATACAACAAGGCGAAGTATTAGGAGCGACAGGAGTTCTAATAAGTGATTCTGGCAAGCCTACAATAATCGCTAATGGCAAAAATATTTCAATGTTACATTTTGAATATTTTACTGGGAAGGGGCATTCTTTGGATAGGGCAGATAATTTATATAACCCAAGTAGTATTTACCGAAGAAGAACTGATTTAGCTGACCCTTTGGAAATATTATTGGAGGGGTATAGGGCAACTTTTATTAAACCTTTGCCAACTACCAACAATCAAATCACTAGCAAAAAAACATTTTCTGAAAGCGATGCAAGAAATGCTCTCATCGAGATTTTTCAGGAGTATGGAAAAGATATTGCAGTGATTATTGAAAAAATGTACAGAGCTGAGACTAGACATTTTGATTCTGAGCAATATAAATACTGTGGAACACCAGGTATGGAGGCTCATGGAAGCCCGCCTTACTATGGTTGGGATGGTCAGTTATTTATTTCACTACCTACTGGAATTTGGTCAGCTTATGAAAATGCTGGGTTAAGCAAGCAAGGAGGCAATGCTCAGGTAACCAGTTCAAAGAAGAGATTTGTGTGTGTTGATAGTGTATTGGTGGGCATGACTTACCTTGCAAGATATATCAAAAAACATCATGGAAATTATGCTAGGTGGTACTCTACAGATGCAAAAGCTCAACAAATATACAGAGATAAATTATCGCAAATTCGTGCAAGAATTGTAAATGAACTTTAATAAGGTGGAGACGAAAATGTTTCACAAATTTATATATGTTTTATTATTTTTTACAGTATTGATTGGTTGTAATAATATCCATCAAGTCAATCAAGCGGACCACTGCAAATCTGAATTAAATACGTTCGCTAAACAAGTCGTTAATGATATAGATGATGTTAACATTTATTCAGAAATTAGTGATGGAAATATTGATATGCAATCAATTAGAATTTACATGAAATCTAATTCTCAAGAAGGTAATGATGTAACAATTGGTTGGCTAAAAATAGATAAAAATAATAATAAAATTTATAACATTACCGATAATGAAAATGTTATATTAAATGAATTTAATGAACAAAGAGTGAAGAATTTTATCAATAATTGTATTAATTAAATCACAAACAATTTTTGGTAAAATTTTATTTCAAAATATGTTTTGTTGGTTATTAATCAAAAAAAACAAGCTTAAAATCTTAAATTTATTGCAATAAAGAATTATGAGAAATTATAGAAAATAACTATTTTATTGGTTATTATAAATCTATTCGCCTATAGGAGATTTTTGTTTTATATTTAATCGCAAAGGTTACTTTGATTTGGAAATGCACAATGAAACCAATTAAATATTTTTCCATCATATAAATGAACTTCCTGCAAAACTGATAGGATTAAATTGATAGTTTCTTGTTTTGTAAGGTTTTTATACAAACATCAAACTCAATAAAGATAGGGTTTTTCAGGAAATTTAATAATATTTACTTAAATTATTATTTTAAATAATTTCACAGACATCAAGGTAATGTTATGAGTACCAAAGCCTTTCTAATTGCATTTTTACTCTTATCGCTCTCCGCCTGCACTCACAATGCAACAGGATTGTCACCAAAAGAGACAAATCAAGAAAATGACTTAAAATTTATTGATTTATCATCTAAAAGGGTTAAAGATGTTGTACCCAAAACAGGTGTTTTATTAAAAAATAGTGATGGAATTATAACATCGTCGCTGCCTTTTAATTCTGAAATCTATCTAAAATGTGCTGATATTATTATGCAACAAAATGCTACTTGGAGTGGCACTTGGTCGGGATATAATTGTAATAATGCAGTTTATTTTTTAAATAGTGAAGAAAGATTGATTTATGTGAATAAGGGTGCCATACATAATAGCAATGGAAATAATTCTATTATCCCCACTAGTCCAAATGGTTCTCTAATTACCATTTCTACAATGTCAGAAGGTGATAGTGAAGACTCTACTGTCATTGTTATTCGTTTCACAGATAAGGATGGTGAGCATGCCACCTTATACATACCAGAAACTGAAAGATTTATGATTGACATTGATTATCGTATTAGCATTTACAACAAAAAGAATGGCAAGCTTATTAAGAAGGGGTATGTTAAAGACTTGATTCTTTCACAATAATCTTTAATGTAGTAGTACCAACAAGGCTTAAGAGCCACAGGACAAGGACAGCTCAAAGGCTTACAAGTGGGTCATTACTTTAGCTTAACCAACCATCCCAATCAAGACACCAATACTGACTGGCTTATCTTAAGCACTACCATGACCTTAACTGCCATTGATACAGATAACCGCACTCATCAATACTACACTGCCCATACCACCTTTAGTGCTCAGCCCTTAAAAGAGCCTCTAACCCCAGACAGTCTGCTTGCCAAACCCATGGCTCATACCCAAACA
>JBHAEG010000064.1:0-46197 GCA_041855445.1 Moraxellaceae bacterium
AACAAGAGGAGTTATCCATCGTATAGATGGTTTAGAAAATAGATGATGTGTTGTCAGGATTTAGCCAAAAGTTATCCATCGTATAGATGGTTTAGAAAATAGATGATGTGTTGTCAGGATTTAGCCAAAAGTTATCCATCGTATAGATGGTTTAGAAAAAGTAGTCTAATTCGGATAAATCAAGTATGATGTTATCCATCGTATAGATGGTTTAGAAAATTTACTGATTAATCAGTTATCGTTCGTGATTAGATATTTTTTAGACAATAAAAAACCCTTACAATACACTGCAAGGGTTTAATCTGGTGGGCCCAGTAGGACTTGAACCTACGACCAAAGGATTATGAGTCCTCTGCTCTGACCAACTGAGCTATAGGCCCAAAATGAAAATCAAGATTTCAGGCTAACTATAATACAGTAAAAAATTTTTTTTGCAAGTACCTAATGCTAAAAAATCAAGCAGTGCTCTTTTGTAAGGCTGGAGTTGTATCTTCTGAACGTTTGACCAACGCATACACAATCCCCGTGACCAAGCTACCCACCGCAATTGCCAATAAATATAACCACACATGGCTAATCGCATTTGGGATTAATAACACAAAAATACCACCATGTGGCGCCTTTAATTCATTTTGAAATACGGCAACCAATGCTCCTGTAATTGCACCACCTAAAATACAACTTGGAATAACCCGAATTGGGTCTTTAGCTGCAAACGGAATTGCCCCTTCAGAAATAAAACACAGCCCTAAGACAAATGACGCTTTACCCGCATCACGTTCATTTTGACTAAATTTACTTTTGGCTAAATAAGTCGCAATCCCCATACCAATTGCAGGCACCATACCACCTGCCATCGTCATTGCCATTGGCATATAATTTTGTGTTGTCAGTAGACCAACAGTAAACGCATAAGCGGCTTTATTAATTGGACCACCCAAATCCACACACATCATACCGCCTAAAATGACTCCCATTAAAATAGCGTTGGTTGTTCCCATATTTTTTAAGAAATTTTCCATGACTTTGAAAATTTCCGCAGTCGGTTGTCCAACAACATAAATCATTAACAAACCAACAATCAACGACCCAAATAATGGAATAATTAAAATAGGTTTTAAGGCTTCCAAAGTTGTTGGTAATTTTAATTGTTTAGCAATTAATAATGCTACATAACCTGCTAAAAATCCTGAAATGATACCACCTAAAAACCCAGCCTGTAACTGACTTGCTAACACACCACCAATTAACCCAGGTGCTAACCCAGGGCGGTCAGCGATAGAGTAGGCAATATAACCTGATAACATTGGTACCATCAATAAAAACGCCGCATCACCCACTTGTTTTAATGCTGCGGCTAAGGTATCAGGTTCTTTAAATGCCTCAATGCCAAATACAAATGACAACGCAATCAACAAACCGCCTGCCACTACCATAGGTAACATAAATGACACGCCTGTCAATAAATGTTTATAGATACCGACTTTTTCTTTAGGCTTTTCAGTAGATTGATTATCTTGTTGTACATTGGCATTAGACAGTAATTTTGCTTCAGCAATGGCATTGGCAAAGGCTTTATCCGTTTGTTTTAAAGCAAAGCCTGTGCCACAACGATATACTTTTTTTCCTGCAAAACGTTCAGTATTGACTTCAATATCAGTGGCTAAAATAACAAAATCCGCTTGGGCAATACTTTCAGCAGATAAGATATTTTTTGCACCAACAGAACCTTGCGTTTCTACATCAATTTGGTAGCCTAGTTTTAATGCGCCTTGTTCCAAAGCCTCTGCTGCCATAAATGTATGAGCAACCCCCGTTGGACAGGCGGTAATTGCAACAAATTTTAACGGCTGTTTATCGATGGCTGATGATGCTTGAGGTTTTGGTGTCGATGGAACAAGGTTTTGCTCAATTGCCTGTTGTAATAAAGACTCTTCTTGATTAGTTTCTACTTGTTCTAATGCAATGATAGAAATAGGTTTATTATGTTGATTGGTTTCTGGTAACGCCTGTCCAACAATAATAATTTTATCGATTTTTTCTAAAGTATCTACACTTAAAGTCTTAATACTATCAGCGGTTTGGCTATGATAGCCTAATTTTTGAGCAATAATAGATAGCTTACGAGCCAACATCATTGCTTGAATAGGCTGTTTGGCATGATGGGGAATAAATAAAATATTTTGATTTTGGTTCATGATGGTAGCTCAAAATTAAAATTCAGTAATATGAACTTGTTGTTGTAACTTTTTTAATGTTTCTGCATCAGGTGTGTTTAAGCCAGCTTGTGTCACAGCATGACTTGCTAATGCAGTAGCAAATGTTAAAGTTTCATTTTTTGTAAATTGACTTAATAAACCATGAAGCATGCCTGCTAATAGCGTATCACCTGCACCAACGGTACTTTTAACAGTGACATTGGGGGAATGGGCATGTAGATTATGCCCTTGATGAAACCAATTTACCCCGTCTGCACCCATTGAAACGACAATGTGTTCAATAGATTTACAATGTTTATTTAGTAAAATTTGTTGTTCAGTAAAGCTATTTGCTGGTAGATGATAAGTTTCGGTTAATTCATCGCTATTGGGTTTAATAAAAAATGGGCGATGTTCGATGGCAGTCGCCAATGCCGAACCGCTAGTATCAATGGCAAGTGGGACATTGTGTTGTTGAATGGTTTTGATAAGTGTTGAAAAATCCTCCAAGTCAAATCCTTGTGGCAAACTGCCAGATAACACAACCATGTCTACTTGTTTAGTACATTCATTAATAGTATTTAGTAGATTTTGAATATCTTGAGGGTAAACAGTAAATCCTCGTCCATTAATATCGGTCATGCGTCCCGATTGCTCTGCAATTTTGATATTATGTCGAGTTTCTCCATCAATCAAGATAAATTTATTGATAAATTGTTGTTTTTCAAAGTCTTCAACAAATAATTGTTGGTTTTTATTGCCTAAAAATCCTGTGACAATAATGTCATGACCTAAATTTTTTAAGACCTGAGCAACATTGAGTCCTTTGCCTGCTGGACGCTGTTGCTGATGTAGTTGGCGATTAACAGCACCAACTTTCAGCTCACTAAGTTCAATGGTTACATCAATCGCTGGGTTTAGCGTAACACATAAAATCATTGCCATAAAGATTTATCCTATTAATGCTCGTACTTCGCTGGCAGTGGTACAACAGAGGGCTTGTTGGGCAAGCTTTTGACACTCTTGGTAATTTAGTTCACGGATTTGGGATTTGACTAAAGGAATGCTGGTGACGGACATACTTAATTCATCAACACCTAAGCCAATCAAAATTGGTACAGCTTGGCTATCGCTTGCCAATTCGCCACAAACGCCGACCCATTTGCCATGTTGGTGGGCAGATTGTACGGTTTTATCAATCAGCATTAAAACACTTGGGTGTAAGCCATCAGCTTCTTTGGATAAAACAGGGTGTCCACGGTCAATTGCAAGTGTATATTGTGTTAGGTCGTTTGTGCCAATACTAAAAAAATCAACTTCTTTGGCAAATGTTGAAGCAAGTAATGCAGATGAAGGCACTTCTAACATCATGCCAACTTGTAAATTTTCACATGGATAATCTTGGCGAACTTCATCTAAAATCGCTTTGGCTTGTTGCCATTCTTCTAAACGAGCAATCATTGGGAACATGATGCGTAATGGACGATTGTCTGACGCTTTTAATAAGGCAGTTAGTTGTTGTTTGAGTAATAGTGGTTGGCGTAGCGTTAAACGAATACCACGAATACCTAAAAATGGATTGTCTTCATGTGGCATTGGTAAATAAGGTAATGGCTTATCTCCACCAACATCAAGTGTACGAACAACCAATGGACGACCTGCTAATGCGTCAAATACTTGTCGATATGCTAGTTCTTGTGTCTGAATATCAGGGGCGGTGTGATATGACATGAAAATTAATTCTGTGCGTAATAAGCCAATGGCTTCAGCTCCTTGCTCGACAGCCTCTTTGGTCACTTGTACCGCACCAATATTACCAGCAACTTCAACTTGATGATTATCTTGGGTGATGGCAGGTTTTAGACAATGTTGCTGAGCTTGTTTTCGTTGTTCTATGGCTTGTTGGCGTGCTTGTTTGGCTTGACTAATTTGAGTCTCATCTGGATTAATCACATAGTCGCCTGTATCGCCATTAATGAGTAATGGGGTATGTTGAGCAATATCTAATACTCGTTTACCCGCCCCGACAATGGCTGGTATACCTAAAGCTCGAGCAACAATGGCACTATGTCCACTTGCTCCACCAAATGCGGTTAAAATACCCGCAACTCGATTTTTGTTTAAACGGGCAACATCGCTAGGAGCAACATCGTCCATAATTAAAATATAAGCATCGGTAGGTTCATTGACTTCTTTGACCCCACATAATTGAGCTAAAACTCGATTACCAACATCTCGTAAATCTACGGCACGTCCTGCCAGTAACGGATTATCTAAAGAAGCTTGTTTTTTTGCTAAATCATCAATATGTTCAAACCATGCACAGGGTGCAGATAGACCTTGCATTAATTTTTTATTCACTTGATGTTGCAAATCTGGGTCGTCTAATAATGCCAAATGAGCGGTGAAAATTTGGGCAATATCTTTATTTTCTGCTTCACTAATTAATTTTTGCAATTGTTTTTGTACATTTTCAATGGCTGTTTTTAATTTTTGAGTTTCGGTAGCTACATTATCAGCAAAACGTTCATAATTGAAAACAGGCGGTTTCACCACATGAGCAGTTCCGACCGCTAAACCTTTTGAAGCAGGTGTTCCAGAGATTTCTTCATCAAATGTTAAATTTAGAACAGGTTCTGTTGTTTTTGGGCTATTTGCTTTAGTTTGGTTTTGTGGAACAAAAGGTTCAACCACTTCACCTAAACCATCTCGCACGGCATGAATAATTTTTTCTAAACCAGCCACTGCATCGGTTTCAGGTTCTGCAAGTAACGTTAAAGTTTGTCCACGTTGTCCACCTAACGATAATAATTTTGTTAAACTTTTTGCAGAAACAAATTCACCACCATTTACCGATACTTGAATATCGCCTCGATAAGCTTGAGCAAGCTTTGCCAATTGTGTAGCTGGGCGGGCATGCAGTCCATGAGCATTTTGCAAAATTACACTACGTTTTACCCAGTTTAAATTAACTGTTGCACCTAATAACTGAGCAATTTCGGTTGCCTCTTGACAGCTTTGCAATTGTTGGCGTTTTGCTGGACTAAATAACGTATCCATAAAATGATGGAACTGTATCATATCCATGTTATCATTGCTGGCAATACAAATCAGCATCGACAAAGTTTTATTTAAAAATTGTAACGGTTGTTCAGGTGTGACAATACTCACGGCAGGTTTTAATACATATTTTTCACCAGTGATTGACCAAACCCCTTCGCCAATATGGATTAACGCATCAGAGCGTAATAATTGATGAAATTCAGAAGTGACACATTGTTGTTTTTTTAATAAAAAATTATTGTAAAAAAATAAATCTTCAACGTCAAAAGCAGGAGCTTGAGTAGCAATCAAGTCTTCATGTAGCATAAAAGACGGTGGCTGAGCGTTTAACAGAGAAATAATTTGTTCTGGCTGATTTGCTTGTTGGATTTTTTCTGCAATATCTGACATTAATGAACGGGTAAGCTGTTGTAAAACTTGTAAATGTTCATCGGATTTTGCTGAAATAACAATTGCCAAATAAACGATTTCGCCATTTTCCCCCCAGACAACCCCTTGTGGAAAATGGGCGACTCGAACCCCTGTTTGCAAAATAGCCTGTCGAGATTGGGGTGTGCCATGCGGAATGGCGATGCCTTGTCCAAGATAAGTGGCACTTTGGTTTTCTCGGTCATTGAGTCCTTGTAAATATTCTGACGTGACTAAACCGTCTTTTACCAAAATTTCACATAATTTTTGTAACGCTTGCGTTTTGTCTGTTGCGACTTGTTGCATATAAATATGCGATGGTTGTAGTGCAAACATATTATTCCTTATTTGACACTGATTGTTACCAAAAGATAAAAAGATAACGAAATTTTACTATAAAACTGTAAAAAATACTGTAATAATTATAAATTAGAAAAATAAATTATTGTAATCAATCGCTTATACGGAATAATGACGTTGTCGCAGTATTTCATATAAACATAACGACCCTGCAATCGCCACATTTAAACTTTCTTGTCCGTTCGGCTGTGGTAAAGTGATAGGGTGAGCTTGTGACATTAGCTTGGCATCTACGCCTTGCCCTTCATGCCCCATGATTAATGCTAAAGGTTTTGTTAAGTCTTGTTGATAAATAATTGTATCAGTATGTGAACTGGTGGCAAATTTAGTCACTTTAACACATTGTAATACTGTATCAATTGCAACATTTTCATAAATATTTAAACTAAAATTTGCCCCCATACTGGCACGCAATGTTTTTGGCGACCAAGCAGACGCTGTACCTATGGTGCAAATGATATTGTTGATACCAACACAGGCAGACGTTCGTAATAATGTGCCTAAATTGCCATTATCTTGTATTCCATTGATAATAAGACAATCAGTGTGGATAGTAGTAGGAAAGTTTAGTGTAGGTAAAGAAATAATTGCCATGATAGGTAAACTTTCACCTAAGCTACGAATATCTTTATACAAGCTGTCACTGATGGTTATAATTGGCGTTTTTGGATAATATTGTTGAAGTTGGGATAATAATTGTTGAATTTCAAGGTTTTTTTGTGCATTTTCGCCAATTATCACCACATCTAAGCCAAAGTTTGCCCGAATGGCACTATCAATAAGATGTGTACCCTCTAAAACAGTTTTTGCTAACTTTTTACGTTGTCTGGCTTGGGTTAATAATGCCTTTGCCAGCTTTACGGTTGGATTATCTTTTGATGTGATGATACTTGACATAACATGCCCTTAGTGTTGATAGTCTTGATGCAGTTTTTGGATATATAACACCTCATTTTTTGCACCAAGTACTACAGGTACACGTTGATGAATATCAGTGGGTTCAATGTCTAAAATTCGATTGACAGCATCAGTAGATAAGCCATCTGCCTGTTCAATAATCAAACTCATTGGGTTGGCTTCATACATTAAACGTAATTTACCAGCTTTATTTGGATATTTTGTGTCAAGTGGATAAGTAAAAACGCCACCACGGCATAAAATACGATGAACATCGGCGACCATAGTAGCGACCCAACGTGTGTTAAAGTCTTTACCTCGCACACCTGTTTCGCCTGCTAATAATTCATCAATATATTGACGCATGGGTGGTTGCCACAAGCGATAATTTGAGGCATTAATGGCATATTCTTTGGTATCTGGGGCGATGTGAATATCTTGTTTAATTTGGATATATTCATTGTGTTTGGCATCTAAACTAAACATCACAACGCCTTGTTTTAGGGTAAATGCCATAATCGTTGAAGTGCCATATAAAATATAGCCCGAAGCCAATTGCTCTGTGCCTTTTTGTAAAAAATCAGCATCTGTAATAGGCTTACCAATGTTATGATAAGGCAAAATCGAAAAAATTGTTCCGACAGTCATATTAATATCAATATTACTTGAACCATCTAACGGGTCAAATAATACCAGTAACTCTCCATTATCATTGGCATGGGTGGCGTGTTCCAGTTCTTCAGAGGCAACGCCTGCACAATTAGGATTGTGGGTCAGTGCATTTAATAATAAATCATTGGCAATCACGTCAAGTTTTTTTTGTTCTTCACCTTGAACATTTTCATTACCAGCTTCACCTAAAATGTCTCCTAAAGCGCCTTGGCGTAATAGCTGGCTAATTTCGATACCAACATTGGCAAGAGTCAAAAGAGTACTAGAGATTGCAGGGCTGGCTTGCACTTGATTTAAATAATCAGTTAAAGTTGTCATTAAATTTTCCTACAAAATTTAAAAAAATCTATGATGTAATTTGTCAATTCTAACACGAATTGACTATCATAGAAGCAAAAATTTTATAGGATAACTCAGGTTATCTGATTGGAAAATTTTCATTAATGATGACATCTGATGTGTTTGCTCCAGAGACTCGAAGTGTTACAAGAACTCGGCGATAACTGTAAGGATTAGACAAGGTTAATAATTCAACATTACTTCTATTAAACGTGCCTTTGTATACTGGCATAGTTTTATTAATGTTGATGGTTTGATTATAATCACCTACTAAAGTGACCGTACCTTTTATATAGGCTGTTTCGTTCCACCAACATCCTGAACAATCTACATCAATATCTAATGACAAATAACGATTTTGTTCAAATCGTGGATACACCTGCAAATCGCCCATGGCGTAAGTGCTATTACTAACTAGTAACATAAATAATATTGGTAAATATAAGATGGATTTTTTCATGTTAGCAACTATCCTGTTGATATTAAAAATTTATCTGTGTTATTTGTTCAGATTATAGATGAGAAGTGAACTTTTATCAATGATATTAAACTTTAATATACTAAAAATTATCGTTTTTATTGTGAAATTTATTTAATATTAATAAAAAAGGATTTATTAAAAATTATTTTAATAAACCCTACATATAAATATAATTTTTTATATCGCCATTAATTGTTCAATCTCACTAATAGTTTTTGGCACACCATCAGTTAAGACAACAGCTCCTTGTTCAGTGATTAATACATCATCTTCAATACGAATGCCAATTCCTCGATATTGTTCAGGAGCAAGCTCATTATCATGGGCAAAATATAATGCAGGTTCAACAGTGAGTACCATGCCTGCCTGTAATGGACGATAATCCGATAATGATTTATCAGTTTTTAAACCATCACTAACATAACTACCAACATCATGAACGTCCATGCCTAACCAATGCCCTGTACCGTGCATATAAAATGGTAAATATGCTTGTTCAGCAATCAAGGTTTCAACATCACCTGATAAAATACCCAGTTCAATCAAGCCTTCAGTTAAAACTTTGATAGCAGTATCATGATGGATTTTACAAGATTTACCTACTTTTAGACTGTTAATAGCTTCTACGTTGGCTTTTAAAACTAAATTATAAATTTGCTTTTGTGCCTCAGTGAACTTGCCAGATACAGGAAATGTGCGAGTAATATCGCCTGCATAATATTGATATTCTGCTCCTGCATCAATGAGTACCAAATCGCCTGCCTGTAATGGCTGGTCATTTTCTACATAGTGCAAAATATTAGCATTATCGCCACCAGCAACAATGCTATTATAAGATGGAACACAACCATATTGGGCAAACACATGATTAATTTCTGCTTCTAGTTGATATTCATACATATTAGGCTTGACACTTTGCATGGCTTGAACATGGGCTTTAGCACTGATTTGACAAGCTGTTGTTAGTAATGCAATTTCGTCATCATCTTTAATCAGACGCATCTCTGCTAAAATTTTATCAATATCGATAATACAATCAGGTACACCCTCACCACGTTTTAATGTATGAGCTTGCTGTAACCAAGTCATCACATCAGCACTGAAGCGGGCGAATACTTGCTTTTTACCTAATAAAAGATTAGCAATAAAACTATCAGCCAGCCCAATCTCAAACGCATTATCCGCCCCAAAAATCGTTTTTGCACCTTCAACGCCTGCTCGTTTACCGTCCCAAATTTCTCGTAACTTATCCTTTGGACGCACAAATAATGTATATTGATGATTATTTTGCTGTTTTTCTAACACTAAAATTGCTTCAGGTTCGGCAAAGCCTGTCAAATAAAAAAAACTACTATCAGCACGATATTTATAATCAGCATCAGCATTGCGTGATTTTTGACTGGCAGTGGCTAAAATTACAATACTATTATCGGGTAATTTGGCGAGTAATTGTTCACGGCGTTTTGCAAATACACTTTGTGGTAATTTGGGAGCAAGTTTGATTGACATAATTTCCTCAATTCATGCAATTTTCTAAAATTTGTTGTAAAAATTTATCACATTTATTTAATTGTTCCAAACTAACAAATTCATTGGCTCGGTGAGCTTGGGCAATGTCACCTGGTCCACAAATTAGCGTTGGAATGCCTGCATTGGTAAACTGTCCACCTTCTGTCGCATACGCCACTTTGTGACGCATTTTTTCATCTACTAAATTTTCAATTAACTGTTGCAATGCGTCACTGTCATGGTCAGTCATGGCAGGCACGCATTCTTCCTGTACTAGCTCAATTTTGCTAGTTGGGTCAATTTTTTGCATTTTTTGTGTCAGTGAATGAATAAAATCTTGAATTGGCGGAATGATATCTTGTTCATTCATATGAGGCAAATTACGATAATCAAATGTAAATTCACATAAATTCGGTACAATATTAGTCGCTGTTCCGCCATGAATTGTGCCAACAGATAATGTAGAAAATGGCACGTCAAAGGCAAAATCTTGGTCGTGACGCAGGCTTAGTTGCTCTGCCAAATTATCAATAAAATTAATAATTTGACTGGCGTAGCTAATAGCATTGACCCCTTGAGGCGTTAGTGATGAATGCGTAGACTTGCCATGAACTCGGCAACGATACACTTGAATACCTTTGTGAGCCGTCACCATTTTCATCATAGTAGGCTCGCCAACAATACAATAATCAGGCTGAATATGATTAGCTTGTAAATCTGCTAATAATAATGGTGCACCTAAACAGCCAACTTCTTCATCAAATGATAATGCCAAATGAATGGGTTTTTGTAATAGACCTTGTTGGCTTGCCTGTACCGCCTGTGGTAACAATTGTAAAGAGCAAGCGATAAAACCTTTCATATCACAAGCGCCTCGCCCGTATAATTTATCATCGTGAATTGTGGCAACAAAAGGGTCACTATGCCATGCCTGCCCTTCAACAGGCACAACATCAGTATGTCCTGAAAGTACAAATCCTCCCGAAATAACAGACTTTCCCGCCAAATTGCCTGCAGGAATAGTCACAAATAAATTAGCTTTAGTTTGTTGATGATTAAATGTTAAGCGAGGTGACAAACCAAAACTTTTAACAAACTTAGTCACAAACTCAATTAATTGTAAGTTTGAGTAACGACTTACCGTATTAAAACTAATTAGTTTTTTTAGCCAGTCAATACTATTTTGCGGAAAATCTTGTTCAGAAAGGTTTTGCATCATCATCTATCCTTGATTAGCATCAGCTAAGACGGTTTTTTTGGGTTCATCGCATCAATGACCATATGTGTCAAAAATTCATCATTGGCATCTTTTTCTGCTTGCCATGCTAATTCGTCATTATCATTGTCATCTGTTAATAATACACGCTCTTTAGGATTAGGCAAGGGATAATTCATTGCAAACCCTGCAATTAATGCTAATTTGTTTACTTGTTTGCGTACTCGTCCTGTTGTTACGCTAACAGGTACCATGCGTACAAACTCTAACAATTCAACATAATTTGCCTCGGCTTCAGGATTATCATTGCTTTGTAACGTTTCGTCATAGACATCAATGCGTAAGGCTCCAACTTTTGCTAAATCATTAAATAAAAGATTTTCTTCTGTTCTTAACTTACTTTCTGTTACGCCAAAACCTGTTAAAAAGCCATTTGCCCAGTTTTTAACTGCCAACAATCGTTCATATAAGGGGTGTTCATCATCAGGCACAAGAGGCATAAATTGATAACTGTCTTGTTCATCTGTTAATAAAGCCACGGTATCTTCCGCCTCTTCCGTCAATAACTGCAAGGCATTGTCGTCTAACTGGCTAAAACTTAATTCTGTTAATAACATTTGCCAAACATCAGATTTTGGAGCATCACAAACAGTCAAAATACCTGTGATTAAACCGTGCAATTCGCTAATGCTCACATCATGCCAATCTGCAAATGCCTCTGTCCAATCATGCCAGCCTGAAATAAAATCATTCATTACACTATCAACTCTTCAACACAAAATTAGAAAAAAATTTCTGAATAACACTAGCCTTTATAGGTTCGATTATGGCATTATTAAAGTACTAAATAAAAATATTTGTATTCAACCTGTGATTTAGAAACGATTACCATGACAGACTTAACCAATCAATTAATGCAACTGCAAGGGCTATTACAAACCATTCGCCAGCAATATTCAATGGCAGTTGCTGAAAATCATGAACTGAAAACTCACCCAGAAGATATTGAGCAAGCATTAATACATGCAGAGGAGCAAAATGCTCTACTACAACAACAGCTTGACGAACAGATTAAAAAATACCAAGAGCTTGATGAACGCTATTTAGAATTATCTAATTCAAATGATATTCTAAAAGCTGAAAATGACAAGCTGACTGAAGAAAATCAAAAATTAATTGATAAAAACAAGATTGCTGCTCATTATACAGAACTTGTATTAGCACGATTAACCAAAATCGATAATGAAAGCTAATAAATTTATTTTACCTGTTTTATCTTAAAAACATTCACTGATACACTAACAATATGAGTTATATTTATGAGTTCAAAAGATAGCATTAAAAAAGTTGATATATTCATTAATGGTCATAGCTATAGTATTTACTGCCCTACTGACGAAGAGCCTGCTTTACAGCGTGCCACTAGCCATATTAACAAGTTTATTCAAGATATTCGCAAAAACGCCTCGCAATTATCACAAGAAGAATTGCTTGTGTTGTGTTCATTAAATTTATATGAAAAATCAGAAGAATTACAACATCATATTCAGGCAGAAGAGCGAGCGAAAAAAGTTCTAACAAAAATCATCGCTGATGCACAATCTCTTATCAACGATGACCCAAATAATCTAGTATTAAATTCTAATTTGGAATAAAGTTATAACTTTTCTTGATAAGGTTGATAAATCTTACCTGCATGAAATTGAGCCTGATGTTCGTCATTGCAAAAAAATAATTCACCTTCCATAATGCCACGATACTCTTCTAGCTTATGTTTGCAAAAATGGCATTCTCGTAACTCGGTACTCTCGCCCTCTTTTGGCAAAATATAGCCTTTAGGTGGGCGAGGATACATCAAACGTCCAAACACCCACATACATAAGATAATCATTACAAATACAAAAATAACTGATAACATATTTTTATCCAACCCGTTAAAATCATCACACCACTATAACAAATCTTTGCAAAAACGCCAATCTATCCGAATAATACTGTTTTTTAGTAAAATGGCTATACTTAAAACAAAGCCGTGATGTTATACTTTAAAAGCCAGTAGTCGCTTATTCCTATGAAAAGTTAGAGCAACTGACTATTTTTTATCATCATTAAAACAATCAAGGATTAACTAATGTCATCTTTTAATATGAATGAAACAAAATCAGCCACATCTTACAACAATCAAGGGCTAAAAATTGCATTGGCTCAACAACATTTTATTGTTGGTGATGTATTAGGAAATGCCAAAAAAATGGCACAAATGGCGATTTTGGCCAAAGAAAAAGGGGCAAATTTAATCGCCTTTCCTGAATTATCATTGTTAGGGTATCCACCAGAGGACTTATTACTTAGACCAAGTCTTGCTAATCGGATAAAACTTGCCTTTGAGGTATTATTTGAAGTTAAAGATATTGTCATGTTGGTGGGCTATCCACATATAGACCAACATGGTACATTTAATTCGATTGCAATTATTCATAATGGACAACAAAAGGGATTTTATCATAAACAATATTTACCAAATTATGGCGTTTTTGATGAAAGACGTTATTTTGATAAAGGACGTAATCAAGTTTTATTTGATTATCAAGGTGTAACGATTGGCTTATTAATTTGTGAAGATTTATGGAAAGATGACCCAATTCAAGGATTAAAAGACAAAGGAGCAGATTTGGTCATTACGTTAAATGCTTCACCATTTGAACAAGGAAAACAAGAAGACCGTAAAATTTTATTAAAACAACGGGCAATTGAACATCAATTACCAATTGTGTACGTTAATAGTGTAGGCGGGCAAGATGATTTAGTTTTTGATGGCGGTTCGATGGTGGTCAATAGTCAAGGACAAGTTGTGCATGAAGCTCCACGCTTTTTACAACATATGTTATTTGCTACTGCTCAGTTTAATGAAAATCATCAGTTAGTTATTTCTGAACAGAAAAAAGCACCTTTAACATTAAGCCGAATTGCTGAAACGTATCAAGCATTGGTTGTTGGTTTGCGTGATTATGTCAATCATTCAGGGTTTCAGGGGGTGTTAATTGGATTATCAGGCGGTATCGACTCGGCATTGACTTTGTGTATTGCAGTTGATGCGTTGGGGGCAGATAAGGTATTTGCTGTGATGATGCCTTATGAATATACATCACAAATTAGCTTACAAGATGCCCAAGCTCAAGCTCGCCGTTTGAATGTATCTTACACAGTTTGCCCAATTCATTCAGCGGTTAATGGTATGCGTCATACGCTTGAGCCGATGTTTAATAATACTCGAGCTGATAACACTGAAGAAAATATTCAAGCTCGGGCAAGGGGCATGATTTTAATGGCTTTATCAAATAAATTTGGACATTTAGTCATTACTACAGGCAACAAATCGGAAATGGCTGTTGGTTATTCAACCTTGTATGGCGATATGGCTGGCGGTTTTGATGTATTAAAAGACGTTTATAAAACCCAAGTATATGCGTTGGCAAACTATCGCAATCGCTTAGAAGAAAATCCTGTTATTCCAGAGCGTGTCATTACTCGTCCGCCATCAGCCGAATTACGCCCTGACCAAAAAGACCAAGATAGTTTACCTGATTATGATTTATTAGATAAAATTCTTGAATTGTATATTGACCGTGATTTTGGTTATGATGCTATCATTGAAGCAGGCTATGATGAAGCTATTGTAAAAAAAGTATTAACTATGGTTGATAATAATGAATATAAACGCCGTCAGTCTGCGATTGGCACAAAAATTTCTCAACGAGCCTTTGGGCGAGAACGCCGTTATCCTTTAGTCAATCATTGGTCATTAGAATTTCCTAAACGTTAGATTGAATAAATTTTTAGTAGTAAAGTCATGGGTTAATGTTGATTAACACTTGCAACCTATCGCTAGACTGCCTATAATATGCAATCTATTTTTGAGAGCCCCGTTCCCAAACTCTCAACTATTAACTTACAAGGTTTTTAAAACATGAAAACAATCAGTGCTAAACCACATGAAGTGACTCACGACTGGTATGTCGTTGACGCTGAAGGTAAAACACTTGGTCGCCTAGCGAGCCAAATCGCTCACCGCTTGCGTGGTAAGCATAAACCTTCTTATACCCCACACGTTGATACAGGCGATTACATCGTTGTTATCAATGCTGACAAAATCGCTGTTACTGGCAAAAAAGCAGAAGACAAAAAATATTATCGTCACAGCGGTTATCCAGGTGGTATCAAAGAAACTAATTTTACAAAATTAATCGCACACAAACCTGAAGATGTATTATTTAAAGCAGTCAAAGGCATGTTACCAAAAGGCCCTCTTGGCTATGCGATGATTAAAAAGCTAAAACTATATGCAGGTAGTGAGCATCCACATACCGCTCAACAACCTCAAGTATTAGACATCTAAGGAGTAAACACATGGAACGCAATTACGGTACAGGTCGTCGTAAAACTTCAACAGCTCGTGTGTTTTTATCTCAAGGTTCAGGCAATATTGTTGTAAATGGTAAACCTTTAGATGAATACTTTGGTCGTGAAACTTCTCGCATGGTTGTTCGTCAGCCATTAGAGCTGTTAGAAGTAACAAATAAATTTGATATTTATGTCACTGTAAAAGGTGGTGGTATCAATGGTCAAGCAGGTGCTATTCGTCATGGTATCACTCGTGCATTAATCGAATCAGATGAAACATTAAAACCTGCATTAAAAGAAGCTGGTTTTGTGACTCGTGATGCTCGTCAAGTTGAACGTAAAAAATTGGGTCTGCGTAAAGCTCGTAAACGCTCTCAATACTCAAAACGTTAATGATATTTTAAGAATAATTGTTATTAATTGTATCATTATCTTGCAAAAAAAACCCTCGTTTGACTCGAGGGTTTTTTTATTTTGCTTTTAGTAATTTATTTTATGTGAAAAATAGCTTAAAATATGAACTGATTAGCGAAAAAGGCACAGCTAAGGTGTGGCTTTTATACGATAAGTCATTTATTATAGCCACATACCCAGTGTGGGATAAGTCCACCCACTTCATTAGCCTGGAGGAAGTTTGAATGAGCCATGCCGAAGGCGTAAATATTAAACGTCGTAGAGTTTTAATTGCATCTACCGCCGCAATTGGTGCGGTCGGTGTTGCAGCAATTGCCACCCCATTTGTTCGCTCTTGGTATCCAAGTGCTAAAGCTGAAGCAGCTGGTGCACCTGTGACACAAGATGTCAGTGCCATTGAAGCAGGACAAATGATTGTAGTCAAGTATCGAGGTAAACCTATCTACATCGTAAAACGTACTAAAGAGATGATGGATAACCTAGAAAAAGTTGCATCACAGTTATTAGATGCCAATTCAGAATCATCTGTTCAGCCAGAATACTGTAAAAATGCCAGTCGCTCAAAAGACCAAACAGAATTGTTTGTGTGTGAGGGTGTTTGTACGCATTTAGGTTGTGCACCTAGCTTTCGTCCCGAAGTTGGTGCGGCTGATTTAGGTGGTAGTAGTTGGTTTGGTGGTTTTTTCTGTGCTTGTCACGGTTCTAAGTATGATTTAGCAGGACGTGTGTTTAAAGGTGTTCCTGCTCCTCTAAACTTGCCTATTCCTGATTACAGTATCAGCGGAACGATTTTAACCGTGGGAGTAGCATAGTCATGAGTATGGGAAAAAAATTAATGCATTGGGTTGATGCTCGCTTTCCTGCGACAGAAACCTATGAATACCACATGTCAAAATATTATGCACCAAAAAACTTTAATTTTTGGTATTTTTTTGGTGTATTATCGATGGTGGTATTGGTTAATCAGTTAGTTACTGGTATCTGGTTAACCATGATGTTTAACCCAAGTGCTGAAGGAGCGTTTGCTTCACTTGAGTATATTATGCGTGATGTCGAGGGTGGCTGGTTAATCCGCTATATGCACTCGACTGGAGCATCTGCATTTTTCGTTGTAGTTTATCTACATATGTTCCGTGGTTTATTATATGGTTCATATAAAAAACCGCGTGAATTGATTTGGATTATTGGTATGGCAATTTACCTATGTTTGATGGCAGAAGGTTTCTTCGGCTATTTGTTGCCATGGGGTAATATGTCATTTTGGGGTGCTCAAGTTATTTTAAATTTACCTGCAGCAATTCCATTTATTGGTGATGGTTTGGCTGAGTGGGTAAAAGGTGACTATATCATTTCTGGTATTACTTTAAATCGTTTCTTCGCCCTTCACGTTGTTGCCATTCCTTTAATTCTTGTTGGTTTGGTATTTATTCATTTAGTTGCATTACATCATGTGGGTTCAAATAACCCTGATGGTATTGACATCAAAAAATTAAAAGATAAAAATGGTGTACCATTAGACGGCGTACCTTTCCATCCATACTATACTGTACATGATATGGTTGGTATCGTTGTATTCTTTATGGTATTTTTTGCTGTGGTGTTCTTCTTCCCAGAAGGGGGCGGTTATTTCCTTGAGCCACCTAACTTTGAAGTCGCTAACCCATTAAAAACACCAGCTCATATTGCGCCAGTTTGGTACTACACACCTTTTTATGCAATGTTACGTGCAACACCTTCAATGTTTGGTTCTGCATTACCAGGGGTGTTAGTGATGGGGGCATCAATTGCGATTTTATTCTTATTGCCATGGTTAGACCGTTCACCAGTACGCTCTATCCGTTATAAAGGTATTTATTCAAAAATCGCTTTAGTTATCTTTGTTATTAGCTTCTTAATCTTAGGTTATTTAGGTATGATTGCCGCCTCTGATTTAGCAACGTTGGTAGCTCGTATTTGTACAATTTTATATTTCCTATACTTCTTATTAATGCCAATTTATACGTCTATTGAAACGTGTAAACAGCCACCTGAACGTGTTACTGGAGGTCACTAATGAAAACGTTAAAGACTATTTTAACAGGATTAGGACTTTCAACGGCATTATTGCTTGGTGCAACTACTGCCCAAGCTGCTGGCGGTGCTGGTTGTGGTACTTATAAAGATGCAGAAGGTAAAGACCAAGTTTTACAATGCGAGAAATCTCCTGTTGATTTAACTAATAAAGCATCAATTCAGCGTGGGGCATCTTTGTTTATGAGTTATTGCGTTGGCTGTCACTCTGCACAGTATGTACGCTATTCAAAAATGTACAAAGATTTAAATATTCCTAAAGAGTTAGTTGAAAAATATCTTATGGTGACAACTGACCAAGTGGGTGACCATATTACAGCGGGCATTAGTCCTGATGTTCAGCAAGCCTGGTTTGGTGCTGCTCCGCCAGATTTGACATTAGAAACCCGTTTGCGTGGTGAAGACTGGGTATATACTTACTTATTGGCTTTCTATGAAGACCCTAGCCGTCCTTGGGGAGCAAATAACATTGTATTACCAAACGCTGCCATGCCTCACGTGTTACATGATTTACAAAAAAGTAGCTCAAAAGAGGAATATCGTCAGCATGTTAGCGATATTGTAAATTTTATGGCATGGATGGCAGAGCCTGCTGCTCATCAACGTAAAATTTATGGTTTTTGGGTGTTATTATTCCTAGCAATTTTGTTTATTCCAGTTTATTTGCTAAACAAAGAATTCTGGAAAGATGTCAAATAATTTTATTTAGTACTTTGCTAACAAAAAAGGTAACTTCGGTTGCCTTTTTTTATGATATGATGGAAAAAGTTTGTACGATTTAAAAAATTTTATCTTCATATTATAAAATTATGTCTATTAATCCAATGTCACAACAACTGATTTTATATGCTGATGATGGTTATTTGAGTCATCAGGTACGATTAGTATTGTTGGAAAAAGAGATTGATTTTATTGAGCTGGATATTCGTCATGATGAAGTACATTTTGAGGATTTAGCGGATATTAATCCTTATAATACGTTACCTGTGATATTACATCGTGATTTAGTGTTATATCAAAATATGGTGATTTTTGAGTATTTAGAAGAGCGTTATTATCATCATAAATTGTTACCTGATACGCCTGTCGAGCGGGCAATTTATCGACAGTTATTATGGAGAATAGAGCAAGATTGGCTACAGATGGCGGATATTTTATTAAAACATTCAGATACGCTTGATGTAAAGCAGGCAGAAGTAACTAGACAAAAATTGTCAAATTCATTAATTACATTGTCTCCATTATTTGCCCATCGCCCATTTTTTCTATCAGATACATTTGGATTGTGTGATTGTGTATTGGCAAGTATGCTATGGCGATTGGAATTGATGCAAATTCAGTTGCCATCGCATTTATGCCGTCCGTTGTTGTATTACATGAATAGAATTTTTCAACGTCAAAGTTTTCAACGTAGTATTTTAAACTAATTCAAGGATTAACAAAATGTTCCATCAAGAAGTTACTTTAACCCCGACTCGTCCATATATGGTGCGTGCAATTTATGAATGGCTAGAAGATAATGCTTTAACGCCATATTTAATGGTCGATGCAACAAAACCAAATGTTAGCGTACCCGTTGAATATGTGAAAGATGGTAGAATTGTATTAAATATTGCCAGCACAGCGACAGGTCATATGCAAATGGATAATGAATATATTCATTTCCATGCCCGATTTGGTGGCATATCTCGTGAGTTATGGGTGCCAATGCCCGCAGTGATGGGGATTTATGCCAAAGAAAATTCACAGGCAGGCATATTTTTTGACCCAAATGAATATGACCATTATCCAGAAAATCAAATCGCAGAGCCTGAAGAAACTGAAACTTATGAAAATACAGCAGGATTACGGTTATTAGATTAATTAGAATGATTAAATAGTTATTAAATGTGGACTAGTGTCCACATTTTCCACAGCCATCACAGCCACTTTTTTTTGAGCAAAACTTCTTTGACGCACGATATAATACATAAATCAAAGAAGCTAACACCATAAAAATAACAATCATTGTTTGTATATCAATTGACATAAATCACCTATTAGCTAATCCACCACGCAGTCACATGATAAGTTAATAATGCCATGACATATGCCAACCCAAATAAAAACGCCACCATTAACATGGTATATTTTGTTGAATAGCTTTCACGTTTAATCGTTGCAATCGTTGCCAAGCACATTGGAGCATAGATATACCACGCCAAAAATGCAAAAGCCGTTGGCAATCCCCAGCTATCATGAATAATTGGTATTAAACTTTGATGAATTGCCTCTTCATCACCATCAGTCGCTCCGCTAACAGCATACACTGTGCCTAATCCAGCGACAACTACTTCACGAGCAGCCAATCCAGGTATCATCGCAATACAAGTTTGCCAATCAAAACCAAGCGGTGCAAAAATTGGCTCAATCAAATGTCCTAATTTTCCCGCAATACTATAATCTATGGCTGGTTGAGTCGCATTTTCTGGTGGTTTTGGAAACGTAACCATCACCCACAATAACACTGATAATGCAAAAATTACCGTACCTGCTCGTACTAAAAATGCCTTAACTTTATCCCACAAACTCATCATGATATGTTGAACATTGGGTAAACGGTAAGTTGGTAACTCCATCATTAAAGTTGCCATCGTTGTTGAACCTTTTGCCTGCCCAATCCATTTTAATAACAATGCAACTATCACCGCCGATACAATACCTGCAAGATATAAACCGAATAATGTTAAACCTTGTAAGCTTAACCCACCTAATACCTGCTTATTAGGGATAACCGCAGCGATAATTAACGCATAAATAGGTAAACGAGCTGAACAAGTGAGCATGGGCGTTAATGCCATAGTAATCAAACGCTCACGAGGATTTGGAATAGTACGAGTTGCCAATACAGCAGGTACTGCACACGCAAAACTTGACAACAATGGAATAAATGCCCGTCCTGATAACCCTGTTTTTGCCAACAAATTATCTAATAAAAAAGCTGCTCTTGGTAAATATCCTGAATCTTCCAACACCAAAATAAACAAAAACAAAATCGCTATCTGTGGCACAAACACGATAACACCACCGACCCCAGCTAACACACCATCAACTAATAGACTTTGTAATAAACTTTCGCCTAATTGTGCCGTTATCCAGCTACCTAACGCCGTTACCATGCCTTCAAGACCGTCCATCACAGGTGAAGCCCAAGTATAAACGGCCTGAAACATCGTAAATAATATCATTAATAAAATAAACATTCCCCAAATAGGATGTAATAACAAACTATCTAACTTTTCATGCCAAATCGGTAATCCAGCTTGCTCACGCACTACTAAGCCTAAAATCTCATCAACCTGATGATATAATTCCTGAGCATCAGCATCTTCAATTTGTTGAGCTAACTCAGCTTGATTATGCAAACGTACTTTTTCTTGTGTTGATTGTTTTTCCACAAATTCTGATAATAATCGGTGTAATGCCTTAGAACCATCTTTTTTAATGGCTACGGTTTTTACCACAGGCACGCCTAATGCTTTAGATAATGCCTGTTCATCAATTACTAAGCCCCGAGCTTCAGCCACATCTGATAAATTTAACGCGACCATCATTGGGATATTTAACATTTTTAATTCAAGCAACATACGCAAACTTAAACGTAAATTCGTTGCATCTGCCACGGCAATAATACCATCAACAGGTTTTTCATCAGAACGCACACCAAGTAACACATCACGAGTCACCAACTCATCAGGGCTATTGGTGCGTAAACTATAAGTACCAGGTAAATCAATAATGGTAACATTATCATTTTGAAGCCACTGAGCAAATTTTTTATCGACCGTAACGCCAGAATAATTGGCAACCTTGGCTTTTGCTCCCGTTAATGCATTAAATGTAGCAGTTTTACCACAATTAGGAGCCCCGACCAAAGCTAACGAACAAACCATAATTTTCCCCTTATTTTAATTATACTTATAACAAACGACAGCGTATTTTCGCTAACTCTTCACGGCGTAAACTAAATTGTCCGCCTGTGGCTAATTGCACTGCAAATGGTGGCTTGCCAAATAAACCTTTAGCGATGACTTTAACCGCAGTATTTGGTAAAAAACCTAAATCATTCAAACGTTTACTAACCATTTCATCAATATCAGCAAATTTAGGATTTTTGGCAATGTAGTCAATATAGGCAATTTGATTGGTAGGCAAATCTAATAAACTGATGTTTCGGGCTGAACTCACGACCATAATCAACTCCAACAATAAATAAAATTTTACATAAGAAACTAAATACAAATAAGAATTATTATATTTTTAATATTATTTTACTTTTATAGGTAAAAATCAAGCATTAATATAATTTTTTTAAAGATAGCAATTGATTTTATAAAATATAAAATTTATATCATTATGATTTGTTAATAAATCTAGTGTTTTCTAATAGATTTCTGTTATAATAAAAGTTTATATTTTTTTATTTGCTTGAGGTAGTAATGGCTCGTGTAACCATTGAAGATTGTTTAGATACCGTAGGTAATCGTTTTGAATTAATTTTAGTGGCTAGTAAACGTGCTCGCCAGCTTGCTCGGGGTTCAGAACCATTAGTTGATACTGAAAATGATAAACCAACAGTTTTAGCATTGCGAGAAATTGCCGATGGCTATATCACTAAAGATATTTTAAATCAGCCAGAGCGTGATAGCTCTCGTAAATTTGATGGTTTAGAGTTAAAACTATCAAGCGGGCATGGTTATTAACAGTTGATAAATACTAATTTTAGTATAAATATAGAGGCTGTCGTTTTAAGATAGCCTTTTTGTTTGTTAAAATATTTTAGAAACATTGACTTATAAAAAAAAGTGTGATAAATATATTTCATACTAAATTAAGTTGAGTTTTGTAAACTCTTATCAAATTATGGCTGGTGATTTCATCAGCCGTTTTTTGTCGTCATTAATTTATCGTATAGGGCATAACAGGATTTGTTGTAAGTATCACTTGAAAATAAGGGGATTTTAGTATGATATACGCCAGTGATTTACCAAAGCTTAGCCATCCGCTTGTTGATATTGCTCAATTGGATTTGATGCGAGCTGTTGGTTATTTGACATCAGAAGAACAGGATAAAGTTTTACAAGCCTGTGCATTTGGTGATATTGCCCACATTAATGATAAACGTAAATCTGGCGAACCATATATTACACATCCAATTGCTGTTGCAGAGATTTTGGCGGGTTTTCGCTTAGATAGTGATACGATTATTTCAGCGATTTTACATGACACAGTCGAAGATACTGATGTGACTACAGAGCAAATTACGGAGCGTTTTGGCAAAAAGGTAACGCAAATTGTTGATGGCGTGACTAAATTAAAATCTTCAAATGATAAACATCTAAACAAAGCAGCGACTTTTCATAAAATTTTTACGGCAACTCTTGAAGAACCTAGAGTTTTGATTGTTAAATTGGCTGACCGTTTACATAATATGTCCACGATGGACGCAGTGCGACCAGATAAACAAAAATCTACTGCTCGAGAAACGCTTGATTTTTATGTGCCTTTTGCTCGCCTCATGGGGTTAAATGATATTGCTGATTATATTGAGATTTTGTGTTATCGCAATCTTAATCCAGAAATGTATAATAAATTTTCTGACAAAATGTTACAGCATGGTTTAGGTCGGTCATTTCAAAAAGAGATGATTTATAATTACTTAAATGTTGTTTTAGGTAGATTATCCGTCAAAGGCTATGTCAAAGATGTGGATAATCGAGTCACATTATTTCGCCAATTTTTTAGAAATCGTGGAGATATCAGTAGCTTATTACGCAGTTATGAATTTATGATTGTGTTAGATAGTATTGAAGATTGTGATAATTTGGCAAACTATCTAATTAAACGTTATCAAATTTCTAAAGAAAATATCGATGATAATATTCGCCGTCCGTGTGCTGGTGGTAATCAATCTTTAACTTTAACTTATCAACGTGATAATTATACTATTCGGGTAGTGATTTTAACAAAACGAATGCTGGAAGCTACTCGTTTAGGGGTGTTAATGGGTGAGGCAGCTTCGGACGTTAGTCGTTCAGTGTTACAAGCATCATTAAGAAATTTACAAAATCTATTAAATGAAAGTAAAAGCATTGATGATAATGAACAAGAAGCCGTTGAAACAGTGGATAAATTAATCAATTATTTACATCAACGTAAAATTGTTTGTTATACGCCAAGAGGTGATGCTTATGAATTACCACGAGGAGCAACGGCGTTAGATTTTGCCTATGCGGTCAGTACGGATTTGGGCAATAAAGCAACTGGAGCAAATATAGATAATCAACCTGCTAAACTTGGTACGGTGTTAAAAACAGGGCAATATGTCACGATTGAGGCAGATAAAAATAGTGTCCCTAAAGCAGAATGGTTAGGCTTTGTTGCGACTAATAAAGCCCGCCGAGCATTATTTAACTGGTTTAAAGGTTTAAATGCTCAGGAACGTCAGCAACATGGTAAAGAAGCATTTGACCGAGCATTGCGTAATCAAGGCAAAAGTTTAACCCATTTAACCGATGAAGAATGGCAAAGTTTATTATCATGGCGTGGTGTTTCTGATAAAAATCAATTATTTGAACAAATTACTACAGGCAAGCTATTACCACAAATTATGGTTTCTCGATTATTTAGTCAAGACCAACTTGCCCAATCACAAGCACTTGCTCATCAAGCCCATCAGCCTCAGAGTTTAATTGCTGATGCCTCTGGCGTTGAAATAGACTTTTCTAGCTGTTGTCACCCGATTTATGGTGACCCAATTGTTGGACATTTATCAAAAAATGGTTTGGTTGTCCATCGGCATAAATGCTTTTCAGTGGAAGATATTCGTAAAGATAATCCTTATCAAGTTATCCCATTAAATTGGCGTAAATCTGTGGAAAATGATAGTTTGACCAGTCGTATTCATTTTGAGGCTGGGTTAAAAATTAGTCAGACACTGAATGATGAACAAATCAGCCAAGTTATTTTCATTATTCGTGATGCTCAAGCTGGATTTATGTCGATTGCTCAACGTAATACTTATTCAACCGTATTTTTAGTGGTACAAAGTCGATTACAGCTTGCCTCAATCATTCAAAAAATCCGTAGCTTTTTAAATTATCCAAATATTCAGCGATTATACCAATGGTCAGAAGAAGCAAAATCTAACGAAAAATTTGTTTAATTACAATTGTACAACCTCCGCCTTTTAGTAGCGTATAGGCGGAAGTTGTTACAGCTTTTTAGATTAGAATAGTTATGATGAAGCCATAGTACAGGTGATGGTTTTATCTTTTTTATTAAAAGTTAATACCCAAACCCGCCCTAACTCTTCTAATTCATAACCCGTTGCTGAGCCACGAATGGTATATGAGCTCTGGTCAATCATTTTTTTTGTGCCAGCTTTAACGGTATGTTTTCCAGATTTGGCATAAAATTGTGGAAGGCTATCCATAAATTTGGTATTAGTAAAATGTAATGTTAATGAGGTAAAACTGCCATTTTCACCACCATCTGATATTTTTTGAACAATTTTTGATAACGGCGTACCAAAAGCGGTTGCATTTTTTAGCGTCACTGTTTGTTTATCAATCACGCCATAAAACTGCTCTTGACTTTTATCTATCGATTTTTTATTACTTATCACAGAAGCTTTGTATTTTTTTGGAATGTTGTCAAGATTAATAGTATCTCTCGTATCGCAACTGTTTTTGAGGGGTTGTAAAAATGGTGTCCAGTCTAGTGCATAAACAGACGAGCCTACAGATAACCCTGCTGATAATAATAAAAATTTAGTAAGTGCTTTCATTGCCTTTATCTGCTCCTTAAAACCTATCTAAACTTACCCAAAGGCAAATTTTAGTTAATTGCTCCTTTAGTGTTTTCTTATATTAATAAATTATCAATCAGTAAACAATCTGAAAATCACTTTTTCTATGCTATACTTAAACACCAATGTATCATGATTAGGAAGTTATATGTCACGTCAAATTATTCATACTGATAACGCCCCAAAAGCTGTTGGCACTTACTCACAAGCAGTCAAGGTAGGCAATACAGTTTATATTTCAGGGCAAATTGGTTTAGACCCTGTAACGATGGAGTTAAAACAAGGTTTTACTGCTCAAGCGGAACAAGTGTTTGATAATTTATCAGCGATTTGTCAAGCTTCTGGCGGTTCATTGGCGGACGTGGTGAAATTTAATGTGTCTGTCACTGATTTGGCAAATTTTGCAAAATTAAATGAAATTTTTGAGGCTCGTTTAACGGCTCCTTATCCTGCTCGTGCTGCGGTACAAGTGGCTGATTTGCCAAAAGGTGCGGTCGTTGAAATTGAAGCAATTTTATATTTAGAAAACGCCTAGTCGTTTAACTAATTTATTGTATGCTTATTCAGGTTGCTTTGCCCGTGCCAATGTATCGGGTATTTGATTATTTTGTGCCACAAAATAGCTATTTCCCCAGCATTGGTTGTCGGGTAGTTGTGCCTTTTGGAAAAACTAGAACGCTGGTTGGCATTGTGATTGCTCATATTTCACAAAGTGAACTGGCAATAGACAAGCTAAAACCAATCATTCAAGTTTTAGACCATCAGCCAATTTTAGACCAACATTTATTAAAACTTGCCCATTGGTTAGCTCAATATTATCATTATCCACTGGGTGATGTGTTTGCCGTGATGCTACCTACATTAATTCGACAGGGGCGTTTACTTGAAAACAATCAGTCAAAACAGATAGATACTCAAGCGATTTCTAATAAAAATTTATCACTAAATACAGAGCAACAGTTTGCTGTTAAGACAATACAGCAAGCGATTGATAACCAATGTTATCAAGGTTTTTTATTAAATGGGGTGACGGGAAGTGGTAAAACCGAAGTTTATTTGCAAGTGATACAGTCGGTGCTAGCTTCTGGTAAGCAAGTATTGATTTTAGTACCTGAAATTGGTTTAACGCCACAGACATATCAACGATTTGCTGAACGTTTTTCGGTGAATGTTTTGATGTTGCATTCTGGTTTAACAAATCCTGTGCGATTAGCTGGCTGGCAAGCGTGTCGAGACGGCTCGGCTAAAATTGTCATTGGGACACGTTCGACAATTTTTTATCCTTTTGCAGATTTGGGTATGATAATTGTTGATGAAAGTCACGACCAGTCATATAAACAACAAGATACATTGCGTTATAATGCTCAAGATGTTGCGTTATATCGTGGGTTTTTATTGGGTTGTCCTGTGGTTTTAGGTACGGCGACACCATCATTAGAAAGTTTGCAATTAGTTTTACAAAATAAATTAACGCAACTTCAATTAACTCAACGGGCAGGTGATGCACTACCTGTAAAAATTCAATTAATTGATGCTCGTAAACAAAAATGGCAGTTTGGTTTAGCCCAAAATTTAATTCAAGCGATTCAAGCCACCCTTGATAAACAGCAACAAGTATTGATTTTTTTAAATCGGCGTGGTTATGCACCAATTTTATTGTGTGATGGTTGTGGCTGGCAGGCGGATTGTCCACGTTGTGATGCACATTTAACGGTTCATTTGCAACCTGTTGCGATGCTAAAATGCCATCATTGTGATTGGCAACAAGCTTTACCAAAAAAATGTCCAGAATGTGCCAGTGAAAATTTAGACCCTGTTGGTATGGGTACGGCTCGTTTAACAGAAGGTTTACAAGAATTATTTGCCAATATACCAATTATTCAAATCGACCGTGATACGACTCGTAAAAAACATAGCTGGGAAAAAATTTATCAACAAATTCAAGATAATCCAACAGCAATTCTAGTCGGTACGCAAATGATAGCCAAAGGGCATCATTTTCCTAATGTGACGTTGGTGGTGATACCAAATGCGGATAGAGGGTTTTTATCGGCAGATTTTCGCTCGCCAGAACATACCGCTCAGTTAATTATGCAGGTGGCAGGACGGGCAGGACGGGCAGAAAAGGCAGGGCGAGTGTTAATTCAAACACGACAGCCCGATAATCCTGCTTTATTAACTTTAGTACGCCATGGTTATTTGACTTTTGCCGAACAACTGTTGTTTGAAAGATGTTTGCTTCATTTACCACCATTTAGCCATGCTTGTTTGTTACGAGTTGAGGGTAAGTCATTGGATAAAAATCATCAGTTTATTCATGAGGCAAAGGCAATATTACCATATCAATCACAGTTTGCCGAGTTTGGTGTTTCCATTTCAGGAACGATAGATGCTCCAATGACAAAAAAAAATAGCCGTTTTCATTCACATTTGTTGATATTGAGCAAAAATCGGCAATTTTTACATCAATTATTAGATGATTGGTGGCAAGCTGTGTTACAGTTATCTTCAGCAAAATATTTAAAATTGACATTAGATATTGACCCAATAAGTTGGGCATAAGTGATTGATAAATGTAGTAGGAAATTTGTATGTCACATCGTTCCGCCCCTTTTGTGATACCAGAATTCATTGATAATCAATGCGTTGATGAAAAGACTCAAAAAAAACAAGCTAAAGCATTATTGTCCACTTTACAAGCGGATATTACTCAATTTCGCAGTAATTTTTTTCCACCGCCGATTTTAACCCAAATTCAAGATTTACCCATCTATGCAGGGGATTTAGAGGAAGTGCAGGCCTATCACCGTGACTGGCAGGCATTGATTGAGCGTGCTAAGGGTTTTTACCCTTCTGCCTATTTGCCACCACACTATTTACCATTACCTGCCAGCCTTGAAATCCCACAATTTGTATATCGGGTACAACGGTTACATTTAACCCGTACCAAAGCCAAAGAGTCAAAAAACTTTGGTTCAGTTGGTATGTTAGTGAATAAATGTGGCGATTATCAACCTGAAGAAGTCGATAATATGAATAATGTGTTGGCAAAATATCCAGAAGCTCGACTGGTTGCTCATCGGGAATTTATTGACTTGCGGGCATATGTGTTTTGTCGAGATGTGAAAGGTGATATGCTTAAGCCAGAACGTATGCGGTTTTATCGGACGGGATTAATTATCCATGCACTGCCAGATTTTAAAATTGTTGATAGTCGTACCACGCCTCGTAAAAAACGCAATGATGCTTATAAAAATCCAATTGCTGATAATGGTGTTTGGCGGATTTTTGTAAAGTACGATAGGTAAAATTTGCGATTTTCAGTGTATAGTTGTAAACTATATCGCCATGAATAAATGATGATAAATTTTAACAGTGTAATATTCTTTTTTCTTAAAAACAGTAGGTAATCCCCATGAAAAAATATCAATGTATCGTATGCGGTTGGATTTATGACGAGGAGTTGGGCTGTCCTGAAGAAGGTATCGCTCTGGGTACAAAATGGGAAGATATTCCCGAAGATTGGACATGTCCAGAATGTGGCGTTGGTAAATTTGATTTTGAAATGGTTGAAATTTAAAAAACAACACCAATTTTAAATTTGAAATATCAAATCAAAAGGATTGGGCAATATGCAAACAGATAACAACTCTTCGGTAATCATTATCGGCTCTGGTATGGCGGGTTATAGTCTTGCCCGTGAGTTGCGAAAATTAAATGAACAACTAACAATAACGGTTATCTGTCGTGATGCAGGTGATAATTATTCAAAACCAACATTATCCAACGCATTTGCTCAAAAAAAATCGGCAAGCAATATAGCATTAGCAAATGCTGATAAAATGGCAGAAATGTTAAATATTACTGTGTTAAATTTTCATCAAGTTTCTGCCATTCAACATGATAAACAAACTATCACGGTTTATCCAATCGCTCACCCAGAAAATCAACAAACTTTAACTTATCATTCATTGGTATTAGCAATAGGGGCAAACTCTCGTACACTTAATCAAGTGAAAATTGACCAATCACAAATTTTTGCAGTCAATCATTTAGATGATTATCGTCAGTTTCAACAAGTGTTACAAATGAAACTTTCTAAAACTAATCAACCAGTTAAAATCGCAATCGTTGGTGCTGGTTTGATTGGTTGTGAATTTGCCAATGATTTAGTATCACTCAATGCAGATAGTCAGCAAGTAGACATTACCATTTTTGCCAATACTCATTATCCACTTGCGGAACAATTACCAATAATTGCAGGCGATGCTTTGAAAAATGCTTTTATTCAGGCAGGCATTCAGTTTCAATTTGGTGTTAATATCATTGATATTCAAACGGATAATCAACAAAGCAAATTAATTTATACTGATGCAGGTCAGCCCACCAATCCTGAAAAAACCTTTGTGGCAGATATTGTGCTGTTAGCGATTGGTTTAGAGGCGAATGTTGAATTGGCAAAACAGGCAGGTATTGTCACTGCTGAACAAAATCATGCTTATCAAGTTGATAGTTTGCCTAAAACCGTGCAACAAGGCATAGTTGTTAATCAATACTTACAAACTTCTGTAAAAAATATTTATGCAATTGGTGATTGTGTCAATGTAATGGGCAGTTTTATGCCGTATGTCATGCCATTGATGAACCAAGCTAGAGCATTGGCAAAAACTTTAAGTGACCCAACGCAACCAGCAACAGCCGTTAGTTATCCTGCGATGCCTGTGGCGATTAAAACGCCAAGTTGTCCACTGGTTGTGTTGCCTGTGCCACAAAAATATAGTGACCAAGCAATTTGGCAACAAACTGATACGACAGATGGCATGGTTTTGACAGCTCATGCTGATAATCAGTTAGTGGGTTTTGTGTTGTTAGGTAAAGAGGCAGGCAAGCAACGTTTAACACTAAGTAAACAAGTATCAGACTGGTTATCACTACCTTGTTAATCATGAGAAAATAGGTTTTTATAATGAATTTAGAAAAATTTAATTTTAAGCCGTCTGAAATTAGCAATTTTATGCGAACGGCGATGATTGATGTTGGGGAAGGTATCGAATTATGTGTGGAAGTTGGTGGAAATCCGAATAATCCACCAATTTTACTAATTATGGGACTGGGGTCGCAATTAATTTTTTGGCCTGATAATTTTGTCAAATTATTGATAGATGGTGGTTTTTTTGTTGTACGATTTGATAATCGAGATATTGGGTTATCAACAAAAATTCAAATGAGTAGTTTTCCTCAATTACCTAAAATTAATCAGTTAAAAATGATGATGCGAGTTCAAGTAGGATTGCCAACTCATCATTTGCCCGTTGCGTATAATCTGTTTGATATGGCAGAAGATAGTAAACGTTTGATTGATACATTAGGTTTACAAAATGTGTATTTGATTGGGGCTTCAATGGGGGGAATGATTTCTCAAATTTTAGCTTCTCGTTATCCCGATAAAATTAAAAAGTTAGGGCTGTTATTTACAAGTAATAATCAGCCATTTTTGCCACCGCCCAAATTTAAACAGTTAAATTCGTTATTTTCTCGACCAAAATCAGATAGTTTAGAAGATGTTTTGGCTTATAGTTTATGGTTTGCTGAACAAATTGGCTCGCCAAATCATTTGGATTTATCAGAAGTTAAAGAGTTGGCAAAATTGCGTTATGAGCGTTGTTATTACCCACAAGGTGTGTTACGACAGTTACATGCAATTTTAGCAACAGGGTCTTTACGTTCCTATAATTTACAAACGACTCAACCAACGATAGTATTGCATGGAGATAAAGATGGTTTAGTGCCTGTGAGTCATGGGCGTGCTGTGGCAAAAGCCATTCCCAATAGTCATTTTCATTTGATTGAAGGCATGGGGCATGACTTAGTACCTGCGTTTTTAC
Source organism: Moraxellaceae bacterium (assembly GCA_041855445.1). Lineage (GTDB taxonomy): Bacteria > Pseudomonadota > Gammaproteobacteria > Pseudomonadales > Moraxellaceae > Faucicola. Next base: position 31,763 of record JBHAEG010000064.1, read on the forward strand.
CAATTTTAAGTCAAAAATTTATACAACATTATTTTGATAATTAAATGTTTCATTGAAATGATTAAATTTTATCATTGGCAATGATTATTAAAATTTTATATAATATTTCAATAAATAATACAACAAATCAAATGTTTTATCACAACAAGAAGGGAAAAAACCATGAAGCAATTAGCGATGTATATCAATGGTAAATTCGTTATGGATTTTACTGGTGATTATCGAGATGTTCTCAATCCTGCCACTGAAGAAGTTATCGCCAAAGAGCCTGTCGGCACAGTTGCTGATGTTGATACTGCGGTAAAATCTGCCTATCAAGCCCAATCTGCATGGGAACGTGTGCCAGCTGTTGAGCGTGGAGCTTATTTACATAAAATCGCATCAGGTATTCGTGAACGTGCTGATGAATTAACAGATACTATCGTTGCTGAAGGGGGTAAAACCAAAGATTTGGCTCGGATTGAGGTCATGTTCACGGCGGATTATTTAGATTATCAAGCAGAGTGGGCAAGACGTTATGAAGGGGAGATTATTCAAAGCGACCGTCCTCGTGAAAACATTTTCTTATTTAAACGTCCATTAGGTGTAATTGCCGGAATTTTGCCTTGGAATTTTCCATTTTTCCTAATTGCTCGTAAAATGGGGCCTGCATTAGTGACAGGTAATACCATTGTGATTAAGCCAAGTAGTATTACGCCCATTAACTGTCATATTTTTGCTGAAATCGTTGATAGTGTTGGTTTGCCTGCTGGTGTGTTTAATGTAGTAAATGGTGGTGGTGCAGATATTGGTAATGCGTTGGCAAAACACCCACAAGTTGCAATGGTGAGCTTAACGGGTTCGGTTGAGGCAGGACGACAAGTCATGTCAGCATGTGCTGATAATATTACAAAAGTATCATTAGAATTGGGTGGAAAAGCACCTGCCATTGTACTAAAAGATGCAGATTTGGATTTAGCTGTACCGTCAATTTTAGCATCTCGTGTCGGTAATACAGGACAAATTTGTAACTGTGCTGAACGTGTGTATGTACATCGTAGTTTGTATGATGCGTTTATTGAAAAAATGACTGTTGCAATGCAAAGTGTACGTTTTGGTAATCCAGCCGAAGCGGAAGTAGGTGCATTAGAAATGGGACCATTAATTGAAGAACGTGCTGTCAATGCCGTTACTGAAAAGGTTCAACGAGCCATTGCCCAAGGAGCGAATTTGGTTTGTGGGGGAAATCGTGTGCAAGGTAAAGGCTATTTCTTTGAACCAACGATTTTAACCAACGTTAATAATAGCATGGATATTATGCAAGAAGAAACGTTTGGACCTGTGCTACCTGTGGCAGTATTTGATGAGCTTGATGAAGTGATTGCCCTTGCAAATGACTGTGAGTTTGGCTTGACCAGTTCAGTTTATACCACAAACTTAAATGAAGCGTTTTATGTCACTCGCCGTTTACAGTTTGGCGAAACCTATATCAATCGTGAAAACTTTGAAGCGATGCAAGGGTTTCATGCTGGTTGGAAAAAATCAGGCATTGGCGGGGCAGATGGTAAGCATGGTTTAGAAGAATATCTACAAACGCAAATGGTCTATTTAGAAACTAACATCTAATTCTTTTTAATTTTTCAAAAAAACAGCTTAATTTTTAAGCTGTTTTTTTAGTTAAGATAATTTATTTATCATCATAATAATTATCATCATAATAATTATCATCATAATAAATAACATGGATTTAACATGATTTGTATAAACGGTCACTGCTCATTATTTCAATGACTAACAGCTAAATAAATCTAATCAATCATAATTTGTACAAAATATTGATAGCCTTTTCCCCATGATTTACCGTAAAATAATCGTTTATTTTTAAATAGTAAAGTTTTACCCCACATTGAGAAATGTCATTGACCGTTAAAAAGGATACCCTGATGAAAGATGAAAAGTTACAAAAAGCGTTAGCCCGTTTGGGTTTAGGTTCACGCCGACAAATGGAAACGGTTATTCGTGAGGGTCGCATTAGCGTCAATGGAAAAATTGCTGATATTGGCGACCGTGTCAAACAAGGTGATGAAATTCGGGTTGATGGGCGTTTATTACGTTATACTCCTGAAGATGAAAAACGTCGCCGTGTGTTAATTTATTATAAACCTGAAGGTGAAATTTGTTCTGCACATGACCCAGAAGGTCGCCCAACAGTGTTTGAACGTTTACCACCTTTAACTCATGACCGTTGGGTCATGGTTGGACGATTGGATATTAATTCAACAGGTTTGCTGTTATTTACCAATGATGGTGAGCTTGCTCATCGATTGATGCACCCATCAAATGAAATTGAGCGAGAATATGCAGTGCGAGTGATGGGTGAAATGACACCAGAAATTATGAAAAATTTGACTTCTGGGGTGATGCTTGACGATGGCATGGCACAGTTTGACCAATTGGTTGAACGTGGTGGTGAAGGCATTAATAAATGGTTTCAAGTGTGTTTAAAAGAAGGGCGAAATCGTGAAGTTCGCCGTTTATTTGAGTCACAGGGATTAAAAGTCAGTCGATTATTACGCACCCGTTATGGTTCTGTTAATTTGCCTCGTGAATTACGCACGGGTCGTTATATGGAATTAGATAAATCAGAAATTGAAAAGCTTGCCAGTTTAGTAAATTTACGACCTCGCCAAGGCACAGGTTTATATGGTATTGCAAAACGCCGTCATGAACGCCTTGAGAAAAAGCCGTTAAAAGCTCGCAAAGGTGGGCATTTACGCCGTAAATCTTCTTAAATTTTAGTGATGACTGGTTAAGATTGTTCAAAACGACTTTGTAAATAACGATTAGTGATTAATAATTTTTGGGCATTTTGTTCATACATTGCATCAATTAAGTGATTAAATTGACTATCAATGGTATCTAAATATTCTTCTAATAATTGAGTGGCGGTTTTACCTGTCGTGCCAACTGTCATTTGGTTAGCTCGGGTATTATCAAGGCGTTGATAGTCAGCAATTGCTTCGGGTAAATGGGTTTCTAATATTTTTTTGACTAAAAATTGATTTTCAGTTAATAAACTTTTATCTTCAATGTGGCTTGATTGATAGTAACCCAATAAAATTTTAGCTTTTTGGTCAATTTGGTTGATTTTTTCGGTCAAATGATTTGGTAGATTTTTATTGGTAATATGAGTTAATTTAGGCATGGTTTCAAAGCTGATTTGTCGTCCACGTTGCCATGTGCGATAGCCCTGATATGCTAATGCGATTAATCCTAATGGTAACACAATATATAATACAATCATGGCGATAACAGCAATTGAAAAACTCATAATTTTCCCTTAAAAAAAAGCTATTGTTGTGTGCGAGATTTAACGTAACGATAAGTGGTTGTCAGTTGGTCAGCGGTTTGTTGGTAAAGCTCATCATGCAATGTATCTAATTGATTATCAACTTCTAATAAAACCTGTATTAAAATATCACTTGCCGTCATATCACCATGAATTTTTTGTTGCAGTTTATGTGGATTAAAGCGGGCAAGCTGGTCATATTGTTGTACCGCAGTTGGAATGCTATCTTCTATTAATTTTTGGATAGCAAATTGTTTTTCGTTTAGCCATTGTTCGCTTTGCTGTTTGGTTTCTTGTTGCCATTTGGTGTAGCGAGCCATTTTGTCATTGATACGGCTTAAAATAACAACGGCTTCTGTTGGCATTAAGTTTAATTTTTCAACAGTAATACCAACTAGATAGTTCATTGCCGAAGTTCTACCATGTTTAGTTTGCCAAAAACTTGGTGTAGTCGGTTGTTCAGTTGGCGTAGTCGGCTCTGGCTGATTTTCTATGGTGGCAGGTGGATTAACAAGGCGAGGCGTGCCTGCCTGAATACCTGCGATTTCGTGCATTTTTCGCCAGCTTTTGCGAAGGATTACCCCAACAATAATGGCAGTAATAACCAATGATACTATTGTAATCAAAGCCCTTTCCTTTAAAATCTATCAATCATTTTTTAGATATGATAGCATATTGCGATTTCACCCAAGGTAATTTTTTACAATAGTTTTTCTCTAATATCACTTCATTGATAAATAGTATTTTTATGTTTGATTATATATCAGGTTTTAGTTTAGGCTTATCATTAATTTTGGCGATTGGCTCGCAAAATGCGTTTGTGCTAAAACAAGGGTTGTTACGTTCACATGTTTTTGCTATTTGTCTATTTTGTGCGATTTCTGATGCGATATTGATTGGGGCGGGTGTGGCAGGTTTTGGAGCAATCACTGCCCGTTTTCCTCAAGTGGTCATCATAGCAAAGTACGCAGGGGCAATTTTTTTGCTTAGCTATGGTTTAAAAAGTTTACATAGTAGCTTTACAAAAAGTCATGCTTTGACAGCAACAGGTGAACAAGTAAACAGTTTAAAAAAATCCTTATTACTATGTTTTGCGTTTACTTGGCTAAATCCACATGTTTATTTAGATACATTAGTGCTGGTTGGCATGGTATCGACAGGGGCAACAAATAAGTTATTATTTGCAATCGGGGCAATAACGGCATCTTTTGCGTTCTTTTTTAGTTTGGGCTATGGGGCAAGATTATTGTCACCGATTTTCAGTCAGGCAAAAGCTTGGAACGTGTTAGATGGATTGGTTGGAATATTAATGTTATGGCTGGCATACAAATTAGCGTTTTATTAAATTTATCGCCAATAACGTAATTTATTTAACATAAAAATAAAAGCAACAAACATACCCAAATAATAGGCAAGTTTTAATTCAAAGCTATCATCTCGTAGTTTAAATGGTAATGCACACACCACGACCCCAGTTGGTATTAATAACAGCATAAACAGCCAGTTTTCAAATACCGTTAGCCAATGTTGCCAATCTCGCCCATGTCGTAAGCCAGATAATCCTAATACCAAACAACCCACCACTAAGCTATGAATTAAAACTTTAGGGATATTTTTAGGGTAAATACTATTAATATTTAAAAACTTCATCATAAATTACTTTGATAAATAAGCCAAACAGTTAAGAATAAGCAGACATAAACCACAACATAGACACACAGCTAAATAATAGCCCAAGAGTAATGGCATTTCTCGTTTGAATAGGTGGATTATTGGAAAATTTATTAAGAATTTTTGAGCCTAACCAAAAAAAAGCAGGAATGCCCAGCCAAAATACCAGCATATTCATGATTAAAGTTGGTAAAATATCACTAAAACTTTCACCAAATAATAAACGAAATGCAAACCCTGCCAAACATAAAATCACAGCAAAAATTGCCAAGCCAATAGTTAGACTATGGGGGACAAGCGATGTTGGTTGTTTTTCCATAAATGTTAAGCCTCATAACCCATATTGTTTACTAAAAAATATTTACGCTTTAGCCAATTCTGCTCGCATTTGGGCAATTGCTTGTTGATAGTTTGACTGGTTAAAAATAGCAGAACCTGCAACAAACATATCAGCACCTGCTTGGGCAATTTCTCGAATATTACTTGCTTTTACCCCGCCATCTACTTCTAAACGAATATAACGACCTGATGCGTCAATACGTTGGCGAACTTGGCGAATTTTATCGAGGGTTGTTGGGATAAATGATTGCCCGCCAAACCCTGGATTAACACTCATTAATAAAATTTGGTCGATTTTATCCATCACATAATCTAAATAATGTAACGGTGTGGCAGGATTAAATACTAATCCACATTCAGCCCCACCATCTTTAATTAATTGTAACGAACGGTCAATATGCTGAGTGGCCTCTGGGTGAAAAGTAATAATATTTGCCCCTGCTTTTAGAAATTGCTCAATCATACTATCAACAGGAGTGACCATCAAATGAACGTCTATCGGAGCATTTATCCCATAGTCTTTTAATGCTTGACAAACCATGCTACCAAACGTTAAGTTTGGCACATAATGGTTATCCATTACATCAAAATGAACCACGTCTGCCCCTGCCTGTATTACCTTTTCGACATCTTCCCCAAGTCTTGCAAAATCTGCAGATAAAATCGATGGGGCGATTAAATAAGGGGTTGGATTGTTAGCATTAGCAAGTGGATTTTTAGCAAGTGAAGTCATGAAGTGTTGTTAAAGATAGCCGATGATGACGGTTATTTTAACAAAAAAAATTGTAAAAAGGCGGATTAATTTTCTGAAAGATATTTTACTTAAAATAAATTTTTCTTTTTTCGAGCTTGCCTTATACTTAGTGGTTATGTATGATGAATTTTTCTCTAATTTTTTGTAATTTTTCTTCTTATTCTTTTAACTTTTTTAAAAATTGGGCATTAAATGGACGTCATTAATGTAGTTTTTTTCTTTACCGCCTTATTACTGTTTTTTAGTGTAATTGGTAGCTCGATTTCTGCTCGAGTTGGTATGCCATTGTTACTATGTTTTTTGGGTATTGGGATACTTGCAGGGGAAGAAGGGATTTTAGGTATCCAATTTTCTGAATTTAAATTTGCAAATATTATTGCTCAAGTTGCATTAGCGATGATTTTGCTTGATGGTGGTTTGCGTACAGCAATTTCAACATTTCGTGTTGCGTTAAAACCTGCTGTGGTACTGGCTTCGTGGGGGGTCATTGCAACAGTGGTGATTTTGGGGCTATTTACTACTTGGTTATTAGGGGTTGATTGGCGTTTAGGTTTATTGATGGCGGCGATTGTCGGTTCGACCGATGCGGCAGCAGTTTTTTCCTTATTGCGTAATGGTGGTATTACTTTAAATGAACGGGTGCAGGCGACTTTAGAAATAGAGTCAGGTGCAAACGACCCAATGGCAATCTTATTAGTCACGGCATTTATTGCGTTAAATTTAGACCCGACTAATCAAACTGTGGGCAGTTTTATTTGGATGTTGGTCAAGCAGTTATCACTTGGATTAATGATTGGTTATATTGGTGGTAAGGTTTTAGTCAAGCTGTTAAGTAAAGTATCACTGGCCGATGCGATGTATGCGATTTTGATTATGTCAGGCGGTTTGATGATTTTTGCTTCAACAAATATGTTAGGTGGTAGTGGATTTTTGGCGGTATATTTAACAGGGGTTTTAGTTGGCAATTATCATAGCCGTGCTACAGAACATGCGTTAAATGTGATGGATAGCATTGCATGGCTATCGCAAGCGTCTTTATTTGTGATGTTAGGTTTATTGGTAACGCCAAGTCATGTACTTGATGTGTGGCATTATGGTTTGATTATTACCGTATTTTTGGTATTAGTCGCTCGCCCATTGGCAGTGTTCACAGGCTTATCATTTTTTGGATTTAATTTTCGTGAACAAGCATTTATTTCATGGGTTGGTTTGCGTGGGGCGGTACCAATTACGTTAGCGATTTTGCCTGTCATGATGGGGGTAGACAATTCACCATTATTATTTGATTTAACTTTTGCCGTTGTGGTGTTGTCATTATTAGTACAAGGTTCAACCATTCCATTTTTTGCAAAAAAACTGAAAGTAAACTTACCTGAAACCACAAAACCTAAAAGCGAGCATCGTATTTGGTTAAATGAATATGCCAGTATTCGGATTTTTGAGTTTGTCGTGGCTGAAAACGCATTTGCGGTGGGGCAAAATCCTGAAAAAATCGCTCATCGAATTAATGCCAATGAAGTACGGCTATTTGCATATGTACATCAAGGTAAATTAACCACAGTAACACCAGAAACCACCTTACAAGTCAATGATAGTATGTGGTATGCACTCAGAGGCAATCATGCTGATAGATTAGCCCAAATTTTTGGTGATAATATTATTAAATTAAAAACGGATAGTGAGTTTTATGGTGATTGGGTCGTATCACCTCATGTACCAATTAATACTTTACCAGCTATAGATTTGGCAGATGTGGATAGTCGTTATTTAAATATGACGGTGCTTGAATATATTGATGCACATACCTCTCGGGAATTGGTCGTAGGCGACCATATTCATTTGACTCGCCAGCTAGATTTAATTGTACGTCATGTGGATAGCCGAGGCAATATTTTAGCACTAGGTTTAAAGAAAGTTAAACGACATGATGATTAATGGTACATGATTGTACCGTTATTTTTAACATGCTAAATCAAACAAACCCGAGTCTGAGGGCGACAGACTCGGGTTTTGGGCACTTCATGTTATTGTTATTCTCAATTCCTAAGATTACTCGTCCTGAGCAATCAACACCACTAATCCATAGTATTATCCTTGTGTTGATGTGCGTATTATATATTTTTTTACTATCATTTGCCAATACGTCGAAAACGGATATTGTTGTAAGCTTTTTCTTACAAAAACCTGCTGAATAATAACAATCTAAACGTTATGGGCAATGGCTATCATTACAAAAATTTGCTAAAATCATTTCGTTATGTATCTAGTTTCAATGGCACTTTCTTTGCTAAAAGTTTCATAACATTTTTTTATTTTTATTTTCGATTAAGGATTTTATCATGAGTCAGCTCAAAGTTGGTTTAGTGGGTTGGCGTGGTATGGTTGGGTCAGTATTAATGCAACGCATGATTGCGGAAAATGACTTTGATGGTATCACTCCCGTATTTTTTTCTACGAGTAACGCAGGCGGTAATGCACCAACGCCAAACGGTATTGCACCAAGTAAACTAGAAGATGCTCATGATATTAGTAAATTAGCCAGCTGTGATGTGATTATTACTTGTCAAGGTGGTGACTATACCAAAGCGGTACATCAGCCATTGCGTGACAGTGGCTGGAATGGCTACTGGATTGATGCAGCAAGCTCACTGCGTATGCAAGATGATAGCGTAATTGTGCTTGACCCTGTTAATCGTGATGTGATTGATAACGCCATTAAAAATGGTCAAAAAGACTTTATTGGCGGTAATTGTACTGTGTCATTGATGTTGATGGCGATTGGTGAGCTGTTCAAGCGAGATTGGGTTGAGTGGGTGTCTGCCATGACTTATCAAGCAGCAAGTGGGGCAGGTGCGAACAATATGCGAGAGCTCATCAAAGGTATGGGCTATATTCATGATGGTGTCAAAGCAGAACTGACAGACCCAGCCAGTGCCATTTTAGAAATTGACCGTAAAGTTGCTGATTTACAACGTGGCGATGCATTTCCAAAACAATATTTTGGAACTCCATTGGCAGGTAGTTTAATTCCTTATATTGATAGCCAGCTAGATAATGGGCAATCTCGTGAAGAGTGGAAAGGTCAAGTTGAAACTAACAAAATTTTAGGAAACACTCAAGAAAATCTTGTGCCAATTGATGGAATTTGTGTGAGAATTGGAGCCATGCGTTGCCATTCTCAAGGGCTGACTATCAAACTGAAAAAGAATATTCCATTAACTGAGATTGAAGAAGCATTGCGTAATAGTGGGAATGAATGGCTTGATGTCGTTGAAAATGACAAGCCTGCCAGTGTTGAGCGTTTAACGCCTGTTGCCGTTACTGGTACGCTAAAAGTTGCCGTTGGTCGTTTACGCAAAATGAATTTAGGTGAAGAGTATCTATCAGCGTTTACAGTGGGTGACCAATTATTGTGGGGTGCTGCTGAGCCATTACGCCGTACATTAGCGATTATTCGTGGCAAACTTTAAATTCCACTAAACACTGAATTATGATACACTTGTCATCATGATTGAAACACGCTCTAGGGTAGAGCGTGTTTTTATTCCTTACTTTCTACTGTCTATGCCAAAGACGCTAGCATTTTTGACAAGTTTTTGTTATAAAGATTGGTAATATTTAATTTATTTTATCAGAGTTTAACAAAAAATAGGGTTTTACGCCATTTCACATATTGACTATTTTTTGGTAAGGATTTTGTTATGTCTTGGCAAAAACGTTATATACAAGTTATTTTAGGGTTACCATTATCATTGCCACTGATTGCCGATGCGGTAACTGTGGGTGATACTCATGTAAAATCACAACAAAATCAACCTCTTCAAGCCAGTATTAGTGTAACAGATATTGACCCTGCAACTTTTTCGGTAAAATTGGCAAGCTCTGTTGTTTATCAACAAATGGGTTTAAGTGATGATAAATCAATTTCGATAAGCTTTCAACCAACAGGAAAAAATAGTGGTACAATTCTTTTAACGACAACACAACCTATTCATGCACCATTTACAGATGTTGTGTTGGATATTCAAGATAAAGATGAACAACGCCTTATTCCTAAAACACTCTTGGTGCCAATTGATGAAAGTCAAAAAGTATCAAATAATTTTGTAGAAACTCAACCAACCACAGTGACTGTTGGACAAAATCAACAAGTAGAATTACCTGTGACAGGTAAAACGCTTGATGTCAATTATGCTGAACCACCACCGTTAGAAGAAGCACCTACTGAAACTATGACGCAAGCTGAAGTGACTCAGCCCCAAGTGACTGAACCTGTGGTACCTACATTGACGGAAGCTCAAATAGAATCAAACAATATTATTACACCTGTTACGCCAGAAGTGTCCGTTGTAAAAGAGCAATCGGAAGCAGATAAGGCAGAATTGACCGCTCAACAGCCAGAAGCTGTCACGCCAGAAGTACCAGCGGTGACAACTGAAAATAATACCATCAGCGAAGCAGTTACAGCTGAGCAAACTAGCGAGCCAGAAACCGCAAAATCAGAAGCCACAACACAAGATGAACCAGAAACTAAAGCTGAAGTGACAGAAACAGATAATAAAGAAAAAGAACAAGTGGCAGGCGAAACGATTGTTTATACTATTCAACGCAATGATAACTTATGGACAATTGCCAGTCAAATTGCTAAGAAAAATAAGACAGATGTAAAAACAATCATGCAAGAGATTGCAGATAGAAACCCAGATGCCTTTGTTGATGGTGATGTTTCAAAAATAATGGTAAATACAACATTAAATATTCCTAAATATGAAGTCATGCCATCGCAACTAGGCATTAAAGCGGTAAAACAGGCTCAACAACAAGAAAAACGTAGCTCGTCAAAATCTAAAAGTTCAAAACCTGTCACCACACAAACAAAATCAACAACAAAACAATCTGGAAAAACAAATTATTCGGCAACTCATAAAGCTAAAACCCGTACTCATATTCAGCCACAACAAAAAGCTAGAATGACCATCGTTGCCCCAAATCAAAGTAAAGGTTCTGCACAAGGAGCAACACCAAATCAAAATCGAACTAAAGGTGGCACGTCTCCTGCATTAATGGCACAAGTGCAACAAAAACGCCAAAATACAGCAAGCCAAGCAACGAGAGTAAATAGTTTAAGTAGCCAGTTAATCAGTGCCGAACAAAAAATTAAATTACAAAATGCTAGACTTGCTCAATTGGAACAACGTTTAAAAGAACTAAACAAAAAATAGATGATAAATGACATCGGGGATAGAAAAATTCTATCCTTGATTGAACAAAAAAACGTACTCAAAATCCTTTACCTGATATTTTTTTGCTAACTTGGTTGATTTGTCGTTAAATTCAGTCATTTCATAATATCATCATTTGCTATCATCGCTTGATAATGCGATGATACACAGTATATATATTTGCTTGATTGTATTATTATATCTAGCGAATAATCAAATTGTATCTTTTTATAATCCTTGTGATTATCAAAACAAATATTAGGAACTTGGAGGATGTTATGGATTCCATGTTAATGGCAATTATTGCCGTTGTGGTTATCGTTATCTTGCTTGCAGTGGTATTTTTTTTAAAACAACGCCAGAAAAAACCTGTATTACCAACTGTCGTACAGCCACCAAAGGCGATACCTGAAGAAATTACCCCGCCACTTGACCCAAAAGCACCGTTTATCCCAGAGCAACCGCATGAGGTGACAACCCCTGAACCAGACCCATTGCTCATTGCTCATAGTTATATTGAAAAACATGATTTTGATAAAGCAATTCACATTTTGCAACCTGAGATTAGAAAAAATCCAAAGCGTAGCGATTTGCAATTATTGTTGTTAAACATTTTTGCTACACAAAAAGATTATGCAAACTTTGATAAATTTTTACCATCATTACTTAGTCTAAATGACCCTGTTGCTTCATTGCAGGCTAACAATTTGAAAAAATTGATTGATGAAGAATTGTCATTAATGCAAGCCATGAGTAAAAAAACTCAGCCAGAAAATGTTAGCAAAAAAGATATATTAGAGTTTGATTATGTAGATAATCAATCAGCAGTTTCTACACCAACTCAGCCAGCTCCTGTCAAGCAACCTGCACAGCCAATCACATCAGACTCATTATCATTTGATAATATTAGTGTATCAACATTTACCGCCCCTGTATCATCTGCTCAAGCATTTGTACAGCCAAAAACAGATACTGTTCAACCAGTGACAACAGCAAAATCAGAGGAAACGTTTGATTTTGATTTTGATGATATGGATTTTGATACATCGGTTAAGCCATCGCCAACAACCAATGCAAGCCATCAGCCAGCACAAGCACAAGGCGTGGATTTTCCAAATATTTTATTGGATAATGAACAAGCATATTCTGCTCCAAGTGTGCCTGCGGATAGCTTTATTTTAGACGAAAGCGACCTTGTAAATCCATTAACAGCAACTCAACATCAACCAACATTGCAAAAACCAACATTGCAAAATGATTTTGAGGATATATCATTAGAGTTTGATAAACCAACGATAACTCCTGTTGTGGATACGCCCAAAGTTTCTAACGCAACGAATGATGATTTATCAATTGATTTTTCGTTTGATTTTGATAAGCCAAATTCATCAAAAACAATGGATAAAACATTTGAAATTGAACTTGATGATGCACCAATTCATACGCCAAAGTTGCAAGAAACAACAGTTGATACATGGACGCTAGATGTTCCAGAAGTTCAGTTATCATTTGACAAAACGGATAATTTTGGGACGGTACAAACCGCTGATACTGCTAAACCGTTGATTTATGATAACTTTTTAACGCTTGATACGGCATCACAATTAGATAATATATATTCAAATGAAAAGCCATCAGTTGAGGTATCGCCTGAAATTCCAAGTGTGAAAACAACATCAATTTCCTTAGAAGAAGCATTGGAAACGATTAAAGATACAGATACGACAGAATTGGCTATCCAGTTGGCAGAACAATATATTTTGCTAAGTGAATATGACAGTGCCAGACGTTTATTACAAGAGGTCAATACAGTTAATCCACAACAACGTCAGCAAGTTGCTAGCTTATTAGAAAAAATTAGTTAATTATCATCATTATTTTTATATTTCACCCTCACTGCCAAAAATTTTAATCTTTGGGTGAGGGTTAATAACCGCTTCTTGAAATCTATCTAAATCTATGTAATACTATGCAAATGAATAGATTAATTAGTATCAATGAAGCCTCAAAACAACTCGGTGTGTCTATCTCAACATTACGCAGATGGGACAAAAGTGGTGTGCTTGTTGCAGAAAAAACACCTAATGGACATCGCAGATACGACCTTAATAAAATCAATCCCAACCTTTTACATGGCATCGGTAATAAAGACCGTAAAACTGTTGCTTATGCTCGTGTATCAAGCGAGACCTGCAAAGACGATTTAGAACGCCAAATCCAAGTGTTAGAACTGTATTGTACAAAACAAGGTTGGCAGTTTGAAATCATCAATGATTTAGGTAGTGGCATGAACTACCACAAAAAAGGCTTAAAACAGCTACTTGATGATATTTTAAATGACAAAATTGGCAGATTGGTTTTAACCCACAAAGACCGTTTATTACGCTTTGGTGCAGAACTTGTCTTTGCTTTGTGCGAAGCAAGAAATGTTGAGGTTGTTATTATTAATCAAGGTGAAAATCTATCCTTTGAAGAAGAATTTGCTCAAGATGTACTAGAAATCATCACCGTATTTTCCGCACGTTTATACGGTTCACGCAGTAAGAAAAATAAAAAACTGCTTGAAGCAATTAAGGTTATTTTAGAATGACCGCCATTCGTGGACACATCATCGAACTAAGTCCCAATAACAAACAAGCCACGCACCTTTCAAAGGCTTGTGGTGTAGCACGTTTTGCCTATAACTAGGCATTAGCCCAATGGCAAAAGCAATACGAACAAGATAAAACCTATCGTGATGAATGTTTAGCAAAAGACATACCGATTGATGAAAATAAACTCAATAAACCATCACAAGGCAAATTAAGAAAACAATTAAATGCTGTCAAACGTACTCAATTTCCTTTTATGTTGGAAGTAACAAAATGCTCACCACAACTTGCTATTATGCAATTAGGGAATGCATTTAAACGCTTTTTTAAAGGCGAAAGTAAATATCCGCAATTTCGCAAAAAAGGCGAAAAATGGTTTGTTAGTATTACGGTTGAATTATCAGATGTTTTTTTAGCAAAGGAAAAAACAGGTCAATCAGTTGGTTTAGATTTAGGCATTACCGATTTGGCAACTTTGTCAGACGGAACAAAAATCCAAGCCCCAAAACCTTTAAAAAACAAACTTAAAA
>JBHAEG010000065.1:0-6004 GCA_041855445.1 Moraxellaceae bacterium
ATAATTGTTTTGATGTTCCCATGGTGATTGGGTATAGGCGAGTGCCTGACCCGCCTGCTAAGATAATGCCTTTACGTTTTTTTGCTTTAGTTATCATAGATAAGTTCTCCAAGCACTTGGCGAACGCCTTGTTGTCAATGTGGTAAATGTAATGAGAGATTGCGTTGTAATTTGCTGGTATTGAGCCGTGAATTATGCGGACGTTTGGCAGGGGTTGGGTAATCCGCTGTACCAATGGCATTGACCTGTTTTACCATCAACTCCGCTCCCATTTCGCGAGCCACGTCAAAAATAAACTTGGCGTAGTCATACCATGAGCATTCGTCTTGTGGTGCCAGATGGTAATGTCCCATCTCAATACTGGCTGGATTTAGCTGATATTGGCGAATAATTTGGGCGGTAATGTCTGCAATCAAACTTGCTCCTGTTGGACTGCCAATTTGGTCAGCAATAATTCCGAGCGTTTCACGGTTTGCTCCTAGTTTTAACATGGTTTTGATAAAATTATTGCCATGTGTGCCATAGACCCAACTGGTACGAAGGTTGATAAAATTCGCTCCGCTTTGTTCAAGTGCCAGTTCACCTTGACGCTTGGTTTGCCCATAGATATTAATCGGACCCGTGCTATCGTCTTCTGTCCAAGCAGTTTCGCCTGTACCATCAAACACATAATCGGTTGAATAATGTATCAATAGGGCTTGATGTTGTTTTGCTAACTCTGCCAAATGTTTTACAGCCAAATGGTTAATTAACTCTGCTTGTACAGCATCGCTTTCGGCTTTATCGACTGCGGTATAAGCGGTTGCATTGACTACAATATCAGGGCAGACTTGCTGAAATGCGTGTGTTATCGCATCAAAATTCGCCACATCTCCACATAAACCATCAGCATTGCTATGACGGTCTAAGGCATAAACCTGCCCTAAGGGTTGTAAACTTCTGTCTAATTCCCAACCGACTTGACCATTTTTACCTAAAAGTAAAATTTTCATCATTTAACCTTGCTATGGTTTATTGATATTGTTTGTTAATCCAGTTTTGGTATTCACCACTTTGAACGTGTTGTACCCATTCTTGATTATCCAAATACCATTGCACGGTTTTACGCAAGCCTGTGGCAAAGGTTTCTTGTGGCGTCCAACCTAAATCCGCTCCAATTTTGCTTGCATCAATCGCATAGCGTAAATCATGCCCTGGGCGGTCTTTCACATAAGTGATTAAATCTGAGTAATGAGCGACACCTTTTGGTTTATTTGGTGCAAGCTCTTCTAATAGTTCACAAATGGCTTTGACCACATCAATATTTTTTTGCTCATTGTGTCCGCCAATGTTGTAAGTTTCACCCACTTTTGCGATGGTTGCCACTAAAAATAAGGCACGAGCGTGGTCTTCTACATAGAGCCAATCACGAATTTGTAAACCATTGCCATATATAGGTAAAGGCTTGCCATTTAACGCATTTAAAATCATTAATGGAATTAATTTTTCAGGGAAATGATAAGGCCCGTAATTATTTGAGCAATTTGTAATCACTACAGGTAAACCATAAGTACGGTGCCATGCTCGCACTAAATGGTCAGAACTCGCTTTACTTGCGGAATATGGTGAACTTGGAGCATAAGGCGTTGTTTCGGTAAATAAATCGTCTGTGCCTTCCAAATCACCATACACTTCATCGGTTGAAATATGATGAAAACGGAATGTTGCCTTTTTACCCTCACTTAACCCATGATAATAATGGCGAGCGACTTCCAATAGTGTATAAGTACCAATAATATTAGTTTGAATAAATTCGTTTGAACCGGTAATCGAACGGTCCACATGACTTTCTGCCGCCAAGTGCATAATGATATCTGGAGCAAATTCATTAAACAATCGCTCAATTTCCACTCGATTACAAATATCCGTTTGGCTAAATTGATAGCGTGGATTGTCAGATACAGGTAATAAGGATTCTAAATTGCCTGCATAAGTCAATTTATCCACATTTAACACACGATGCTCGGTCGTTTGCAAAATATGGCGAACAACAGCTGAACCGATAAAGCCTGCACCGCCTGTGATTAGGATGTTCAAATTACTCATTCTCTTACTCTATTCAATAATACTATTTAAATAAATATTTTAAATACAGACAAAATTTCAAGTAATAATACGTTATTTTTTGATTATTATCTCGATAATAATACAACTGTCCCTTTTTTGCTTTATAACATGCTTTTGGATATAAGGGATGATCTTTATACAAGTCTCGAATCTGTTGTTCAGCTTTAAACATTTTGTCAGAGTTTTTACTTGTATTATGATCATGATAACGATATAAACATACGACTTCATCCAAAAACATAATACGGTGGCCATGTTCAGCAAGTTTTAGCCACATATACCAATCTTCGATCATAATAGACTCATTGTAACCACCTAGTGATTTAATGACATCTAGTTTATGCATTTGAGCAGGAGCAAATAATGAATTGCATAGGAATAATTCATCAAAGCAATATTCTTTCTGTTTATTACGTATTTGCCTAACAATCTGACCATGATCATCTATTTCATTCATATTTGCTGAAACAGAGCTAAATTCTGGATTTTTTTCTAAAAAATTGACTTGTATAGAAGTTTTATGTGGTAACATCACATCATCAGATGCAATAATACTTAAATATTTACCTTCACACCATTGTAAGGCTTCATTGAGTGTTGCTGATAAGCCTTTATTGGGTCTGTGACGAAATTCAAAACGTGCAAAACGTTGTTGACATTGCTGTTGCATTTGTTGAATTTTAGTAACAGAGTCATCTTTTGAACCATCATCAATAATGATTAGCTCAATATTTTGATAATCTTGATCTAATATACCTTGTATACTTTGCTGAATGTAGCGCGCATGATTATAACAAGGAATAATAATTGAAACTAAAGATGTGCTTTTCATTAATAAAATCCGTAATATAGAATCATTTTATGTACCATAAAAAACAATAGGTATTAAAATTTTTCTAAATATATTTGTCATATTAATTTACAATAAATGCATTATCTCCTGACTTTCATCATTAACCATAAAAATATTAAAGGCAAGCCATTATAAATAGTTATAAGTACAGAAATAGTAGGAAAAGAGACTAAATTCAAATTACTTTCCTTTAAATCCATTGCATAACTCAACAATTTGTTTAACGTCATCAAAAATTAAAACAGGGCTTATTGGCAAACTTAACACTTCCTGATGAATAACCTCTGTAATTGGTAAATTTATCATATTCAATGAGCTATACGCTTGCTGTTTATGTGGTGCAATTGGATAATGAATAAGTGTCTGTACACCATTATCAGCTAGGTATTGCTGAAGCTCTTTACGATGTGAGCTGCGAATAACAAATAAATGCCAAGCGTGTGACTCATAGCAGTCTGCACGGGTTGGAATGCTTGGTAAAGTTATCAAATCATTTTTGATGTTGTCTAGATAAAATTGGGCAATATTGCGACGGTGCTGGGTTTCTTTATCTAAATAACTAAGCTTGACATTAAGCATTGCTGCTTGTATTTCATCTAAACGACTATTAACACCTTGATAAAGATTTTCATATTTTTGATGTGAGCCGTAATTGCGGAGAGCATGCAAAGTTTTTGCAAGTTGTGCGTCATTAGTTGTAACTGCACCAGCATCCCCTAGTGCCCCTAAATTTTTCCCTGGATAAAAACTAAAACCTGATGCATCTCCCCATGCACCTGCTTTTTTTCCTTGAATAGATGCTCCATGTGCTTGAGCGGCATCTTCTAATACCAATAATCCATGTTCTTGAGCAATTTGCATAATTTCTGGCATGGGTGCAAGCTGGCCATATAAATGTACAGCTAAAATTGCCTTAGTTTTTGAGCTGATTGCTTTTTGTATTGATATTGGGCAAATATTATAGCTTTGCAGATCAGGTTCAACCAGTACGGGTGTTAATTTGTTCTCAGTGATTGCTAAAATACTGGCAATGTACGTATTAGCAGGTACAATCACTTCATCACCGTCTTTTAATTTTCCAAGTTCTTTCCATGCACGCAAGATGAGTATTAGTGCATCTAATCCATTTGCAACCCCAATTGCATATCGGACACCACAGTAGTTTGCAAAATTTTGTTCAAACTGTTCCAGCTCTTTACCTGTAATGTACCAACCAGAATCAATTACTCGTGTACAAGCATCAATCAATTCTTGGCGATATTGTTGATTGATTGCTTTTAAGTCTAAAAAGGGAATCATGTTGTATATCCTTTAATGATAGCGGGATTACCCATAACAATGGCGTAATCTGGCACATCTTTAGTCACCACTGAACCTGCTCCAATCATGGCATGTTTACCAATAGTAATATTGGGTAAAATAGTAGCATTGGCACCAATGCTTGCACCTTCTTGAATAACTGTCGTAGCAAATTGATCTGGATATTGTTTTGAGCGTGGATATTTGTCATTGGTAAAACTGACATTAGGACCAATAAACACATTATCATGAATACGTAAACCATCCCACAGAAAAACTCCAGATTTTACAGTAACATTGTTACCAATAATGACATCATTCTCAATAAGAGTATGAGCACAAATGTTACAATTTTCCCCAATTTTGGCATGCTTAAAAATCACTGCATATTGCCACACTCGTGTCTTTTGTCCAATATTAAGTGATTTTACATCTGCCAAAGGGTGAATATAGGGTTGATGAACAATTTTCAAAAATTCATTATAGTTACGAATATAATCAGATTCATCATACAGTTCACTTGCCAAAACTAATAATACACAATCTTGGGAAAAATCATGCATTTCTCGCCAAACTAAATCTTTAATAAATAATCCTTGATTTGGTGTCTTTAAAATTACATTTTCTTTTGAATAACCATCATCTAATAAAATTCGACAAGAACCACTAACACAAATCAAGATCTGTGATAAATTTTTATGTGCATGAAAACCACGAGAAACACCCTTACGAGTACCAAAAATATAATAAACTCGCTTAACTTCAAATGGAATTTGTTTATGATTTTCTAAGGCAACTAGACTACCACGTTCATCGCCTAGAATGGAAAAATTAATTAGCTGCGCAATGCTCATATATATGACCTCAATAAAACTGTTAGTGCTTAATGCCTAAATTCTGAAGCTTGGCATAATAACCATTTTGTGCCATCAACTGCGAATGCGAACCTGTTTCGATGATTTTACCTTCATCCATGACGATGATACGGTCGGCTTGTTCAATGGTGGTCAGGCGATGCGCAACAATGATACTGGTGCGACCCTGCATCAGACGCTCAAGTGCCAACTGCACAAGGCGTTCGGATTCATTATCAAGTGCGCTTGTCGCTTCATCAAGTAGCAGAATTGGTGCATCTTTTAGGATGGCGCGAGCAATTGAGACGCGTTGACGCTGGCCACCAGATAGCTGACTGCCATTAGCACCGATAGGCTGGTGTAGTCCTAGCGGGTGTTTGTTGACCAATTCTGTCAAATTCGCCGCTGCGATGGCTGTCATCACTTCATCTTCGGCGGCATCAGGACGTGAATAACGAACGTTCTCAAACAAGGTGTCATCGAACAAGAATACATCCTGAGATACCAGGGCGAACTGTGAACGCAAATTCGCCAATGTCAGTTCATTGATATTTATGCCATCAAGCGTGATTTCGCCACTGCTTGGTGTCACAAAGCGGGGTAGTAGATTGATGGCGGTGGTTTTGCCTGAGCCTGAGCGACCAACAAGAGCGACTTTTTCACCTGCTTGGATATCAAGATTAAAATTATCCAAAGCTTTTTTGGCATCTGCGCCATATTGGACATCAATATTTTTAAAGCAAATATTGCCTGATGCCTTATCTAGACTGAGCTTACCTTCATCGACTTCGGGCTTGGTGTCCAAAAATTCACAAACCGAATCAGCGGCTAGGAACATGGTCTGCATGGGAATGCTGATATTGGCAAGGTTTTTAATCGGACCAAACATCTG
>JBHAEG010000066.1:0-4037 GCA_041855445.1 Moraxellaceae bacterium
CAAGACAAATTTCCACACATGTGGCAAGGTTTTTGGTGGGCTGGACATGCTTTTAAAGATTTATATCAATATGAACAAGCCGAACAACAATTTAAAACTTTAATTGATAAGTTTCCTAACATACATCAAGGCTTTGAAGGATTAGTCAATATCGCTCAGCATCAACAAAACCGTCAGCTAGTTATCGAACGAGCCAAAGGCTTTCAAGATAAATTCCCAAATATGTGGCAAGGTTTTTGGTGGGCTGGACATGCCTATAAAGACTTATATCAATATGAACAAGCTGAGCAACTATTTCAAACTTTAATTGATAAATTTCCTAACATACATCAAGGCTTTGAAGGCTTAGTCAATGTTAGTCAGCATGAAAATGACTGGCAAAAAACCATTGAGTTATCACAGCAATTTATTAAAACATTTCCACAGATGTGGCAAGGTTATTGGTGGCTTGGACATGCTCATAAAAATCTAGCAGAATATGAGCAAGCTGAAGCTCAATTTGCTTATTTGATGAAAGAGTTCATTCATAGCCATCTGGGAGTAAATGGATTTATTGATTTGGCAAATGATAAAGCTGATTGGCTAAATGCGTTTAATTGGAGTGAAATTGGTATTGAAAAATTTCCTAATCATATACCATTTTATCATCAACGAGGTATGGCATTAGTTCGATTAAAAAAATTTGATGAAGCAGAAAATTACTTTTTGGAGTTAAGCAAACAATTTCCCAATGACCCTTCACCTTTAACAGGGCTTGCAAGTATGTATCATACATTACGCAAATGGGACAAAAGCATTACTGTATTACAAAAAGCATTACTACGCTTTCCAACCAGAGAACATATTGCCAGACAACTAATTGATAGCTATTTAATTTATAATGAACCAGAAGATGCCTTAAGTGTATTTCATCAATACTTAGGTAATCACGAAAGTATCAGTAATCAGCTATTATTGGCTCGTATTTATCAAATACAACATGGCAATGGCTATTATCTAGATATGCTAGAAGAACTATATGAAAAATACCCCAATGATATTAGTGTTGCCATCACTTATGCAAATGCATTAATTAATTTAACTCTTGAGGAAATATAAATATGAAATTAAAAAGAACACCAAAAGAAGGGATGAAAATTTTAGAAAACCTACATAAAAAATTTCCAAACAACCAGTGGGTTAAAGAAAATTTAATTAATACTTATATTGAACTAGGTTATCATGATTTAGCAATACACCTGATTAAGAATGGTGATAAGAAAAATCTACGTCATCAGGCATGGCTCTGTCATAAAGAAAATAATATAGATGAAGAAAAATATATATGGAGTAAAATTTATAAAAGAATTTATAAACCAGAAATATTGCCTCTTTTAGGAAGTTTAATAAAAATCAGTAGAAACAAAATTAACATCTCAAAAGATGATATTTGTCTTTTTTGCGTGGAGCGTAATGAAATTCTATGCTTGCCATTTTTATTAAAATATTATAGAAAAATAGGAATAACAAGATTTTTCTTTGTAGATAATAACTCAAACGATGGTAGTATTGAATTTTTATTAAAAAATCCAGATTGTCATATTTTTTGGACAAACAATTCACATAGTGAAGCTGGTGGAGGTATGAATTGGATTAATCATTTGATTGATACATATATAACAGAAAATCAATGGTATATTGTTGCTGATGCAGATGAATTCTTAATATACCCAAATTATGAATCAGTAAAAATTGATAAACTTATAGAATATCTTAATCAATATAAATATGAAGCAGTTTCATCATTTATGATAGATATGTTTCCCAAAAATTTAAAACAACAACTGGATATAAAATCTGGAGATAATTTATTAAAATCATGTCCTTATTTTTATAACCATTATGAATTCTACCATAGTATAGAATCTAGTTATTTAAGTGTTTTCGGTGGTATATTTGCTTATCTTTTACCGTACCAAAAAGATTGGTTATATAAGACCTTACTCATGAAGAAAGGCATAAAACCAATAACATCCAATCATAGAACAACTTCAGCAAAAGTAGCTGATATTACCTCTGCTCTATTTCATTTTAAATTTAAAGGGAATTTTGAATTAACAGCACAACAAGAAGCTAAAAGAAAAATACACAATAATGGCGGGCTTAGATACAGAAAATATGCCCAACTATTTCAAGATAAAATAAATAACAACTTCGACTTTACTCAGCTTGATAAAACCACCAAATACCAAAACAGCCAACAACTGGTTGAATTAGGCTTAATTAAAACCTCAGAGGAATGGGAGAAATTTTGTGCAACTCAATAAAAAAACACCATCAGAAGGATTAAAAATTTTAGAAAATTTTTATGAAAAACTTCCAAAAAATCAATTAATTAAAGGTAGTTTAATTCATGGCTATATAAAATTGGGTATTCATGATGCCGCCATAAATATGATAAAAAACTCCCCCATAAAAAATTTGTATCATAAGGCATGGTTAGCTCATAAAAACAATGATATTAATCAAGAAAGAGAAATTTGGCGGGAGATTTTATCAAAGCAATATTTTGCAACCGTAGATAGTGATTTCAAACTTATCCAATATAGCGAGAAAGAAATACAAATACAATCCAATGACATACCATTACTTTGTATGATACACAATGAAATGCTACGATTACCATTTTTTTTGGAATATTACAGAAATCTTGGTGTTACGCAGTTTATCTTTATTGACAATAATTCCAATGATGGTTGCTTGGAATTTTTATTACAACAACCTGATTGTCATGTATTTTGGACAAATGATAGCCATCATCAAACTGGCTCAGGCATGGCATGGATACATCATGTAATCAAAGTTTATATACCCAAAAATCAATGGT
The DNA here is from genome assembly GCA_041855445.1 of Moraxellaceae bacterium. GTDB lineage: Bacteria > Pseudomonadota > Gammaproteobacteria > Pseudomonadales > Moraxellaceae > Faucicola. Next base: position 2,867 of record JBHAEG010000066.1, read on the forward strand.
GTATACACCCTGATGCTGACGAATTTTTGGTTTATCCAAACTGCGAAACAATAAAACTACCAAAATTAATAGAATACCTTAATAGCAAAAACTTTGCTTACCTAAGTTCTTTTATGTTAGATATGTTTCCTAAAGATATTAGAACCCAGATTGATATTAAATCAGGCGATAATCTACTACAAAAGTCCCCCTATTTTTATAATAATTATAAATTTTATCATCAAATACAACCTCCTTATATTTGCCCTAAAGGAGGAATTTTTCAATTGTTTAATATAAATTTTTGGTGGACAAAAACAGCATTGTTTAAAGCAACAGATAATTTTAGATTTTTATCCTCCACCCATGCAACCACACCTGTGAATATAGCAAATATCAGTTCTGCTTACTTACACTTTAAAATGATTGGTGATTTTGAAAAAAAAGCCATCAATGAACAAAAAAGAAAACAGCATTGGGCAGGTGGAATTCATTATAAAGGTTATGCAAAGATGTACCAAGGTTTTGAGAATAAAAACTTTGATTTCACCAAGCTTAATAAAACCACTAAATACCAAAACAGCCAACAACTGGTTGAATTAGGCTTAATTAAAACCTCAGAAGAATGGGAGAAGTTTTGTGCAACTCAATAAAAGAACACCATCAGAAGGATTAAAAATTTTAGAAAATCTTTATGAAAAACTTCCAAAAAACCAACAAATTAAAAATTCTTTAATTAATGCTTATATCAGATTTAATACTCATACCAAAGCAATGGCATTAATTGATACTATTCCTAATCAACGCACAAATATACATGTCTTGCAATTAAAAAGTTGGGTTGCTAACCAAAAAAATGATTTAATCACTCAAAAAAACAATTGGAAAAGAATACTTTCTCAAAACTATCTTGCTTCAGTACATGCCTCCAACATTCATTTAATTCAGCTTAGCGAAAGATCCATTAAAATCCATTCACATGAAATTATCTTGTTTACTCAAGTTTATAATGAAATGTTAAGATTGCCAAATTTGTTAAAATACTACCGTGATCTAGGAGTTTCTCAATTTTTTATTATAGATAATAATTCCACTGATAATTGTCAAGAATTTTTACTCTCTCAACCTGATGTACATTTATTTTGGACAAATGAAAGTCATACCCAATCTGGCGAAGGTATGGTCTGGTATC
>JBHAEG010000067.1:0-134958 GCA_041855445.1 Moraxellaceae bacterium
AAAAAGGCGGTAAGTTCTACCGTGTCAGCCTATGGAGTTGATGTAAGTCTTAAGTCAAATGACAAGAGCAAACAACGGTGAAGTAGGAAGAAAACATTAAATTTGCTCTTGAGTAGATTTAGATAGGTTTTTTGGAACGGTAAAACTATGAGGGTTGGGTTTTTAGATAACATCATTGGTAAGTGGGCTAGAGCATGGATAATGTTATGGTCTTCTTGCGGTGTGGTGGCGTTATCTGTTGGGTTTTGGCTAACGACAGAGCATTCATTGTTAGATTGGTTTTATTTGTTGGTGTCGTGGATTGGCTTATTGTGTGTGGTATCATTGAGCTTTCGCCGAAATCTTGAGGGAAATGGTCTTGGTTTAGTTGCAACAGCAGGCGAAGTGGTTGTTCAAGGTACTTCTGGAGCAGTTGGACTGATGTTAGCACCAACGTTTAATTTTTTTACTCATATATATGGTATCTTTTACTGGGCAAAAAATACAGATGGTGATGGAAATATGATACCAAAGTCGGCAACGGTTTTGGTGTGGTTAATTACTTTTGTGTTTATTGTAGTGGGTTTGTTTTTTTTTCCATTTATTAATAATAAGTTAGAACAGTTAGGCTTTTTACCTAGTACTGATAGTAATTTTTATTGGTTTAATGTGATGGCGTTTGTGGTAGCGATTACCGCTCAGGTGATGATGATTTTGCGTTATTCATTGAGCTGGTGGCTTTGGATTATGAGTAATATGATATGGTTAGTGGTAAATTTAATGTCAGCAAACTATATTTTTGCTATTCAGACAGTTATTTATCAAATTAATGCTATTATTGGATTGTATGCTTGGTATCGAAGCGAACAGATATAGTGGATAACGATTGAAAAGAATGTATCTTTCTGTTAGCATATTGTGCATTATGTAGTCATATTTAGCAAATAGGTAAGCATAACCAGTAAGTTAGCTAAAGCTTTTTATCTTATAGTTTTTCTTATCATATTTCTAATAATTGCTATCAAAATGTAATTTGGTTAGGCGTTACCATTTTATCAATAAAGTTTTCTATACGCTCAATAAAAAACGCCAATGTTCTTTCCACCAAAGGCAATTACCCTATGGCAGAAACGGTCGTAAATCAAGGTTTTTTTAATCGGTTATGGCAAGGTTTTTTAAAAACTGTTGGCACAAAAGAATTTTATCGGATTTTTGCACCATGGGTGAAATGGCTTGCTTTAATTGCTACGGTTTTGTTAGTTGTTGGTAGTATTTGGGGACTGGCTTTTGCACCGCCTGATTATTTACAAGGTAACAGCTATCGTATTATCTTTATTCATGTTCCTACCGCTAGTATTGCAATGTCAATCTATTTTGGCTTGGCTGTTCTGGGTGTGATTTATCTGGTTTGGAAAATTAAAACGGCAAGTCTTGTTGCTCAGGCACTTGCTCCTATTGGTTTTGTTTTATGTGTGTTAAGTTTATTGACGGGGTCAATTTGGGCAAAACCGACATGGGGAACGTTTTGGGTTTGGGACGCTCGGCTAACTTCTATGTTGATTTTAGCGTTTTTATATGCAGGGGTCATTGCGTTATTTATTGCTTTTGAACATACTGCGAGTCGAGGTAAGGCTGCCGCAATTTTATCCATTGTTGGGGTGATAAATTTGCCAATCATTAAATATTCAGTTGAGTGGTGGAATACATTACATCAAGGTTCTACATTTTCGGTGACTGAACGTCCTAAAATGCCTCCCGATATGTATTTACCATTGTTGATGATGATTTTAGGTATGTATTTTTTAGTGATGGCATTAACAATTTATCGTACGAATACCCTAATTTTACAGCGAGAAAGTAATAAACAATGGGTTATTGATATTTGTAAAAAGCAAGCAAATTCATAAGTTGAGAATGATGATGCAACCTTATTTTCAAAATTTTGCCGATTTTATTCAGATGGGCGGGCATGGTGCTTATGTCTGGGCAAGTTGGGGAATTACCATAATATGTTTGTTAGTTTTGATTTTTTATAGCCGAAATCAACGCAAAACAATCTATCATCAAATTCGTACACAACAAGCTCGTGAAAAACAGCGTCAGGAACGCCAGCGTTCTTAAAATCATGTTATAATTGTTTTGATATATACCAAGCAACATTCATTGAACAATATACGCAAAAAAGGTTTTATCATGAATGCAGTTAGGCAAAAAAAATTAATGTGGGTATTTGCAACACTGATTGGGGCAATTATCGCAGTAGCATGTGTCATTTATGCCATTGGGCAAGAGACGGATTATTATTTTGATGCGACCGCAATTAGTGAGGGTAAAGCTCCGCAAGAAACTCGTATTCGGGCAGGTGGTATGGTTGTGCGTGGTAGTGTTGAACGTGACCAAACCAATCCATTAAATGTTAAGTTTCAAATTACTGATTTTAAAGCAACAATACCTGTCGTTTATCAAGGGATTTTACCTGATTTATTTGCTGAAGGTTCTGGCATTGTGGCAACAGGTGAAATGCAAGGTTCAACATTTATGGCTAGTGAAGTGTTAGCAAAACATGATGAAAATTATATGCCTCCTGAAGTTGCTAAATCTTTAAAAGAAGACCATAAAAATCGTGGTACTGATGTGAATTCTGGACAATTTATCCCTGCAGAAAAAGTGACAAATTAATTTAATTTTTATAAAAAAAGGTTAGATAATTATCTAACCTTTTTCTTTGTAGTCAGCAAAAATTATTGTTTTTTCTCGGCTGGCTTTTCTTCACCCACTTCAGCTGTTGCAGTTGCGCCATCGGCAGTGGTAGAAATAGTTTGTGGTTTTGCTTCAGGTTGTGGTTGATTTTCGTTCCAAATTGCTGGGTATTTATATCCAGGAAAGGTTTCATGAGCATATTTTTTGAACTCTTCTGAATTATAAGCATTTGTTACGTCTTTAACCCATTGAGCATCTTTGTCTTTAGCACGAATGGCTGACCAGTTTACATAGGCAAAGCTAGGCTCTTGAAATAGTGCATCAGTTAATTTCATGCCTGAGCTGGTTGCATAGTTACCATTAACGACAGCAAAATCAACATCTGCTCTAGCTCGTGGCAATTGGGCAGCCTCTAACTCAACAATTTTGATATTTTTTGGATTTTCTGCAATATCTTGTTTTGATGCGGTCAGTGGGTCAATGTTATCTTTTAATTTTACCCAACCTAATTCATTTAACATCACTAATGCACGGGCAAAGTTACTTGGGTCATTTGGAGTAGCGACAGTTGAACCATCTTTTACTTGGTCAAGAGAAGTTGCTTTGCCTGCATAAATGCCTAATGGTGCAGTTGGCACTTGGAAAACTTCAATTAAATCAAGATTGTGCTGTTTTTTAAAGTCATCTAAATATGGCTTATGTTGAAATACGTTAATATCAATATCACCACTGGCTAATGCCTGATTTGGACGAACATAGTCAGAAAATGGTACAAGTTTAACTTTGTAACCTAATTTTTCTAATTGAGGTTTAACAGAGTTTTTAACCATATCTTCAAAATCACCCACAGTTGTACCAATAACGATTTCAGGTTTATTTGGGTCAATGGTAGGTTTTGGAGCTTCAGCCGTAGTCTTTTCCGCAGGGGCAGTTGTTTCCGTGCTTGGGGCAGTTTCTGCGGGTTTTTGTTCAGGTTTTGAACAACCAACTAAAGCTAAGCCTGCAATGCCAACCGTTGCAATTATTTGGGCTAATGAGTGTGAAAGTTGAGAAATTTTCATGTTACAAATCCTACAAAAAATAATATTTGCATACTTTATCATAGTTTTTTACAAAAATCGCCGTAAAACGTAACCGTTCACAATGGATATACAAGGTGATAATTATTTGCTACATTTGTAAACTATCGTTATATAACTAAATAATATTTAGCATTTTATTAACAAATATCTTTTCATAGGTTTTACTTAATAGTTCAATTTTGCTAAAGATAAGTAGTGTTGGTGTAACGGCTCAAGCTGTGCATGTAGTTCTGTTAGACTGCCATTATTATCAACCACATCATCAGCTTGTTGTACACGGGCTTGACGTGATAGCTGATTATCCATGATGTTTTTGATGCGTTCTGGATTTTGTCCATCTCGTTGGCTTGCTCGTTCAAGCTGTAATGTTTCACTACTATCTACCACTAAAATACGCTGACATAAGTTTGCTAATCCTGCTTCGGAGGCTTCTAATAATAGTGGAGCGACTAAAATGACGTAGTTTGAGGTAGTTTGAGATAGTTGTTCTTTGGCTTTGGCACGAATGGCAGGGTGAGTGATTTGTTCTAGGTCAATTAATGCTTGTGGTCGTTTAAATACATATTCTCGTAAGGCTCGGCGGTCAAGTTCGCCTGTGGCTGTTAGTACCCAATCACCAAATTTTTCAACGATTTTTTTTAAAGTTGTAGAACCAGCTTGAACAATTTCATGAGAGATAACATCAGCATCAATGACATCAATGCCTTGTTGATGAAACCAATGGCTAACTTGTGATTTACCACTACCAATACCGCCTGTTAAACCAACGACAAACATTATTTTTTCCTTATATAGTAAATATTTAAGATGGTAAGTACCATTGCAAAATGTCATGACCATATAACAAAGCGACCATGCCTGCAATCGCAATATATGGACCAAATGCAAAAGGTTTACTTTCACCAGATTGTTTGATTAGTATAACACCAACGATAGTTCCAATCACGGACGATAACAAAATAATTAATGGCAACATCATTGGACCAAGCCATGCCCCTAAACCTGCCAATAATTTAAAGTCACCATAGCCCATGCCTTCTTTACCTGTAATTAATAAAAATAATTGATAAACTACCCATAGACATAAAAAACCAATCACATAACCCCAAATGGCTTGGGTGGGTGATACGAATAAAGATTGCGTATTGACCAACAGTCCTAATCCTGCGAGTGGTAATGTAAAACGGTCTGGCAATAATTGTTTATCAAAATCAATACCTGTTAGAGCAATTAATACCCATGTTAAAATTAAAGCTGAGCCACCTTTTAATGTCACGCCAAATTTTACAATCACTAATACGGATAATATCGCAGTAATGATTTCAACCAAAGGGTAGCGAAAACTAATAGGTGTGCCACAGTCGCTACATTTTCCCCGTAATAAAATCAGCCAACTAATAACAGGAATGTTTTCATACCAACGAATAAAATGTCCACAATGGGGACAACGTGAGGCAGGACGGCTTAGTGTAATTGCTGGCTCAGGTTCAATGTGTTGATTAGGGTTTAATAAACATTGGCATTCATGTAACCATTGCTGTTCTAGCATCAATGGTGTACGGTAAATGACAACGTTTAAAAAACTACCCACACATAATCCTAAAATCGCAAAAACGATAATAGCAGTCATTTCTGACTGCTGTAGTAATAATAAAAAATCGTTGAATAAACTCATTAACCTACTACCTGACCCATTTGGAAAATTGGTAAATACATGGCAATGACCATACCACCGACTAAAATACCTAAAATTGCCATAATTAGCGGTTCCATTAAGCTAGTTAAACCATCAATTGCGTTATCCACTTCATTTTCATAGTAAGTTGCAACTTTATCTAGCATCTCTTCTAAACTACCTGCCTCTTCACCAATTCCCACCATTTGAATAGCCATACTGGGGAATAGGTTGGTTGAACGCATGGCAAATTGTAACTGTTGTCCAGTCGCAACATCTTCTTTAATTTTTTGTGTAGCATTGTAATAAACAACATTGTTGGTTGCACCAGCAGTTGAATCTAACGCATCAATCAATGGCACACCTGCGGCAAATGTGGTAGACAGTGTTCGGGCAAAGCGGGCAATGACTGCTTGATAAGCAATGTTTCCAAAAATTGGCATTTTTAATGATAGACGGTCTAAAAAATCACGAAATTTTTTACTACGTTTATGAGCTTCTGAAAAACCGACCACAGTAGCTCCAATACCAATAATTAAAATAAACCACCATTGTTTCATCCATTCTGACATATTGACAATCATTTGCGTGAAAGCAGGTAATTCAGCACCAAATGAACTAAATAATTCAGCAAATACAGGTACGACTTTAACTAACAAAATAATCGTAACAATAATTGCGACAACAATAACTGCAATTGGATATTTTAAAGCTTTTTTAATTTTAGCTTTCAGTAATTCGCTTTTTTCTTTATAGGTCGCAACACGGTCTAACATCGTTTCTAATGCACCTGCCTGTTCACCAGCCTCAACCAAAGAACAAAACAAATCATCAAAATAACGTGGATGTTTTTTTAATGCACTAGCAAATGTACTACCAGCTTCAATATCTGCTTTGATTTTTAAAACCAAATCTTTCATGGAAGGATTTTCTAATGAATCTGCCACAATTTCAAACGATTGAGTTAAAGGCACGCCAGCTTTCATCATGGTCGCTAATTGTCGAACAAAAATTGCAATATCAATAGGTTTAATGGACTGTTTCATCTGAAACAGTGGTTTAGGCTTTTTTCTAATGTTATTAACTTGAATGCCTTGTTTGCGTAATTGGGCTTTTGCCAACTCTAAACTACGACTGGTCGTTTCGCCTTTAACTTTTTCACCTTTTCGGTTAGTGCCATCATAGACAAAGTCCATGAGCATTTCAGTTTGTACTTTTGCCATAATGAATTTCCTCTAAATATATCTTGAATTTTTTAATCAAAAAATTATTCACTAGTTACCCGATACATTTCTTGAATACTAGTCACCCCTTGTAAAACTTTCATGATGCCAGAACGCCGTAAATCTCGATAACCTGTTTTTAATGCGGCATCTTTAATTTGAATGGCATTGCCATCTTCCATAATAATTCGTGAAATATCAGGGGTAATTTTCATCACTTCATAAATCCCAACCCGTCCTTTATAACCTTCTCGACATTCAGAACAGCCCACAGGCTCATAAATAACATTATCAGGATTGGCTAAATCTTCTTCGGTAAAGCCCATTTGTAGTAGGCTTGGTTTTGGAATATCAGCGGGTTTTTTGCAGTTTTTACATAAACGGCGGGCAAGTCGTTGAGCGATAACCAAGTTTACTGATGTAGCAATATTAAATGAAGCAACACCCATATTACGTAAACGAGTTAAAGTTTCTGGAGCAGAGTTAGTATGTAATGTTGATAATACCATATGCCCAGTTTGTGCCGCTTTAATTGCAATTTCTGCCGTTTCTAAATCACGAATTTCCCCCACCATCACCACATCAGGGTCTTGGCGTAAAAATGACTTTAATGCACTAGCGAAAGTTAAACCAACTTTAGGATTAACGTTTACCTGATTAATTCCTTCAAGGTTAATCTCAACAGGGTCTTCTGCGGTAGAAATATTGGTTTCTGTCGTATTTAAAATATTTAAACCTGTATATAAAGATACGGTTTTACCAGAACCTGTCGGACCTGTGATTAACAACATACCTTGTGGTTTTTCTAATGCTTCTAAAAACCATGCCTTTTGGTCAGGCTCATACCCTAAGGCATCAATGCCTAGCATTGCTGAAGATGGGTCTAAAATACGCAATACGATTTTTTCCCCGAATAAAGTTGGCAACGAGTTTACACGAAAATCGATAGCTTTATCTTTAGAGATTTTTAATTTAATCCGTCCATCTTGAGGAACACGCCTTTCGGAAATATCCATTTGTGACATGACCTTTAAACGGGCTGCCAATTTTCCTGCCAATTGAATGGGCGGGGTTGCAATTTTTTGTAACACACCATCAATCCGAAATCGTACCCGATAACTTTTTTCATAGGGTTCAAAATGTAAATCCGACGCCCCCATGGTAATGGCTTTAATTAACATACTATTGACAAATTTCACGACAGGAGCATCTTCGGTGCCATTATCTAGTTTAGTTTCATTGTCATCATCTTTATCATGGTGTTCATTACCAAAATTAACATCGTCAAAGTTGCCAAAATCTTGTAATGAAGAAGAGGTAAAAAGCTTTTCAATGGTTGCTTTGATTTTATTTTCTTCAGCAACCAAAGTTTCAACAGTTAAACGTGTATTAAATTTCAACGCATCTAACGCATCGGCACGAGTTGGGTCACTCATGGCAACAAATAAACGATTACCCCGCTGAAAAATTGGTAAAATATTAAATTCACGAATGACTTTTTCATCAACGGCATTTTTAGGAATGTCACTAATCGCAATTGCGTCCAAATCAAGCAAAGGGTCACCAAATTCCCGAGCGACTAACCATGCCACTTTATCAGAACGTGCCATTTTATTTTCTATCAAATAGGCAATCAAATTGACTTTTTGCTGTTGCGATTCAGTCAATGCCTTTTGCATGGCTTGCTCGGTGACGATACCTTCTTGTACTAGGCGTAACGCAATGCCACCAAAACTAGGAAATGAGGCTGACATAATAAATCTTATCCTATAACTGATATATGCTTTATCTAATATCGAATTAGTGGCGTTAGTGTAAACCAACTGTGAATAGAAAAACAAAACAATACAGATAAAGCTATTAAATAGACGATAAAAATAGTTTTATAAGGTTTTTTACAGTTTCTTTGTTTTCGATGGACAAATTAGAGTAAAATAATTAGGGTCTGTTGTGATACTTTTACAATAAACGTGCCAATTTTTCTTAATCAAATAATGAAAAGGAATAAACTGATGACGACTATTGCAAAAAAATGGGTAGTGGCAAACTGGAAAATGAACCCTGTAACGACTACTGCCGTTGATGACTTATTAAACTCTTTTAATGAAAAAATTAATCAATCTAAAGGCGTTTTGCCAAACTTAATGTTAGCACCAAGTTTTTTACATCTTGCTCAAGTTCTTCATTGGCAACAACAAAACCAATCATCAATATTGCTTGCCTCACAAAATGTTTGTGGTCTAAATAGTTCACATGGGGCGTTTACAGGGGAAGTATCTGCTCAACAATTAAAAGATTTACAAATCAATAGTGTAATTATTGGGCATTCAGAACGCCGTCAATATTTTTATGAAAATAATGATTGTTTAACCGCAAAAATTCAATGTTGTTTAGATGCTGGACTAAATGTTTTATTATGTGTGGGAGAAACAGCTGAACAATATGAAAATCAACAAACTCAACAAGTTATTCAACAGCAATTATCAATTTTACAGCCATTTTCTGACAAAGACTTAAATAATCATTTAATTATTGCTTATGAGCCTGTTTGGGCAATTGGAACGGGAAAAGTGCCAACGGTCGCAGAAGTAACTGCTGTTCACGAATATATTTTACAAATTTTACAAAGTTATAACACAACATTGGTAAATACACCTGTGCTATATGGCGGTAGTGTAAATGCTGGAAATGCTTCAGAATTTTCCCAAAGCCCTGTAGTGTCTGGTGTGTTAGTGGGTGGTGCATCGTTAAATGCTGAGAGTTTTTGGCAAATTATTCACGCTTTTAGTGAAAAATAGGTTAAAATAATTCTTTATCATTTATATTGAGAAATTTATGTACACAACAATTTTAGCTATTCATATCATTGTTGCAATTAGTATGACGGGGCTGATTTTAGTACAGCATGGTAAAGGTGCAGATGCTGGGGCATCATTTGGGGCAGGGGCTTCGGGTACGGTGTTTGGAGCGGCTGGTTCGGCAAATTTTCTGACTCGGACAACGGCTGTTTTGACAGCTATCTTTTTTGTTACTAGTTTAACATTAGCTGTTTTTGCAAAACAGCAGGCAGAAGATAGTCATAAACTAGATATTGCACCAACGCCAACCACGTTGCCTAGCTCTACTAATTAATAAAAAAACTTGCTATTTTTTGCGTTGCTGGTTACAATTCGCTGGTTGTATCTAAAGTGATATGACAGTAAGCAAAAAATAGTATCAATTTGCGATTGTGGTGGAATTGGTAGACACGCTATCTTGAGGGGGTAGTGCCATTGGCGTGAGGGTTCGAGTCCCTCCAATCGCACCAATTTTTTAAAATTCTTTTTAAGAAAAACTTGAAAAAATCACCATCAAAACAGGTGATATAATATTGACAATAAATCCAAAACTCATTGCCAATGGTACAACTTCATTGCCACCAGAGCTTTGAATGACGGGTAAGGTAAAATCCATACTAGTCGCTCCACCTAAACCAACCCCAGCACTTGGATAATTCCGCATTAATAAAGGAATAAACAATAATGCACAAAATTCTCTGAGCAAATCATTCATGAGAGCCACACTGCCCCACACTGCCCCATACGCATCTGTCATAATAATGCCAGATAATGAATACCAGCCATAACCTGACGACAACGCCAAACCTTGAGTAATCGTAACATCAGGCATCACCAAGCCAAAAATTAAACCTCCAACAGCCACACTAGCACAAAAAACAACACTAATCTGAACCCCACGTTTGTTCATTAACACTTGCTTTAATGTCATGCCTGAATGCGATAGCTGAAATCCTACTAACAAAATTAATAACATTAATAAGCCCTTAATAATCTCATCAATTGGCATATCAGATAACGGCAACCAGCGACCCAATAAAAATCCTAAAAATACACAAGCTATCTGCGATAAACTGCCCATGATACTGACTTGAGCTTGCTGATTAGATTGTTTTAATCTACGTTGAAATGGATATAACTTATCAAAAATCATCAAGCCCAATAGCCCACTTCCCATACAGCAAACAGCCAAAATCAGCACATTCAGCATAATAAAACTAAGCTGGGAGCCTAAATTTTGGACTTGTGATAACGATAAACCAATAAAAAATAAAATCACGAATACCAACTTAGCCAACAACTGTTCAACTCGTGGTATCCATGATGCAGGGATTGGTACAACAAAACCAATAATCAATGGCGTTAAAATTAACACTAATGTAATCAGATTATCTATCATATCAACCAACTATCCATGAATATCCGCAAAAAACAAACCGTGTATGTTATCATACAATTTTTTTAATCATGAAAATATTTTACCAATCTTATGGAAGCGGATATTCTTAAATTTTTCTTAGCATTTGTGGTTTTGATAAACCCATTTGCTGCCTTATCATTATTTATTGAAATCACAAAACATGGCACTGCCAGCCAAAAACGTAAAGTTGCATTAATATCAGCAGTGGCATTATTTATTACAATTTTAATTTTTACATTAGTGGGTGATAACTTATTAAAAGCGTTAGGAATTTCTTTAGGGTCGTTTCGGGTAGCGGGTGGATTGTTGGTGTTATTAATTGCCATTGGTATGATGAATGGCTCGGGTAATACTGCAAAACCATCTACAGAAAAGCATGAGTTAGACAATGTCGTGTTTAATGGTGTCGCATCTGCCGTTGTGCCTTTGACCATTCCAATGGTCATAGGTCCTGGTGGTATTTCAACGGTGATAATCTATTCAGCAGGCGCAAAAGGCTTTGTTGAAATGTTAGCTATCATTATCACAGGACTAATTTTGAGTATCATGACTTACATCAGCTTTATGATGGCAAGTCAAGTAAGCCGTTTTTTAGGTGAAACAGGACTAAATGTCTTAAATCGTGTCATGGGTATGCTGTTGGCGGCGGTTGCTGTAGAAATTATTGTAGCGGGTTTAAGAGGTATTTTTCCGCAATTGATAGGCTAATATTAAACATTTTTTAGAAAATGTAGCATAAAGTAACTGCCTCATCACAAACATTTTGCATTTTGATATGATAACAAACCGATTAATTATAGGGTGATAAAGTTGTTTCAGCAAGCTTCTCGTAAATTTATAACGACACTTTTAATCGTATTAGCACTTTGTGTTTCAGTGGCATTAATTAGCTATTCAGCAGATGACCCAAGTTGGTCTCGACTAAGCAGTCACACACAACAAATTAATAATTCACTAGGCAGTCAAGGGGCATGGTTTTCTGATATTTTATATAACTTTATTGGCATTGCTAGCTGGTGGTTAGTGATTATCATTTTATATGAGACTTTATTACTATGGGCAAATAATCCTTTTTCGCATGGAGCTTGGCGAATTATTGGTTATTTTTTTCTAGTGATTAGTAGTGCAGGGTTATTTGTGTTGGTATTACCAACGAACTCAATCCCTCAAGGTATTATTGGGCAAATCGTTGGCTTAGGATTGAGCAATTTAATTGGTAAAATACAAGCAATTACTTGTTTAGTTTTGTTTATGCTGATGACGTTGTTGCTAATAATAAATTTACCATGGGAAAAAATATTCTTTAAAAAATCTGAAGAAAATGCAGATGATGACGTTGATAAAGTTTTGCCAAATAACGACCTAACGTCACCGACATCTACCCAAACTGCGACTAAAAGGCAAATTAAAAAGAGCAAAAAAAGCAAAGAAACGCCTCAACCACAGCAATATAATCCAGTAACAGCACAAACGGTCAATTCACCGCCAGTAATTGACACGCCACAAAACTTGGTCACAAAAACTCAGGCTAAACCTAAACGAGTTTCAGCATATCGAGCGAATTTGACGGCAATTCCAACAATAGATTTGTTAGATAAGGTAGATAATCAGCAAAACCCAATTTATACAAATGAACAGTTACAACAGCTGGCTTTGTTATTAGAAAAAAAACTTGCTGATTTTAAAATACCAGCTCGTGTAATCGATGCAACGGTAGGTCCAATTGTCACACGTTTTGAAGTAGAGTTAGCATCAGGTGTGACAGCAAATAAAGTCACCAATATTTCTCGTGATATTGCTCGTTCATTATCTAAAGCCTCAGTGCGAGTGGTGGAAGTCATTCCAAATAAACCTTATATTGGTATTGAAGTTGCAAATCCAAAACGTCAAATTGTGCGTTTAATTGAACTATTAAACTGTGAGGATTATCATAATCCAGCAAGCCGTATTAGTATGGCAATGGGTAAAGATATCGCAGGTTATCCAGTGATTGCAGATTTGGCAAATGCTCCACATATGTTAATTGCAGGTACAACAGGTGCTGGAAAATCAGTATTGGTAAATGCAATTTTATTATCAATTTTATTAAAATATACCCCTGAACAAGTTCGCTTGATGTTAATTGACCCAAAACAACTCGAGCTTGCCAGTTATCAGGACATACCACATCTATTAAGTCCTGTGATTACAGATATGAATGATGTTGTGGCAAATTTGACATGGTGTGTTGCAGAAATGGAACGCCGTTATTCATTGATGGCATCACAAAAAGTACACAAAATTGACGATTACAATCAAAAAATTCGCTCAGAAGGAACAGGCGAGATATTACCATTTATTGTTATCATTATTGATGAATTTGCTGATTTAATGATGCAAATTGGTAAACCTGTTGAAGGGCTTATCACCCGACTAACTCAAAAATCGCATGTGGCAGGTATTCATATAGTATTAGCGACCCAACGTCCGTCAGTTGCTGTGATTACAGGCTTAATTAAAGTTAATATTCCTGTAAGGGTTGGATTACGGGTTAATTCAAAAATTGATTCACGCACGATTTTAGATAGTAGCGGTGCGGAGGATATGTTGGGCAATGGTGATATGTTATTTTTAGATGTTGGCACTGGACAACAAGAGCCAATTCGTATTCATGGGGCATATGTGAGTAATGAAGAAATTAATCATGTGTGTGACGCATGGCGAGAGCGTGGCAATCCACAATATATTGATATTCAATGATTTTAATAAGCTGGGTTTCTCCCAGCTGACATTTTTATTTAAATAAAGTCTTTGAATGTTTCATACGCTTTTGTTTGTTCCTCAATAAACCAGCTATCATGGGGGAATTTTTCGACTGCTTGTTGTAAGGTGATTAATAATTCATGAGTAAAATAACGGCTTTTGACTAAATTATCTTGCTTTTCTAAATGCTCTTCTGGTGCAGATAACGCATTAGCTATTGCCCAATGCCCATTAATTAAAAAGGTCAGTACAATAATTTTTTCTGCCCAAAGTTGTGGGAATTTTTCGTTATATTTTAACATTTCTGTAAATATATCTAAAGAAACTTGTAATCTGCCATCTTCTCGCAAATCTAAAGTATTATTATTTGGCATTTTATGCAAAATCATTGCACACCAATACCAAAACTCACCTTTATTATCAGTTGGAGCGTATTTGATTAAATCATGATAGTTGGTGACTTGGTCATCTTGTTCAACCATGCTACATAGTTTATTAAGAAATAATTTTTCATCAATAGTTAAATTACTGTTTGATTGATTATACATCATGTCACCTATTCATTAAGCTATTGAAAATTGAATGTTATTATAATATATAATAAATGGTTGACTTCCTCCCCTCCCTAAAGCGAGGGGATTCCTTCTGCAAGACGGTCAAGCCCGACCGCAAGAATGTTCTTACTAGCATTGATATCTCTATCATGCTGTGTGCCACACTTTGCACAAGTCCATTCTCTTATTCCAAGACCTGCTCTACCTTTCGGACTATTGCTGTCAATTTGACCGCAACACGAGCAAGTTTGTGTCGTGTATTTCTCATTTACTATTTCAAAACGACAACCTGCATTCTTGCATTTATATTCCAGTTGTCGTTTGAGTTCAAACTAACCTGCATCGTAAACCGATTTGGCTAGTTTGCCTTTTTTTGCTATTAAATTGATTATTTTTTGGCTCTTTGAGCGATGGCTAAATCTTTGGCATATTTGAGCGTTTGTTTGATTTGTAATTTATCACCATTAGAGGTGGTAGCACTGTCTTTTAAACCCAAATCAATGCCAATGCTACCAGTTCCGCATGTGGTTGTAGGGTATTCTTTAACCGTGATACAGGCATACCAACGATTACGGCTGTCTTGTACAATCTCGCAAGTGTTGATTTGGTATAAGCCAAGGTTATAGCTATCCCATACGTTTATCAGTAGCTTTTGCCCTTTGGCTATGGACAGTTGTAAGGTGGATTTAAGGGCTTTCTTGCCTGTTTGGTAAGTTTTAATTAGCTTAACAGCAGACTTTTTAAAGGGTATCCAACCTAAAGATTTACGCTTTGCTTTGGGGTTGTTGGTTCGCCAGTTGAGTTTTGCTTTTTTAAATTGTTTACGGTTTTTGGTGTGAGTTTCATTGATGGCTTGGATTGTTTGAGAATGCAAGCCTAATTCAACATTAGCACCTTTGGTGTATTCGTTTAGGTCATAGGCACTAAAGAATTTACCAGTTCTTTGTAGGTGTTTGTAGCTCAAGTCATTCACATAATTCCACACAAAATTAACCGAACCGCTTAAACGGTTTAGTTGGTCTGCGTGTTTGTCTCGTATGCGTAGCTTGAGTGTTTTCATATCGTTATGATAGCATATTCTAAATTATATTTGAATATCGACCGCCTTATATATCCGCTGTTTTACGGCGGATTGGATAAAAAATGATATATATCCAAAAAAATAAAAGCATTCATCTAAATTAAGATGAATGCTTTGCATAGTGATATATCAATAATTGATTAATTAAAATAAAACACGCACACGAATAGTTTCAGGCACAGCTTTTAACATGGCTAAAGCTTCTGCAGAATTATCATAATCAACGTCCATCACCAGATAGCCAACATCACCTTCTGTCATTAAACTTTGAGCGATAATATTAATATTAGCATCAGCAAAAGATTTATTCACTTGTGATAATACCCCTGGAACGTTTTGGTGAATGTGTAATAAACGGTGAGTTCCTTCCTTGAATGGAATATTGACATTCGGAAAGTTTACCGCTGAAGTTGTATCACCCATATCTGAATAACGTACAAATTTTTCCGCCACTTCTAAGCCAATATTTGCTTGAGCTTCTTGTGTAGAACCGCCAATATGTGGCGTTAAAATGACATTGTCAAATTCACGCAATACAGACTCAAATTCTTCATCGGCAGATTTTGGCTCTTTTGGAAATACGTCAATCGCTGAACCAATGATATGGCCAGAACGTAACGCATCAGCTAATGCTTCAATATCCACACACTTACCACGAGCAGCATTGATAAAATGTGATTTTGGTTTCATTAAGGCAAATTCTTTGGCAGTCATCATGTTGCGTGTGCTTGGCAAATCTGGAACATGTAATGTCACAACATCGGAATTTTGTAATAATTCCTCTAAATTTGCCACTTGGCGGGCATTACCCAACGGTAATTTGGTAACAGTATCATGATAAATGACTTTCATGCCCAAACTTTCAGCAAGTACAGATAATTGTGAACCAATCGAACCATAACCCACAATACCTAAAGTTTTACCACGTACTTCATGTGAGTCTTTTGCTGATTTATTCCAACCACCACGATGAACCACTGCATTTTTTTCAGGAATACCACGCATTAACATGATAATCTCTGCCAGTACTAATTCAGCGACAGAGCGAGTATTAGAAAATGGAGCATTAAATACAGGAATACCCAGTTCACGGGCAGTCTCTAAATCAACCTGATTAGTACCAATGCAAAAACACCCAATCGCAATGAGTTTTTCAGCATGTTGTAAAACTTCTTTGGTCAAGTTCGTACGAGAACGAATGCCAATAAAATGGGCATCTTTGATTTTACTAATTAATTCATCTTTATCAAGGGCAGTTGCTAATCGTTCAACATTGTTATAACCTGCCTCACTCAACACACGAAAAGCGTTATCGTGTAGCCCTTCTAACATTAAAAAACGGATTTTATCTTTTCCAAGTGATAAATTTTGTGCCATTATTAACCTCATAAGTACAGTAAAGCGAATGGCGAATATGCTATCATATTTACATTCAGAAAACTGTTGATAATATATGAAAATAAGCTGAATATACTTCAACTTACTTTTATATTTTGTTGGATATCACAGTAAAACATGATGAAATTTTACATAATGATGGGGCGAATTTATGGCAAATATTAGTAACTTTTTAAATGATTTAACTCAACAAGGATTTGAAAACAATCAAATCAAAACTGACCCTGAAAGTTTAAAATTTTGGGGGGTTGATTGGACAAAACATTTTGAGCCTAATCCCTCTGCCATCATTTTCCCTAAAACCACAGAACAAGTACAAACAATTATTAAATTGGCTAATCAATATCACATCGTAGTTACGCCAAGTGGTGGTCGTACAGGTTTATCCGCAGGAGCAGTGGCGAGTAATGGCGAAGTTGTCGTAAGCCTTGATAAAATGAATAAAATTTTAGCGTTTTATCCTGCTGACCGTATGGTTGAAGTTGAGGCAGGTGTGGTGACAAAACAGTTACAACAATATGCTGAAGAGCAAGGGTTATATTATCCTGTTGATTTTGCATCATCTGGTTCTAGTCAGATTGGGGGGAATATTGGTACAAATGCAGGTGGAATAAAAGTTATTCGCTATGGCATGACTCGCCAATGGGTATTAGGTCTAACGGTGGTAACTGGTAAGGGCGATATTTTAGAGCTAAATAAGGGCATGATGAAAAATGCAACTGGTTATGATTTACGACATTTATTTATTGGGGCAGAAGGTACATTAGGTATTGTGACTAAAGCTCAAATTAAACTTGAACGCCAACCAAAAAATTTAACAGTGATGGTATTGGGTGTACCAGAGTTTGCAAGTGTGATGCAAGTATTATCAGCATTTCAACAAAAAATTGATTTAACCGCATTTGAATTTTTTGACATTACTGCATTACAAAAAATTGTCCAGTCAGGACATACCCAAGCCCCATTTGAAACCCAAGCTCCGTTTTATGTATTGTTAGAGTTTGAAGCTCCTTACGAGCCGATTATGGATACAGCGATGGCGGTATTTGAAGCATGTACAGAACAAGGGCTAATTCTTGATGGTGTCATGAGTCAATCAATTCAACAAGCAACTGAGCTTTGGAAACTGCGTGAAGGTATTTCAGAAGTAATTTCAGTGTATACACCATATAAAAATGATATTTCGGTATTGATTGGATATGTACCTGAGTTTATTGCAGATATTGAAACCATTGTGAAAAACAATTATCCTGATTTTGAAATTTGCTGGTATGGGCATATTGGCGATGGTAACTTACATCTAAATATTTTAAAACCTGCCAATCTGAGTAAAGATGAATTTTTTGAAAAATGTCAGGTTGTTAATAAATATGTCTTTGAAACTGTTAAAAAATATGGTGGTTCAATCTCGGCAGAACATGGCGTAGGTATGACTAAAAAACCATATTTAGAATACACCCGTCCAGCCGAAGAAATCGCCTATTTAAAAGCGTTAAAACAAGTATTTGACCCAAATGGAATCATGAACCAAGGCAAAATCTTTGATTTAGATAAATAACTAGTCAATGAAATCAAAAATCCACTGTATAGATAGATACAGTGGATTGATAAAGATATATTGGAGGCTATTTTATTGAGAATGAGATTGCCATAGTCCTTCTAAATTATAAAAAGCCCGAGCTTGTGGCATCATCACATGAACCACAACTGCCCCTAAATCAATTAACGTCCAGTCAGTGCCTGTATCCCCTTCTACCCCAATTGGTGAAAAACCTGCTTGTTTGGCTTGCATTGCCACATGGTCAGCCAATGCACGCACATGACGGGTCGAAGTTCCTTCAGCGATAACCATGCGTTCCATGACATCAGTCATATCGGCAACATCAAGTACAGTAATATTTTTGGCTTTAACATCTTCAAGGGCATTAGTGACAACGGTTAAACATTCAGCTAAACGTTCAGCAGATAGGATTTCAGGACGTATAATTTTGGTCATAGGCAAATAATTTCCATTAAAAACATAAATCAAGTTTAGATTGTAGCAGACTTTCAGGGTTGATATAAGGCATTTTGCAAAATATATTCTAATACACAGGCGGGCAAATTTTGACTAAGTTTTTCAATATTGCCAAGTTTTATCCATTGTCGGATTTGGCTACTGGAAATATTGGGTGCATGAAAATCATCAATATAAATACATTGATTAGCTTTTTTTAATAAATCTTGTGCTTGAAATGTCAATAAATGATGAAATTGTTTATCGCAAAATTCAAACCATGTTGGATTTTTTTCTGTTTGGCGCGGTAGTACCCACAAATGACAAAAGTTGCTAATCTCATTACCACGAAACCAACGATGTAATTGTAATAAGCTATCCTCACCCATAACAAAAATCAAGGTATCATCAGGATATTGTTGGCGAAATTGATAAATTGTATTGAATGTATAAACAGGTGGTGTTTGGAAAATTTCATTATCATCAATCGTAATGGCTGATTGTTGATTTGATTTGATAGCTAACTGTAGCATTGCTAAACGATGTTCGCTTGCTAAGCTATCTTGTTTAAATGGTGACCTTGCGGTTGGCAATAAGGCAGGTAGGATTTGACTTTGGGGGGAAAGTTGTTGTACTGTTTGATACACATGCTGAATTATCGCTAAATGTCCATTATGCACAGGGTCAAATGACCCCCCAAGCCAAATCCGAATAGTCATTATTTCTTTCCCATTAATTTTTTGTATTATCAATGGCTTGTACAGCAGTTAATGCAATGGTGTAAACAATATCATCAACCAAGGCACCACGAGATAAGTCATTGACAGGTTTATTTAGTCCTTGCAACATTGGACCTACGCTAATCACATGGGCAGAGCGTTGTACGGCTTTGTATGTGGTGTTGCCTGTGTTTAAATCTGGAAAAATAAATACATTGGCTTTACCTGCGACAGGAGAATTTGGGGCTTTGGATTGAGCAACGCTTTTTACTGAAGCAGCATCATATTGTAAAGGTCCATCAATTAACAAATCAGGGGCTTTTTGTTTGGCAATCTCGGTAGCAAGACGCACTTTGTCTACATCATCACCTGAGCCAGATTGCCCTGTTGAATAGCTAATCATGGCGACTTTGGGTTCAATGCCAAAAGCTTTTGCAGATTGGGCTGATTGTAGAGCAATTTCGGCAAGCTGTTCAGCGGTCGGGTCGGGATTAATCGCACAATCACCATACATCACGACTTGTTCAGGTAACAGCATAAAAAACACAGAGGAAACCAGTGAATATTGTGGAGCGGTTTTAATTAATTGAAAGGCAGGGCGGACAGTGTTTGCTGTGGTATGCACTGCTCCAGAAACTAATCCATCAACATGACCTTGTTGCAACATCATCGTGCCTAAAACTACGGTATCTTTTAGCTGTTCACGGGCTTGAGTATCATTGAGTTTGCCTTTTCTACGTTCAACCATCGCTGACACATAGTTATCAATCATTGGTGTTGGGTCGAGAATTTCTAAAGAGGCAGGCAAGTTTAACCCAAGATTTTCGGCAACCTCTTTGACTTCACGAGGTGGGGCAAGTAGCACACATTGAGCGATGCCACGGGTTTGACAAATCACGGCTGCTTCGACCGTGCGAGGCTCTGTACCTTCTGGTAATACAATACGTTTTTTCGCTTGTTGGGCTTTTTTGACTAGTTGATGACGGAAAGAGGCAGGCGATAATCTAGGTGTTTGATTTGGTTTACTAAAATAATTTTTTATCCAAGATAAATCTAAATGGGCGGCGACAAATCGGGTCACTTCTAATGCTCGATTAACGTCATCTGCTGGGATTTCATGACTGATATTGACGAGATTTTGTACTGTAGTATAGCTATCAGTATTGACCGACATCACAGGAATACCCGTTTTTAATGCAGAACGGCATAATTTAATGACGTTATCATTTGGAATGATACCGCCTGTTAAAATGACTCCTGCCAATGGAATACCATTGACACTAACTAATGCGGTGGCTAATAATAAATCGTCTCGGTCTCCTGGAATGACTAACAATGTGCCACGACTAAACGCATCGCCAACTCGTGCCACAGTACGGGCTAATAAACGTGTACTAACTACACGGCGATTTTTTGCATCGCCTTCATTGAGCCAAGTTGCCCCAAGTGCCTGAGCCACGTCCCAAGTGCGAGGCACACTGAGTGTGTTACTAAAAGGTACAACGCCAATTAATTGAAATTGATTTGTTGCAAATGCTGGGGAAAATTGTTGTATCGATTGGATTTGATTATCATCAAGTGGAATTTTAGCCTCACCAGGGGCAACAGGTTGATTTTCATAGGCATTTTCGATGTCTTTGACTCGCATCAAAATACAGCCAAGCGTTCTATCATCGGCAATTCCGCCAAATTCCTGAGCATAAATTTCTAATTTGTCTGCCAAAGCTTCAGGCTGTTTAAAGTCGGCATTGCTAATTAAAATAACTTTGGCATCTAAAGCATTCGTAATCGCAAGATTGACTTTTTCAGCATAGCTGGTTTCATTATCAGACACTAAACCTTCACAAATTATCACATCATAATCATCAGCAAAAATTTGTGAATGGGCGACCACTTCTTCCATTAAATCATCAAGTTGGTCATTACTGATAAAACGTTCAAGACGGCTACGGCTGATGGACTGGGGCGGTGTTAGATTAAAAGCGTGTTTTGCTAAAATACTTGAGCTATCAATGGTTTGATTAGAGTCAGTATGATGGGTTTGTAAAAATGGTTTCATAAAACCTGCTTTAATCCCAACATAATCTAATGCTCGAATAAATCCCAAACACGCCGATGTTAAGCCAATGCCACTACTGGTTGGCACAAATAAAATCGTTTGCATGATGACTATCCTTTTATAAGCCTAAAACTTGTTTAGTTTCTTTACTGATTTGAGCTTCTTCATCAGTTGGGATAACCCACAATTGTAATTGACTATTTTCAAGATGAAATGCCCCTTCTACACCACGACTTAACAGCTGATTTTTTTCATGGTCAATGCTAATGCCAAAGTGAGGCAAGTTTTCTAGGATTTTTTCTCGGACTAATGGACTATTTTCGCCAATGCCTCCTGTAAAAATAATGCCTGTGAACGTTGGTAAGGCACAGCTCAACGAGGCGATATAGCGAGCCACTCGGTAACAGAAAATTTCTAAGGCTAAGGTTGCATCAGTATTACCTGCAAGGTGGGCTTGCTCAATTGTTCGCATATCATTTGATAAACCTGATAATGCCAGTAAGCCACTTTGTTTATTAAGCATCGTATCGATTTGGTCAAAATCCAGCCCTAAGGTACGATGTAAATAACTTTGTAAACCAGGGTCAATATCGCCACAACGTGTTCCCATGACCACCCCTTCTAAAGGCGTTAATCCCATACTAGTATCAAGGCTTTTACCAGCATAAATTGCTGTCACAGAGCTACCATTGCCTAGATGAGCGGTTATCCAGCCATTTGTTTGGCGTTTAGTTAAACTGTCGGCTCGTTGGCTAACATAGATGTGCGATGAACCATGAAATCCATAACGGCGAACTTGATATTTTTCATAGAGTTCTTTTGGCAAAGCATAACGAAACGCCTTTTCAGGTATCGTTTGATGAAATGAGGTATCAAACACAGCGACTTGAGGTAAATTTGGATAAATTTCCTGAATAGCTTTCACGCCCAATAAATTGGCAGGATTATGTAAGGGTGCTAAAACACTTAAATATTCAATTTCTGCCATGACTACATCATCAATTTTTACCGCCTGCACAAATTTTGCCCCACCATGTGCGATACGATGTCCAACAGCAATTGGCTGATAGTTATTTAATAAAGATAAAATTTTTGTTAAGGCAGTTTGATGATTAGCATTGGCTAAGGCAATTTCAATTTTTGAGCCATCAATGTCAGTATGTTTAATACGAGCGGTATCTAGCCCCAAATTTTCCGCTAAGCCTTGAATTCGAGCTTGTGCATCATCGCTTAACAAGGCATATTTAATTGATGATGACCCACAGTTTAATACTAAAATAGGATTGTTCATAAGATGAGATTTCCTGAAAAAATTGAAGTATATCCTTATTTTGGTAACATCATTCAAGATTTCCTTATCTTTGAAAAATATATTGTAAAATAAAAAATGATTTTTAGTTATATTATTTGTATCATTTTTATACAGACTAACTAGTTTATCATTGATTTAGTTAAGATTATTTTTTTATCATAAAATAAAAATTGCATTTGTGATAAATATTTTTTATTTAAATCAATCAATATTTAGATAATAATATATCAATCAGTTTCTTATTGAAAAAAAAATCTAAAAAAAGCTACAATAGCCAGATTTTACTGAGCTGAAAGATAAGTTATGCAAATTAAATTATCAACGATACAACGCTATAGCGTTTCTTTAATATTGGGTTTTTGTGCATTCATGATGGCAGGCTGTGGGCAAAAAGGGGCATTATATCTTCCAAACCAGCCTTCAGAAACAAAAAATCAAACCACTCAACAAGCGAATAACACTAACGAAACGCAACAACAAGGCGATAGCAATGAATTTTAATCATATACAACCTGAACAACTGGTATCACACTTGCCCGCCCTGACTTATCATAATAATCAACTTTTGATGGATAATATCGCAATTGTAGATATTGCCAAACAGTATGGTACGCCATGTTATGTGTATAGCAAACAAGCAATTTTAGCCAATTATCATGCCTATACAGATAGTTTTGCAGATATTGACCATCAAGTGTGTTATGCGGTAAAAGCCAATAGTAATTTGGCAGTGTTACAGTTACTCGCTCAAGCAGGAGCTGGCTTTGACATCGTCACGGGTGGTGAACTTGCCCGAGTATTAACGGCTGGTGGTGACCCTAGTAAAATCGTTTTTTCTGGTCTTGGCAAAAGTGAACATGATATCGAAACGGCTTTGACGGTGGGCATAGCCTGCTTTAATGTCGAGTCAGAAACGGAGCTTTATCGTATTAATCAAGTCGCCAAAAAACTTGGTAAATCTGCCCCTGTGTCACTACGAGTTAATCCTAATGTTGATGCTAAAACTCACCCGTATATCTCTACAGGATTAAAAGAAAATAAATTTGGCATTGCACATGATGATGTATTGCGTGTTTATCAAATTGCTAAAAAATTATCGAATATCAACATCACAGGCATTGACTGTCATATCGGCTCACAACTGATGGAAAATCAGCCATTTGTTGATGCGTTAGATAAAGTGATAGAAATGATAGATATGCTTTTAGCTCATGACATTCAGCTTGAACATATTGATTTAGGCGGTGGGCTTGGGGTGAAATATATTGATGAAAATCCTGTGAGTATTCAAGATTTTGCTAAATTATTAATGCCAAAATTACAACAGCTAGGATTAAAAGTGTATTTAGAGCCAGGGCGTAGCATTGTGGCAAATGCAGGAATTTTAGTCACTAAAGTCGATATTTTAAAACCAACCAATCATAAAAATTTTGCGATTGTTGATTCGGCGATGAATGACTTAATTCGCCCTGCACTATATCAGTCAGAAATGGCAGTTATTCCCGTGACACTCAATAATCATCAACAAAAAATTTGGGATATAGTGGGAGCAATCTGTGAAACAGGCGATTTTTTAGCAAAAAATCGTAAATTACCACTGCAAGAAAACGATTTATTAGCAATCACAGGCGCAGGTGCGTATGGCTTTGTAATGTCAAGTAATTATAACAGCCGTCCCAGAGCCTGTGAAATTTTAATTGCTGATGAAAAAACCCACATTATCCGTGAGCGAGAAACCGTTGAAAGCCTGTGGGAACGAGAACGAATGCTTTGATAGATAGAAAAATAGTGACTTTGTAAAACAATCTGCCTTAATTATTCTGTTTCGTGATAAGATAGTGCCTAACTTTTGCAATGAAAGAAAGTTAAATAAGAAGGATTAAAAGGTATGTTAATTGAATTTACAAAAATGCACGGCTTGGGTAACGATTTTATGATGATAGATTTAGTTACCCAACGATTACAGCTAACAACAGAGTTAGTCAGATTATTAGGCGACCGTCATTTAGGCATTGGTTTTGACCAGTTATTAATCGTTGAACCACCAAGCCGTCCCGATGTGGATTTTCGCTATCGTATTTTTAACGCTGATGGCTCAGAAGTACAACAATGTGGTAATGGAGCAAGATGTTTTGCCCGTTTTGTACAAGCTCGCAAATTGTCGTTTAAACAACGTATTCGTGTAGAAACGGCAAGTGGTGTAATTACATTGGCTACAGACAATTATGGTTGGGTACAGGTGGATATGGGTAAACCAAAATTTGAACCTGAAGAAATCCCTTTTGCTCCAAAAGCCATTACTAAAGTACAAAATTCTTATCGTCTTGATGTGGCAGGCACACCTGTAACGATGTATGTGGCAAATATAGGCAATCCGCATGCCGTGATTAAAGTTGATGATGTGCTAACAGCTGATGTGGCAACACTGGGTAGAGCGATTGAAAATCACCCAGCATTTCCTGAAAAGGTAAATGTCGGCTTTGTGCAAGTCATGAATGACCGTCATATTCGTCTGCGTGTGTATGAACGAGGTGTCGGCGAAACTCAAGCTTGTGGAACGGGGGCATGTGCTGCGGTGGTAACAGGCATTCGTGAAGGCTGGTTAGAAGAAGGGGCAGAAATTCGTGCCCAGTTATACGGCGGTAGCTTGATTATTCGCTGGCAAGAAGGCTATTCAGTGCAAATGACAGGCCCTGCAACTTTTGTTTATGAAGGGGTATTTAGCCCAGATGGTTTAATGGCTGGGGCAGGTTTAAAGCCAGTAACTCAGCAAAATTATGAACTATATGAATAATTTACAAAAAAATCAATTGGCCATTGTGAAGACGGAGCAAATTGCTTTTGTTGAGCAATGGCTATTTCAATTATCCGCTCAACATTATGCACCAGCTAGTATCAATAGCTATCAACAGGTGATGCGAGCATTTGAAAAATTCATGGAAGATAAACAATTATCTACATGGACACAAGTTAATAGACAACATTTATTGGCTTATATTGCAAAACGTACAGATACTGATAAATTAGCTAAAATTAGTGTTCATCATGAAATAACCGTATTAAAACAGTTTTTTCGATGGCTTATCAAACAAAATGTTATTCAAATTAATCCAAGTATTGGCTTACGTCTAAAATACCCGCCAAAGACTTTGCCTAAATTAGTTGATGCTGATTTATTAAGTCAATTACTTGACCAACCGCCACCAGAAAAGCCAACAGATGCCCGATTATGGATACGCGATAAAGCGATGCTTGAGCTGTTATATGGCAGTGGTTTACGAGTGAGTGAATTAATTAATTTAAATATACAAGATATTGATAAAAATCAATTTTTACTCAGAATTACGGGGAAGGGGAACAAAACCCGTGTCGTGCCAGTAGGTAGACAAGCATGGCAAGCACTCAATCATTATTTGCCATATCGTGAATTGTGGAAAAAAAATAATGATAAAGCCGTGTTTATCAGTGAACGTTTAGGCACACGTCTTACTATTCGTACCGTGCAACATCGAATAAAAGTTCAAGCACGGCGGGCAGGTATTGCTCAAAATTTATATCCACATCTATTAAGACATTGTTTTGCTTCACATTTATTAAGTGGTAGTGGTGATTTGCGGGCAGTGCAAGAGTTATTAGGGCATAGCAATGTCAATACGACTCAAATTTATACCCATTTGGATTTTGGGCATTTATCTAAAGTGTATGACAATGCTCACCCTCGTTCACGTTTAAAGAGTTAAGTTTTCAGCGACAGCCAATCTTTGACAATCCATTAATGCAATATTTTCTCGCCATTGACGTTGTTGCTTGATGTCAAAATTGGTAAATAATACCTGATAATCTACTGAAAAATCAGAGCTTTCTTTAATATCTGTTAGCCATGAATTTGCAAGTTCCACCATTGGTAAAATGGAGGTATCAGTTAATGACATATTAATAAAACTGGTCACAATTTCGCCATTAGCATTAATAAACTCACTATGCCCCCAAGTTTCTCGCTCACTGATAGCATTTTCCCGTTCAATGCTATGAGTGCCTGACTGTCCAGCACCAATCAGTAAACATTGACTATCTAAGGCACGAGCGGTTAAAAGTGACCGCCAATGGGCTTTACCTGTCTGATAAGTAAACGCTGATGGTGCAGTGATAATTTCTGCCCCCAATTGCCGTAATCGAATTGCCAACTGTGGAAAACGTAAATCAAAACAAATCATCATACCAATATTAGCAAATTCAGTTTTAGCAACAACTAATTCATTACCAGCTTCAAAAACTCGACTTTCATCATAACTACCAGTCGTATCATTCACCGTGGCTTTAAACAAATGAATTTTGTCATAACGAGCAATACAATTGCCTGATGGTTCAAATAATAATGAAGTTTGACGAAATTTACCATCAGTAACGGGACTGCCATCAGGACGGTAAGGACAAGGTAACGTGCCTGCTAAAAAATATACTTGATAAAATTCGGCAAGTTTACTACACCAGTTTTTTAACGCTTCAAAATACTGACTAGTTTTTTGTTGATTACCAAAACAAAACGCATTTTCAGGTAATACAATTAATTTTGCCCCATGTTGTACTGCCTGAATAACACCTTTTTCAATAGCGATTAAATTCTGATAAATATTAGACTGACTATTTAGCTCAATCAGAGCAAAGCAGGGATATATAGCGTGTATGTTCATAACGATGTTTCATTGTTAATCGGTTTAACTAAATTTGCCACTAACCGCCGTAACTGTTGCCAATCAAAGCCATTCCCAGGGTCGGTTTTTCGTCCTCGAGCGATATCGCTATGCCCCGCCAAATGCTGTTTGGTTTTTGGGTAGGCACGATAAATCGCTACGATAACTTGGGCTAATGTGTGATATTGTTGTTCAGTAAATTCACTATTATCATCGCCTTCTAATTCGATACCAATCGAAAAATCATTACAATTTTTTTGACCAAGATAACAAGACTGCCCAGCATGCCAAGCCCTATCTTGAAAATTGACAAATTGGGTAACATGACCATCTCGCTCAATAAATACATGAGCAGAAACTTCCATTTGATGAATGGTTTCAAAATATGGGTGGTCATCAGCTTGTAATTGATTTTGAAAAAATGCTTTTACAAAATGTTGTCCTTGTTTATCAGTTTTACAAAATTCACTTGGTGGTAAACTGATATTATGAATGACGACCAATCGAATATCTGTTGGGTCTGGTCTGGCGTTAAAATTTGGTGAAGCAATAAAATCTGCCTCAATCAATTTTCCATCAATAATAGTAAAATTCATAAGTATGTCTTAATCTGAAAATTGTTGTTCAATTGCTATGATAAAATCAGTAGCGATATGTGTACCGCATTGGTCGTCAATTTCACGGACACAGGTTGGACTAGTTACATTAATTTCGGTAATTTTACCGCCAATGACATCAAGCCCTACAAATAATAGCCCTTTTTCTAGCAAAATTGGAGCGACCGCTTCGGCGACTTCTCGTTCTTTGGTAGATAAAGGCATTGCCACGCCACGACCACCCACTGCTAAATTACCACGAGTTTCACCTTGACTAGGAATACGAGCTAAACAATAATCGACAGGTTTACCATTAACGATTAATATGCGTTTGTCACCATCTTTAATTTCAGGTAAATAGCGTTGAGCCATGATAGGTAAGGTTTCTAACTGGGTTAGCATTTCTAAGGTTGAACCAATATTGGGACTATCTGCGGTTAGACGAAAAATCCCCATACCCCCCATGCCATCAAGCGGTTTAACAATCACATCTTGTTGTTGTTGGATAAATTGGCGAATATGACTTTGTTTACTGGTGACGATGGTAGGACTCATATGCTCGCTAAACCATGTTGCAAATAGTTTTTCATTACAATCACGAATACTTTGTGGGTCGTTCACGACTAAAACGCCTGCTTGTTTGGCTTTATCGAGAAAATAGGTTGCGTAAATAAATTGCATATTAAATGGTGGGTCTTTTCGCATCAAAATGACATCGAAATGTTTAATATCATAGCTTATTTTTTCTGACAACTGATAAAAATTATCAGGATTTTTAGTCACATTGATAGCTTGAGCATCAACGATGGGCTTACCTTGATTTAGCCATAAATCATTGATATTACAGTAATATAGCTGATGACCTCGTTCGCTACCTGCCCACATCATCGCAAGAGTTGTATCTTTTTTATAATTGATAGTGGCGATATTATCCATCACTATCAGAATACGCAGTGATTTTTTCATTATTACGTTTACCTTAAAAAATTATATTGTTTTGCTATAGTTATACGCCGTATTGTTCACGGTATGCCATCATTTTGGCAAGCTGTTCATGTTGTTGTTTTTCTTTTAAATAAACAATAATATCATCAATATCAACTAATGCTTGTACGGGTACATTTAAATTTTGGGCGAGTTCTTGAATAGCAGAGGTTTCGCCTTGACCTTTTTCTTTACGGTCGAGGGCAACGATAATACCAGCAACTTTTGCTTCTGCCTGTTCTAATAAGCTGATAACTTCACGCATTGCCGTGCCAGCAGTAATCACATCATCAAGCACCCAAACAGTTTTGCCTTTTACGTCTGCACCAACGAGGCTACCACCTTCGCCATGAGTTTTGGCCTCTTTACGATTATATCCCCAATGAGCATTGATACCATGATAATGCCAAAGTGCCTGAGCCGTTACCGCAACAAAAGGAATACCTTTATAAGCCGCCCCAAAAATATACAGTTCTTCATCTTTGTTTACTTGTTTTGCTAAAGCGTCCGCATATCCTTTGGCTAATACTGATAACGCCTCGCCAGTGGCTAATAATCCAGCATTAAAAAAATATGGGCTGATGCGTCCTGATTTTAACGTAAATTCACCAAATCTTAACACTTGGTTTTTTAATGCCAAATCAATAAATTCGCTAGATTGAAACGATGACATAAAATTTTCTCCAATAATAGTTGTCATGGCGTTAATGTAATTTTGCTAAAATATGCTGATAGCCTTGCTGAAAATTAGTAAAATTTAGCCAATCGCTCGGTAAATTATTTAAAATTTGTTTACCTGTGGTTGGCAAAGTTTCTACAAATTGAATATCAAGTCGCAATTGTAAAGCAAGATAATTTAACACGTTATATAATGGCACAGGTTGGTTATCAGTGACAAGATATATAGCTAAAGGATTGTTTTCCATTAATATTTTTATCATAACATGGATTAAGTCAATATCCATAATTCGATTTGTCCAAGTATTTTCTGGTATCGCAATTTGTTTATCTGTTGCTAGTTTTTTTACTAAATTTACCAAAGCTAATCGCTGTTCACCATAAATGCCACTTGGACGAATAATCGTACATTTATCGATAAAATGTTGTTGTAATAGCTGTTCTGCCTGTAAAATAATTTGTGAACCGACTCGGGTCGGTGGCAAGATAGGACTATGAATATCAATTACTTCCGCAGAATTTTGTCCATAAACCCCCGTTGAAGAAACAAAAAATACTCGTTGCAAATTTGGTAGATATTGACTTAATTTGATGACAGCTTGGCTAATTTGAAAATAACTTTCATGATAACTCATCTCATCGTAACGACTAGGGGTAACAGTAATAGTAATATGACTGATTGTTGATAAAAATGGTTTGAGATGTTGTGGGGATAATGTTCTGGCATCAAGTTGAATATGTTGAATATTTTTATCAAGGTTCATTTTTGCAGTACGACTGATACCAATCAGCGACAGACCTGATTTTGCTAGCTGATTGGCTACTGGTAATCCAATGGCTCCCAGACCAATCATGATATGTTGTGTCATAATTATCCTTAATTTATGATGGTTTTGCAGATTTTGCAGTTTGTCGATACAGATGATAAGCTAACATTGATAATATCATTAATATTCCTAACAATGAAATCCATAACAGCCATTGTTTTTGTTGATTAAGCTGTTGATTTGGGTCTTCAATTGGTTCTAATTTATCCAGTTGCCCGTCAACACTTTGTTGAATTTGTTGAATATGTGTATCTGTTAAAATAATATTTGGAATATTATTTAATCGTGTATCTCGTATTACCAATTGATAAGGGGCATTACCTTGTGCCAAAAAATACAGCTCATAAACAGGTGATAACAAGGTAACAGGTACATCGTTTAGGTTCATCTGTCCAATCAATTGTAGATTTTGACTAATGGTCGGTTGCCATAATACCCGAGGAGTTGTAAGACTGACTTGGGTCTGTGCTAATAGTTTATCATTTGGGCTATCATAACTGTTGGCAGTGGTAATTTTATCTAGCATTGATGTTTTGATGACAGGTTCAATGAGTTTTACTTGCCAAATTTGATGCTCTGGTACTAAAAAATCCATACCTGAAACTAATATTGGCTGTGGTAACTGCAGTTGCCATTGTTGCGATTGTCCGCTAATTGGCTCAAAATTTACCCGTGTCAAAAAATAATTTGGGATTTCAGTTGCTTCTTCAACTTTGGCTACATTGATTTGAATAGGTTGATTTGCCACAATTTGCCAAAAACGGGAATATTCTGTGGATTTGATGTTGATGGTTAAAGTGTTGTTTTTTGGTTGATTTAATTTCGTCCAAATCTTTTTTTCAATTTGTTGCCAATTTTCTAAATCATCACTAGCAAAAACTTGTAGTTCTAATGGTTTTTCATATGTGATATTGTCAAAGCTAACTTGTAACTGTGTCGGTAGTCGGATTTTATCTAATGGGTTTTTTAGCCACCAAGTAATAGATGGGTTGGCGTTTGTTAATGGAATGTTTGGTAGATTTTGCATCTCGATTTTTAAATTATCAAGATTGCTTGCTTGAACAGAAAATTGTTTGCGTAATTTTTCTACCATATTTGGGTCATTGGTTTGTAACTGAACC
The DNA here is from genome assembly GCA_041855445.1 of Moraxellaceae bacterium. Taxonomy (GTDB): domain Bacteria; phylum Pseudomonadota; class Gammaproteobacteria; order Pseudomonadales; family Moraxellaceae; genus Faucicola. The sequence continues at coordinate 31,675 of JBHAEG010000067.1, forward strand.
CATTGGACAGGCTGTTGTTGTTTGCTCGTTTGGATAACAGGACGCAATGCCATTGGCATCACTCGTCCATCTCTGTCCACAATGCGTAAATGTTCAGTCGATGGCGTAGCATCGGTTTGGCAGATGTTGGCAAGTAATGCAGGCGATAATGAAGAAAAATGCACTAAAAATGCTTCTGTTTCTACTGGAACAGTGGGTAACTCGATATTTGCCTGATATGCCATAGGTTTTTCATTTGCCCAAGCGACCACTGGCAATAAAAATATCATATATAATGATTTTGCCCAATTTGATGCAAAAATAGCAAACAAATTGGGCATCGTGTTAGCAAATTTAATGGACAACAGCATGATTACTTTTCATTATTCATAAAACGTTGAGTTTTTTAACTTTATCACAGAGTCATTTTAGCAGATGAGCTTACTAAAACCGTTCTGTTATTGTAAAATTACTTTAAAGTATTAGTATTTTGTTGCGTTTTTAGTGGTGGTAATGGTGCAAGATAACCAATCAATAACATCAATCCACCAGCACCAATAAACGATATCACTTGGAAAATTGCATTGGTTTTTGACATATCAACAAATACTAATTTGATAACAACAATACCAAGTAATGTAACACCCGCAAACCATACGTTTCGCCATGCTTGACGATTGGCAATAAACATCAATGCTGTTGCTAAAATTGACCACAAAATTGTTAAGCTGGTTTGTAACATTGGAGAATACCAAACTTCAACCCCAGCTGACCAAAGCGGTGTATTAAAATAATTAGCAAGACTTCTGACCAAAATACTACTTAAGGTAAAGAATATAGCAAAGGCAGGCATCACATACATTAGCACATGCAAATCTTTACTAAACATTTTTATTAGATAAACTTCATATAAAATAATAGCAAATAATAGCAAGTCTAACGGGTTTATGATAGGTAAATACAATCCCATAAATTGCCCTGAAAAGTCAATATTTGCCATCACCAGCCAAAGCCATGTTATCGGAAACAAAAGCCAACTAATATCTTTTAATACTTGAACTGGAGAAAACCATACAAATTTATCGGTAAAAAACGAATAATCATCGGTATCATTGGCTAACGACATGATAATTAGCACTAATAAAGTCAGCACACTTGGAAAAATCGTCAATAAATAGGTGGTTTCTGTACTTATTGTCAGCATTGGCAATAAGTAGCTACTCATGAGGATAATCACGAGTATAAACGCAATTTGGTCAAAACGTGTATTCAGTTTTTGTTGATGCCAACCTGCCAAAAACCACGCTCCAATAAATTTGACCAATATTACAATAAAAATAATGCCAAATAATTCAACCCAGTTATTTTTCCCAGAAAAAATATTTGTCCAGACTATCAACCATGATAATAATATCATGGGTAGCACAAAACGGCTTACTTGGTTAATAGCCCACCATCGCCAGTGTCGATGAATTAACTGTAAACCAATTAATGCCAATGTCCATAGACCAACCCAAGCCAGTTCTGAATTACGATTGGTTTCAATGATACTCTGAAAAGGATTGAATAAATTGTCGTATAATGTTTGCCCGTACAACATTAACATGATAATAACTAAACTGATAGTTAAGCCTTTATCTGCTGTGGTGGCAGGTAATGATAAACGTTTGGCTGGAACTGGCTCAAAACGAATGCCAAATCGTAACAAAAATGCCGACATTGCCACTGATAAAGTTAAAACAATCAGCGGTAAGCCTGTACTTAACATGGTCATATCAGCAATATCAATATGTTGTATTGAAAAAATATCTAAAATTGCAAACCATAACTGTATCACAAAATCATAAGCTATCATTAACAAAATACTAAACGCCTGTAGTGCTAAACCTGTCCAAATTGCCCAGCGTCTATCAGTACGAATACCCAACCAAACAAAACTCGCTCCTTGTACCGCCCAGCCAATCGTTACCCATTGGGCGGACAACGCTAATGGTAACACCAATGCTAAAAAGCCAACTCCTAATGCTAATGTTGCTTCAATCAACAAATGATAACTATTGTTAAAACGTTCTTTTGCATCGTTAAAATTTTCTAAACCTTGTTGATGCTGATGTAGTAGCCAAGAACCAATAGCAAAATAAACCACAGATAAAATCGCACTAGCAAAAGCCAAATGATACGATAAATCATGTAACAAACTTGCTAACAAGCCAAAACCTAATAAGGCAGTACCAAATAACAGCCCAGCATCAATTGATAATAAAGGGGTTTGTAACGGCTTATTTACAGTATTTTGACGACTTAACATACGATTAAACGTTACAACTTGTTGAGAATATCGCACCGCAATAAACAAATACAATGCCATATGAGCGACCAACAATATCACTAATTGCCAACGCATTGGTAGCCATATGCTCACCCCTAAATTTAGCCAATCCATGTATTGTTTCGCTCCCCAAGTATAAGCCACACCAAAGGTTACAGCTAAACTTAACGCATTTAATAACTTCCATGTTCGGTAATGGGCAATCACTGCAACAGCTACATTTAAAATCAAATAATAGCCAAACAACATCACCACATTACCAGTATTTTGACTAATTAATATCGGTGCAAAAAACGCCCCACCAAACGCTAAAATCGCCAATGGCAGTGCATTTTGCCACACCGAAAACATCACTGATAAACCTGTTAAAACTACCAGTAACCCCATGGCAAAACTGGCTGGCAATAAATCATATAAGCGAAAACTTGCAAAAATCGTCAAATAAATCATCGCAAAGCCGACACCTTGCAAAGTCAAACCATAATTTCGCCGATTTTGACTCACTTTAAAACCAACACCTGTCACAGCTAGACCTGCTAAAGCGACCATCATCATACGAGTTGCGATAGACACTTCAATATATTGGCTGGCAAGTTTTAACAGCAACACGACCCCTACCAATAATACTAACGCCCCAACCCGTACAATTAAATTTTCACCTAAAAACCATTGCTTAATACTATGAAACAATGACGTTACCACATTAATTGACGTTTCATCTGGCGTGTGTGATGATGGAGCAAATGGCTGTTGGCTAGGTGGTTGCTGGTTAAACGAAGGCTGATGTAAAGATTGTTGATGAGATGGTGATGGATTAACCGCAGATTGATTGAATATAGGTTGATTAAACGTAGGTTGATTAAAAACAGGTGGTTTTGAAGTCGTTACAGGTCTTTGTGTATGTTGAGCAGAGCTGTTTTGTGTGGGCAAAGGTACATTTAAATTTGGAGCTGGATTTACAAATGTAGGACGTTCTGGCGGAATATTATTTGATGGCTGATTAGGTGTTGCTTGCTGTGGCGGAATATGTGCAGATGGCACACGATTTATTGACGAATTTGTTAAATTTGTCAAATGCACAACTTGCTGTTGTAAATGTTGTACTTGACGATTTAATTTATCAATTTGTTGTTTTTGTTCTGAATTTTTCACAATCGCAATAATTGGCAATACTATACTAACGATTGCCCAAAGGCCTATTAACGTAATCGCCAAGTCCCACATTGTAAACCTACCTTTATTTCTTTATTTACCTATTCATGCTAATTTACCTGATTTACTATAAACAGGCAATTATATTTTTTGTAATATCAAACATGAAAATATAAAAAATCAATGGTCATATAATTTCTCATAAAAATGGTGCTTTTTCCATTTTTTCATAAAAAACGTATAACATAATTCATTTTTTCCATGATTTATGTGTAAAAACAACAAAGGCGACTATTAATCAGTTGATTATCAGCATTGTATGTAATAAAATCGGCAGAAATAACCAGTATTTTATGGTTTGCTCGACTAACAACCATTTATTTAAAAAATAAGTAAAAATTTTGTATTTATTTTTGTGATTGTAACCAGTAAGTAACCAAAGGAAGTTATTGTATGACAAAGCCTACCATCATTTACACCCACACCGATGAAGCTCCTGCCTTAGCAACAAAATCATTGCTACCTATCGTACAAGCATTTTTAAAAACTGCTGATATTGATGTTGTAACAAGTGATATTTCTTTATCAGGTCGTGTATTAGCGTCATTTCCTGAGTATCTAAAGCCAGAGCAAGTCGTCAGTGATGACTTAGCAAAACTAGGTGAGTTAGTCAAACAACCTGATGCAAACATCATCAAATTACCCAATATCAGTGCATCAGTACCTCAATTACTCGCCACAATCAAAGAATTACAAGATGATGGCTATGCTGTACCTGATTATCCAATCAATCCAGAAACTGATGAAGAAAAAGAAATCCGCAATCGTTATGACAAAATCAAAGGTAGTGCGGTAAACCCTGTATTGCGTGAGGGTAACTCTGACCGCCGAGCTCCAAAAGCTGTGAAAAATTTTGCCAAAAAAAATCCACATAGTATGGGTGTATGGACAAAAGACTCAAAATCGCACGTTTCAACCATGACTGCAGGCGATTTTTATCATACAGAACAATCAGTGACTGTGCCAGAAGCGACAAAAATTGATATCGTATTAAAAACAGCAAATGGCGAACAAGTATTAAAATCAGGTTTAGCCCTACAAAAGGCTGAAGTCATTGACGCATCAGTTATGAGCAAAAAAGCATTATTGGCGTTTTTAGCAGAACAAGTTGCCGATGCCAAAGCTCAAGGCGTGTTGTTCTCATTACATATGAAAGCGACAATGATGAAAGTTTCTGACCCTGTGATTTTTGGTCATGCGGTAAAAGTATTTTTCGCCCCAGTATTTGAACAATTTGGTGATGTATTGGAGCAAGCTGGCGTTAATGTAAATAATGGTTTTGGTAACTTATTGACCGAAATTGAAAAGCTAGACAGCGACACAAAACAAGCTATTTTAGCAAAAATTGATGAAGTGTATGCCAATAGTCCTGATTTAGCAATGGTGAACTCAGACAAAGGTATCACTAATTTACATGTACCAAGCGATGTCATTATTGATGCGTCAATGCCTGCAATGATTAGAAACTCAGGTCAAATGTGGGATAAAGACGGCTTATCAAAAGATACAAAAGCTGTTATTCCTGACAGCAGTTATGCAGGTGTATATCAGGCAGTTATTGATTTTTGCCGTGAAAACGGAGCATTTGACCCAAGCACAATGGGAACCGTGCCAAACGTTGGTTTGATGGCACAAAAAGCCGAAGAATATGGCTCACATGACAAAACATTTGAAATTGCTGACAATGGTGTTGTTGAAGTGATTGATAGTGCAGGTAATGTATTAATGAGTCATGACGTTGAGGCAGGTGATATTTGGCGTATGTGTCAAACTAAAGATGCACCAATTACTGACTGGGTTGCCTTGGCGGTAAATCGTGCCCGTTTGAGCCAAACACCAGCCGTATTTTGGTTAGATGAAAATCGTGCTCATGACCGTGAATTAATCAAAAAAGTTAAAGCTTGTTTAGCAAACTTAGATACTGATGGTTTAGAAATCCATATTTTATCGCCAATTGAAGCCACGAAATTTACTTTAGAACGTATCAAAGCAGGACAAGATACAATTTCAGTCACAGGCAATGTACTGCGTGACTATTTAACCGACTTATTCCCGATTTTAGAATTGGGTACAAGTGCTAAAATGTTATCGATTGTGCCTTTGATGAACGGTGGCGGTTTATTTGAAACTGGGGCAGGCGGTTCTGCACCAAAACACGTTCAGCAATTCTTACAAGAAAATCATTTACGTTGGGACTCTTTGGGAGAGTTTTTGGCGTTGGCAGTATCATTAGAGCATTTAGCCCAAACAACGGGTAACGAAAAAGCTCAAGTGTTAGCAGATACATTAGATTTAGCCACTGAACAGTTACTATTAAATGGTAAATCACCAAAACGTAAAGCAGGCGAACTGGATAATCGAGGCAGTCATTTCTATTTGGCGATGTACTGGGCAAAAGCATTAGCAGAGCAAACAAAAGATGAAGCTTTACAAGCGTTATTTGCTCCAGTTGCTAATAAACTTGCTGATAATGAAGCGAAAATTGTTGATGATTTAACGCAATCGGCGACAGCGGTAGATATTGGCGGTTATTATTCACCTGATGAAAAGCTTGCCTCACAAGCCATGCGTCCAAGTGCAATTTTTAACGAAACCATTGCCAGCTTATAAGATAACTTGATAATTTAATTATTTCGATTATCTAATAACTTAATAAAAAAGAACAGCAAAATTTAACCGTTTTGCTGTTTTTTTAATTTTTATATTGATTTGAACTTATTAATAAAATGTCAAATTTTACCAACGAAATTATCAAAACCAAATCATTACCACATTTACCCTATATGGCGTATGAAGACCAGCAGGCGATTACTCGTTTATGTGTGCGTTGTGGTTTGTTATTAATGCAATATGGGGCAGAGTCGGCAACAGTGGTCGATTTATGTAAACGTTTAGGCGAAGCATTGGGGGTGGCAAGTGTCGAATGTAGTTTGGCATTTAATGGCATTACCTTAACCACGTTATATAATAATCGTTGTATTACTACGGTGCGAGCTTCGACCACTCATGCAATTAATATTCATATTATTATTCAAATTCAACAAATTATTTTAGATTTAGAACATCATCAAATGAAACAACCTTTAGAATATGCTCAACAACGTTTTGATGCGTTAGACAAAACGAGCTATCCAATTTGGCTGATTGCGTTGTTTGTTGGCGGTTCATGTGCAAGTTTTGCTCATTTGGCAGGGGGGAACTGGCAAATTGTGTTGATTACCTATGTTGCAGGTTTTGTGGCGATGTTATTACGACATCATTTGTCATTGCATCATTTTAGTCCATTTATTGTGACAGTCATGACGGCGTTTTGTGCTTCGATGATTGGGGCGGTGGGGTTATTGGCTCATTTAGGTAATGACCCACATATTGCGATTGCCTCAAGTGTGTTGTTATTAGTGCCAAGTTTTCCATTAATCAATTCATTATCAGATATGTTGCGTGGTTATATGAATATGGGGGTTGGACGATTTATGTTTGCAAGTATGCTTACTTTAGGGGCATGTATGGGCATTGTCATCGCATTATTTATATTAAATATTCATGTTTGGGGGATTAATTAATGTTTGATTGGTATAGCTTATTCAATACAGTATTTTTTTCAATGTTAATGACATTTGGTTGGACATTGATGTTTAATATGCCTAAAAAATATATCATTCAATGTTTAATAGTTACCGCTATGGGCTGTGGATTACGAAATAGTTTATTACAATATCAGTTAGATTTAGTGACAGCCACATTTTTTGCCAGTATTGTTTGTGGATTTTTAGGGGTGTTTGTGTCAAAACGTTGGCTTGTACCACCAAAAACCATGATTGTCCCCAGTGTGATTTGTATGATGCCAGGTGTGACAGCATATAAAGCGATGATTAGCATGATACAGTTAGGTTACATTGGTTATAGTGATGCGTTATTTACGCAAATGATGCAATATTTTTTTAATGCAATGTTTGTGATGATGGCGTTAGTATTTGGGCTGTCATTGCCTGCGACATTGTTTTATCGGCGACAGCCCATCGTTTAATATCAATTAAAATTAATTTAATTCTATTTTTGTACCAACTTTAGAAAAATTCATGACAAATTGGCTTTTAAAACGGCGAACGTTGTTATCGTAAGTTAGATAATCACGAGTAAAACGATGGTAATCTGCCATATTTTTGGCGTGAACTAATAGTAAAAAATCATAATCGCCTGAAATTTCATAACAGCTCATCACCTGCTTTTGACGGTTCATTAATCTTTCAAAACTATCTTGCATATTGGTATTTTGTTTTTCCATTTCAATTAAGACAAAAATAGTTAGGTCAAAACCTAGTTCAGTCGGATTGACAATTGCGACTTGTTTGGTAATGACACCAGTTTCCATCATGTATTGGATACGCCGTTGGCAGGTGGCGACTGAGGCATGAACTTGTTCAGCAATATTTTTTAGTGGTAAAGTTGAGTCCTCTTGCAATAAATTTAAAATGCGTTTATCAATATCATCAATTTCGTGTTGCATAATTACACATTCCATTAAAAAAACGTTATATGAAAAAAAACAAATTTTAGCGAAAATTTTTATTATTAATTTACCATAAACAATGAAAAATTGAAAATATTTATCACAATAAATCGTTATACTTATCAGCGTTATTGATGGGATATTTTAGGGTTGATTACTTCATGTCAGAAATTCATCAAATTCAAACACCTGCTCTGCTCAATCGGTTTGCATTACCAACGCTCACCCCAATCAGTGTTGGGATTAGTTTGGCAGTTTTTTCGGGTGTTTTATTTGCAATCATTTATTTATACAGTAGCTGGCTGTCATCTTTATCAGGTACGCAAGTTTTTTTGTGGCGAATGGTGGCGATGTGGTTTGGGTTATTAATGTTGATGATAATGACCCAAGGTGTTGCTAAATTTCGTGAATATATTGTAGGGTTAAATTTGCGTCAATGGTTATTATTATTATCAACAACCCCAATTGTCGCAAGTCAATTCTGGCTATTTATGTGGGCTCCTGTGAACGGACAGGCGGTAAATGTAGCCATTGGTTATTTTTTATTTCCATTGATGATGGTTTTGGTTGGCTGTATCTTTTTTAAAGAAAAATTAAATCGTTTACAATGGATTGCCGTTGCATTGGCTGGGGCTGGCGTGTTGATACAGTTTTTCTTATTAGGCAGTGTGTCTTGGGCGACAGCGTGGGTATGTTTGACCTATCCGATTTATTATGGGCTTCGCCGTTGGCAAGGGGTACCTGCTTTATCAGGGTTATTTATTGATTTATCTATCATTGCTCCTATAGCTTTGTTATATTTGATTTTTCAAGATAATTCATTGTCAATGGTCATGACCTCAAGTTCCTTGTTAATACTGATTGTGGGGTTAGGGTTAATTAGTGCATTGGCAATGCAGACAAACTTACATGCAAGCCGTTTATTACCCATGAATATGTTTGGTATGTTAAGTTATTTAGAACCTGCCTTAATGTTTGTTCTATCTATTTTGGTGCTAAACGAAATGATAAATGCTGAAATGATGTTAAGTTTTGGTTTAATTTGGGTAGGAATTTTACTATCTATTATCAATAGCATGTTGGAAAAAAGCAAAAAGACAACTCAATAACCCAGATTATCGGTTGTAATACCCTAAAAAATCCCCATTGTATATAATCATCGCTAACATGGGTTGAATATGACGATTTATCCTGACGTTGCCAATTTGCCAGAGTTTCAAATCGATTGGCAACAATTACAAACATTAGTTAATGAGCTTCCTGACATTACTATCACACAATATGTCAATGCTAAAAACTTAGCATGTCCAATGCCATTGTTAAAATTAAAAATGGCGTTAAAAAATACTAATATGAATCATGCTGTTTATGTAACCACAACAGACCCAAATAGCCAACATGATATTGGGGCGTTTTGCCGTCATATGAATTACAATCTATTGATTTTTATTGAGAATACTCACGATAGCTTACGTTCTGATAATGCCAACGATACAATCTTTCACTTGTTAATCTGCAAAAATAACTAAATAATAGCTACACAAAATTATTGCGACAATGATAGGTCAGTTCATGGCACGAAAACACAAACAACAAACTTCTGTATCACATGATAAAACCCGTCATCAACCATATGTCGATGATTTTATTGATGATGATATAGATTTAGATAATGATGAACCTGATTTTGATGATTTTGACGGCGAAGACATTGATTTTGACAACTTATCCGATGATTACTCCACAGATTATGATGATGATTTAGACGATTATCGTCCTAAAAAAACAACAAAATCTCGCACAATATCCACCAGCCATAGTCATGCTCTTGTTCCTGCGATGCCAACTTCGTTATCAGCACCAGGGGTGAACTTAGGGGCATATATTAATGCAGTCCACCAAATTCCTATTTTGACACCAGAACAAGAACAAGACCTTGCCCATCGTTACTATGACAAAGGCGATGTTGAGGCGGCTCGACTGCTGGTCATGTCACATTTACGTTTTGTCATTCACATTGCCCGCAGTTACTCAGGTTACGGCTTGCCCCAAGCTGATTTAATTCAAGAAGGTAATGTTGGATTAATGAAAGCAGTAAAACGCTTTGACCCTAATAAAGGGGTGCGTTTAGTATCATTTGCGGTACATTGGATTAAAGCAGAAATTCATGAGTTTGTTATTCGTAACTGGCGAATTGTGAAAGTTGCAACCACTAAAGCCCATCGAAAATTGTTTTTTAATTTGCGGTCATTGAAAAAAACCAATAATCAATTAACATTAGAAGAAGCCGAAGCAATTGCCAAAGATTTAAATGTTACTGTTAAACAAGTGCTAGAGATGGAAAGTCGTTTGACCTCATACGATGCGTCTTTTGAAACTCAAAGTGATGACGATGAAGAAGGGCGTTATGCACCACAATTATATCTTGAAGATGGTGTAGACCCTGCGGAAATGGTGGAAGATGCCGACTGGGAAGAAAGTAACAATAATGCTTTACTTGAGGCAATGGATAGTCTTGATGAACGGTCACGCGATATTGTGCAACAGCGTTGGCTAAATGAACAAAAAGCAACGTTGCATGAATTGGCGGCAGAATATGATATTTCTGCAGAACGTGTACGTCAAATTGAAAAAAATGCGATGGATAAAATTCGTGAAGCAATGCTAGCTAATAATCATTTACAGATGTAAAATATTATCAAATATCTACAAATGGAAAAATAACAATGAATTGGTTAAGTGTTGCAAGTATTAACATGGCGATTGCGGTCATGTGTGGAGCGTTTGGGGCTCATGGTTTAAAAGCTCAATTATCCACAGAGCAAATGGCATGGTGGCAAACAGGTACACAATATTATTTTTATCAGGCGTTAGGTTTATTTATTATTGCATTACTTATTCGTTTACGCATTGCCCCAAGTATTATCGCATGGTTGTTACAAGCTGGTATTCTTTTATTTACAGGGTCATTATATTTAATGGCATTGGGTGCATCGCGAGGGTTAGGCATGGTAACACCAATCGGCGGAACCTTGATGATAATTGCGTGGCTGTGGTTGGCAGTGGTGGTGGCAAAAAATTCGGCATGGGATTAATGAAGATAACACTTGATTTTTACTCAATTATCCCAAAATTATAACCTATCAAATGCGTCAAAACATTGACCAAATCATACAAATACATTAGGAACACATTATGAGTGACACAATCCATCACAAACTCATTATTTTAGGCTCTGGACCTGCTGGTTACTCAGCAGCTGTATACTCAGCCCGTGCAAATTTAAATCCTGTGATGATTACAGGTATGCAAGTTGGCGGTCAATTAACCACAACCACAGAAGTTGATAACTGGCCAGGTGATGCTCATGGTTTGACAGGTCCTGACTTGATGGTGCGTATGCAACAACATGCTGAACGTTTTGGTACACAAATTATTTATGACCATATTAATGAAGTAGATTTGCAACAACGTCCTTTTGTGTTAAAAGGTAGTCAAACTTATACTTGTGATGCGTTAATTATTGCCACAGGTGCATCAGCCCAATATTTAGGCTTAGAATCAGAACAAAAATTTATGGGACTGGGAGTGTCTGCCTGTGCGACTTGTGATGGATTTTTCTATAAAGACCAACCAGTTGTTGTGATTGGCGGTGGTAATACCGCTGTTGGTGAAGCATTATATTTATCAAATATCGCAAGTCATGTGACTTTAATCCATCGCCGTGACAGTTTACGAGCTGAAAAAATCTTACAAAATCAGTTGTTTGAAAAAGAAAAAGCAGGTAATGTTAGCATTGTTTGGAATAGTCAAGTTAAAGAAGTAGTTGGCGATAATTCAGGTGTAACAGGGCTAATACTAGAAAATGTTAAAGATGGTTCAACCACACAACTAGATGTTACAGGTGTGTTTGTCGCAATCGGACATAAACCAAATACCGAAATTTTTAATGGTCAATTAGACATGAATAACGGCTATATTGTGGTACAAAGCGGTATTAATGGCAATGCAACCGCAACAAGTGTTGAAGGTGTATTTGCAGCAGGTGATGTGGCCGACCATGTCTATCGTCAAGCAATTACTTCAGCAGGTACAGGCTGTATGTCAGCACTTGATGCAGAAAAATATCTTGAAGCACTTGCTAAATAAACGTTATGTTTGATAAAGACATTCTTTGTCGTTATCAATTTCCCAACCCCATTGAGGCTGACCCTGATGGTGTTGGGTTAATAGCGGTAGGTGGCGACCTTGCAACAGATACATTACGTTATGCCTATACTCACGGTATGTTTCCGTGGTTTAACGAAGATGAGCCAATAGCATGGTGGTCGCCTGACCCACGTTGTCTTATCTATCCTGAAACCTTTACCCCTAGCCATTCACTAAAACGCCGTTTAAAAACTTGTGATTGGCAAGTTAGCATTAATCAAGATTTTAGCAATGTTATTCATGCCTGTGCCAGTATTCGCCAACAACAAGGCACTTGGATTAATTCAGCGATGATAGATGCCTATAATCAGTTACATCAACAAGGTGATGCCTATAGTGTTGAAATTTGGGCAAAAAATGATTTAATTGGTGGTTTATATGGGTTAAAGTTCGGACAGGCGTTTTTTGGTGAGTCAATGTTTCATCGACAAACAGATGCTTCAAAAGTTGCTTTTTACTGTTTAATGCAATTATGTCGATTATCTGGATTTCGTTGGGTTGATTGTCAATTGCCAAATAATCATTTACTAAGTTTAGGGGCTACAACCATGCCCCGTCAGCAATTTTTAACTGAATTATCTCAACAACTTAGCCAAAAAAGTTGCGACTGGCGACCTGTATTAAATCAGCGATTTCATGTACAAAATTTTACCAAAGCCATCAGTTATCAACCACACCAATTGACCATCTCCACCAATTAAACCATCATTATTTTTGATATATAAGACAAAAAATATCAGTCACTGTTTGGGCAATTTGTTGTTTTTCAATAGAATTTGGTACAGTCATTTGACCCAATAATACTTGATGATAACGATAATCACAAATTAATGAAGCAATGAATGATAAAGCTTGTGGTTGTTGCTCGTTTGTTAATTGAATAAAGTTAAATTCAATCGCCTGTTGTAAAAAATTTTGCCATAATTGTTGCACTTTGGCGTGAGACTCTTGAAAAAATGGCTGTAATAATGGATTTTTTTCTGAAGCTAGTTTTAGTAATAAATATTCTAACTTGATACTTTCTGGCAAATAGATGACATCTAACACACATAAACAACATTGATATAGCTCTTGGCGAAAGTTGCTATTTTCATGAAGTTGCCAACAATCAGCCTTGATAAATTCATCACATACTTGTTGAATAATATGGGTAAACAATGTTTCTTTATCATGAAAGTGATTATAAATCGTAATTTTGGACACCTTTGCCCGTTTAGCGATTTTTTCCATTGAACAGTTGTCATAGCCCAATTCTAAAAATAACGTACGGGCTGAATAAATAATATCTTTTTGTTTTTCTAAGTCTTTTGGACGACCAACAGGGTTTTTCATAATAATTACTTCATAAAATAAAATTACTGTACTAAACAGTATAGAAATTGATAATAAAATCGGTTAAACTAAGACTTTCGATGAATATTCTAACAAATTTTACCCCTCTGTAGCGTGGATAGTGACTATGCTGACCAAATGGATTAACATTATTTTAATAATAATGCTAAGTGTATTCGTTGTTGCCTGTAAAAAAGACGTTGAAACCTTTGACCCACTACCATTAGTGATGGTAACGCAACCAGTTAAAAACAGTGAGCAGTTTAAAAGTTATTCAGGTGAGGTGCAAGCTCGTCAGCAAATTGTATTAGCGTTTCGAGTGAGCGGACAGTTATTATCTCGAGCTGTTGATGTTGGCGATAGGGTAAAAACTGGGCAAGTGTTAGCTAGCTTAGACCCTAAAGATAGTGAAATCCAGCTAAATAGCGCAATGGCAAATTTACAACAGGCACAGTCAGCGGTTGAATTGGCAGAAATTCAGCTAAAACGTTATCAAGCGTTATTACCCGATAATGCAGTGAGTCAGGCGGAATTTGATAACATTGAAAATCAATATAAAATTGCCGTTAGTAAACGTGAACAAGCCCAAGATAATGTCAATACTGTTAAAAATCAACTGCAATACAATCAATTGATTAGCGAAAAAAACGGCATTATCACCCAACGTAACGTTGATGTTGGACAAGTTATTTCAGCGGGTCAAACGGTTTATCAGTTGGCGGTTGATGGTGAACGAGATGTGGTGATTGGCGTTGCAGAAAAAGACATTGAAAAAGTAAAAATTGGACAACCTGCCAGTGTCGTATTATGGTCAAATCCTGAACAAAAACTTACTGCAAAAGTACGAGAAATTGCCCCTGCAATGGATAGTTCACATACATATCAAGTGAAAGTTTCGGTAAATTCATCAACACCGTTACAGCTTGGGCAGACCGCTCGGGTATTTTTTCAGGAAAACACACAAGGACAATTTAATGTACCATTAACCGCAGTTTCTGAAGAAAATAAACAAACCTTTGTCTGGAAACTAAAGCCCGACCAAACTTTGACAAAAATCCCTGTCAAAGTTGTTGAATATGGCAAAACCCAAGCCAGTTTAAGCTCTGGAGTGACAGTCAATGATTGGATAGTAATGGCTGGAGTGCATTTGGTGCGTGAACAACAAAAAGTCAATCCTGTTGATACCAATAATCGAGCAGTTATTTTGAAAAATGCTGAACAACCAAGTAAAACCAATAAAACAGAGGAATAATCATGCGTTTTAATGTGTCAGAATGGGCATTGAAAAATAAAAGCCTTGTATTATTTTTTATGTTGTTGGTGAGTGTGGTCGGGGTGTTATCGTATAGCCGTTTGTCACAAAGTGAAGACCCACCATTTACATTTAAAGTGATGGTTATTCAAACCTATTGGGCAGGAGCAAGTGCAGAACAGGTTTCCAGACAAGTCACAGACCGCATTGAAAAAGAACTCATGAGTACAGGGCAATATGAAAGAATTATTGCCTATTCTCGTCCAAATGAATCAACAGTGACATTCATTGCTGATGATACGATAAAATCGCATGAAATTCCTGATGTCTGGTATAACGTTCGTAAAAAAATTAATGACATTAAACACGAATTGCCACAAGGTGTACAAGGTCCTTTTTTTAATGATGAATTTGGTGATACTTTTGGTAATATTTACGTTTTGACAGGGAAAGATTTTGATGATGCAACTTTAAAAGAGTATGCAGAACGTCTACAACAACAGTTACAACAAGTCAAAGATGTAGGAAAAGTTGAATTAATTGGTTTACAAGACCAAAAAATCTGGATTGATATTTCTAATACGAAAGCATCACAACTTGGCATTCCGCTCACTCAAATTCAACAAACCCTTGCCCAACAGACCAATTTAGCCAATGCAGGTTATTTTGAAACGGCAAGTGAACGTATTCAACTGCGTGTTTCTGGACAATTAACCAGCGTTGAAGAATTACGAAAAATGCCATTATTAGTTGCTGGAAAAACCATTCAATTGGGTGACGTGGCGGATATCTATCGAGGCTATAGCGAGCCTGCTCAGCCTAGAATGCGATTTATGGGAGAAAATGGTATTGGCATTGCGGTTTCCATGCAAAAAAACGGTGATATCATTGCTTTAGGAGAAAATTTACAACAAGAATTTCAACGATTACAACATACATTACCATTAGGCATGACCTTAAGTAAAGTTTCTGACCAACCCATTGCCGTACAAAATAGTATTAACGAATTTATACAAGTATTAATCGAAGCAGTGGCAATTGTATTGTTGGTCAGCTTTTTTTCGCTTGGTTTTCGGACGGGATTAGTCGTTGCTGTATCTATTCCAATTGTGCTGGCAATGACCTTTGCAGGTATGTATTTTTTTGATGTGGGTCTGCATAAAATTTCTTTAGGTGCGTTGATTTTAGCATTAGGATTATTGGTAGATGATGCCATTATTGCTGTTGAAATGATGGTGATAAAAATGGAACAAGGCTATAGTCGGTTGAAGTCAGCGGGGTTTGCATGGAATACGACCGCCTTTCCCATGCTAACAGGTACGTTGATTACGGCGGCAGGCTTTTTACCAATTGCTACCGCTAAATCTTCAACGGGTGAATACACAATTTCTATTTTCCAAGTTGTGACAATTGCCTTATTAGTATCATGGGTAGCGGCGGTGTTATTTGTGCCATATTTAGGCGATAAGCTTTTGCCTGATTTTAATAAAACTCAACATCAACCAAGCTGGCATCAAAAACTTTGGGCGAAAATCCGTAAAAAACCCATATCCACAACACATCATGACCCAAATCATGACCCGTATCAAACAGCTTTTTATCAAAAATTTCGGGCAATCGTAACATGGTGTATTACATATCGAAAAACGGTATTGATGATTACTGTAGGGTTATTTATGGGAGCGATTGCCTTATTTCCAAAAGTAGAACAACAATTTTTTCCACCATCAAATCGTCCTGAAATTTTAATCGATTTAAAATTACATGAAGGGGCATCATTGACAGCGACTGAACAAGTGGTGAAAAAAGTTGAAAAATTTTTATCAGAACAAAAAGGTATTGAAAATTATGTGGCTTATGTTGGCACAGGCTCTCCACGTTTTTATTTACCGCTTGACCAACAGTTACCGCAGGCAAGTTTTGCCCAATTCGTTGTTTTAACTTCATCATTAGAAGAGCGTAACGCCGTTCGCCAAGTATTAGAACAAAATATTCGTCAATTATTACCCGAAGTAAGAAGCCGAATTTCATTATTAGAGAACGGTCCACCTGTTGGCTATCCGTTACAATATCGGGTTGTGGGTGAAGATTTAACATTAGTTCGACAATATGCTCAACAGCTTGCAAAGATAATAGATGATAATCCTAATAGTAAAAATGTGCATTTGGATTGGGGTGAGCCAAGTAAAGTCATTCGACTGGAAATTGACCAAGACCGAGCCAGAACACTGGGTATTACCAGTGTTGATTTATCAAACTTTTTATATAATTCGGTCAATGGTACGATTTTAAATCAATATCAAGAAAAAAAGGAATTAATCGATATTCGTTTGCGAGGAACAGTTGATGAACGGGTCAATGTTGAGTCATTGAGTAGTTTAAGTGTACCAACCAGTAACGGTGGCTTTGTGCCTTTATCACAAATTGCTAATATTAGTTATGCGTTTGAAGAGGGTATTATTTGGCATCGTAACCGTTTAACGACAATTACCGTGCGAGCGGATATTAATGGTCAATTACAGCCTGCCACTGTGATAAATCAGTTAAAAGATACTATTGATAAATTACAAAATACGCTACCAAATGGCTATCGTATTGAAGTGGGTGGCACAGTGGAAGAATCAGCCAAAGGGCAAGCCTCTATTAATGCAGGAATGCCGTTATTTTTGGCAGTGGTATTTACTTTATTGATGTTGCAATTACGCAGTATGAGCCGTGCAATCATGGTATTTTTGACAGCACCTTTAGGGTTGATTGGCGTTGTCGTGTTTTTAATTTTGTTAAATAAACCAATGGGTTTTGTGGCGATGTTAGGAACGATTGCGTTATCGGGAATGATTATGCGTAATTCATTGATTTTAATTGACCAAATTGAACAAGACATTGCATCAGGTTTACCTGCTTGGCAATCAGTGATTGAAGCGACAGTTCGGCGTTTTCGCCCAATTATACTGACAGCATTGGCGGCAGTGTTGGCAATGATACCATTATCTCGCAGTGTGTTTTTTGGTCCAATGGCGGTAGCGATTATGGGTGGATTGATTGTTGCGACTTTTTTAACCTTATTTTTTCTACCCGCCTTATACGCGACATGGTTTAGGGTGAAAAAAGCGTAAAAAAAGTTTATGATAGTGATATTTAATTTTAGTTTCAGTCGTTAGTTATGCTAAATTTTACTAAACAATCTTATCATATTAACTATCTAAAAAAAACATCATGTCCAAAAAAACTGCGGTATTGGCTAACACTGGAAGGCTCGCTCACTGCCAAATTAGAATTATTATCAGGGCAAAAACTGATTGTAAAACCGCAATTTGAAGGGCGAGTGTTATTAAGTTTGGCAGAAAAAAAACAACTTGGCATTTACCCACATCGACAACAGTCGGCATGGGTGCGTGAAGCGACTTTATATGGTCATGAAAAAACACAGGCGTGGGTATTGGCTCGCAGTGTGTTTCCTTTTTGTAGCTTAACAGGTAGTGGAAGAAAGCTGACTAATTTAGGAAAAACGCCGATTGGTTATGTCATTTTTGGACGAAATAAAGCAGTTTTAAAAAAACGTTGGTTAGAAAAAACGCCGATTGGCTGGCAACGAACCAGTTTGTACTTATGGCAAGGCAAGCCAATGTTAGTTAGTGAAGTTTTTTTGCCAGCGTTTGAAGAATTTATATGAATTATTTTTTTAATTTTTCTAAAATTCGACTGCCAATAAACCAAATGCCAAATAATAACACAATGGCAACCACACCTTTACTGATGGGCGAGATAAATTGTTCAACTTTATCATAATTTGCCCCAAGGATATAGCCTGCATATGCTAGTAATGACGACCAAATCGCCGAACCTAAAGTGGTTAATAATAAAAATGGTAATAATGGCATTCGGTTCATACCTGCAGGGATAGAAATTAACGAACGAATAGCGGGTATCATTCGCCCAAAGAAAATCACTGCTTTGCCATATTTATTGAACCAAGCATTTGCTTTTAATACATCGTCAGGTTTTACTAAAACAAATTTGCCATATTTTTCAGTGAGTTTTAATAAGCGAGGCTCATCAAATATCGTTCCCAAATAATATAGCGGTAACGCCCCTAATACTGACCCCAATGTGCCTGCCAAAATTACCCCAATTAATGTCATTTGTCCCTGTGAAGCGGCAAATCCACCCGCAGGCATGATAAGTTCGGACGGAATAGGTGGAAATACATTTTCTAAAAACATAAATACGACAACGCCTGTGTAACCAAGCTTTGCCATAATCGCTAAAATCCACGCACTGATATTACTTAACACTATATTTGCCTTGTTATGATTTCAAAGTGCGAATTATAGCAAACCTTATGTAAATGAACAGCTATATAGAGTTAATTAATAGTTAAAATAAGGTAATAATTTTTGCTTAAAATTGAATATTTTTTAATCAAGTATTAGCAAAATATTTTTTAATGTTTTATCTAAATGGCTATATTGAACTGAGTTGAGGGCATTTTAAACAATAATATTAGAATTCCGAGTGATATAGTCAGAATTATTTATTTTTTATGAATTTTTGATTATAATAATAAAATTTAGCAATAAATTATCAAATAAAGGTCAAGCTATGAGCCAAACCACGCAATCGCCTATCCATCAACCTGAATTACTTTGTCCTGCAGGAACTTTTAAAAATATGCAGTATGCGTTCGCTTATGGGGCAGATGCGGTATATGCAGGGCAGGCACGTTACAGTTTGCGAGTGCGTAATAATGACTTTGATGAAGAAAATCTAAAAAAAGGCATAGATTACGCCCATAGTCTTGGTAAAAAATTTTATGTGGTCGTGAATATTCAAGCTCACAATGCCAAACTAAAAACCTTTATTGAAGATATTCGCCCCATTATTGAGATGAAGCCTGATGCACTGATTATGTCGGACGCAGGTATGATTATGATGGTGCGTGAAGCGTTTCCTCATCAAGCCATTCATCTATCTGTACAAGCCAATGCGGTAAACTGGGCAACGGTGAAATTTTGGCAACAAATGGGCATTACTCGGGTGATTGTTTCTCGTGAATTATCCCTCAAAGAAATTGAGCAAATCATTAAAGAAGTGCCAAATATGGAAATTGAAGTATTTGTGCATGGGGCGTTATGTATGGCGTACTCAGGGCGTTGTTTATTATCAGGCTATATTAATAAACGTGATGCCAATCAAGGTACTTGTACCAATGCGTGCCGTTGGTCATACAATACTTACAAAGCCACTGAAAATGAAACAGGTGATATTGTTCCTGTGACATCGCAAGATAATGCTCAAGTGTTTATCCCAAATCAAGCCATGAATGCCAATGCTATTGGTAGTGTTAATTTAAATGGTGACAGAGTGATGGGTGATGACTATGTAGAACAGCCAAGTGATGAGGTGGTGTTGATTGAAGAACAAGGGCGTAAAGGCGAATTAATGGCGATGTTTGAGGACGAACATGGTACCTATATCATGAATTCCAAAGATTTACGAGCGGTTGAACTTGTGCCTGATTTGGTGAATATGGGGGTACATTCATTAAAAATCGAAGGTCGTACCAAGTCACATTATTATGTGGCTCGTACTGCCCAAGTGTATCGTAAAGCCATTGATGATGCAGTGGCAGGCAAGCCGTTTGATACCAGTCTAATCAGTGCCTTAGATGGTCTTGCCAATCGTGGTTATACTGAAGGATTTTTACGCCGTCATGTGCATTCTGATTATCAAAATTATGAGTATGGCTCATCAAAAACTGACCATCAACAATTTGTTGCGGAAGTATCAGAAATTAATGACGAGCGTCTGACTTTAACAGTTAAAAATAAATTGATGGTTGGTGATATTATTGAAATTATGACCCCAGAAGGTAACATTAGTTATCAATTAAATGAGATGTGGGATAAAAAAGGCAATGTGATTGATGGGGCGTTGGGTTCTGGTTGGATTTGTCAAATTGCTAATCCATTTAAAGATATGTCGGTTGATATACTAAAATTTGCATTGGTCATGAAAAATGTTGATGAGCCGATTTATACTTGATATAAGGAGAGAAGTAATGAATTTGATATTCTTGCCTAATGCAACTGAATTGGAAAAAGAAATCTGTCAAAAATACTGGGAGTTGGATAAAGAGAATAATTTTATCCATGCCACAAAATCTTTATGCCAAGAGTATCAAATTAATAATATTCAATTGTCCAAAATCTTAGAAGGTTGTTGCTTGGCTCATTCGGATAGTATTCAATGCCCAAAATGCCTTTCTCCTTATGTTTTTGAAAACAAAACAGATTTTAAAAACACCAAAAATACCAGTAGTATTACTTGTCGTGCTTGCATTCAAGAAGAAATGCAGGCACGACAGCAAGAAAAGCATCACCTGGAGCTAAGAAGATACCAGTATCTTTGTAATAATGCAGATGATTTTTTGAGCAGAGAATTAAGTTATGATAATTTAACATTCTTAGACAAGTTGTATTTATTATCAATTATTAAAATGTGCATTAGTGAAGACTTATCATATTTAGATTCAGTGGTATCAAGGCTTAATCAAAAATTAACATCAAGTCAAGATTTTGATGCAGAGCTTTTAAAGTATTTATATTATAATGACTTGATACAAATCAGCCCAGACAGTACAAAAGAATCTATCAATTGGAAAGAGAACCAGGTTGATAGATTTAGTTTTTATTTAAAAAGAGTAATGTGGATTATCCCAAAATTTAATGGGCTACATACAAATGAGCTTATAGAAAAATTAGAAACAGACATTAAAAATTCAACAAATGATACAAAAAATTATCAAGCATTGTGTGATGTTTTCAAAAGGTCAGCATTGGAGGAGTGCTTATCTTATTTAAATTATAAAGTCAATGAGTACAATCTTGATTTTTCAGCAGGCGATAAAACAAGGTATGTTTTTAATAAAATCTTAAACGATTATTCTGTCAGTCAAGTTTATTATTTTATTGACAAAGGGTGTCGTGATGCTGTTGCAAATTACTCAAAAGGTACATACAGCAAGAAACATGCATCCAATACAATAGTTGGCTCAATTGAAAGATTGGCAGAAAGAGCAATGCTAGAAAATTGGCAAATAAAATCTTGGAACAGAATAAAAGAACTGCCACAATCCTATTTGAGTGTCGTTATTTTTGATTTAATATTAAATAAGAAAGATGGTAGTTTTTATTATTCATTAAATGAATTAATAATAAACCACTTACACACCCAGTAAATACCCAATCTAAAACATTTAACAATTATCAATCCACTGTAAAGTGATTAAAAGAATACAAAAGTTTTGATGAATATGATATTTTTTTATTCAAAACGCAAAAAAACCAATCGCCTAAAACGCCAAACATGCTATTTTTATAAATGCTGGCTATTTGGCTGTGAAAATTGTAATAATCTGACCAATGATGACAATGAATGGATCAATGCATAACTTGGACAAATGAAAAGACGCTAAAACATGGCACTAAAAATCACCCCCGACTGTATTAACTGCGACATTTGCGAGCCAGAATGCCCAAATGATGCCATTAGCTACGACCAAAAAGGTCAAAAAACTTATGTGATTAACCCTGATTTGTGTACCGAATGTGTCGGCTTTTATGATGAGCCAACATGTGATAAGGTCTGTCCGATAGATTGTATTATTTTAGATGATGAGCATGTGGAAACGCCTGAACAACTCCTAGCTAAATATAAAAAAATTTGGAATAAGGCTTAAATAAAACTAATAACGATTACTAACTGACGATTTCTTGAAAATTTGTTACAATGCGGTACTGTTCAATTGACAATACATAAGGACTTTCAATGTCAAATAATGACTTTACCAAACAAACCAGCACCCTTGCAGATTGTGTTGGCAAAACACCACTGGTAAAACTTGCCCGATTTTCACCCAATAGTGCTACGATTTTGGCAAAACTTGAAGGTAATAATCCTGCAGGCTCCGTAAAAGACCGTCCAGCATTTAACATGATTTATCAAGCAGAGCAACGAGGACAAATCAAAGCAGGTGATACACTCATCGAAGCAACCAGCGGTAACACAGGAATTGCATTAGCGATGGTCGCAGCAATGCGTGGCTATCGTATGATTTTATTAATGCCAACTAACTCAACTCAAGAACGTAAAGATGCGATGCAAGCCTATGGAGCAACGTTAATTGAAGTTGATGAAGGTATCGAAAAAGCTCGAGATATGGCGTTACAAATGCAAGCTGAAGGTAAAGGCATTGTACTTGACCAATTTAACAACGCTGATAATAAACAAGCTCACTATCTGACCACAGGACCAGAAATTTGGCAACAAACAGAAGGCAAAATTACCCATTTTATCAGTTCAATGGGAACAACTGGTACCATTATGGGCGTGGCAAAATATTTAAAAGAAAAAAATCCAGATATTCAAATTATTGGTTTACAACCTGATGAAACATCTGCCATTGCAGGTATTCGCCGTTGGCCAGCAGGTTATATGCCAGGTATTTTTGATGGAGCATTGGTGGATACCATCTTAGATGTCAATCAAACTACTGCCGAAATTTATATGCGAAAGCTCGCTAAACAAGAAGGCGTATTTTGTGGTGTATCATCAGGGGCGGCAGCATGGGCAAGCGAACAAATCGCAAAAGAAAATCCTGATGCGGTGATTGTATTTATTGTCTGTGACCGAGGCGACCGCTACTTATCAACGGGATTATTTGGTATTAAAGATTTGATATAAGGATAGAAATATGAGTGTGCCTATTTTGGTATTTGATATTGAAACTGTTCCTGATGTTGCAACGGGCAAACGGCTATATCCTGAAATAGCCACCTTGCCAGATGAGCAAGCTTTGACTGCATTAATTGCCCTACGAGAGCAAGAAGCCAACACACCATTTATGCGATTACCTTTACATAAAATTGCTTGCTTATCAATGTTGTGGGTAGATAATGGTAATTTAACTTTAAAATCTTTTTCTTTAGATACTTATAGTGAAATGGAAATTTTATCCAAATTTTTTGGTATTTTTGAAAAAGGTAGATTACCTAATTTAGTTAGCTGGAATGGCTCACGTTTTGATATTCCTGTGATGTTATATCGTGCTATTCATCATAAACTTGTAGCCCCACATTTTTTAGATGAAACATCTAGCAATGAAAAACGTTATAACAATTATCTAGGACGTTATCATGCTCGTCATTTAGATTTGATGGACAAAATGTCATTGTATGGCACATCACTACATCAGCCACTAGACGTTGTAGCGACATTGTGTGGTTTTGCAGGTAAGCAAGATTTAGACGGCTCACAAGTCGTAACACTGGTACAAAACAATGACTGGAAAACTTTAACCACTTATTGTGAAAGCGATGTATTAAATACTTGGCTTGTGTACTTGCGTTGGCAACGATTATCAGGTGGATTTTCACCAGAGTTAAGCGATAGCTGGGAAAAATTTACACGAGAATATTTGCAACAGCTAACTGATGATACAAATGAAATACGCCATCAAAAATTTTTAGATGGCTGGCAAGCATAATTTTTTATTAGAAAAATTACCTATGCAATTAGCATAGGTAAACGATAATTAAACTATTTTACAAGAAAAAATATTATTTGAATTAATAAAACTTACACTAATAAGGTCACACATTTATTGATAGAAAAAAGATTTTTATTTAGTTTTTTGTTAAAATAAAATGATAAAACACTAATAGGTTAGAGGAGTTATCAACAATGAAAAATCTTACAAAGACAACATTACTTGCCACTGCGATAGTTTTAGGTTCAGCAAATTTAACAGGTTGTGGTTATAACAAAATGGTTGCCCAAGATGAACAAGTAACAGCTGCATGGTCAGAAGTGGTCAATCAATATCAACGCCGTGCTGACCTTATTCCAAACCTTGTTAAAGTCGTAGGACAATATGCCCAACATGAAAAACAAGTTTTTACTGAAGTCGCTCAAGCCCGTGCTGCTGCAGGTTCGGTACAAGTCACCCCTGAAGTATTAAACGACCCTGCCCAATTTGAAAAATATCAAAAAGCCCAAGACCAATTAGGCGGTGCATTATCTCGCTTAATGATGATTTCAGAAAACTATCCACAACTAAAAGCAGATAAACAGTTTCAGGATTTACAGGCTCAGCTAGAAGGGACAGAAAATCGCATTACTGTTGCTCGAAAACGTTATATTGAACAAGTTCAAGATTACAACACCGTTGTTCGCCAGTTTCCAACTAACATCACCGCTAAAGTGTTTGGCTTAAAAGTAAAACCAAACTTTAGCGTAGGAAATGAAGCACAAATTTCAGTTGCTCCAACGGTTGATTTTGGTAATACGGGCAATAGCCAATCGGCAACTGCTACCGCTCAATAATTTATTATTTGTTTAATAAGTAATAAATAATAATTACGAATTATGAGTAAGGGGGCTGTATGCTTTGGAAAAAGCCAAAAAAAATTAGTTGGATATTCGCCAGTTATCTAATCGTAAGTTTAGCCATCTTAGGATTATCAGGAAAGCTATTTGCTGAAACGGCGACAGCAACGGCAACAGATGATGCGATTGCTGTTGTCAGTGCTGGCCAACAGCTCTCAAATAGTACGTCAGCAACTCAGAATACCAGCTCAAATTCGTCTGTACAAACTCGTCAATCAACACAGGCAGGCGTTGAAGTTAATCAATTAATTTTAAACAATCCTGTCATTGACCAAGCCAAAATTTTAACAGCTCAAGAAAAACAAACATTAGAGCAAAAAATTCGGGCAATTCATCAACGAGGTTTAGCTCAAATTGCGATTGTCATCGTATCAACAACCAATGGTGAGGATATTTTTGACTATTCCATGCAAATTGCTGACAAATGGAAATTAGGTAAACAAGGTGTTGATAACGGTTTATTAATCACCGTTGCGGTAAATGACCGTAATATGTATATTTTAACGGGTTATGGCTTAGAAGGTATCATTCCCGATGCTATTGCAAAACGAATTATTGAAGATGATATTTTACCTTATTTTAAACAAAATGATTATTCAGGTGGACTTGAAGTAGGGTTAAATCGTATTGAAGAACGATTGACCACAGACCCAGAAGTCTTAGCTCAAAATGATGCTAACTATGAAGAAACACCTGAGGAACTATGGCCACTTGTTATTGTTTTGCTGATTGCACTGATTTTAAATGCTATTTTATTTAGGGGGTTAAAGCTTGGACAATTTAAACGGGCAACCATTTGTTCAGTATGGACATTCATTGGTAATTTAGTCGTCACAGGTGATGTCATTTTTAGCTTAGCTGTAGCAGGTTTTTTATGGTTAGCGATACTGATTGGCTTGATTAATCTTTTATCACTGATATTGAACAGCTCTTCAGGTGGTGGAGGCGGTGGTGGTTACAGTGGCGGTGGTGGTTACAGCGGTGGAGGCGGTGGCTTTGGTGGCGGTGGTGCAGGTGGCTCTTGGTAATGGATAAATAAAGGAATGTATAACATGACACAGATAAGCACTGCAAAAAATTCGCCAGCATCAAATGTACACTCTGGTTCGACCAGTTGGGCAAGATGGTACAGACAATGGTTTTTTATCCCATTTTTGCATAATCGTTGGCTAACCAAACAAGCTTGTCAAGAATTAACCCAAGCTATCAAACAGGCAGAGCTTGGGCATCGTGGCGAGGTGTTTTTAGTGATAGAAAATACTTTGCCATTATCATCAGCCTATTATCAGGATTGCCGAGAACGAGCTATTGATTTATTTGGACAATATCGGGTGTGGGATACGGAAGAGAACACAGGCGTGTTAGTTTATATGAATGTACGAGAGCGTAAACTTGAAATCGTAGCGGATAGAGGGATTAATAAACAAGTCATACCAGAAATGTGGCAGGCAATGTGTGACAAAGCAATCGCAGGTATTCAGCAAAATAAACCTATTGATAGTTTAAAAGAGTTATTACATGATATTAGTGATTTATTAAAACAATATTATCAATTAGGTAAAGACCCTAGCGGAAATGAATTGCCCGATAATGTCGTCTATATTAAATAAATTATTTAAAATTTGTTTATAAAACCACTGTTTTTCAAGTGGTTTTTTTATGACTCAAACAATAATAATTGATAAATATTTATAAAGATATTTTAAAAAAATATAGCTGTGATAAAAAGTCATCAACATAATCATGTTAAAACAGATGGCTAGAAACAAGAAATGATGGTGGTATATAGTGTTTTTTATTGATTTGATAATTTGCAAAAACTAGATGTTTATTTACAGTAAAAATTTATCCATTAGACGGCGACTTTATGATATATTGAAAGTGGCTATTTTCTTTTACTTAACCTGATAAAAATCCCTATGCGTTATCATACCACTCAACAAATAAACACGTTATTATATTACCTGAAAACAAGGCAACAACCGCCTTTTGCTATACTTTTTTATAAAAATTTAATAAAAATAAACTTTGACTATACTAAAAATAGTATCGTGCATTTAAATCATTTTTTCCAGATATTAGCCAGTAAAAATTATACGCAACAACAACTACTTGCACAAACAGGGGGGAGTAATTTTTTCTTAGCATTAGCAGGATATTTGGGAGATTATTTAGCGATTACCACAGGTCATGATATTATTTGGTTAAATTATCAAGAAAGCCTTGAAGAATTTGAACAGCAAAATCAACAAAGTTTTAACAATGCCATTACTGCTAGAATTGGTGAAACATTTTTTTTTCAACCGCTACAGATTATCTGGGAAAATTTACAAGGTCGCCAGTCATTAGAAACTTGCATTGAACAATGTCAGCAACAGATTTTTGCCAGTTCTACGATTAATGTTTTTTCTGACCCAAATGATGTTTGTCAAACTTATTTGGAAAAAGTAAAAACAGGTAAACTATTGGATACAACCATTGGTTTTTTTGAGCAATTACAACATTTGACATTTGACTATAGCGAAAAAAGTTTATATGAAATTGATACGATTTTAACTAAAATTAAGCAAAAATATCAGCTGACACCACAACATTATGACCGTATTATTCGACAAGCAACTTATCAAAGTTTTTGTTATTTATTAGGATTTTATATAGGTATTACCAGTGCTAAACTTGCAAATACAGCGGTTAAATGGGCAAGTTATGAACAAATGCAACCGTTACTTGATGACCCAAATTTTGTACGGTGTATAGAGTATAGCTTTGTTTTATTAATG
The DNA here is from genome assembly GCA_041855445.1 of Moraxellaceae bacterium. GTDB lineage: Bacteria > Pseudomonadota > Gammaproteobacteria > Pseudomonadales > Moraxellaceae > Faucicola. The sequence goes on from JBHAEG010000067.1 coordinate 59,727, forward strand.
GAAAATAATTATCGCACGCCAATTTTGGTAATTACCAATCATTTATTTGATATTACGGCAGAGTATACAAAAAGTGTCGTTGAGTTTGCTCAAATTATGCAAACAGAAAATCAAAGCGTTTTTCATATTTTTCCTAAAAAAATCACTACAAAAACAACGGCTTTACCAAAAGCATGGCAACTGGCGATGCAAGGAGCAGGCGAGCTTTTAGCAAAACAAGTGTTAAATTTGGCGAATGATGGAGAAGTGAAACCTTGTTTATTTGAGGCAAAACCAACGACTTTATCTGATAATATTGGACAAATTTCATTAATTCCTTTAGCTGATGCAGATAGAGCCATTGATAATTTATATCAACAATTAGCCAATAATCCAAAAAATTTACCATTTCTGATTGGTTGTTTTGATATGTATGCCAATTTGCCAGTTGGTCGATTTGATGGTGTTGTGGTAGAAATTCGAGTTTATCAACCTGAGTTAATGTTACAGTTAATTTTGCCTTATCGTTCGGCTATGGATAGTAGAGGATTTGCGATATATCCTTTGGTGAGTAATCAACAACAGTTACCCAATGAAATTGATGAGTTAATTGATAAATTATATCGATTTTTAGTAAATTATTCACCATCGCTTAATCAGCAAAATTTTTGGAAAAATTATTATGTTGATAGCTTTGATAGATGGGCATTGACACCTATTCAGCAGTTAGAAAATAAAACTTTAGTAAAAAACATTACTTTGTCAATTTTACCTGAAGACTCAGTGCAAATAATTAATCATTCAGAGCCAGTTATTCAAAAAGATTTTACATCGGATACGACTTTTTCACAGCCAGTTTTGATACCGCCTGAATTTGATTATTCGTCTATTTCTTGGCAAACATTTAGCCTTGCAACAACAATTTATCGTTTACCAACGCATTATCGTAGTTATTTACAAGTTACCATGCCCAATGGTCTAGCAACAGATGAACTGTTTAGTCAAGTTGAGGCGATGGCGACCTTGTATCGCAAGGGGCATGTCGTTTGGGGGGTAATTATTCAGGCAAAAGCTAAATTATTTCAGCCATTAACGATTAGCCATGAACCACAAGATTATCGAGATAATATTGGTGATGTATTGTATGATGTGACGGGCAGGGCGAGTATTGCTGAGTTACAAGAGATAGCAGAACAATTAAGCCATTTAAAAAATAGTGATTATCAATCTTTACCAATTGACCAGCAATTATATGCTAATCATTTACAAGATAATCATTCTCGACTATTTGGTTTGGCATGTCCAAAAAGTTTGACAGAAAAGAATTTTCGTATTAGTAGTTTATGGGTATGGCGACAGCATTTGCCATGTGGACTGTTAGCGGATAAAGTGTTGCCAATCGTGGTGTGTCATGATAATCAAAAATTTGCAGGTCAAGGACGAGTCATGATATTGCCTGCTTATTTTTGGCAACGGCCATTATATCAATATTGGTTAGATACAATTCGTGTTAAATTTAACATTTTTAATGATTTTTATCAGATTGATGAAGTGGTAAATGCTCAGGCAAATAGTATGCAGGAATATCGTACATTTCCCAAATTAAAACAATTATTTGCAACTGAAACCACTCAGACTAGCAATATTCAAAATGTCAATGATAAGCCTCAAAATACATTGCCTGATGTTCATGTAACATCTTTAGTGCCAGAATTGGTTTCTTCTAAACAAATATCTGTTTTTAATAGAGATGAATTGCAAGAAAAATTATTACAAGACCATCAACGATTAACACAACAATTCTCCACTTCTAATAAAAGCCAGCAAAAGAAGTGGTTTGTTATTGGTGGATTAAGTTTAATGGTTTTATTGAGTGCCAGTTTATTGGTATTATTGATGCGACAAGGCTAAAAATTTATAGGTTTTATGGTAAGTTATGGAATGTAATAAAAGGTATTATTTTCAGATAAGACTTGATATTTTTGCTAGGATTTTTTGATAAACTATTTCATAATAGACTGATAAAAAATAACGGTTTATTGTATTGCTAGTATATTCGTTTTCGCATCAAATTCTAGCTCTTTCACTGAGATAACATCATGATAATATCTTTCACCAAAGAAAATGTGTTACAGCGTTTATTGGCATTAACACTTTTTGTCGGTTTAGCGTTGTTATGTTTTCAGGTGGTGAGATTTTTTATTGTACCTGCGTTATGGGCAGCGATTATTGCTTATGTGACTTGGCCTGTCTATCGGTTTTTACATAATAAAATTCATTTAAGCACAAGTTTAAGTGCATTAATTATGACCCTTGCTATCATTTTGATTATTGGTGTTCCCATGGGGATTGCATTGGTTATTTTGCAAGAAGAGGCATTGAGTTTATATACAACGGTGCTACATCGATTAAAAAGTGGTTATTTAGATTTACCCGATGCGATAAAAAATTTGCCTGTGGTTGGCCAACAAATTAAAGATACATTATGGGAGCTGAATAAAGACCCTGAAGGTACAATGAATGCGATTAAAGCATGGATACAATCGCATTTGTCCTATGGCAAACAAATCATGGATGTGGCAATGACAGGCCTAGCAAAAATGGGCATGGCAATGATGACGTTATTTTTCTTTTATCGTGATGGCGTAAGTTTAGTTGTACAAATTCGATTGGCATTGCGAAATATTATTGGTAATCGAATTGATGGCTATATTGATTCGGTCGGGGAAACGACACAAGCAGTTGTCTATGGTATTGGCTTGACGGCGTTAGTTCAGGCATTATTAGCAGGATTGGGGTACTGGATAGCTGGTGCTCCTAATCCGATTTTATTAACTTTAGTAACTTTTATTATTGCATTAATTCCTTTTGGTACGCCATTTGCGTGGGGCGGAGTGGCGGTTTGGCTATTTACTCAAGGGCAAGTCACAGAAGCTGTTGGCTTGGCAGTGTGGGGCGGTTTGGTAGTCAGTTGGGTGGATAATTTAATTCGTCCAATGGTGATTAGTGGGGCAACAGAAATTCCATTTATTATTATTTTTATTGGGGTTTTAGGTGGTCTAACGGCATTTGGGTTTGTGGGGATGTTTATTGGGCCTGTGGTGTTGGCAATTGGGCTGGCTGTTTGGCGAGAATGGATTTCGCATCATCGTGAAGTTTTACAGGGCATTACTTCTGTAGAAAGTCAAAATTCTTAAAAATTTTTCTGTTAAACCCTAAAAACTTTCCTTTTAGATTAAATCTATTGATTTTATTGAGTTTTGCTATTATAAAGTAATTTGGGTGAGAATAATTGTTATTAAAAAAGCTTAATTTGATATATTGTAAAGAAAGGGTATACAATGAAAATAATTGCAGATAGTAATTTTGCTTATGTCGAAAAGTTTTTTAATGAGCAAAGTTTGGGCAGACCTGTTGAAATGATTTGTTTAGCAGGGCGTGATATTACCGCCGATGTGCTAGACACTTATCAGCCAGAGGTATTGTTAATACGTTCCGTTACACCTATTAATCAACAATTATTAGATAATAATACCAGTGTTAAGTTTATTGGCTCGGCAACGATTGGAATTGACCATGTTGATGTTGATTATTTAATTCGGCGAGGTATTCGCTTTGCCAATGCGATGGGTTGCAGTAAACATTCAGTGGCTCAATATGTCGTTTCAGGCATTTTAGCGTTACGTCCAGATTATATTTTTCAGCCAATTCAGCTAGGGATTATTGGGCTGGGTAATATTGGTAGTACACTGGCTCAATATGCAGTAACATTGGGCTGGCAAGTGTTGGGTTATGACCCGTTAAAGCCTCGTTCAGTGACGAATAATTCTAGTTTAGAAACGGTATTGTCAGAAAGTAATGTTGTCAGTTTTCATGTGCCATTAACTTATCCAAAAAATAGCTCATATCCAACACATTTTGACTATTTAATGACAAAACAACGTTGGCAACAACTTTCAAACACAGCGATTGTGGTTAATACTTCTCGTGGGGGTGTGTTAAAACGTGATGATATTATCGCAAGTCCAAATGTTGCAATTCTTGATGTGTTTGAAAATGAACCAAATATTGATAAGCAGTTATTAGATTGTGTCAGTATTGCTACGCCACATATTGCAGGTTACACCTTAGAAGGTCGTTTGCGTGGGGCCCAGATGATTTATCAGGCATTATGTCAATTTTTAAAAGTATCACCAGTAGTTGATTTTCATGACTTTTTGCCAAAAGAAATAGCACTATTTGATAAGTTACATAATCCACTAAATGAGCAGGAACGTCAAAAAATGTTAAATCGTTTACCGATGATGTATGATATTCGGGCAGACGACCAGCGTTTACGTCAAGTGGCAACAAAAACGGGAGTTATCGGTACCGACTTTGACCGTTTACGCAAAGAATACCCATTACGCCGAGAGTGGCAAGCTTATTTTTCTGAACGTTGGTAAACTTTATGCAAAATAACACTTATCAACCAAGTTGTTCGCTTGAGATAGCACGCCAGCGAGCTAGATTGTATGCCAATATTCGTCAGTTTTTTGCCGAACGTGATGTGCTAGAGGTACAAACGCCCATCATGTCACAGGCAGGCAATACGGATATTTTTTTACAGTCCGTATCAGCAAAAGTAAGTTTATTTGATAAACCTAAAATTTATTATTTACACACTTCGCCAGAGTTTGCAATGAAGCGTTTGTTAGCAGACTGGCAAGTGCCAATGTATCAAATCTGTAGTGTATTTCGTGATAATGAAATTGGTAAACGTCATAACATCGAATTTCAAATGTTAGAATGGTATCGTCCATATTGGTCATTAGAAAAATTACTCAATGAATTAAATGACTTATTGTCAGCAGTGTATGGTTATTCAGTGATTTTTGACCATTATCGCTATGCCGATGCGTTTATGGATTTTGTGAAAATTCACCCATTTACTGCCAGTTGTGACACATTACGGGCGATTGCTCAAGACCATCAAATTTTTGTTGAAATGGGTAATGACCATCAAGGTTGGCTGGATATATTATTTAGTCATTTGGTTGAGCCAAATTTAGGTAAAGATTTACCAACAATTATTTATGATTATCCCGTAGCAACAGCATCGCTTGCTAAAATTGCCACCGATAGTGAAGGTAATCAGGTTGCAAAACGTTTTGAATTGTATATCAATGGGTTAGAAATTGCTAATGCGTATGATGAGTTGGCAGATGGGCAGGCATTGCATCAGCGTTTTTTACAGGATAATTTAGAACGTGAAAAACGAGGCTTGCCTGTGATGCCAATTGATAAATATTTGTTAATGGCTTGTGATAATTTACCATCGTGTAGTGGCATTGCGGTAGGATTGGATAGATTATTGATGACGATGACAGAGGCAAAACGCATTGATGAAGTGATAAGTTTTCCTATTGAAAAAGCATGATAAATTGTGATGAAAAAATGCCTGAAATAACCGACCGAAACACCCGTCTGACTCATTTGGTAAAGCGTTTACCTAATTTACCAGGGGTATATCAGATGCTTGGTAAACATGGCGAAATTTTATATGTGGGTAAAGCAAAATCATTAAAAAATCGAGTAAATAGTTATTTTGCGAAAACGATTAACCACCCAAAAACTAAAGCCCTTGTTCAACGTATTGATAATATTGAAACAATTATCACACGCAGCGAAACCGAAGCTTTATTACTTGAACAAAATCTGATAAAACAACATCGTCCACCATACAATATCTTATTGCGAGATGATAAGTCTTATTTATATATTTTTATTTCTGCGGATAATCCCTATCCTCGTTTAGCATACGGTCGAGGAAAAGGACAACACCAAAAAGATAAATTTTTTGGTCCATTTCCTTCTGCTCAGACAGTGAAGGAAACTTTAACACTACTACAAAAAATATTTCAAATGAGACAATGTACCAATACATTTTTTAAGTCTCGTCAGCGACCTTGCTTAGAATATCAAATTAAACGTTGTAAAGCACCTTGTATGGGCTTCGTTTCACCTTCCGAATACGCTGAAGATGTTGCTAATACGATTAGTTTTTTAAAAGGTAATAGTAACGATTTACAAAAAAATCTGATTAAAAAAATGGAGCAATCCGCAGAAGCACTTAATTTTGAACAAGCAGTGATTTATCGTGACCAACTTGCTTTATTGCAAGAAATTCAGGCAAAACAAGCAGTTTATACAGTTCAAGGCGATGCAGATATTATTGCCATGACTCAGCAGGCAGGTATTACTTGTGTTCATGTGATGAATGTACGGCAGGGGCGATTACTTGGCGGTAATAGCTATTTTCCAGATGTGGATAGTCAAAATGATATTGAGGAAAATTTATCAGCATTTCTTAGCCTGTTTTATTTTCAAATCTGTGATGATTTACCTCAAGAAATTATTATCAATCATCAATTACCAAATACGCAGGCATTGATAGAAGCTTTACAACAAACTTTTGATAAAAAACTACAAATTAAACATCAAGTGCGTGAACAGCGTGCCGAATGGCTAAATCTTGCCGAATTGAATGCTAAAAATGCGTTACAAACCAAACTGGGTGATTACATCGAAATTCAAACCCGTTATCAAACCTTACAAGATATTTTACAAGTACCAATTAATCGTATTGAATGTTTTGATATTTCTCACACGATGGGGGAAGCGACAATTGCAAGTTGTGTAGTATGCGACCAAGGTGGATTACGCAAGCGGGATTATCGTCAATATAATATTCAAGGTATTAACAAAGGCGATGACTATATGGCGATGAGGCAGGCACTGACTCGCCGATATCGTAAACACCCTTTGCCTGATGTGTTATTAATTGATGGCGGTAAAGGACAACTTAATATTGCAAAGCAGGTACTTAGTCAGTTAGGTATTTTATCAGAAACATTATTGGTGAGTGTTGCCAAAGGTGAAGGCAGAAAGGCAGGTTTAGAAGTTTTACATTTTATTGATAGAGAACCTTTGGATTTACCTGCTGATAATAAAGCATTGCATCTTATCATGCACATTCGTGATGAAGCTCATCGATTTGCCATTACTCAACATCGTAAAAAACGTGATAAACGCCGAGCTAGTTCAATATTAGAAGTCATTCCCAAGCTTGGCGAAAAAAGACGGCGAGATTTACTAAATCATTTTGGAGGATTACAACAATTATTGGGAGCATCAAAACAAGAAATTGCTCAAGTTAAAGGTATTGGCGAAGTATTAGCAAATACCATTTATAAAGTATTGCATGAATGATGATACATATTATAATATAAAATGTAATTATTTATCTCATCATAGGAAGTGAACGCAATGAAATTTATTTTTCCGTTACTTTTGATAGCATTAGCAACGTCCGCTCAAGCAATTGACTATGATAAACAATATCAACGATGCTTAAATAAAGAAAAATATATCAATAATGGCTTGATTTATGAATGCACAGAACGAGTGAATGAACAAGTCAAAAAAGCGATAAATAGCACTTATCAAAAATTACAAAAAAAGTTTGGTGATGATAGTTACAGTAAAGAAAAATTTGATAATGCTCAAAAAGCATGGATAGCGTATCGTGATGCTGAATGTGATTTTGCAGGTCATTATATTGGTTCGCCAATGTATGCAATTTGTCCTATGGAAAAAAATATTGACCGCTTAAAAGAGATGCAAGAACTACTGAAAAACTAACGATTGCAATGACAAATATTGTTTTATTTAATAAACCTTATGGTGTACTGAGTCAATTTCGTGATGACAGTCACAATGAATATACCACTTTAAGTGATTATTTTACTGATAAAAGTTTGCGAGTGGCAGGACGACTTGATGCAACATCAGAAGGTTTATTATTACTCACCAGCGATGGTAAACTGAATAAAATTCTCACTCACCCACCTAAGGCCAATCATGGTAAAAAACATGGCAAAACTTATTGGGTACAGGTTGAAGGAGTAGCAACTCATCAACAGGTTTTGCAATTGAGTCAAGGCGTTTTGTTAAAAGACGGCTTAACCTTGCCTGCGATTGTAAAACCACTGGTTGAACCAAATCTTTGGCAACGTTATCCGCCCATTCGTGAACGCAAAAATATACCAACATCGTGGCTAGAAATAACGATTTTTGAAGGAAAAAATCGCCAAATTCGCCGTATGACCGCAAGTGTAGGATTGCCTTGTTTGCGTTTAGTACGAGTAGCGATTGGCGATTTTAAATTGAATAATTTAGCGGTGGGTGAATTTGTGCGTATACATTTATCAAAACACCGCTTGCAAGCTTTGGGTTTAGAAAACTAATTTAAGAACCTGTTCATGATTAATTTTTTTAGGCAAAAATGAGGTAAATCGACAGCTTTTCAAGAAAAAATGCAGGTTGATAGTTATTCTATCAAGCAAGTTTTTGATGCAGAAAAGCAAGATTTAGCCATTTTTGGCAAAAGAGCAATTATTTTTAATGAAATATTCTACAAAAATATTAAAGAATAATTAATTATGAATAGGTTCTAAGAAGAAAATAACTGAAGCAAGAGGAAGATTTGCCTCAGTTATTATATTGTTATAATTATCGTTTAACCAAAGGGTTATTTGCCTTGAGGAGCAAGAATTGTGATTTCAACACGGCGGTTTTGGGCACGACCAGCTTCGGTATTATTTGAAGCGATAGGTTGAGAAAAACCATAGCCAACAGCACTAATACGATTACCAGCAACACCACGAGAAACTAAATAGTTACTAACAGCATAAGCACGATTTTCTGATAAACGTTGATTATAATCTGCTCTACCAACATTATCTGTGTGACCTTTTACCACAACAGTTGTTTGATTGTATTGTGTTAATGTTGAGGCAACTTTATCTAAGGTTGGGAAGAATGTTGGGTTAATGCTATAGCTATCAAATGCAAAGGTAATCGCTTCAGGCATAACTAAGTCAATATTGTTAGTTTGTGGGTCACGAGTAACCTCAATACCAGTACCTGCAGTTTGCTGACGTAGCTGTTCTTCTTGTTTTTTCATGTAGTCCATGTAGTAGCCTGCACCAGCACCCAATACTGCACCAATCGCTGCATCACGACCTGTTTTTTCACCGCCAGTTGCTTTAGAAATACCAGCACCTGCCGCTGCACCGATTAAACCACCAATCGCCGCTTTGTTTGGCACACTTTGACCAGTTGTTGGGTCTGTGGCACAACCTGTTAAAATCACACCTGATGCAATAACCGCCATCAATAATTTAATACGCATTTTTGTTCTCCTTATTAAGAACGCCGTTTCAATTTATTTTGAAATACAAGCAAAAATAATTTTTTGAAAAAGTTAAATTTACTTATATTATGCAACTATTTTTATTACATTTTGTAATAAATTGTGATTAGCTGTAGTAACATTGAATATTTTGTTACAAGCTCCTACACGATACCAATTTTAGCATGAATTGATAGGTGAATATACTTATGAAGTACAAAATAGCCAAATACGCCAAAATCAAAAAGTGCAATATCGTACTGTTTGGAATTGGGTTAAAGCTGGCAAAGTTCAACATGAACACACAAAACAGGTGGCGTGCTTATTATTGATGATATAGTATGCTTTATTTAAAAACGCTGTATTACACGAAAAATTATGTTATCAGTAAAAATACTGCCCATGCTAAACTATGACGAAATTATTGCAAATAATAACTTGGGGTATGTATGTCAATTTCTGATTTTTTTACAAAGTTACATCAACGTTCAAAACCTGTTGCAAAAACGGCGACTTTTACTACAACGGCAGGTATTGTCGCTGGTAACTCATTAATGCTGGGTATGCCGTTATGGAGTATGGGACTGATTAAAAGTTTAACAGGTAATAAAATTGCTGATAAGGCAGTCTTAAAAATGGCGGATTATTGGATACATACCAATAATTATTTGATTGACCATGTGTTACCACAAATTGAATTTCGTATTCAGTTGCCAGAGGATTTATCAACAGATGGACAATATATTTTATTAAGTAACCATCAATCTTGGGTTGATACCACTTTAACCCAATATATTAGTGAAAATCGATTGCCATTGACGCGGTTTTTTACAAAGCATGAGTTACTATATATTCCTGTGGTTGGACAGGCATTTTATTTTTTAGATTTTCCTATGATGAAACGCTATTCAAAACAACAAATGCAAAAAAATCCTGAATTAAAAAATCGGGATATTATTGAGGCAAAGCGTGCCTGCCAGCTGTTAATGAATAAACCATTCACATTATTAAATTATGTGGAGGGAACACGTTTTACGATGGAAAAACATCAACAACAACAATCGCCATATCAATATTTATTGAAACCAAAAGCAGGTGGCGTGGCGTTAGCTCTTGGAGCATTGGGAGAGCAAATCGATGCTGTGTTAGATATGACGATTGTTTATCCAGATGGCATTCCAACCTATAGCGATTTATGGCAGGGCAATATTCGCCGTATTGGTATTGATGTACGCAAAATTGAAGTGCCACAGGATTTATTACAGCGATTAATTGCTGGACAATATCAGCAAGACGAGCAAACAAAAGCTGATATGTACACATGGTTAGATAGTGTTTGGCAAGAAAAAGAACTTATTATTGAAAAGATGTTAGCAGATTTTAGGGGATAAACAATGACAAATATTTCTTCAGTTTCTGATTTACCAACTCATGAAATCACTGAAAAACCTAGTAGGCTCAAGCTTTTATATGAAATGGGTATGTTGATATTAATCATTATTGATTTATTGATTATGGGATTTGATGCGTTACTGATGAGTAGCTTTATGACCAGTTTGTCAAATTGGCTAGGATTTGGCGAATTGTTACATGGTTATCAGTCAGCTTGGCATCACCCATTAAAAACTATGGGTGGCTTTTTTACAATTTTTTTAATTATTGAATTATTAGCACGTTGGGCGGTAGCAATTCAGCAAAAACGTTATTATCGCTGGTTTTTCTTTCCATTTATTCATTGGTATGAAGTGTTAGGTTGTGCACCACAACTACGAGCCTTACGTCTGTTGCGAGCGGTGGTTATTGGTTATCGATTATATCAATTAGGTTATTATGTATTACCAAAAAACTGGATTAAAACGGGGGTATTTTATTATGAAATGCTACTGGAAGAAATTTCTGACCGTGTGATTTTAGTAGCAATTGATAATATTCGTAATGAAATTTCTCGAGTTGATGGACAGCTTGTGCAGTCAATTATCAACAATCATCGGGCAGAAATCGAGGTTGTGATTGTTGAAGTGTTACAACAAGAGGTGACTCCGATTTTATTGGATAAAACTCACAAAAATCCCATGTTCGCTGAACCTTTAGCCGAACAAGTAGGTTTAGCAATTCAACAATCATTAAATAATACGCCAGAATTACGCCGACTATTAAAAATGATACCAATTGCAGGAAGTATCATTGAAAGTCAAATCATGAGTATTGGAAAACACTTAGGGGAAAATTTGACCCTTTCACTCAGTAAAAACTTGACACAGCCCGAAACACTAGACACTATTTACCAACAGGTTGCAAAAGGTATTTCTCAAGTCGATACTAGCAACCCTGCCTTAGAAAAACTCATCAGTGCGATTATAGAAGATAGTTTAGGTGCTTTAGAAAGTCAGATAAAAATTCAACAATGGAAACACCGAGCAATCAACCCGCTATAACGACCTGCTAACTTTGGGAAATAGGTTTATTATGACAACGACAACCGATAATTTTGGCTCTTTAGATACTTATGCCAATCAAAAAATGCTGACTAATAGTGAACCACCTGTTGCCAATAATCCGCCAACAGAAAATATGCAAACTATTGATACAAATAGTAAAAAAATATCAAGTAAAGTCAGTGTAAAATTAACGGGACGTGTGTTAAGCTTAAGCCGTTTACATTTAACAGGTAATGATTTACCAGCCATGCTTGCCAAGCTCGAGAAAAAACTTGGTAAACAACATCAAACGAACTTACCCGTTATTGTGAGTTGTGATGAACCTATTGATTTAGTTGAGTTGTTTAATCATTTGTGGCAATTAGGGTTACAGCCGATAGGCGTTGTTGCTGGCGTTCTTGATGAACAAGCTCGTCATCATCGTATCGCTATTTTTCCTGCTGATGGGCAAAAAATCGATAAAGACGCCACAGATTTAGAGAATGATAGCTTAGATGCCAAAAAAACTGAGGACATCACTGCACCAACCGTTGATAAACCGCCTCGTAATCAAACATTGATGGATATTGACCCTCAACTATTTTCGGCGTTTTCGTATGACCATCGTCATGCTGAAAGCTCAATTGCAAAAAAGCCCGTTTTTTCACCAATTGAAGGGGATATGGTGTGTACAAAAATGGTGCGTTCAGGGCAAAGTATTAATCATGTCGGAGGTAATTTGATTTTAACCAGTAGTCTAAATGCTGGAGCAGAGGCAATTACCGATTATAGTTTACATATATACGGAAAGGCAGAAGGACGTATAGTGGCAGGGGCAACAGGTGACAAAAATGCACGGATTTTTTGTTTACGGTTTAATCCGTCTTTGGTGTCTGTGGCTGGTACTTATTGTTTGAAAGAAAATATTCCTGTTGAGTTTTTAAACCAAGCGGTCCAAGTGAGTTATGAAGAAAATCAAGGACTTGTGTTTACATTAATGAATTCTTATTTACCAAAAAAGTAATCACTTGTTGTGTTTGTATTGATTGATAATATTAGCACAAGGGTAATTTTTATTTAAATTTTCTACATAATTCAGATAGGAGATATGCCAAGTGGCAAAAATCATTGTTGTAACTTCTGGGAAAGGTGGTGTTGGTAAAACGACTACCAGTGCATCATTTGCAACAGGCTTAGCATTGCGAGGCTATAAAACGGTTGTCATAGATTTTGATGTTGGATTGCGTAATTTAGATTTAATCATGGGTTGTGAAAATCGTATTGTCTATGATTTTGTTGATGTTATTTCTGGTAATGCCCGCTTGTCTCAGGCACTGGTAAAAGATAAACAATTATATAATTTATATATTTTACCAGCCAGCCAAACCCGTGATAAAGATGCCCTAACTGATGAAGGGGTGGCAGACGTGATGCAAGAATTATCTCAACAATTTGACTATATCATTTGCGACTCACCTGCAGGCATCGAACGAGGCGCTCAATTGGCAATGTATCATGCTGATGAAGCCTTAATTGTAACCAATCCTGAAATTTCATCAGTGCGAGACTCTGACCGAATTATTGGAATTTTACAAAGTCGTACTAAAAAAGTGCTTGATGGTGCAGGTTCAGTGCGTGAACATTTGGTAATAAACCGTTATAATGCCGAACGTGCCGAGCGTGGCGAGATGATGAGTATTGACAGTATTTCTAATGACATCTTAAAAGTACCATTGCTTGCGGTTATTCCTGAAAGTGATAGTGTGCTTGAAGCATCAAATCAAGGTGTACCTGTAATTTTGGATAAAGAATCGCACGCTGGGCAATGTTATGATGATATGGTTGCCCGTTTTTTAGGTGAAGAGCGTCCATATCGGCATATTCAAGTGAAAAAGAAAAGTTTTTTACAGCGTTGGTTTGGAGGTTAAAGTAATGTCAAAGCGAGGATTTTTGGGTAGTTTGTTTGGAGGCGATACAAAATCAAACAGTGCCCATCGAGCAACAGAGCGTTTAAAAGTTATCGTTGCCAGTGAAAACCGCTTAACCAACCGCTTAAATCCTGAACGTATCGAAATGATGAAACTTGAGATTTTAGATGTGGTAAATAAATATTTTGCAGGTGTCAAGCTTGATGATGTTGATTTACAACATCATTGTGATGAAAATATTCAAGTGTTAGAAATGAATATTAATTTGCCAGAAACTCATTAATCAATTATCTATTGATTGCGTCTTAATTTATCGCTAATTAGGCTCTAAAAATCACCTTAGAGCCTAACGGTTATTTATTTCATACGAGAAATTAAATTATCTTTGACAACAAATTGATGAAATAATGCACCGCCAACATGTAACGCAGTAAATACTAATAATAACGGCCATAATAGCTCAGTATGTAAATTATTAAAAAAATAAGCAGTGTCATTGTTTGGTGTCACCAATACAGGAATTTCAAATAAGCCAAACATATCTACAGCTCGGTTTTTATACATACTTGCCAGCCAGCCAGCCAGTGGCATTGCAAATAATAAGCCATATAATACTAAATGGGTCAAATGGGCGATAGCAGTTTGCCATTTTGGCATTGGCACATCAGGTGGAGCTTTGGTTAAAAAGCGATTAATCACCCGTGCAATCACAAAAAATAATACACTTAACCCAAATGCTTTATGTAACATCATATAGGTCATAGTTTCGGCATTTTCGTTTAATTCAATCATTGCCCAAGTAACAATTAATAACACCACACTCAACCAATGAAAAATCCGACTACTGACAGCCCATTTTGTCACAGTAAGAGATGATGACATAAAACCTCACTTATCGTTAATATATAATCATTGATTTAGTATAATCAATTTTTCCTAAAAAAACTTATGCTTTTTGTTATTGTTTTTAAAACATCAATAGATTTACTGAGGATTTAAAATAATGTTTTATAACAGTTACTTAGCTATCCAAATCAACCAAGAAATGTGATAATTTATCTAAATCAGGCACAATACAGATATCTCCTTGAAACATCACTTTTTGGAAAATATAATCTTGTTGCATAAATGGCAAAATATAGTCATCATCATGATTGGCTTGATTACTTGTAGCATTTTCTAAAAGTAGTTCATTATCAAAATTATCCGTAACCGCTAGCGTGTCTTCAACGTCTTTTAAATCTGCAATTCGTACTGAATGATAACTTACTTCTCCTTGAATTTGTAATGCTAACCGATGCACATCTGTAATACTTTCAATGACAATAATATATTCAGGTTTCATTTCTTTTGGTAAGAGATGATAAACAGAAACTTCTTGCTCTTGCCAAATATACGTCCAAATACGTTCATGAAATGGATTGATTGCTAAAATTAATGATTGTGGAATAATCCAATCATATTGTCCAATCACAGGAATACGCACAATGTCTAATTGTCCTGTGGTGACACTTAAAAAACTGATTGTGTCTAAACTTTTTAAATAATTCATTGATTGTTTTGACATAATTTTATTTTCCTATTCGTCGTTTTGTGACTGAGTGAATAAACTGGCTAACTGTTGAGCAAGCTGTTTTGGATTACCAATAAAACTGACTTGCCCTGTATCAATGACACTTTGGGGCTGGCTATCACAAATGCTACTTTCGGGAGATTGAGCCCAGATTAGGCTATGATTGTCTTTGATATTTTTAGCAAACCGACTACCATCATCACACATGCCAGAAAATATAATGGTAATCAAGCGTTTACCAAATACATCACTGGCATTTTTAACCAGTTGATTAATAGAAGGTTGATAACCTAAATTGTCTTGCCAGCCGTGATTTTTTAAGGTGATTTTACCAAAACTATCACAAATAATGGCAGTGTCTACAGGTACAATTAAACATCGACCTGATTGCAACGTTTGATTTTTGCTGATAACTTCACAATGCCATTGATTGTGCCGACTAATGGTGCGAGCCAATGTATTTAGCATTTGTCCATCAAAATGTTGAGCTAATAATAAACTAATTGGTAAGTCATGAGGTAATTCATCTAAAAATTCTTTGATTGCCAAAGGCCCGCCCATAGATGCCCCAAGTAGCACAACATATTGCCATGGTCTGTTAATAAATTTTAGATTTTTGCTCATGCTGTTATCAGAAAATGTTGGTAAATTCAATTTCTGAATTAATGTGCGTTTTAGTTTTTCTTGCCACTGATGATAACGTGTTATTTCATGTAAATAAGGAGCAGTGTCAAAACCAAATAATACAAATTTTGCCTCATTGTCGTGGGAATAATTGTCAATTTCTTGAATAATTTCATAATCTTCAGCACTATCGATTAGCCAAACATCGGCTTTTTGTTGTAAATGCCATGTGGAAAACTCAAGTGCTGGCACGCAATCAATCAATACAAATCCCCACTCTCGTATGCTGTCGATAAATGCCATACGCTGACGAGGATTTGCGGTAACGACAATAATCCGTATCTTTTGAAAAATCTGTGCAGGATAATTAACGCTGGTCATTCGCAAATATCTCTAATTTAAAGATTTTTTCGCAACCAAACGGGCGATGCTGTCTAAGAGCTGTTGCTCTTGGAAAGGTTTACCCATGTAGTCATTTACCCCAATACCTAATGCACGTTCACGATGTTTTTCACCCGTACGAGAGGTAATCATAATAATTGGCACATCTTTTAAACGAGACGTATAACGAACCTGACTTGCCACCTCAAAGCCGTCCATACGAGGCATTTCAATATCCAGTAAAATCACATCAGGTGTCAATTCTTGTAATTTTTCTAACGCATCAACGCCATCTTTTGCTACTTGAGTCTGATAACCATGTCGGTCGAGTAAGCGAGAAGTCACTTTACGCACGGTGACTGAGTCATCAACAATTAACACCGTTGGTTTGGTAACTTTGCTGACAGAAGCTTTAGCTTTTTCATGACGTACCACGTTGGCAGAGTTACGAATTAATGCAATTAAATCAAGTACTAACATGACTGAACCATCACCCATAATTGTTGCACCAGAAATGCCAACAATATGTGATAACTGTTGCCCTAAAGATTTTACCACGACTTCAACACGAGAACCTGCCAATCCATCGACTTGTAAAGCAAGCTTTTGTCCTGCCTCATTTCTGACAATAATGATAGGCACACTAGCAGACTGCTGACGTACTGCGTCTAATGGGTCACTTCCATATAAAATTTGATTTAAATAACGTAAACGATATGATTGCCCATCAATATCAAAATCATTGCTATTGCTGTTATGGAAATTAAAAATTGTTTCGGCGTTAATTCGTACCACACGTTCAATTTGCACTAAAGGAATAGCAAAGTTTTTATCGCCAGCACGCACAATTAACGCATCAGATGCTGAAACTGCCATTGGTAAACGGATAGTAAAACGTGAACCTTTGCCCTGCTCAGAGTCTACAGATACCACACCACCAAGTTGTTTAACCTCGCTTTGTACCACGTCCATACCAACGCCACGACCTGATACCTGAGTAACAGAAGTTGCTGTTGATAAACCTGCATTAAAAATATATTGCATAATATCTAAAGGTTTTAATGTGGTATCGTCTGAAGCAATCAAACCACGTTCAACCGCTTTTTTGCGTACAGCATCAATATTAATTCCTTTACCATCATCAATTAAATGAATAACAATTTCGCCCCCTTCTCGTAACACTTCAAGCGTAATTAAACCTGTACGCTGTTTACCACTGGCAATCCGCTCTTGGGTTTTTTCGATACCATGGTCAATCGCATTTCGTAACATGTGTTCTAATGGTGAGGTGATATGGTCTAAAATATTGCGGTCTACTTCGCTTTCATCATTAATAATTCGTAATTCAACCGATTTATTTAATTCTGTTGCCGTTTGGCGGACAATTCGCTGTAAACGTGGTGTCACTCGAGAAAATGGTACTGTTCGAGAACCCATTAATCCCTCTTGTAACTCTGATTGGGTACGAGATAGCTGTAACAATAAATTTTCTGTATCTCGAGTTTTATCGAGCATGGTGGTTTTAATATCCAACAAGTCCGAAGCTGATTCTGATAATGACTTTGATAACTGATTTAATGATGAATATTGGTCCATTTCTAATGGGTCAAATTCAGCATCTTGTAAAATATCATCATCGATTTTAGCAAGAATTTGTACCTCTAATTCAGTTTCCATTCGGCGTAGCTGGTCGGCAAGACGTTGAACGGTTACGCCCATTTCTTCGATGGTATTGGTTAAACCTGAAATTCCCATATCAATACGGGCTCGGTTAATCGATGACTCTCTTGATAAGTTAATCATCTGTTCCATCAAATTGGCTGAAATCCGTACCATTTCTGTATTATGGTTGGTTTGGTCTAGCTCTTCTTCAAAATTACCTTGCATTGATGGCATGACAGAAATATCACGCACAGTATTTTGTTGATTGGTATTTTGATTGTTCTGATGGGATTTAATTTGTTCAATTTGTCCCGCCAGCGAGTCTTGAGGAATAGTTTTTAAGCTATCAGGGTCTTTGGAAAAATGTTGTAATGCTGATACCAAAGCCACAGGTTTTTGCGGATTATATTTATTTTCTAGCACATATAATGCACTAGCAATCCAGTCATGACAGCTGGCTAATAAATTACCAATCATACGGGTGGCAGGTTTGCGGTGACTGCCCAGCTCCTCATAGACACTTTCCATTTCGTGTGCTAATGTCGCCAGTCCTTCCGCCCCGACCATTCTTGCACCGCCTTTGATAGTATGCAATTCACGTTGTAATGCCTGTAAAGCTGTGCCATCATGGTTGTTATTACGAAACTCTTGTAAATGTTCACTACTACTATCAACAAGCTCTTTAGCCTCTTCTAAATATACCGCTAAGATATCATCATCAGGCTCTTGACCATTCCAAGTTTCTAAACGGCGTTGCTCAAAATTATTAATAATATCTTGTGAATAATGTGGTACATTTTCTGCTAGATTATCGCTAGCAATACCATCAGGATTGGTTGAGTCTTGGGTATAATTTTCTAACTTCTCTGTGACCAATAACGGTAATGACATGGTCAAGTCAGTTGGTATTTTTCCTGTTGTTAAAATATTTGCAAGTTCTTGTTCTAAATCTTTAGCGTAGAAACTTTGATAATTTTTTTGCAAATAATCCAGCTGAGCAGATAATGTATCTTGCACCTGTTGCATGATATTACAAATATCTGAATTAATGGATAATTTTCCGTTTTCTAATGCTTGATATAATGTTTCGGCATAGCTTGCAATTTCACTAATACTTTGCAAGCCGACCATACTTGCACCGCCTTTAATAGCATTTAAATAGCGATGTAATTCAGTTAAAGCATCAATGTTTGATAAATTATTTTCCCACTGGCTAAAAGTTTTAGCGATAAGTTGGTCAATGGCTAGGGCTTCTTCTAGGAAAATATCCAACAACTCTGCGTCAGTATGAACTGGCTCATATGTAATCAATGACATTTTTAAATTGTATAATTTTTCTTCAAATACTTGATGTAAAAAATTAACAATTGTATCATCATAACTGACATTCATGCCTGCAGCGATGGTATCAAAAATACCTGTCAGTTGATAATGTGTTTGTAATAACACATCAACAATATCTTCATCTTTGCTTAACTGTGGGTATTTATTGATAATTCGATAGGCGTATTGTAAAGCTTGAACTAAATTTACGAATTTGGTTTCTTTGACAGCCTCTAATAACTTGCTTGCTTGTTCTTCAAGTTTAGTAATATGAGATTGTAGTTGCTGTTTATCTTCGGTAGCTAATTTAATTGGTAATTCACTATCAACATCTAATAAATCATCAACGCCTAAAGTCATTAATTCATTGACAGATAAAGCTTTTGAGCTATCAAGATGACAGCTTTCTAATAAATCTTTGCTTAGTTGAGCAATTTTGTCATCATCATCTGGTTGGCTTTGGGTTGTACGATGTTGCTGATAGTCTTGTATATAACTAATTAAATCATTTTTTGCATCTGCGACAATATCAAGCTGTTTGTTATTTAGTGGAATTTCTTGACGTAATAATTCATCAAGCGTATTTTCTAATGCAGTACTTAACGCATAGATGCGTGGTAAATTCGCAAGACCTGCTCCGCCTCGTAATGTATGAAATGCGCGTACTAATTCATCAGAAACATAAATATAATCTTGTTGGCGATTTGTTTCGATAAATTTATCAATTTTATCAAATAAATCATTTGCTTCTTCAATAAATATCTGAACAATGACATCATTTTCATGATTGGTTGTATCAGTATGAGTTTGGTCGTTATTTGTTGTTTCGGTTGTTTCAGATATTGACGCAGGTTCAGTTGTCAGAGTTTCTGTTGCTAAATGTTGTTGTATTAAACTGTCGAAAATATCAATATCATCTGAAGTCACTGTATTCGTTGATGTTGTGGTGATTTCTTGAACAATTGGTAAATCAACACTGTGCTGAAGCGTTGCTGTTTCAGTGGCGGTTGTTTGCTGAGTTTGAGGAATATTAGCTTGTACAAATTGTTGAATATCTTGATAATTAAACGTATTACCCAAACCATGAGCATACGCATCAGCAGTGGCTTGCCAAATGTACATTTTTTCAGGGTAATTTGTGCGATTTTCGGCAAAAATTGTGACCAATTCGGCAAAGTTTTCAATCACATCACCAATAAAATCCGCCATATCTAGACTAATTTCGATTTTATGCTCTAAAATTCGATTAAGCATACTTTCCACAGCCCAAGCCAATTCGCCAAGCTGATTTGCTCCGACCATACGACCAGAACCTTTTAATGTATGGAAACCTCGGCGGATTTCTTTCAAAGTTTCCATATCTTCAGGGTCATGTCGCCAAGTGTCACGATATAAAGTGGTTAAATCCGTTAATACTTCGTCTGCCTCTTCAATATAAATCTCTTTAATATCTGGGTCAGACTCGCCATCAGAGGCTTTTTGTAATGATTGCAACGTTTCTAATACGCTAATAGGTAATGCGTTATCTAAAGTTGTTACTGCTATTTGCGATTTTTCCAAAGTTTCTACTGGTGGATTGTCTATGACATCGACCGTAGGTTGGGTATTTTGTGCAACAACAGGTGTTTGATGTGAAGCATATGGATTTTGTAATAATATATTTGCTTGACGAATAATGAAAGCAGGGTCAAGGCTCGGTGATTGTTGCTTAGCAAAATCTTCAACTAAAGTTGGTATTTTTGCATAAGTATCATTGATAAACTCAACAATATTGGGTGTAACTTCAATAGTGTTATCTAACACCCGATTTAACATATTTTCTACAGCCCAAGCTGTTTCGCCCAGCTGATTTGCTCCGACCATACGCCCAGAACCTTTTAATGTATGAAAGCCTCTGCGTACTTCTTTTAACACCACTAAATCTTCAGGATTTGCTTGCCATTCTGCCAATGGTTGTTGCATATTGGTCAAAACTTCTTCTGCTTCTTCGATAAAGATTTCTCGAATTTCGTCATCTATATCATAATCATCAGCTTTTAATAACAAACGAGCTTTGATTAACTCTTCATCTTCAACAGCAATTTGCTCAACAACGATAGACTGTATAGGCTCAATTAAATCATCATTAAGATGAACATCATCAAGTACAATTTCTTTAACATCGGTGGTATCCAAAATAGGATTTTCTGTTGTGATTGGTAAAAGTTCCTCATTTACCACAATAGCTTTTAGTGCTTGTTGATTATCTATCATCAAATCATCAGCGTGAATGATAGAATTTTCTTCTGGCTGATTATCAATGATATTCATGCTTTTATCATTAGCAATCAGTTTTTTACCTTCATCATCATATACGATGGTATTAGGCTGGAAATCTTTATCACGAGAAACAATATCCTGAGGTAAAATTGGGTGATGAATTAATTCATTCACTAAGGTTGTTGCAGTATGCAATTGTTGCTGAATTTGATTTAACAAATCATTATTCATGTTTTGATAAGATAAATAATCTAAAAACAGCTCAAACTGAGCTATCGTTTCTGCTAAAACATCAGTAGTTTCCCAAGATAATACCTGTATTGAATTATCTATCAACTTTTGAAATAACTCACTTAATTGAATAGATAGTTCTTTAGGTTGAAATAATCCAAGTGTATCAAATACTTGGGTCATTTCTACAAAATCTTGTTGAATGTTTAATGATGTGACATCATTACTTTGTGAATAATCATTAAATGCTAATTTAATATTTTCAATATTAATACGAGTCTGACGTAAAGTCTCTCGGTCTGGGTTTTGACTATTGACAATTTGCATTGCCCCAACTTTTCGTTCTAAGGTATCCACTGCCTCAAGCATATGTCGATACACATCTTGCAATTGTCGTTCGATTTGCCAGTTTAAAATACCCATCATTTCAGGGTTATCGACCATTAATTGTACATCGAAAATAACTTGTTCGATTTGGTCATGATAAAATGTCCAACCACGGTTTTTTAATAAAACTTGAATTTCTTTTAATTTTGGCAGTACCCAAGCTAAATTATCCAGTTGGTAAATGACTTGTTCAAGTTGATTTAATACTTGAGTAAATAACGTGTTATCTTCTGAAAAATCTTTTAAATTCAATGGTTCTATTAGTGATTGAGCCAAAGAGGTTTTATGATTTAATTGAGATATTTTTAATAAAATATCAACAATAAACCGTCCGACCAGTGCTTTGGAAAGCTGTTTTTTTAGAATTAAATTATCTAATAAATCTAGTAAATAAACATAATGATGAGGTGTTGGTTCATCATTCAAAGCTTGACTTTCTAGCCAAATAACCACGACTTGCCAAAGTTGTTGATAATTACCATTTAGCTCTGATTGAGCCAAAATACTAGCGGTATCCATCAGTACCTTTAACGCATCAGGTTGATTTTTATTACTATATAGTAATTGTAAAATATGATATCGCCATAATTTAATTAATTCATGCTGGTCAAGCTCAATGGGATTGTAAGCAATTTCTGGCAATTTTAATTGTTTCAAAAGTCGCTCTTGCTCTTTACTGGCTTGATGATGCGTTGGTAGAGGTTCTTCACCGAGTAGTTCTTTAAAAAAATTAATACGGTCAATTAACCAATGCACATGTAGTTGTTGGGTATATTGAAATTGTTTGAGTTCATACCACAATAGCACCACACTTTGAGTCATATCTGCTTGATGATTTTTTGCTAATTCACCTGTAGCGATTTTTTTACCAGTTTTTTCTAGTGTGCTAGCTAAGTTGGCAAGCATGGGCTGAAGTGCAAGCGATAATGTACCACTTACTTGATGTAATTTTTGTTCAATCACAACCCAATCGACCTTGTTATTAGGGCTGTCTGATTGTTGTAATAAACACATTAAATCATCAAAAACATCTTGTAAAACAGGCATTAACCAATCTAGGGCGATTAACGAGTGTTGATTGCTCATGTGATGTTTCCTATACTGGCGATAGTGATTTATCGCAATTTTTTTTATAACTAAATTTTTTGACTATCTTTAGGGTATTAATAACGGATAACCAAGTTTCTACGAATAAAGTTGCTCTAACCATGGAGCTGGGTTTTTCTTCACAAAAATATTGACATCAGATTTTGGCAGTCGATATAGTTGTGGGTGATTTAGTTGTGACATTTCACCAACGCCTAACACTAAAATACCATCATCTGCTAAATAATCAATCAGATAATGAATGATGTCACGCTGTTCAAACTGACGAAAATACATCAACACATTTTGACAAATAATAATTTGGCATTGATTGGTTGATATTGGCAATTGTGTTTGATGATGTATCAAGTTATGACTAAAATAATGTAAATGCCGTTGCAAAATTGGTTTAATATGCAGTTGAGTTTTATCTCTATCTAGCCAGCTTCGATAAATATCAGGAATATTTTGCCATGCAGAAATATCATAACTTCCTTGATTAGCTTGAGCTAATGCTTTTTGATGATAGTCAGAACCATACACATCAAAAATTCCTTGAATACCTAACTGATTTGCCAAAATCAACCCAATAGAAACCGCTTCTTCTCCTGTTGAACAGCCAACGCTCCACACAGAAAAATCAGGTAAAATCACAAGTTCCGTATCATTGGGTAACAAACGGTACTGTTGTAATTTCCATGCTTTGACATAATTACCAATAAAATCAAATGTGGGTGTATGCCGAAAAAATTGGGTGCGAGGTATCAAAATATCATCAAACACTTGGTGATAAATGGTATTATCTTGAGTAACAGCTTGTAACAATGCTAAATTATCCATTCGCTGTTGTCGCATATGCCTTTCGATAATTCCCTTTATCCAGAGATTTTGAATTTTAGGTAAAACAAAGCCGACTTGATGCTCAATGTATTTTAGCCAGAACATTAACTCGTTGTCGGTTAAGTGATATTGTTGCATAATGTTTCCAATCAGCATAACAAGGTGGGTCGCAAGACCGCACCTTATGTCATTGATTTTAAATTATCATTAATTTGCTAAATACTCTTCTGGTAATTTAAAGCCAGAAACAGACTCTTGTAATGCAGTCGCCATCTCGTTTAACTGACCTACTGAACGGGCAGTTGCCATTGTACCAGAGGTCGTTTGCGAGGTAATATCTTGAATGATATTCATCGTATTGGAAATATGACCTGCCGAAGCTGCCTGCTGACGGGCTGCGTTAGAAATACTTTGAATTAACTGTGCCAAGTTATTAGATACCGTTTGTACTTCTTCTAATGCCTCGCCTGCGTCTTTGGCAAGTTTTGCACCACGCACAACTTCAGAAGTCGTTGATTCCATTGACATAACCGCTTCATTAGTATCCGCCTGAATGGTTTTTACAAGCGTTTCAATCTGTTTAGTTGCATTAGCAGAACGTTCTGCAAGACGCTGAACCTCGTCAGCAACGACCGCAAAGCCACGTCCTGCCTCACCTGCCATCGATGCTTGAATGGCTGCGTTTAACGCCAAAATATTTGTTTGGTCAGCAATATCATTAATCAAACCAATAATATCCCCGATTTCTTGTGATGATTCACCTAAGCGTTTAATACGTTTTGATGTTTCTTGAATTTGGTCACGAATAGTATTCATACCATCAATTGTACGTTGTACAACTTCCACCCCATTATGAGCAATCGCAACTGAGCGGTCAGCAACGATAGCTGATTCGGCAGCATTGGCAGATACTTGGTCAATTGAAACAGCCATTTGGTTAATTGCTGCTGATGCCCCTGCAATTTCTTGAGCTTGGCTTTCAGAAGCTTCTGCCAGTTCTACCGCTGTGGCTTGAGTTTGGTCTGACGCTCGGGCAACCCGTTCTGCTGTACTATTAATTGCTGAAACTAATTGGCGTAACTGGTCGATTGCAAAGTTTACCGAGTCAGCAATCGCCCCCGTAAAGTCTTCAGAAACAGTCGCATTAACGGTCAAATCCCCTTCTGCTAAGTTACCCAATTCGTCAAGTAATCGTAAAATTGCCATTTGGTTACGTTCATTTTCTTCACGAATTTGACGAGCTTGTTCATTTTCTACATCACGTTCATGGCTTTGGCGTAAAGCTTCTCTTTCTAACAGCTTACGGCTAGCATCATCTTTAGCTTTAAACATACGAAACACAAAGAACATTGCAGACAATAAACCAACCGTAAAAACAACCAGTGGTAGCCAAAACTGTAATAATTGTTGATTATCTGTCACGCTATTTGTTGTAACAGAAACACCTAATGTATTTTCTGCCAAAAATTTTTGCACATCATGAGTTTGTTGCTTGATTTGTTGATTAACTTCGATATTTTGCAACATTTTTTCAGTGCTAGGTTGCAAATTATCATTGTAATTTTTTTGAATAACTTGTAACTCTTGAATAAGCACAGGTAATTGAATTTTTTGAATGGCTGGAGTACCTGTCAATTGTGCCTGAATTGTGACACCAAGCTGTTGAATGTCTTGAATAATCGCCTTATTATCAACAGGTTGCCCTAACTTTAATAAAGTAATATTACGATTAATTTTTTCAGCCAGCCATACCTGATTATTAGCAATCGCCACCTGATTAGCCGTACTATAGTTTGCATAATTCGTTAGCATTTTTTCAACTAACTGACGATATTGTGTTTGAATGGTTGGTAATGTCGCCTCAACTTTTGCAACAGTAGTCGCCATTTGTTCAACTTGTTTTTGATTATCTAACACAAATTGAATTTTTCTTTGATTTTCAGCCCAACCATTTACCAAATTTGGAGCTTGGCTTTGTACTTCTGGCGAATTCATTGCATCATCAAAGACTTCAACTTGATGTTGTAACGCAGAATACGCTTGTTGAATACTTTGTGCATCATTGGCAGAATTGACTTTTGCTAGATTAATAGATAATTCTTGCCCAATCAGGCTAACACTGCTTGAGCCACCACTGGTATTGTTAAAATTAGGTAAAGATACCAAAAAGACAATTAATGCAATGACTGCAAATAATGCACTAACAACCGCCCCAATAATCCATTTTTTTGATGTTTGGTCGGTTTGGGTTAAATCATTTTTGCCACTTGCCGATGCAAAGACATCTTTTTTGGCACTGGAAATTTTAGTATCCATAGGATAAATATTCCTCTACTCAAGGTATTGTGTTAAACGAGGTGATAACGGATATTTTTCATGATATAAATCAATAGGAAGGATAAATTTAAGATAATCCCGCCTCAAGAAAACGGCTATCTTCCGTTAATAAACTGGGCATAAAAATGTACCATTCTTGTTGGTCTTGACGAAATCGCCCATGAATATACGCAGAAAGCAACACATCATTGGCTAAACCAACTGCTTCATATTGTTTTTGGGAAAAGGTATAAATTCCCATCACTTGCTCCACCTGCAATCCTGCAAAAATTTTAGGCTTATCAACAACTAATACTTTATATTCAGACGCACGTTGTTGAGTTTGTTCAAGTTTTAAAAAGCTAACAAGATTGGTGACAGGTAGTACACGCCCCCGCACGTTGGCAATGCCACTTATCCAAGATTTTGATAAAGGTACAGGAGTCAATTCAGGTAACGTCAAAACTTCCGAAACTTCCCCAAGTGGTGCAACCAAATGATATCCACCTAATTTAAAAGCAACCCCTTGCCATTGGCTAGCATTTGCTAACAATTTACCTTTTTTGCGTTTTATACCCCTATCGGCAAGCCTTAATAACTCAATGAAACCATTTGATGCCACAAAATTTACTCCATCACAGCTTCAATCACCCGAATTAAATCATCTTCATTGATAGGTTTTGTTAAATAATCTCTTGCCCCTTGGCGTTTCCCCCAAACTCTATCAGTTTCTTGACTTTTTGTACTAATAATAATCACGGGGATATGACTGGTTTCTTTATTACGAGTAATTTGGCGAGTTGCCTGAAAACCATTCATTTCTGGCATGACAATATCCATTAAAATTACATCAGGTAATGTTTCAGATGCTTTTTTAATACCATCTTCGCCATTGTAAGCTTCGATAATATCATGATTATTACGATACAAAATGTCTCGAAATTTTGCCATCTCTGATGGGGAATCATCTACAACTAATATTTTTGCCATGATAATGTTCCTTGTAAATCTTCAATATTGTAGTAAAACTAATCAATCATCATCTATTGTGATAAAATAGACAACGTTTAATTAGACATTACGATATTTATTAATTGCCTCAAATAATTCATCTTTACTAAACGGTTTTGTTAGATACTCATCAGAGCCGACAATTCGTCCTCGTGCTTTATCAAACAAACCGTCTTTTGAAGACAACATGATTACAGGTTTATTAGCAAAATCAGCATTATTTTTAATTAATGCACAGGTTTGATAACCGTCTAAACGTGGCATCATAATATCAACAAAAATCACATCAGGATTAGTATCTGCAATTTTTGCTAACGCATCAAAACCATCAACAGCAGTAATTACTTGGCAACCTGCTTTTTCTAACAGCGTTTCTGCGGTACGGCGAATAGTTTTTGAATCATCAATGACCATTACCTTCAAACCATCAAAATTTGTATCCATAGTCGTATCCTAAAATCTCTTACAAATATCTATTTCAATAATTAATTCAACATAAATTGATTAAAATATCACAAACGAACCTCAACCTTGTGACATCTATGATTAATTAGGGTTATTTCTAACATAAGTTATTACTTTATGCTAGCAGTTTATGCCTAAGCTGTTTTGTATTATGGATAAAAGTCATTGCTGGTATTTTTTTAAAGAATTTTAGACCTTTACTAGCAATTATTTAAACGTTTATCCGACAATTTGACAGCGTGAGAATTTAGCTTGATTTTGTTTATTTTTTATAAAAATTTAATGTCTTTTATCGTTTTATTGTAATCAAACATAAAAATTGTTGATTTGCATCATGAAATTAATGCTAGGATAAAAAGGGTGATAAATATTTTTAGGAATGACTGTATGCCATTAAGACCAAAATTATGTTTTTATCAATATTATAATTTTACTTATAACACAATATCGATATTCTGTATTTTTGTCTTTGTTTTTATGGTAACTGCCTGCCAACCAACCGACCCAACTACCAACAATAATCAATACATGATACAATTATCAACAAATGATATCATGACAGCAAAACCTGAACGTTATCAGCCCAATATTAGTGTCACAGGTACGTTACAACCTTCACAAACGGCGATAATTCAAGCCCCCAATAACGCTAAAGTACATCAAATTTTTGTACAAGTGAATGATGTAGTGCAACAAGAACAACCCTTACTTGTTTTACATCAATACGCCAATGAAACAGAGGAAAAAACAACGGAAAATCAATCTGTTCTCACTCAAAATAATCATGTGCAAAAAACATACCATCAAACAATTTTGACCGCTCCTGTGGCAGGTGTGATTAGTGAAAAATTTGTTCAAGAACAAGAAGAAATCAAAGAAAATCAACAGCTTATTGAAATTTCAGATTTTTCTCAATTAATCTTTAAAACCACGATACCAAGTAGCATTCAAAACCAAATATCCATTGGCAATAGTGTGCCTTTTACTGTTGAAAATTTTCAAGATTTATTTGTTGGACAAATTAGTTATATTAAACCACAAACAGATAATGACACCATGCAAACGATTTATATCAAAGTCAAACCAAACGATAAATCTAAACAATTACAATCAGGTATGAAAGTGACAGGAAAAATTGATTATGGACAAATAAAGGTAGGTATTTTAGTACCTGCTCATGCAATTACCCTACATGAAGCAAATGACCCACAGCCTAAATATGGATATGTTTGGGTTATTCAACAAAATCATCAGCTATTACGTCAGCCTATCAACATTATTGAACAATATAAAAATACACATCAGTATCTAATTTCTGGTATTGAGGCAGGAGCAGTGATTGTACTAGCTCCATTATCAGCGAATGATACAGGTAAGTTTGTCACTATAAAATAAACATAGATATTATGGTTGTTACTCTCATTTGACGAAAAAAACATTCTAAATAAGATTTCGTCAGTTAAGAAATATTTAATTACAATTATGAACAGGATAAAAAAACTTAAGTATCACTCATTCGCTACAATGATATTATCAGCTCACTATCAGCAAATATATTATCATGAAATATATTGTTATTGCTGAATAGTGGTTTCACTTTTAATGAAATTTGGGTACATTTATGAAAAAAAGCAAACGACCTTTAATGATTTCTGTTAGTTTATTAGGTTTAACCGTAGCAATGACGGGTTGTGCGACTTCAAAAAGCAATCAATCTACCAACAATCCTGAGCAAAAAATGATGCAACATCATCAATCAGCAGACACTCGTCCAGATTTTGATAATCGATGGGGTAAACCTCGACATGATGAAATGATGCAAGGTCGTAACAAGCATCGCCAGCACCAAGGGTTTGATAAACAAGATTTTGATGCTCAATTAAATTTGACAGAAGCCCAAAAAAAACAAATTGAACAATTAAAAAACCAAAATAAGGCAAAAATTGAACAATTACATAGCACTTTGAAGCAATTTGATGATAATATAGCAAAACAAAAACAAGCTGGGGCAAGTGATGCCACATTGTTAAGTTTACATAAACAAAAACAAGAAACTATGCAACAGTTTTTTGTATTGCGTCAGCAAGAACGCCAACAGTTTTTGAATATCTTAACCCCAGAACAGCAGTTAAAATTTTATGAAAACCGTAATCACCGTGGTAAAGATAGTATGAAACGATAATTACTAAGGTGATTGACATAGCAAAATGGAGTGAGTAATGGACGATGTAAGTAGCCAAAAACATTTATTATTAATTGAAGATGACCCAGATTTGGCTGAATTAATTAGTGAATATTTGGGTATGAATTATTATGAAGTTACTCACGCCTCAACTGGCACGCAAGGGCTAGAAACATTAGCAAGTTTTAATAAAAGTATTGATTTGGTGATTTTAGATTTGATGTTACCTGATATGGACGGTATGCAGGTTTGTCAAAAAATTCGCCAACAAAAAGATAGCCGTTTGGCACATACGCCAATTATCATGCTAACGGCAAAAGGTGATACGACTGACCGAGTGTTAGGCTTAGAAATGGGAGCGGACGACTATATGTCTAAACCATTTGAGCCTCGTGAGTTATTGGCTCGTATTCGTGCAGTGTTACGCCGTCACGACTTGCCATTACATCAGCCTAAAGAAGATAATTTAGTATTTGGACGATTAAAAGTTTATCCTGATAGCCATGAAGTGACTATTGATGATGAGCCTGTACGTTTAACAACCCATCAATTTCAATTATTACATTATTTTGCTACGCATTCAGGTAAAGTATTAAGCCGTGAACAGCTTTGGCACGCCATGCCAAATGATGATAGTAGTGATAATATTGATAGAGCAATTGATGTACATATTTCACGATTGCGGGCATTAATTGAAGATAATCCTCGCCAACCTAAACGCATTATTACTGTGCGTGGGGTAGGTTATCAGTTTGCAACTGACCAAGTTTAATAATATTTAAACCATTGTCAATTATGCCAAAAAATCTGTTAAAGTTTGATAGTGTTTTTGCAAAACTATTTGCCAGTGTTATGTTGGCATTAGTTTTGTTTGCGTTGGCAATGGTCGCTTTAACCCATTTAGTTCATAATACATCATCAGAAACTCGTCATCAAATTTTGGCAAGTCAGGTTGCACAAAATCTGGAACCGTTATTGGTGGAATTGCGTAATCGCCAAAATCATCAAAAACGCTTAGAAAGTCGTTATATTTTGGCATTAATTCGCAAAAATATTGGAATTTATTCAACATCATTAAATGTTAGACTGGGTTTATATGATAAACAAAGCAAACATGCCGTGATTTTTACTGATAATTTACCGCCCATTTTACCGCCAAAACCGTCATTATTTTCATCATTATTTCCGCACAATGACCCAAGCTTGCCAACACAAATTCAGATTGAAAGTAGTTCAGGGTATGTGATTTTATATGAAACGCATCATATTAGCCCACCTGTTATTTCACCAATGATAAATTTAATTACAGGGACTTTGTTGCTATTATTAATTATGGCAGGGGTGCTGTGGGTGATTGCCAAGACGATGACATGGCGAATTAATCAATTAAGTCGGCAGATTACTCAATTTGGAGAAGGTAATTTTTCGGTTCGAGTTACGCCTGTAGGTAATGATGAAATTAGTACACTTGCCCATGGTTTTAATCAAGCGGCTGAACGTATTGAAAGTTTGATGAATGCTAATAAACTATTACTAGCCCATGCTTCGCATGAAATTCGCACGCCAATTACTAGAATTCGTTTACAAATTGAAATGATGGGGGCTTTGAGCCAAGAGCTAAGCGAAAAAACTCAGGAAAAATTTCATAAACGAGCAGATGCGATTAATCGAGATTTGACAGGCTTAAATGATTTGGTAGAAAGTATTTTATTAGTTAGTCGATTAGATGCAGGTCATGCGTTAGAAAAAGTCGAAACGATTGATATGTATGAATTAATTAAAGGTGAGGTACAACATTATCAACAGGCGGTCTTTCATGGTTCATCAGTATCTATTCAAGGGCAGGCAAGACTGCTAACTCATCTTATTCGTAATTTATTAGATAATGCTCATTTACATGGTATACCGCCTGTCGAAGTTCAACTATATGCCATTGATGACAAAGGACAACCTGTAAAAGCATTATTACATAAAGAGTTAAATAAGGAGCTGAATAAAGATAATTCATCAATAGAAATATCGGACAATACATCAGTATCTACAAATACAACCATCATCAGTGATAAATCAACAGAAACTGAAATGGAAAAACCTAAAAATAAAACGTCAATATTTTCTCGGAAAAAAACCGAAGAAACGCCTGTTGTTTATACACATATTCAAATTGCCGTCATTGACCAAGGTACAGGTATTCCTGTTGAAAAACGCCAAGAAATTTTTAGTCCATTTGTACGGTTAAAACAAGAAAAGAAAGGGTCAGGACTAGGATTGTCTTTGGTTTCACAAATTGTCAATGCTCATTCAGGTACAATAATTACAGATACTGTTGATGGGCATACGCGATTTTTAGTGACGTTACCTGTGCAAATCTCTTATTGAATTTTTTTCATAATCAATATGAAAGAAATCATAACACAGCATCAAGCATTATGTTAAAATTTACGGTTTCATTCATTGAACGCTAAAATGTTGATACCGATATGATTATCCTTGATAACGTGAGTAAACGCTTTCAAACTCAAAATGGCAATTGGTTTACCGCAGTTGAGCCAACATCGCTAACTATTCAACAGGGTGAAATTTTTGGCTTAATGGGATATTCTGGGGCGGGAAAATCCACATTATTACGCTTAATTAATTTATTAGAACGCCCTGATACAGGCACTGTTACCATTAATGGACAAAATTTAACAGCACTTTCTCCCAATGAATTACGTCATGCTAGGCAAAATATAGGAATGGTGTTTCAGCAGTTTAACTTAATGGCAAATCGTACCGTTGCCCAAAATGTAGCATTTGCTTTAGAAGTGGCAGGCTGGGAAAAATTTACGATTATGCCTCGAGTGATGGAGTGTTTAGAGATTGTAAATTTGGCAGACCGTGCAAATCATTATCCCGCTCAGCTATCAGGTGGACAAAAACAGCGAGCTGGTATCGCTCGAGCATTAGCATCAAAACCACAAGTAATGTTGGCAGACGAACCAACTTCTGCCCTTGACCCTGCGACCACTCGCAGTTTATTAACCTGTTTTGAAGAAATTAATCAACAATTTAATGTCACAATTGTTATTGTCACTCATGAAATGTCAGTCATTCGCCGACTGTGCCATCGTACGGCATTATTAGATAAAGGTCGATTATTAGAGGTTGCCGAAGTGCATCAAGGCGAAATTCATGCGGTTACTGAAATTGGACAGTCGTTGATATTAGAAGATTAGTATTGTTACTATAAACTTTATTGGTGATGATATTAGATAGATTAATTTAATTTTTATACGGATTTTATCATGGCAACATCATTAACTTGGCAATCGGCTGTTGATAATCTTTGGGGAATGCGTGAGGAAATTTGGCAGGCATTTATTGAAACGTTGATTATGGTTGGCATTTCTACCTTTGTATCAGTCGTGTTAGGAACCGTGCTGGGCGTTGCTTTGTTTATGACTAGCAAAAATCAGCTGACAGAAAGTAAAAAATTATATGCAGGTTTTAGTAATATTACTAATTTAGTAAGAGCGTTTCCATTTGTTATTTTAATGATTGTGATTATTCCGCTAACACGGTTATTGATTGGCACAACGATAGGACCTGTAGCGGCATCTTTTGCACTAAGTATTGCAGGGTTATTTTTCTTTGCCCGTTTGGTTGAGCAAAATTTGCGTGATGTGCCAAAAGGGATTATTGAGGCTGGACAGGCAATGGGGGCAAGCACTTGGACGATTATCACTAAAGTTTTGTTGGTTGAAGCTCGAGCCAGTATAGTGTTAAGTATTACTACATTAAGTATTGGTTTATTATCATACAGTGCGGCAGCTGGCATGATTGGTGGTGGTGGTTTGGGAGATTTGGCTATTCGTTATGGTTATAATCGCTATCAAAATGAAGTGATGATTTTTATGGTGGCACTATTGGTAGTCATGGTGATTATCATTCAGTCGCTGGGGAATTTTTTGGCACAACGTTTAGATAAACGTTAATCTATTATCAGTTTATTATCAATAAGTTTTTATGATTATTATAATAATATCAATTAAAATCAGGAATTTTTCGCTTTAAACGGTTAAATGACTTAACAAAATTATCTATTTTACGGTATTATAGCATTTTTTATGATTATATACTAAATAGGTGATTTTGTGCGTCAAATCCTCGTTACTTCTGCCTTACCGTATGCCAATGGTCCAATTCATTTAGGACACTTAGTTGAATATATTCAAACCGATATTTGGGTGCGTGCCATGAAGTCCATGGGACATAAAGTTACTTATGTTTGTGCTGATGATGCACATGGTACAGCGATTATGCTAAAAGCTCAAGCTAATGGTATTACGCCAGAACAACAAATTGCCGAAGTCAAAGCATCTCATGAAAAAGATTTTGCAGGCTTTTTGATTGGTTTTGATAATTATTATTCAACCCATAGCCCAGAAAATGAGTATTACTCACAGCTTATTTACAATCGTTTAAATGAAAATGGGCATATTTCAACAAAAGAAGTAGAACAATTATTTGATACAGAAAAAGGTTTATTCTTAGCTGACCGTTTTGTTAAAGGTGAATGTCCAAAATGTTCAGCAAAAGACCAATATGGTGATAATTGTGAAGTATGTGGTACAACGTATCATGCGACTGAGTTAAAAAACCCTTATTCCACGTTATCAGGCACAACGCCCGTTTTAAAATCTTCTACCCATTACTTTTTTAATTTGCCAAATTTTAGTGAATTTTTACAAGATTGGACACGTAAACAAGGCAGATTACAGTCAAGTATTGCCAATAAATTACAAGAATGGTTTGATGCAGGTTTGGCTAATTGGGATATTAGTCGAGATGCTCCTTATTTTGGTTTTAAAATTCCAAATACTGAAGATAAATATTTTTATGTCTGGCTAGATGCTCCAGTCGGGTATATGGCAAGTTTTCAGAATTTGTGCAATAAAAATGGTTTAAAGTTTGAGGATTATTGGGCAAAAGAAAATCAAGATAATACCGAAGTTTATCATTTTATTGGCAAAGATATTGTTTATTTCCATGCGTTATTTTGGCCTGCGATGCTTGAGGGTGCTGGATTTCGCACACCAACCGTGATTAATGCTCATGGCTTTTTAACGGTGAATGGCGAAAAAATGAGTAAATCTCGAGGGACTTTTATTAAAGCAGAAACTTATTTAAATGTGCTAAAACCTGAGTATTTACGTTATTATTTTGCAAGTAAATTATCAGATAAAGTTGAAGATATTAATCTTGATTTAGAAGATTTTATGCAAAAAGCCAATGCAGATTTGGTGGGTAAGGTGGTAAATATTGCCAGTCGTTCAGCAGGATTTATTCACAAAAAATATAATGGACAATTATCAGAAACTTTAGTTGAACCAGCACTATTGCAAGAAATTATCGATATTGGTGATGAAATTGCTAAAGCTTATGAAAATCGTGAATTTTCTCGAGCAATGCGTTTAATTATGCAATGTGCAGATAAAGCGAATGAATATATTGATAATAAAAAGCCATGGGCATTGGCAAAACAGGCAGAAGCAGAGCAAGAAGTACAAGATGTCTGCACAGTGGCATTAAATATTTTTCATAAATTAATGATTTATCTTGCCCCTGTATTACCTGAATTAACCGAAAATGCTCGTAAGTTTTTGAATGTGGCAGATTTAACATTTAACAGTCGTCATCAACATTTATTAAATCATCAAATTCAAGCGTTTAAACCATTAATGCAACGCATTGAACAAACGCAAATTGATAATATGGTGACTTTATCAAAAGAAACTTTAGAAACTGTAGCAACGCCAACACCTGAAGAAAATCAACAAGATTATATTAATATTGATGATTTTGCCAAAGTAGAAATGAAAGTGGCTAAAGTGCTTGATTGTAATTATGTTGAAGGAGCGGACAAATTATTACAGTTTACCTTAGATGTTGGTGAAGAAAAAACGAGAAATGTATTTAGTGGCATTCGTGCTTTTTATGAGCCAGAACAATTATTTGGTAAAAAAGTAATTTGTGTGACTAATCTTGCTCCAAGAAAAATGAAATTTGGATTGTCTGAAGGTATGATTTTATCGGCAGGCACGCCAAAAACAGGTTTAACCGTGATTACCCTACCAGATGAAGCCAAAGTGGGTGATACTTTAGCTTAACGGACGGATTTTTGTTTTTGTCAAATGCTAGTCATGGTATGATATATGCAGGATTTTTCCAGTGGGAAAATTTGATAGTAAGTTTTTAGTTATAAAGGAAATTTTATGTTATTTATGAAAAAGTTAAGCAAAGCAATCGTTGCTGTTTCTGTGATGATAGGTTTGACTGGGCTAACTCAAGTCGCCCAAGCAGATACCATTTTGGGTGTATATGCTGATGCAAATTATTGGGATACTGAAAACGAAAATACATACAATACCACCAAAGCCACTATGGACGATAAAGGTCGGTTTATGGCATCGGTTGGTTTAGAACATGGCGTGCCTCTTGTGCCAAATGTAAAAGTACGTTATGCAGATTTAGCCAATGATGGTACTTATGGTACATCAGCCACTGCTAGCAAATTGAGTTTAGATAGCACGGATTTGATAGCCTATTATGAAATATTAGATAATGTTGTTAGTATTGATGTGGGATTAGGGGCAAAAGCGTTAAGCGGTGATTGGCAAGTTGGCACAAATTCAAAAGTAGATTTGGGCGAAACTTTACCAATGGCATATTTATCAGCAGGTGCAAAATTACCATTCACAGGATTTAGTGCAAAAGCAGAAATTGGGGTGGCAGGTAATGGTGATGTTGAGGCAACAGATGCGTTAGCTGAAATTCAGTATGATTTTGTCAAAAATATGGCGGTTGATATTGGTGCAAAAGTTGGTTATCGTGTGATTGATATGAAATATGATGAAACTGGTAAAAAATTTGATAGTGAATTTAAAGGTCCATATGTTGGCTTACAATTCCATTTTTAAAGCTTGATTTGCAAATATTTAGCATATATTATAACTTTCATAATATATGCTAATCATCGGGCTTAACAGTTCTTGGGATTTTAAGGACAAGGATATGAAACCATTATTATCAATGATGCGTATGGTCGTATGTGGGGCAACCATTAGCACCTTAGGACTTGTTGGTTGTTCTCAATCAAATAACGCAAACAACGCCAATAAACCAGCAGATAATGCACCTACCACACAGACAACTAGCCAGACAACCAGTCAAAAGCCAAATAAATCAGTCGCAATTACAGCAATTGTGGAACACCCATCACTTGATGCAATTCGAGTTGGTATCATTGATGAGCTGGCTGAACAAGGTTACAAAGAAGGTGAAAATTTAAAGGTTAATTTTCAATCGGCTCAAGGTAATACAGGCACTGCTGGACAGATTTCAAAACAGTTTGTTGCAGATAATCCAGATGTTATTGTCGCAATTTCTACCCCTTCAGCACAATCTATGGTTGCATCGACCAATACTATCCCAGTTGTTTATACAGCCATTTCCGACCCTGTTGCTGCAAAATTGATTGATAGTAATAATAAACCTATTCAGGCAAATGTTACAGGATTATCAAGTCAATTGCCACTGACACCACAGCTTGATTTTATTCAACAAATTAAACCTGATGTGAAAGCGATTGGCTATGTGTATAGCCCAGGTGAAGCAAATTCTGTATCATTAAGAGATGATTTAGTGACAGAATTACAAAAACGTAATATCAAATTGGTAGATATTCCAGCTAATCGTCCAACAGATATTGCAATGGCAACTCGTAGTTTAGATGGTAAAGCAGATATTATTTACACATCGATGGATAATAATGTCGCCTCTGCGTTTGAAGCGATGGTGAGCGTTGCTGACACTTTAAAAATGCCAATTATTGCCTCTGATGAGTTTAGCGTTCGCCGTGGAGCAACGGGAGCAATGGGGGTCAATGATTATGATTTTGGACGAGTAACAGGGAAAATGGTCGTACAAATTTTGGATGGTACACCAATTAC
Source organism: Moraxellaceae bacterium (assembly GCA_041855445.1). Taxonomy (GTDB): domain Bacteria; phylum Pseudomonadota; class Gammaproteobacteria; order Pseudomonadales; family Moraxellaceae; genus Faucicola. The sequence goes on from JBHAEG010000067.1 coordinate 97,620, forward strand.
TAATATTTCACCTCAAGTGATGAACCAGCTAACAACCTATGTCAGTCCAAAACATGCTAGCCGACAAGGAGTAACATTATCGGAAGCTATTCTAAAAAATGCGATTGATGTTGATAAAGAGCCAGCTAAGTAAAATTTTTTAAAATATACAAAACCGAGAAAGGATATAATTATGTTTAATCTTAGCCGTTTTGCCAAAGCATTGATGTTAAGTGGCGTTGTTGGATTGGTTGGGTGTAGTCAATCAAATCAAAATAATGACACTGCCACGAATAATAATGCTACAACAACCAATAAAACCGTTGCTGTAACTGCGATTATTGAACATCCTGCCCTTGACGCTGTTCGTAAAGGTATGATTGACCAACTCGCTAAAGATGGGTTTAAAGAGGGAGAAAATTTAAAAATTAACTTTCAATCTGCCCAAGGCAATACTGCAACCGCAGGACAAATTGCTAAACAATTTGTGGCAGATAAACCTGATGTTATCGTTGCAATAGCAACACCATCAGCTCAATCAGTCATTGCTGCAACAAATAGTATTCCTGTGGTTTTTTCTGCAGTGACTGACCCAGTGGAAGCAAAGTTAGTGAGTAAACTTGACGGCTCAGGTACAAATGTTGCGGGCGTTTCTGACAGCTTGCCACTTGACCCACAAATCGATTTAATGAAACAAATTAAACCTGATTTGAAAAAAATTGGTTATGTTTATAGCCCAGGTGAAGTCAATTCAACTGCCACATTAAAAGCTTTAGAAGCAAAAGTAAAACCAATGGGGATAGAGGTCGTGCCTGCCCCTGCTCAACGTACAACAGATATTCCTTTAGCGACTCGTAGTTTACAAGGAAAAGCGGATATTATTTACACCCCATTAGATAATAATGTTGCATCTGCTTATGAAGCATTATATCAAGCGGCTAAAGAAATCCAAATTCCATTAGTTGCATCAGATACAGACTTAGTTGCTCGTGGTGCGGTTGTTGCTCTTGGCGTAAACTATGAAAGTCTTGGACATGAAACAGGTAAAATTGTTACTCAGGTATTAAAAGGTGGCGAAGTAGGTAAAATTCCTGTTTATACAGCAAAAACTCTAGACTTACATGTTAGCCCAAAACACGCAAAAGAGCTTGGCGTTGAATTACCAAAAACAATCATTGACAACGCTCAAAAAGTTGTAGAATAACTCATTTTTTTAGAGGAAAAATTATGTTTAATCCTAGCCGTTTTGCCAAAGCATTGATGTTAAGTGGATTTGTTGGTTTAGTTGGCTGTAGCCAACCTAGCCAAAATAACAATGCAAGTACAGAAAAAGCAAATAGCAATGAACAAAAAACCAGCGAAACAACCGCCACGACTAATAAAACAATCGCTATTACTGCCATTGTAGAACATCCATCATTAGATGCAGTGCGTAAAGGTGTGATTGATGAACTTGCCGAACAAGGGTTAAAAGAAGGTGAAAACCTGAAAGTAAATTTTCAATCAGCCCAAGGCAACACTGGTACAGCAGGGCAAATTGCTAAACAATTTGTATCGGATAATCCTGACGTGATTGTTGCTATTTCTACACCATCAGCTCAATCGGTTGTTGCAAGTACAAACAGTATTCCAGTTGTATTTTCAGCGGTTACTGACCCAGTGGAAGCAAAGCTGGTTAGTAAGCTTGATGGTTCTGGTACAAATGTTACAGGAGCATCAGATGCTGTACCACTTGACCCACAAATTAAGCTTATGAAAGAAATCTTTCCAAACTTAAAAAATGTTGGATATGTGTATAGCCCAGGTGAAGTCAATTCAACTGTGGTATTAAAAAATCTAAAAGACAAACTTACGCCGATGGGAATTACCGTTGTTGAAGCTCCAGCACAACGTAGTAACGACATCGCAATGGCAGGTCGTAGTTTACAAGGTAAAGTCGATATGATTTATACCACGACAGATAATAATGTAGTATCTGCCTATGAAGCATTATATCAAGCATCAAAAGAAGCTAAAATTCCGTTGATTTCTACTGCTCCAACTGATGCAGGACGTGGTGCAGCTGCTGCGATGGGGGTTGATTATTATGACCTTGGTCGTAACACAGGGAAAATTGTTTATCGCATTTTAAATGGTGAAAAAGCAGGTAGCATTCCTGTATATACCGCAGAAAAACTTGAACTACATGTTAGTCCAAAACATGCACAAGAACAAGGCTTAACCTTGCCACAGTCAGTCATCGACCAAGCAAAAGAAGTAATAAAATAATGGTGATTGCCTTTTTTGGCTCACATCATTAAGATGACGACTGATGCTGTAACCAACGCCATCGATTTATTGTTGATTAATTATCAAACCAAATATTTAGATGGTTGTTGGTTTATTTAATTTATAATTTGGGTGTTTTATGTTTATTCCTCATCAGGATACCTTTTGGTTTACAATCACTGAGGATTGCTTAAACTGTTAAATTTTAATCTAAATAACTAACAAAATATCATGTGATGTTAGTTATTTTTAAACCATGGTTATCGTTTACTTATGTCTTTACTTGCCTTTTTTGGTGCACTTGAAAGTGGCTTGATTTATGCGTTAGTTGCACTGGGTGTACTTATCTCATTTAGAATTCTTGATTTTCCCGATTTAACAGCAGATGGTAGTTTCCCTTTGGGTGGAGCTGTGGCTGGATTATCGATTATTGCAGGGTTTAATCCTTGGCTTGCTTGTATTTTTGGTATGTTAGCTGGGGCGATTGCAGGTGTTGTGACAGCATGGCTACATGTTAAACTAGGTATTTTACAACTTTTAGCAAGTATTTTGGTCATGGTGGCGTTATATTCTGTCAATTTACGCATCATGGGAGCACCAAATTTACCATTATTAGGTGAACCAACTGTATTTGAAGGATTTGTGACAGATAGCAATGGTTTTTGGATGCGATGTGTCGTGATTGGTGGTGTGGTTATTCTAGCGAAGCTGTTTTTAGATTGGTTTTTTAGCACTGAAACAGGTTTGGCGATGCGGGCTACAGGTTCCAATTTACGCATGGCTCAGGCACAAGGCATTCATACATCATGGATTACTATTTTAGGTATGGCGGTGTCTAATGCGTTGATTGCACTGGCTGGGGCATTATTTGTGCAAACACAAGGTGGTGCAGATATTTCGATTGGTATTGGTACGATTGTCATTGGTTTGGCAGCGGTCATTATTGGTGAGACTATTATGCCAGCGAAGAAAATGATTTGGATTACATTAGCGGTAATTGTTGGGGCAGTATTATATAAATTATTTATTCAAATCGCCTTATCAAATCAGTTATTGCGTGATATTGGTTTTGGTCCACAAGATTTGAATTTAATCACAGCGTTATTAGTGGTATTTGCATTAATATTGCCTACTTTAAAATCAAAACTTCTCAGTCGCCGTTCATAATTAGTCAAAGGAAGCCACTGTTATGATGCAAGCAACCAATCTTAAATTAACCTTCAATAAAGGTACACCTATTGAAAATCCTGCCTTGCGTGGTATTAGCCTAAATATCGCTGAAGGAGAATTTGTCACCGTTATTGGAACAAATGGGGCAGGAAAATCAACGTTTTTAAATACTATTGCAGGCACAATTCGAGTTGATAGCGGTTCTGTGTTATTAAATGGGATTGATGTTACCAAAAAAAATGCCTCGCAACGGGCAAATTGGGTAGCTCGAGTGTTTCAAGACCCTATGGCTGGCACTTGTGAAGCATTAACCATCGAAGAAAATATGGCTTTAGCGTATAAACGTGGAGAAAAACGTTTTTTACGCTCAGCGTTAAATGCAAGTAATCGTGAATTATTTCGTGAAAAATTGGCGATTTTAAAGTTAGGCTTAGAAAATCGTTTAACAGACCGTATGGGATTATTATCAGGTGGGCAACGTCAAGCAGTCAGTTTATTAATGGCATCGTTAAAGCCTTCAAAAATTTTATTACTTGACGAACACACTGCCGCTCTTGACCCAAAAACTGCCGCTTTTGTATTAGAATTGACTGACCAGATTGTTACGGAAAATGGTTTGACTGCGATGATGGTCACTCACTCGATGCAACAGGCTTTACAGCATGGTTCTCGCACAGTCATGTTGCATCAAGGGCAAGTTGTACTTGATGTATCGGGGGATAGTCGTAAAGGTATGACAGTGCATGATTTATTAGACATGTTTGAAAAAACTCGGGGCGAAGTAGTAGAAGATGATAGTTTATTGTTAAGCTAAACTGGTTAAAATTAAAAAGGTAAAAACGGATTGTTGATGTTTTTACCTTTCATCATTGATAAATTGTAATTGTAACTCACTTAAACACTTATTCAGATCTCTTTTAAATGACCCGCTCGGTTCAATAACATCATCAATTAAACATGTATTTTGTTTGCAACTAAACACATAATATAACGTGTGCTTTCCACCCAAATTTTTAAAAGTCACTTTGACATTACCATTTTTAATCACTTGAAATTTAGCGGTACGAGCGATTTTTTTTGCATCATAATCGTTTCCTTGAACAATCAAATTATAATCAATACAAGCAATGCCACCTTGTCCTAATAGTTTATCTTTATCAAAGGCGTTTTTAAAGCTGGGTGATAGCATTCGATAAAAATATGGATTGTGTGAATTAATCTCTTTAGCAGAATAGATTTTTTTTAGCATATTGAGCTTTTGTGTATTAACATCAGCATTTGCCATGGTTGGTATGATGAATATTGACAAAAAGCCCATGGCACAAAATAATTTCTTCATATATTTTCCTAAAATTTTGTCATTAGTTTTATGATTATATATAAAGTGTTATTTATTGCAATATTTTTCTATTAAAAATAAAACAAAATATGATAAAATATTGATTTTATTAATAAAAATATTAAAAATCATTTCAATCAGCAATGACAATTGATAATTTATAGTAAGTTGAAAATTTATTTACTACATTTGTTAAAATATGTTATTCTTTGCCGATAAAAAATCAGCTTTTTTTGATTACCAATCATACATTGAGGTATTTTATGAATGTACAGGTAAAAATTTTAAATCCAAAAATTGGGCAAGATGAAAAATTTCCGTTACCCACTCGAGCAACAGAAGGTTCGGCTGGTATTGATTTGCGAGCATGTATTGACCAAGCCATAACTATTAAAGCAGGTGAAACAGTGCTTATTCCAACTGGCTTGGCGATTTATATTGCTAATCCCGATTATGTTGGGTTGATTATGCCTCGTTCTGGACTTGGACATAAACACGGCATTGTTTTAGGTAATTTGACAGGCGTTATTGATGCAGATTATCAAGGTGAGTTAATGGTATCTATTTGGAACCGAAGTAAAACCGATTATATTTTACAACCTGCCGAAAGAATGGCTCAATACCTTGTTGTACCTGTCGTGCGTCCAGTATTTGATATTGTTGATGATTTTACCAATATTAGTGAACGTGGAGTAGGTGGTTTTGGCTCTAGTGGTAGTCATTAGTTTAAATATTGATACAATTTTAATTAAAAATAAATAAAAACGTTAAAATGATAAAATTAGGATATTTATTATGGTAAATTTGCTTGAAAAATATGAAATAACTTGTGATGATTTACATCCATTTTTACCCCAAAAAAAACTATTTAAAGCTTATGATATCCGAGGCGAGGGAGTTTTTTTTACAGATGATTTTTTATATTCTTTAGCAAATGGTTTTGCTCATTTGTTTCAAAGCGTACAAGCGACAACGGTAGTCATTGGTTATGATGTGCGTCAGTACAGCCAATATATCGCTAAATTTTTAGCCTATCACCTGCACAAAAAAAATATTCAAGTACAATGGCTTGGACAAGTAACGACCCCAATGATGGCATTTATGGCAAATGAATGTGAAGGGCATGGCATCATGGTAACGGCAAGCCATTCAGAAAAACATATTCATGGCATTAAATGGCTAGTTAGTCATGTATCACCCAGTGCAAGTGATATTCAAGATTTATATCATAATTTGATGAATTTTCCTGTGATATTACCAAGTATTCATCTTGTAAAAACAATCATGAATGCAAACTATGAAACCGTTGATTGTTTTGATAATTATCAATTAGCTATTTATCGTGCATTAAATAAAATTAATCAATATGCGACAACAACCGCTAACCAATCATATCGTTTAGTCATTGACTGTATGAATGGAGCAACCAGTTTATTTGCAAAAACATTATTTGAAACAGCAGGTTATGACTGTGTAGTATTAAATAATGTACCAAATGCCAATTTTCCCAAAGGTAATCCCGACCCAGCCGAGCAAGGAAGATTAGCAGAACTTTGTCAGGCTGTGATTGCTCATCGTGCTGATATTGGTTTAGCATTTGATGGTGATGGCGACCGTTTGATGATAGTTGATGGTCAAGGGCAAATGATTTCTCCAGATAATCTATTGTTTTTATTGGCAAATATTTCTATAGAAGAAGCTCAGCCAAATCATCAGCATCAGTTTGCTGAAATTATTTTTGATGTAAAATGTTCTCATCATTTACCACAGTTAATTAAACAACGTGGTGGCGTGCCAAGTATGGCAAAGACTGGTAGTAGTTTAATGCGAAAATCTTTGCAAACTAAAACAAAATTTTCGATTTTTGCTGGTGAATTATCAGGACATTTTTTGTTTAATGATGGCTATTTCGTGTTACATGATGATGCGATGTATGCAGGGTTACGTTTGTTAAATTGGTTGCAACGTCAGCCTGAACATTTATCTCACATTATCAATCATCTACCAAAAAGTATTAGTACAGCTGATATGTATTTGCCAATTACTAATAGTGAAAGTGGGCAGAGTTTTGTTAATAAATTAGTTGGTTTAACGAAAAAATCGTTACGGCAGTTGAAAAATTCCGATATAAAACGTCCAAAAATTACCACAATTGATGGTTTACGCTTGGATTTTGAGTATGGTTTTGGTATTGTAAGAAAATCTAACACAGGAAATTTTTTAACGGTGCGTTTTTCAGGCAATACGTTAAGCGATTTACAGCATATTCAGCAGATTTTTGTTGATTTATGTCGTAAACTTGATGATAACTTTGCTAATCAAGTCGCTATCATTCAACCAAATTAATTAAACATATTTAAAAATAATTTAAGGAATTATTTATGGCTCTTGACCTTGCTCAAGCAATGCAAACCGCTGAAGTTTTGACAGAAGCTTTACCTTATATTCAACGTTTTGAAGATAAAGTGATGGTGGTTAAATATGGTGGTAATGCCATGACTGACCCTGCGTTGGAAAGTTCGTTTGCTCGGGATATTGTGCTATTAAAAACTGTTGGTATTCACCCTGTAGTTGTTCATGGTGGTGGACCTCAAGTCGATAACTTAATGAAAGAATTAGGGCGGACTTCTGATAGAATTGACGGTATGCGAGTGACTGACAAAGGCACGATGGACGTTGTAGAAATGGTGCTTGGTGGCAGTGTGAATAAATCAATTGTTAATTTGATTAATCAACATGGCGGGCGTGCGATTGGTTTAACTGGTAAAGATGCAAATTTAATTCGTGCCAAAAAATTACCCATGACAAAAGTCGATGAACAGGGAAATACCAGAGAAATTGACTTGGGATTTGTGGGCGATGTGGTGAGTGTCAATCGTAACGTATTGGATTTAATGATTTCGTCAAATTTTATTCCCGTCATTGCCCCATTAGGTGTTGATACGGAAGGGAATACTTATAATATTAATGCTGACTTAGTTGCTGGACGTGTTGCAGAATTTATGCAGGCAGAAAAGCTGATTTTATTGACCAATATCAAAGGTGTTTTGGATAAAAATGGTAATATTGCCACAGGTCTGACAACGGCTAAAGTTGATGAAATGATAGCAGATGGCACAATTTCAGGGGGTATGATACCAAAAATTAGTTGTGCATTAGAGGCAGTCAGAAATGGGGTAAAAAGTGCTGTTATCGTTGATGGACGAGTACCACATGCCACCTTATTAGAAGTATTTACTGACCAAGGTGTTGGCACATTAATTAGTAATAAAGTTGTTTAATGGCGGATTGGATAAAATTCAATATATTAGTTAAAGGTACAAGTTGTGTTGCTTGTACCTTTATTTAATGTTTTTTGATAAATTTAGCTAAAATGTTCTGGTTCTTCGTCATAAACATGAGCATGCCAATGTGACAGTTGGCGTTGCATTAATGTTTGAATAGCTGCATGTATCATATGTTGCCCAATAAACTGCATATCTGAGCCGAGCATACTTTTAACTTTATCAGAAAATTCAATACTGACAAAAGGTTCTTCATCGCTATTGACAGGACGCAATACAAGCTTGCCATCTTCTTGTTGCACAAGCTCAAGCATCGTTTCTTTTGTCATGGCCATAGCATGCTCCATAATGTCTGCGGTGATGTTGTTGCTTTTCCCCATTGTTGTTCCTTATTTTCAATGTATATAATAACATGGGTATGATAATGTAAAAATTAAAAATCAAGCGATATTCATTTATTATAACGTTAGAATAAGATTTTGCCTAATTTTTCAATGAAATTTTTCTGATATTAATTGATAGATAAAAACGTCAAGAAAAGACCAACATTATCAGTGTTAGCCAATAATTGTCGGTCTTTTCGATAAATATATAAGATAAAACACTTATTTAATTAAGTTAGAAATCGTTTTAAATGCTGGGTCTTTAGAACTACGACATAGCTCAAATAAAATTGCCTCGGTTGTTGTCACGATTGTACCTGCCCGACGCATACGCCAGATAGCAATTTTTTTATCATATTCATGACGAGAGCCGACCGCATCAGCAATTAAAATTGGTCGCATACCATTATCCAATAAATCTAATGCAGTTTGCATAACACAAACATGGGTTTCTACCCCAAATAACAAGACATGATTACGATTTTGCCCCGCTAAATAATGCCATGAGGCAGGATTATCACATGCACTAAATGTTACTTTTTCATAACATGTTTGATTTTTTTCTTCAAGTAATTCAAACAATTCTGGTAAAGTTTCTCCTAATCCTTTACGATATTGTTCATTTAACATAATAGGAATATTTAGAGCTTGTAATCCTTGAATTAAGATTTTTATTTTTTGAATAATCGTTTGATTATCGTGAATATGTGGGGCAAGACGTGTTTGTACATCAATTAACATCGCTTGTGTATCTTCACGCAAAATACGATAGGGACGGGGCATAATGACTGTAGTCATAATAACTTCCTTACATCAACATGTTATGATGAATGTTTTGTCACGGTCAGCTGATAGTCAAATTGACCTAAGTAGCCATAATTTCCTTTTGGGCTACGGATTGCCTGTATGCAGGTGGTAAAACTATAATTGTTGTCAGTAAATCCCTGCTGTTTAGCAATTGTATCTAATATAGCATAAGGGTCGTAAAGATGGTAGGTTTTTGCTGGGGTGGTTAATGTAAAAAAATGTGAATTTTTATGCACTTGCCCAGAATAACTTAGCGGTTTTTCAGATATTTCTGTGCTAAAAATATCAATTCGCCTCGCTTGTGCTTTGATTTTCATGATTTGCCATGTTAGCCAAAGACTGCCAACGCTGGTAATTAAAGTAAAAATTCGTTTTTTCATTGAGAATAAGAATTTAATCGTTAAAAATATTTGCCATCTTAGCGTATTTTATGAGAATTTGCATTGAAAAAAATATGATAAAATAATGACAATTAATTGTAATGAATGTTTCATCTCTGACAAAAAATTATGAAAGCTCGTATTTTAGCAGTTGGGCAAAAAATGCCAACATGGGTACAAACAGGTTTTGATGAATATCATAAACGTATTCAGCCAATGCTTACCACAGAAATTTTAGAAATTCCTGCCTGTAAACGTAGCAAAAACCCTTCACCGACCGAACTAGAAAAATATGCAATCACTGAAGGTGGATTGATTTTAAATGCTCATGCCAATGCCAATAATGAACAATTAATTTGCCTTGATGTACGAGGAAAAAATTTAAGTACGGAACAACTTGCCGATAAAATAAGCCAAGCGATGCAAATTGGTGATGATATGGCGTTTGTGATTGGTGGGGCTGATGGTCTATCTAAAGAGGTATTAGCAAAGGCTCATTTTAAATGGTCATTATCAAATCTGACCATGCCTCACCCGTTAGTTAGGGTGTTATTGATGGAGCAATTATATCGGGCGATGACAATTATTCATCATCACCCCTATCATCGGGGCGATTATTTTTAATATATGATGATAAAATTTTTAGATAAGTAATTTTAAAATTAAATCAATCTACATTATCTATGTCTAAATTTTTATCAATTCTCCATACTAAAAATGCTCCGATGCTCATTAAAATAAACATGACAATCCCTAATTTTAAGACAGGATTGACAGGAAAAAAATTTAATAAAATACCACCAAAAATTCCCACGATAAAATTTAATGAGCCTTGTAAAGCACTTGCCATACCTGCTTGATGTTTTTGGAATGCTAATGCAATCGTGGTGGCATTAGGCTGAGTTAAACCTAATCCTGCAATACAACAAAAAATACATATCAACACCAACGGCAACCATGCTTGTACTCCCCAGATGACACCTAAAACTAACAAGCCAAACGCTGAAAACATTTGAACCAATGCCCCAAATCGTAATAAACTAATTGAAGAAAAACGATTGACTAAATAAGGATTTAGCTGAGCCAAGCCAATAAAACCACCTGCATTGATACCAAAAATCCAACTAAAATGGGTTTCTGAAACACCATATTTTTCCATAATTAATTCAGGTGATGCACTAATATATACAAACATTGCACCCATCAATAATCCAGAACCAATGGCAGGCAAGCTAAAACGATTATCTTTTAACAAACCAATATAACGAGAAAAAACCTGTTGAATAGGATAAATCATACGGTCTTTTTCTGCTAAAGTTTCTGTTAAAATAAAATGTGTAATTAATAAATTTAATAAACCAAATCCCGCTAAAAACCAAAAAATCACTCGCCAATCTGCTACTTGTAATAACATTGCACCTAATGATGGGGCAAGAATTGGAGCTAGTCCCATCACCAACGCCATCAATGAAAAAGCTTTTAACATTTGTTTGGGTGCTAATCGGTCACGTATCATTGCACGTGGTACGACCGTTCCCACACACGCTCCCAATGCTTGAACTGTACGAGCCACAAACAGTACATATTCATCGTGAGTTGTTGCACACACTATCGATGCCACAATGTAAATCAACATGCCCAAATATAACGGTTTCATACGTCCAATACGGTCACTTAATGGACCATAAAACAGTTGTCCCACTACCAATCCAATAAAATAAGCAGGTACAGAGTTAGCAATAAATCCAGTTGATACCCCAAAATCAGTTGCCATGCTAGGCAAGGCTGGCAAATACATATCAATGGTTAAAGGTCCAATGGCGACAATGAAACCCAGTAACATAATCCAATATACAGGATAATCAGGCTCGGCTTTTTTGGGAAAATTATCTAAAGATGATTGATAAGACATAACAAGAACTTTTTGGCAAATTCGTCATTATAGACGGATTTTTTTTATGATAACGAGAAAATTTGTTAAAGTTCTTGATAAAAATGTTTTGTTGCTTGTAAATTGATTGGTAAGATATATTTAATTAAAAATTAAAATTTATTACTTAATTAAATCGGCTAAAAATAAAAAAGGACTTAAAATAAGTCCTTTTTGTATTATGACTTTTTATGATAAATTATTTCATTAATAACGCATTTACACGTTTTAAATAGGCTGATGGGTCATCAAGTTGTCCACCATCTGCTAAGACTGCTTGGTCAAAAATAACTTGAGCCAAATCGTCAAATTGGCTACTGCTATCTAAACGTTGAATTAATGGGTGATTTGGATTGACTTCAAGGGTTGGCTTAACATCAGGCACAGGTTGCCCCATTTGTTTTAGCATTTGTGCCATTTGTGGTGATAATTCACCTTCACCTACAACCAAACAGGCAGGACTGTCCACCAAACGGGTTGAAACTTTAACATCTTTGGCACGTCCGCCTAATGAAGTTTTTAAGCGTTCAACCACAGGTTTTAAATTTTCTTCGGCTTGTTCAGCTTGTTTTTTCTCTTCTTCATCTTGTAAATCGCCCAAATCAACCGCACCTTTAGCGATATTTTGTAATGATGTACCGTCAAATTCATGTAAGAAATTCATCGCCCATTCATCAACACGGTTAGTCATTAAAATGACTTCGATGCCTTTTTTCTTAAACAATTCAAGCTGTGGGCTATTTTTAGCTGCCATCAGGCTTTCAGCGGTCAGATAATAAATCGCTTTTTGTCCTTCTTTCATGCGAGCTTTATAATCAGCAAAGCCTGTCACTACGTTGTCATCTGTACTAGTGGCATAACGTAACAGTTTAGCAATGCGTTCTTTATTGCTTTGGTCTTCGCCCAAACCTTCTTTTAACACTTCACCAAATTCAGTGTAAAACTGCTTAAACTTCTCTTGTTTTTCTGTATCTTCACTGTTTGCTAAGCTGGCTAATAAAGTTAAAACTCGGCGAGCATTACCTTCACGAATAGATTTTACATCACGGCTTTCTTGTAAAATTTCACGGCTAACATTTAATGGTAAATCTGCTGAATCGATTACCCCTTTTACAAAGCGTAAATACATTGGCAATAATTGCTCAGCATCATCCATAATAAATACACGTTTAACGTACAGTTTTAAACCGTGTTTTTGTTCACGATGATATAAATCAAATGGAGCTTTTTTGGGGATATATAATAGTTGAGTGTATTGTACACGTCCCTCGACTCGATTATGTGTCCATGTTAATGGCTCATCATAATCATAGGTAACATTTTTGTAAAATTCTTTATATTCGTCATCGCTAATATCGCTTGCTGAACGTGTCCATAATGCACTGGCTTGATTGATAGTTTCCCATTCATCTGTCAAAACCATTTCACCTTTTGGACTGGCATTTTCATCAGCATCTTCTACAACTTCTTCTTGCCAAACTTCTTTACGCATTTGAATTGGCAAACTGATATGGTCAGAATATTTATTGACTAATGTTTTAATTTTATGGCGTTCTAAATAATCATTATCGCCATCAACATATTCATCTTTTAAATGTAAAGTAATCGTTGTGCCTCGTTCGGCTTTATTGATTTTTTCTGTGGTAAACTCTCCAGTACCATTTGAAACCCAACGCACGCCGTTTTCGCTTGGCTCGCCTGCCTTTCTGGTTTCTACGACAATGCTATCTGCAACGATAAATCCAGAATAAAAACCAACACCAAATTGACCGATTAAATTGCCTTCTTGTTTTTGACTATCAGTTAATTTTTCTAAAAAGGCCTTTGTGCCTGATTTGGCAATAGTACCTAAGTTCTCAATTGCATCAGCTTCATTCATACCAATGCCATTGTCGCTAAATTGAATAGTTTTAGCATTTTTATCAATATCAATGCGAATGCGTAATTCGCCATCATTTTCATATAAACTGTCATCGCTGGTCGCTTCAAAACGTAATTTGTCGCAAGCGTCTGACGCATTTGACACCAATTCACGCACAAAAATATCAGCATTTGAATATAACGAATGCGTTACCAAATGTAATAGCTGAGCGACTTCTGCCTCAAAAACGTGTTTTTGTGGTTGGCTTTGTTGAGCGGTATCTGTCATTAAATTTTTCCTTATTGAACAATTATTTAAATAATGTGGTTATGAGTTGCGTTTTGCCATAAAAAATTTGATAAATTGACTTGACTTTTAACGCAACTTATTTGTTGATTATAATTGTGGTTGATGGGTGGATTTTTCAAGATGGTAACAACAAAACTCTGCGTATTAGTGATAAATTTTTACCATACATCGGCTTATTCATGAAAAATCGTTTAAATTTAATTTAATTATGTTGTAAAATAAGACAATATTTCACCAATCAATGAACTATAGGGAACAACTATGACTGTGTCCGATGATGAGTTATTATTTTATGATGGTATGCCAGAAGAGGAATTAGAAAAATTATTAATTGAAATTGATAATAAAGATGTACCAACATTATCATCTGAGCATACACAGCAAGCACAAAACAATCCATCAACACAGGCAAAAAACCCTGATGATGTAGGATTAGATTTGGATTTTGATTTTGATATTCAAGATGTACGAGTAAAACATAACGATAGCGAAGTCGTAGGTAATTCACCAAGTTTGACATTTAGCCTTGAAACAGAAGATAATGCAACACCAAACACAGCAAAGCCGTCATTGTCAAATATGTCAGAGAAAGATTGGTCGCTTGACGCATCGACTCAATTAGTCACAGAAAAACCTGAATTTATATCTACAACATCGCCAATCAGTCAAAATGTAGGGGTAGACACTCAACAAGTTGCTGATATTCAACAGCAAATCGCCATTTTATCAGAGCAGTTACAACAATTAATGGAGCCTTTTAATCAGATAAATAACCAATCAGAGCAATTGAGCCAAACTGTGCGAAATTTACAAAAGCAAACCAAGCAACATTTTGCTTTTACCAATGAAAAGCTGTATGAATTACGCACAACACTCATTTATTCTCGTAAAAATTTTATTGAGCTAGCAAGTTTATTAGAAGCCGTAAAAGAAGCACTAAACGTAGAAGTTTATACAAAACAATAATTGATACCAGAATAAACAATTGATACAAGATAAGTAATCATTTATATTACTTATCTTATTAATTAATTAATTAATTAATTTATCTAAACTTCTTTTAGTTCTGTGACTGGAATTCTTAACGCTTTTGGTAAACTAAAGGTGATATTTTCTTGAATGCCATCTAACTCATTGGGTAATGAGCCTCCCCATGTTTGTAATTGAGTAATCACTGCTTGAATGAGAATTTCAGGGGCTGATGCTCCTGCTGTTACACCCACAATCTTAACATCATTAAACCAATGTTTTTGCATTTGTTCGGCATTGTCAATTAGATAGGCCTTTTTTCCCATACGTTCGGCAAGTTCTCGCAAACGATTTGAATTTGAAGAATTTGGCGAACCTACGACTAACACCACATCACAACGATTGGCTAAGGTTTTAACGGCATCTTGACGATTTTGGGTAGCATAACAAATATCATCTTTGCGTGGACCTTGAATATTTGGAAAACGCTGACGTAACGCTTCAATAACTACGGCTGTATCGTCCATCGATAATGTCGTTTGCGTAACAAATGCAAGATTGTTTTCGTCTTGGACATTTAAATTTTCAACATCATCTGGACTTTCTACTAAATAAATTTGTCCGCCATATCGAGTATCAAACCGTCCCATTGTCCCTTCAACTTCAGGGTGCCCAGCGTGTCCAATTAAAATAGCATTAGTCCCTTCTTTAGCAAATTTTACAACTTCTAAATGTACTTTGGTTACTAACGGACAAGTTGCATCAAATACTGTTAAATCTCGCTGTTTTGCTTCATCTTCTACTGCCTGCGACACACCGTGTGCCGAAAAAATCACGATTGACCCGTCAGGTACTTCGTTTAATTCTTCAACAAATACTGCCCCACGATTTGCTAAATCATTTACCACAAATTTATTATGAACGACTTCATGTCGAACGTAAATTGGTGGCTCAAAACGTGCCAATGCTTCATTCACAATTGCAATCGCTCTATCAACGCCAGCACAAAATCCTCGAGGATTTGCTAATAAAATTTGCATAAAATCACTTCTTGAAATGTTTAAAAATTCATTAAATTGTACTGGCTTTTTATAGAAAATTCAGCAAAATTCATCGTTGTTTTTTTGTGTCGCAAAAATACACATTGAATATTGAAAAAACACTTAACCACGGATTGAAACCTTGTTAGAATATATCAAAATTTTAATCAAATTTGGAAAACAAAATGACAAATGGCTCATTATTTATTATTACAGCCGCTTCTGGCACTGGAAAAACTTCTTTAGTAAAACAATTAGTTAGTACAACCAATCATCTTGCAGTCAGTATTTCTCATTCGACCCGTCCGCCTCGTGTTGGTGAAATTGATGGGCAACATTATCATTTTATTAGTCGTGAAAAATTTACAGAAATGATACATCAAGGCGAGTTTTTAGAACATGCCCAAGTGTTTGATAACTTCTATGGTACATCGCAAGCTTCTGTTTTACATATGTTAAATAGTGGTTTAGATGTTATTTTAGAAATTGATTGGCAAGGAGCATTACAAGTCAAACGTATTATCCCTGATGCCATTATGATTTTTATTCTGCCTCCTGATAAACAGGCGTTGCGTGAACGATTATCTAATCGTGGACAAGACAGCGAAGCAGTCATTCAAAAGCGTTTAGCGGGTTCAGTTGATGAAATGCGTCAATATTTGCATTTTGACTATGTCGTGATTAATGATAATTTTGATGTGGCTTTAACCGAACTAAAATCGATTATTTTAGCTAGCCGTTTAACATTAGCAAAACAAAAAGAACGCCATGCGTCTCGAATTACTGAATTGCTAAAAAAATAACTTTTTTCTAACCTAATTAAGGAAACAACATGACCAATCACCCAAATGCCCAAAAAGTGTTAGATTTTTGGTTTAGCCCAGAAACTCAACCATTTTGGTTTGCAAAAAGTGACGAATTTGACCAAAAATTACATGATAATTTTTTTGACGTTTTACAATCAGTAGCATTGGGGGAGTGTGCTAACTGGCGAGAAACCATTGAGGGACGTTTAGCGGAAATTATCGTACTTGACCAATTTTCTCGCAATCTATATCGTAATACAGCAAAAGCTTTTGCTCAAGATGGTATGGCAGTTGCGTTAGCTCAAGAAGCGATAAAACAGCCAGATTATACAACGCTTGATAGTAGCAAACAAAAATTTATTTTGATGCCATTTATGCACTCAGAGTCTCGATTGATACATGAGCAAGCATTGCCATTGTTTGAGGCGTTAAATGATGAGGTTACATTAGATTTTGAATTGCGTCATAAAGAAATTGTTGATAGGTTTGGACGTTATCCACATCGCAACAGGATTTTAGAGCGTGATTCAGGCATTGAAGAATTGGTATTTTTACAACAGCCAAATTCTTCATTTTAATTTTTCTTGATAAACACAGTAAAAAGCAACGTTTTATCGTTGCTTTTGCTGTTAGGCTTTAGGTAAAGTAACGCCTGTTTGTCCTTGATATTTTCCGCCTCTATCTTTATATGAGGTTTCACAAACTTCGTCACTTTGAAAAAATAGCATTTGTGCTACGCCTTCCCCTGCGTAAATTCGAGCTGGTAAATTAGTAGTATTGCTAAACTCTAATGTTACATGACCTTCCCACTCTGGCTCTAATGGGGTGACATTCACAATGATACCACAACGGGCATAAGTTGATTTGCCTAAACAAATTGTCAGTACATCACGGGGAATACGGAAATATTCGATAGTACGAGCAAGGGCAAAGGAGTTGGGTGGAATGATACATTCATCACCAATAATATCAATAAAACTACGTTCATCAAAGTTTTTTGGATCAACGATGGCAGAATGAACATTAGTAAATACTTTGAATTCTCTTGCACAACGTACATCATAACCATAGCTTGATGTACCATAGCTAACAAGTTTATCACCATTGGCATTGACTCGCACTTGACCTGCCTCAAATGGCTCTATCATGCCGTATTCTTGTGCCATTTTACGTATCCAGCGGTCAGATTTGATAGACATGATTATTTCCTATACTTGATAATTAAAATTCGATTATTATAGTTTATTTATGTTGTTTTTTCAAAAATTAGCAGTTTGGACGTTGAAAATTTAGCTAAAAATAAATTAACGCCAAATATCATGAATGTTAATTAAATGATTTTGACGTTAATTTATGGTTATGTTGATAGTCGTTTTAATAGCCTTGCTCGACTAGTTTTAAGTAATTATTACAACTATTTTTATTGCCGTTATCACAAGCTTTGCTAAACCATTCCTTAGCTTTTGCATAGTCTTGTTGTACGCCTTGACCTTTTGAGTATAAAATGCCTAGATTGTATTGAGCAGATGTAAAATCTTGATTGGCAGATTTTTCAAACCAGTTAAAAGCTTGTTTGTAATCTTGTTTGACACTTTCGCCAAACGCATACATGATACCTAAATTATATTGTGATTGTGGGATACCTTGATTAGCTGCTTTTTCATACCAGTGGATAGCTTGTTTATCATCTTGTTTTACGCCTTGTCCATTGTCATAGCTAACGGCGACACTGTGTTGAGCCTTGGCATGACCTTGATTGGCTGACATGGTGTACCAGTCAAAGGCTTTTTTATAATCTTGTTCAACAATTTTACCTTCTTTGTATAATGTGGCTAAATTGTATTGGGCATCGGCATCACCTTGATTGGCAGATTTTTCCCACCATGTTAAAGCTTGAGTATGGTCTTGAGCGACACCTTTGCCATCATAATACATTTCAGCTAAAGTGCTTTGAGCTTTTGCATTGCCCGCTTCAGCAGATTGTTTGATTTCGACAAAGTTGTTAGCGATAGCGGTCGTTGATACACTAATAACAACAAGTGACACAAGCATATTTTTATAGAAATCTTTCATGATATTTCAACTTATTTTAACGAAAAAATCCGAGTTTTTTAATATTTTATCATATTTATCAATAGTTTGCATTTTATTGATATGTTTGTAGCATTTAGTAACAAATAAAAAAATAAAGTGGTAAAACTGATAACGAGTATAATGGATTTGTGTCTTGTTAAAACTAAAATCACAAACCCAATTGTCATTTGGCTTTAAAAAATTCGTCCGCTATTATTTACTTTGGCATATTTTGAGATATTTTTTTCAATATTTTGAGCAATATGTAAATAGTAGCTGGCAAATTCATCACCTATCCCATCATTAGCAATTACGCTAGGTATGCCCTTATCCGCTTGTTGGCGAATATTGCTTGCCAGTGGTAATTGTCCTAATAATGGTACTTGATAGCGTTTTGCCATTTGTTCACCACCACCCGTCCCAAAAATTGCTTCAGTGTGTCCACAGTTTGAGCAAGTGTGTAATGCCATATTTTCCACGACCCCCAATACGGGAATATTGGTTTTATAAAACATCTCGATACCTTTTTGAGCGTCAAGTAAAGCAATATGTTGAGGTGTCGTTACAATAACTGCTCCTGTGACAGGGATACGTTGAGCTAACGTTAGTTGAATGTCACCTGTACCCGGAGGCATATCGATTAATAAAAAATCTAAATTTGGCCAATTTGTTTGCCCATATAATTGCATTAATGCTCCTGTTGCTTTAGAACCACGCCATGCAATTGGTGTATTATCATCGCTGAGTAAACTGCCAATTGATAAAATTGGCATACCATAAGCATCAATTGGTACAAATTGTTCATTTTCCAAAATAGGTTGTACTCCTGCTACATTGAGCATCGTAGGAATTGATGGTCCATAAATATCTGCATCAAGTACGCCAACTTTATTTCCCAATTTTTGTAAGGCAAGGGCGATATTCACAGTTGTGGTAGATTTGCCAACACCGCCTTTACCAGAAGCGATAACTACAATATGTTTAATACGAGGGTGAGGCGTTAAGTCAGCTTGGGTAGGGGCTTTTTTGCTGATAGCAGGCTCGCTGGCAGGCATGGCATTCGTAGTTGTTGGCAATGTAGGTTTTTGTTTAGTTTTATGTAAAGTGACATTAAAATTTAGCTCATGAATGCCGTGTTGATATAATTGTTCACCCAGTTGTTGATGTAAAATGTTAGGGTCAATATTATCAGGTATCACTAAATCTAAGGTTAAAACTTCCCCTATTTGTTGTATATTTTTTATCATAGGTTTTAGTAACATGCCTTGTATTTGATAATGTTCTAAAATATGTAGCACTGGTTTTGAGGGCTGATGATTTTTTTTAAAAATATTAAACATAGATATGAACCTGTTATATGAATAGATAAAATAATTTGGTTATTGTACTACAGATGCGATGAATGGATTTGTAATATATATTTTTACCATGTAAAAAATTTGTATAAAAAAAGACCCTCTAGGTTATAGAGGGTTGTGTTAAAGGTGGTTTTATTAAAAATATTATTATAATAATTAATAATCGACACGTTTTTTAATAATAGCTCCAGAACGTGCATCAACTGAGATATCATACTCTGTACGGTTTTTGATAACTTCAACGTCATAATGTGGACGACCATCGTTATCAAAATCAATGCTTTTAATTCTAGCTCCTTTGCCAACACTATTGATTGCAATTTGTTTTGCCCGAGCAACCGAAATTTTTGCACTTTGTTGCACACGGCGTTCATAACGGTCATCGTCATCATAGTCATTATCAGCTAAGCTAACAGCACTCACTCCCATTAAACTTACGGCTATTAGCATAGATTTTGCAATGGTTGATAAATATTTCATAAAAGCCCTTCTATATCTATTAAGAATTAATCATCAATTTTTTTGCTTAAAACAGCTCCAGTATTGGCATCGATTTTGACATCATATTGAACATAATTATTCATGACTTCTACATCATAGTAGGTTTTGCCTAATTTGCTGTCAAAATCTACTTTTATCGCTTGACCATTGCCAACTGCTTTAACAGCATTTGTAATGGCTTGGTCAAATGAAATTTTTGCATTTGCGTTGGCAGTAGCACCAGTACTTGCATCAATGTCTACTTTGTATTTGACATCGTTTTTAATGATATCAACTTCATAATATGATTTACCAAAATTCATATCAAAATCGGTATCAACTGCTTGTCCACCACCAACGGCTTTTACTGCATTAGTCACCGCTTGTTCCATAGAAATATTTGCTTTTTGTTGAACTTGTCTTTCTAAAAAGTTATCATCAGCAAATGCAAGTGATGTGATGGAAGCCATACCAAGAAAACCGATGGTAAACATTGCTGATTTTGTAAGTTTTGATACATTTTTCATATTAACACCATAAGTTGATTGAATAAAAATTGATTGAATAAAAAAGCATAGATTGTGCTAATTAGTCATCGATATTTTTGCTTAAGATTGCACCAGTATTTGCATCAACTTTTACATCATATTTGCTATAGCCTTTTGCTACTTCAACTTCATAGTAAGATTTACCAAATTTTACATCAAAATCAACATCAGTCGCTTCACCACCACCAACAGCTTTTACAGCATTTGCGACCGCTTGATCATAAGAAACTTTAGCTTTTTGTTGAGCTTGCATTTCTAAATAGTCATCACCTGCAAAAGCGGTGCTACCTAAGCCAAGTAAACTAACAGCAATAACGGCAGATTTTACAAAGTTTTTCATAAGTTTTTTCCAATTTAGTCAATTTCGTTTAGTTGGTATGTGACTTAGATAAACCATTTAACACATACCTTGTTGGTATGTGTGTATGATAAAACATGAAGCTTATGGTAATCTTAAGAAAAAAATAATTTTAAAAATCAGATTTTTAATGAGGCTGTAGCGATAACTTGTCCATTATCTATTTTTTCTAAAGATAGTGTAGTAGGGGTTTCTTGACGGATTTGCCAAGGGATTGGAGATTTACAAAATCCTGTCACCGTGACTGAAATTGCTTTAGTTTTTAATTTGATAACGGGTGGTTGATGATGATAGACAAATGCTTTGTCTAAACTTAAGATTTGATAAGCAATAGTATCTGCCTGCTGTCGTAATGGGGCAACAAATCGACATGGCTCACCAGCAATAGCAATACAGTCGCCAATCGCATAAATATGAGTTTGAGATGTTTGTAATGTGGCTGGATTAACATTAATTCCTTGATGTAATTGAAAATCAATCTTGGCTCGTTTAGGTAAACGTTCATCAATGATTAATCCTGTACTAGCAACGATTAAATCAACATTGAATGTTGTAATTTTTTCTGTGAGACAGTCTTTGCTATGGATTTGATAAGATTGATTAATTGCTTGAATAAATTCAATGTTTTGCCCGCCAATAAATTCAACGCCTGCCTGTTGTAGTGCAGATTGAATACGCTTGCCCGCTTGTTCTGGTAAGATTTCTGCCAAAGGTGTATGATTTTTATCAAGTAAAATAACCTGATGCCCACTATTAGCAAGGTCTTCGGCAAACTCTGTACCAATCATACCTGCACCAATAACAGCAATACGTTGTTGGGATTTTTCAGCAAGTTTTTGTTGTAACTGGCTAAACATTTGCACATGATTAATTCGCCAAACTAGCTGTGGTGGTAAACAAGGTGGTAAAGCAGGTTTTGCTCCAATGGCCAACACCAAATTATCATAGTCAAAATCGCCTCGTGTGGTGTGAATTTGTTGAGTTTGACTATCAATATGAGTCACGAACGTATTAGCAACTAAATGAACGTTTAAAATCTGGCTTGCCTGTTCGCCTGTTTGTTGAATTAGACCATTTTCGATAGTTTTTCCTTGACTGATTGCAACAGATAACAAAGGCTTTAAATAACGGTCGCCATTGTCGGCAGTAATTAAAGTAATAGGATAATCTGCATCTAAATTACGCACAGCTTCAACCATTGCCCAACCTGCCAGCCCTGCTCCAATAATGACCAAACCGCCTGTGGTAACAGGGCGTTGGCTGGCAGGTAAATGAGTTACAGTACGAGCTTGATATGGTTCAAAATCACGTTTAGTCACGCCACATAAGGGACAAACCCAGTCATCAGGAATATCCTCAAATCGTGTACCAGCAGGCAAGCCACCATCTGGGTCACCTAGTTTTTCATCATAAATCCAACCACACGCCCGACATAAAAACTGTTTCCAAGAGCCTCGTCCATCTGTTGGATTACCATCAATATCCATATTTACATTAATTAATGCTAAATCATTCATGCTGGCGTTACCTCAGTCATCAATTGATGAGATAAATAACGTAAATGTTTAATCGCAGGAGTGACAATAGCGACAAATTGAGCCTCTCGTAATCGGCGTTGTGGATTGGCAGTCATTAGATAACCTTTAGCACCTTGATGTAATAGCCCTGCCTGAGTTGCTCGCAAAGCTAATTTCGCCCCTTGAATGCGTAAATCTAACACATCTAATAAATAATCTTTTGACGGTTCAAACGGCGTTTTTGCCAGTTCATGCACCTTAGTAATCGCCCCATCTACTGCCAACTGTAAATCGCCAGCTTGGTCCTCTAAAAACTGATTAACATGTCCTAACTGTGGCGAAACAGCAATAATATCATCAATGGCTCCTTGAATAATCCCAATGCCAATCCCCATCTGCATCAAGACAAATGCCCCACGAATTCGTTCAATAAAGGGTTTGGCAGGGTCAGCGATAATGCTATCATTTGGAACGAAATAATTATCTAATTGAATTTGCCAAGTGCTAGAACCTTCCATTCCGCTAAAAGTTGGGCAAGGATTTAATCGCCATTGTCCTGACCGTTGTTTATCAAAACTTAATAAAAAGAAAATATCTTTTACCCGTTCACCAAAATTTTCAACGCTAGCAATCGCTCCGCAATATTGATTTGGAGCAATATGACTAATCCAAGGCAAAGTTCCTGATACTAAATAACCACCATCAACTATTTTTGCTCGTAAAATCATGGACTCAATATTTGCCCAAGTTTTCATTGGGTTAGATAATGCTGTGCCACCAAAGGTTTCACCTAGCATATGATTAAATAAACGTTTGCCTTTTAGTTCACAATTTTCTGATTGGTCAAGATATAAACCACAAACTTGATGACACCAAGTTAAAAATCCTGTCGTACCACAGACACGGCTAATTGCACTCATTGCATCAATCGCTACGGCAAATCGATTACCTTGACTGTTTAATAACGCAGAAAAAGCCCCTGCTTTGGCAAGCTGTGCCATTTCTGCTGTTGGATAGTAACCTTTATCAATGTCTATCACTTTTGGGGTAAGTCGTTGTTTAGCAATAATCGCTACATTTTTTAGTAAAACATCATTATCTTGCCATTCTTGAATTGTGGGTAATTCTAATTGATAATTAAGTTTATCTTGATAATTAGCTAAAAAACTTGTATCAAATGTTGATATGGTCATAAAACTTTGCCCAATTATAAAAAATAAAATTTTATTATTATAATGAAAAAGAGCAAAACTTTATATTCTAGTTTGGCATATTAATAATCAAATTTTCTATAACCTACAATAAAATCTCTAGCACAAATTTTGTACCAATAAATGCAATACCCAATAAAATAATGCCATAAAGTGTCATATTAGTTGCTCGAGTACCTCGCCAACCTAATCGCCAATGTCCTAATAATAATCCACCAAAGGTCAGCCATGATAATACACTAAATACCGTTTTATGAGCCAAATGTTGTGCTAATAAATCTTGGGTATCAATAAATCCCAATGCCAATGATATAGACAACAGCACAAAACCAACAGTAATCATATCAAATAGTAACGCTTCCATACTTTGTAATGAAGGTAACTTATTGACCCAAATTCGATGAATGGTCTGATGTTTTAATTCTCGAATTTGCCATCGTAACATTATCGCTTGTACTGCTGACATAAATAATACGCAATAACTAGCTAATGATAAAATAATATGTCCTTGTAAAATAACGGTTAAATGCGTTAGTGGTTGATAAGGAGCTGTGGCTATAAAACCTGCAATCACCCCAGCCAATGCCAATGGCGTTGCTAAGATACCTAATGGTAAAATTGGACGATACAAACAAAACAACCAATAAAACAACAACATAAATAATGTTGTTAAAGAAATTACATTGAATAAATTAAAGTTTAAACCATATAACGTAAAGATTTTAGGATAAAGTGTTGCCATATGTGCCAGCATACCCACAATTAACCAGCCAAGAGTTATCCCTTTATGAATAGGTTTTTGTTGAACCACGCCCCACACTAAATATAAGGTAGCAAGACCATAACAAATAATAGACAGTATCAGCAATAAAAACATGATAAACCCTAAAAATAGATTTGGCGAATTGCCCAATAATGTACAATGTTATCCTAAAATTATACGCAAAAATACAGTTTCGCCTAATTAATTTGTTATTTTATCAGTAAATTGTTAGTAGTTTTTAGCTATTTATCATAGAATAGCCATATTGATTTTGAAAAATTTTTTTGAGATACAACTATGTTTGATACACTGACCGAACGACTATCCAACAGCTTACGCAATATTTCAGGCACAGGACAACTGACTGAAGATAATATCAAAGATACTTTACGAGAAGTTCGCATGGCACTACTTGAGGCAGACGTTGCCTTACCTGTGACTCGTGATTTTGTAGCAAAAGTCAAAGAAAAAGCACTTGGACAGGAAGTATTAAAAGAGTTAGCACCAGGTCAAGCCTTTGTCAAAATTGTATATGACGAATTAACAGAAATGATGGGTAGTGCTAATCAACAGCTTGAAATGACTGGCAAGCCACCAATCGTTTATTTATTAGCAGGTTTACAAGGAGCGGGAAAAACTACAACTGCAGGTAAACTTGCCAAATATTTACAAGAACGTCAAAAGAAAAAAGTCATGCTAGTATCGGCAGACGTATATCGTCCAGCCGCTATCAAACAGCTTGAACAAGTTGCCAATCAAGTTGGTGCAAGCTTTGTTGAGTCAAGCACCAACGAAAATCCAATCGATATTGCTAAACGAGCCATTGAACAGGCGAAAATTAAATATCAAGATATTTTAATTATTGATACTGCAGGGCGTTTGCATATTGATGCAGACATGATGGATGAAATTAAAGCCCTCACATCAGCTGTCAATCCATCAGAAACATTATTTGTTGTCGATTCAATGACAGGTCAAGATGCTGCCAATACAGCTAAAGCTTTTAATGATGCCTTACCATTGACAGGGGTTATTCTTACCAAAACTGATGGTGACGCTCGAGGTGGGGCTGCACTTTCTGTACGAGCCATTACGGGCAAGCCTATCAAATTTTTAGGGCGAGGCGAAAAACTAGATGCCCTTGAACCTTTTCACCCAGAACGGATTGCCCAACGAATTTTAGGCATGGGTGACGTTTTATCGCTGGTCGAAGAAGTTGAGCAAAAAATCGACCGTGAAAAAGCAGAAAAAATGGCGAAAAAAATTCAAAAGGGCGGTGAGTTTGACCTTGAAGATTTATTAACGCAATTTCAACAAATGAAAAATTTGGGTGGTATGGCAGGATTTTTGGATAAAATGCCTGGTATGGCAGGAGCAGATATTCAAAAAGCAGTACAAGAAGCCAAACCAGAAGAAAAAGTCAAAGAAATGGAAGCTTTAATTCATTCAATGACACCTTATGAACGCCGTAATCCTGATAAAATCAATCCAAGTCGTAAACGGCGTATTGCAGCGGGTTCAGGTAAAACTGTTCATGATGTTAATCAGTTATTAAAACAACATAAACAGATGGCAAAAATGATGAAAATGTTATCTGACCCATCGGGCATTAGTCGCATGATGAAAGCTGTTCAAGGGCTTGGCAGAGGCATGAGTGGAGGCCCGCTGTTTGGTGGTTCTGGACAAAATGCAACGGCTAATCCTAACAATCCAAACCTACAAATGCCAAATATTAACAATGACAGTTTAAAAGATGTCACGCCACCAAAATTTAAAACACGTTTTTAATAAAACTTAAACATAAAAAAGGGCAATCATTAAGATTGCCCTTTTATTTATTTGCTATATTTTTTTGAATAATTATTTGCCAAATACTTTTAAACGATTTTCTACAGGTACAAACGTTTTTTCGCCTGCTGGTTGAGCAATACCACCGAACACCATTTGAGCAACAAGCTTCCAATTACTATCAATTTGCCAAGTTTGAGCGACTTTCTCATCAATAATTGGATTGTAATGTTGTAAATTTGCTCCAACATTAACACTTGCAAGCGTTGTCCAAATTGCATATTGAGTCATTGCATTTGCATGTTCTGCCCAAACAGGAAATCTATCAGCATATGCCGAAAACTGTTCTTGCAAACCTGTTACCACAGCATTATCTTCAAAAAATAAAATGCTACCAGCTCCCACTTTAAACCCTGCTAATTTTTGAGCAGTTGCTTGAAATTTATCATCATCATTAACAATTTCTCGCAAAATATCTTCAGTGATTTGCCAAAGTTTTTCATGCTCTTCACCAAATAACACGACTAAACGGGTTGATTGTGAATTAAATGATGATGGCGTATGTAAAATGGCATGTTCAACGATTTGTAAAACATCATTCTCACTAATTGGCAACTGTTTATTTAGCCCATAAATAGAACGGCGAGTTTCAGCGACTTGTTGTAATGTAACAGTATTTGACATCATAGACCTCAGGTGTTGTTGAATTTCATGCAGTCCATTATAGTTTAATACATCTAATCATTTGTTTTTATTTGTATAGAAATGATAAATAATCATCATACTCAATCACATTTCTGTAATAAAAACAGGGGTATTAACTTCAACTAAATCAAATAATTGTATTAACTCGTCATTTCGCATACGCACACACCCATGAGATAATGGGATACCCATTGGTTCACTATCAGGTGTACCATGAATGTACACATAACGAGATTTAGTATCACAACATCCTTGCTGATTTTCGCCTTTATTTTTACCAATTTCACAACCATCAAGCCATAAAATTCGGGTTAAAATCCAATCACGTTCGGGAAATTGTTCGGCAAGTGTTGAGTTATAAATTTCACCTGTTGCCACACGTCCGACAAATACGCTATTCATTGGCATATTTTCGCCAAATTTTTCAGCGATAATGTGTCGCCCTCGAGGTGTACAGCCAGAATTTTCCAACTCCCCAGCCCCATTTTTCGCAGTAGACACTGTATAAATTTTATGGTTATCAGCAGATATGTGTAAAGTCAACGTCTGCTGTTGAATAGAAATTTCGATATATGGATAAGAGATTGTCATGGAAGATTGCTATTAGAAATTAAAAAATAATTTATTGGCTAATTTTATAAAAAAAATTTATAAAAAAAACAAGAAATTTAGTTGACAAATCGTTTTTTTTTTTTACATTAAGTTAAGTTTATTTGTTTGTTTTTACTTTTTGTAAAGTAAATAGAATATAAAATCAGATATTTATTTGTTGATATTGCAGGGAGTTATTATGAATAAACCGAGTAGCCTTAAGAAGTTAACTTGCTTATTTGTTGTCAGTTTATTGCTAACAGTAACAGGATGTACTTGGCCTGCTGATTCAGAGAGTGATTCTGAATTTCAAGCAGAACAAATAGCTAAGGATGATTTGGTGAAAGTTGTAGAACAAAATGTATTTCCACCAGTAAAAGACATTACGTTACCTGTGAAACCAACTAAATTGGAAGCACAAGCAACAATTATTGGTATAGATAGAAATAATAATCAGGTCAGAGATGACTTAGAGCATGTCGTGTATCAAGTGCTTAATTTTGCTCAAGAGACTGAGTTAACAACGGAATATAATCAAGTATTAGACCTTGTCAAATATATTCAGCCAACCGCAGACAGTAATCAAATTATCGACCAACATGATTTTTATTGTAAATATGTTGCTTTACCAGAGGTGGTAAAAAATGAATTAAGTATGGAGTATTTACAAAGCATGGTGACAGATACAGCAGAAAGAGAAGAAGCTTTTTTTGAGAGATTAAAACGTAGTGAATTTAGTACAGGTGCAGAAGTCTGTGATGTGCAACCTTAATTTAGGAGAAAGTAAATGAAACGTGCAATCAAAACAACAGCCTTTGCGTTATCTATGTTGATTTGTCATACAAGTTATGCTTCTTTTATACCTACAGTAGCAATTGAAAGTAAAAAAATTAGCTGTAATTTTGAAAATATTGATGAAAAGGATAAAGTAGTATTATTTGTAAATGGTATTTACAATAGTATTGTTGGTGCAGAAAATACCCGATTAGAATTGGAAAAAATGTTTTCAAATAGTCAGACAATCATGGTGCGTAAAGTATATAATGATACAGATGGTTTTTGGAACGATGTGGATGAGCTGGAAAATGTTGGTAGTTTACAATTTGCATCAAAGAGGCAAGCCACAACTATAACCCTTCTGGTTTTTAATTTTAGGTTAAATCAATATTATGATAAAACTCTGACGCCTAAAGAAGCATCAAGAATAAAAGAGCTATCAGACAGATTTTTCGGTGGGCTTACGGCGAAACAGCTATTAGCTTCAGATGCTAATCAGCTATTATATGACACTAAACTCAATGGTACAGATTTTCAACAGGCTTTTAAAAACAATATACTGAAAAAGTTAGAAGAATATGAGAAAACTGCTGGTAAAAATGATAATTTAAGAAAGGGTATTGAAGCTGTAATGAAAAGTTATGGTGATGCTTTAGAAAGATTTTATTACCTTGTGTATCGAAGAGCTATAGTAGAGAGATATGCTGGGAATGTTAATTTTTATCAGCGAGATGAAAGTGTTATGCAACGAGTTACTAAATCTGTAGAGCGGTTACAACAAGCAATTGTTGAGTATGTATTGTCAGGTAAAAAAGTAGTGATTGTGCCTCACTCTCAGGGTAATCATATTACAGAATTGGCATATTCTAAATTACAACAACAATATGGTGCTAATTCAGACTTTATGAAAGCCATTCGGGTGGTTGGTGTAGCGTCTGTGTCATCATCAACACCCAATAATGTTTATATTACATCTAACGAAGACCATACTGTTTTAAATGGATATGACCTTAAAACTCAAGATGCACCATTACAAGCTAATTTTATTAGTAGGAATTCTTTTGGGTTTTGGGGAGATGTTGTTTTCGACCATAATATGGTAAATTTTTATTTATCTGAAAAAAACAAGGGTGTTTACACGCTTCCTGCTAATGCTCATACACGAGAGAGGTTTGTTAGTTCATTACAGTATGGTAATACTATATGGAGCACACGAGAAATTATACATATGTTGATTTTAGACTCTATGAAATTGGCAACGCCAATACCATCTCAAATCAATAATACCACATCACCTTTAACAGCTCAATTGCGTTGGGGAGTAGAGCATGGAGATATGGACTTGTATATTCATGAACCTAATGAAACAGAAGTGGTTTATTATGGTAAGAAAAAAGGTAAATATGGTGAGTTAGACCTAGATGATAGAGATGGTCATGGGCCAGAACACTATTCTGTGAATAAAGATTTTGCCTCTTGTGATAAGTTACAAGGTAAAACATGGATGTTTAGTGTGCGTCAGCACCCAGAAGGTGGTAACAAGGAAGTCATTCATTTTATGTTAAAGTTAGCGGATAATCAGATTTCATCTCGTTCTATTACTCTAAATCCGTGGCCTGCAGACCCAGTAGAAATTGCCACCGTTCAATTTGCTAATACCATACAAAATAATCGATTAGATTATTCAATTTCGTATCATCAATAAAAAATAGATATAGAGTTAAATCGATTTCAAGCCTTTACTAAATAGTAAGGGCTTGAAGATTACTCTAGCCATAGTTTTAATGGTGACACTGTGATTTGATTAAATAATTGATTATGTTTAACTTCAATCAATCCACGAGCAAACCAACCAACCACCATAGGTAACAATTGATGCTCCAATTGATGAACTTTATTTGTTAATGTATCTACATTATCATGTTGATTAACTTTAGTAATCGCTTGGGCAACCACTTCGCCAGCATCAAGGTCAGCTGTGACGATATGCACACTACAGCCATGATAAATTTCGCCTGTTTGTAAAACTCGGGCATGAGTGTCCAGACCTTTATATAATGGCAATAATGATGGGTGTAAATTAATCATGGGACAAGGAGTGCGGTTAATAAACATTGGCGTTAAAATTCGCATAAAGCCAGCTAACACAATTAAGTCAGGTTGCCATGCGTGTAATTGTTCTAATGCTAACGTTTCAAATCCTTGTCGAGTTAGCCGTTTACCATGATTATCTTTTTCAAAAATAGCAGTGGCAATATTAGCTTTTTCGGCTCGTTGTAGGGCGTAGGCATCGGCTTTATTACTAATAACACCTACAATGTTTATTGGTAATTTTTCTTGTAATTGTTGGTCAATTAAGACTTGTAAATTACTGCCATTACCTGACACCAACACCGCTACCCGAAATGATGGGTTAGCGGAAGTTAAATCATTTGTTAAGTTAATCATGCGTTATAAACCACTGCATCTGTTTGACGTGAAACAATCTCACCAAGAACCCAAGCAGTTTCACCAGCTTGTTGTAATAATGCTAAAGCCTGTTCTGCTTTTTCTTTTGGTAAAACAATGACGTAACCAACACCACAATTAAAAGTACGATACATTTCTGTAGTAGCAATATTGCCTTGTTGTTGTAACCATTGGAAAACAGCAGGGATTTGCCAGCTTGAGGTATTGATTTGAGCGGACAAATTCTCAGGTAATACTCGAGGTAAGTTTTCAGTTAAACCGCCCCCTGTAATATGTGCCATAGCGTGTAAGTTGGCATTACCAAGATTTTTTTGTAATGCTTGAATAGCTTTGACATAAATTTTAGTGGGTGCCATTAAAACATCTTTTAATGGTTTACCCTCTAGTTGTTCATTGGCGACATCAACGCCACTAACTTCAATTACCTTACGAATTAATGAATAACCATTTGAATGGGCACCGCTTGAGGCTAAACCAATTAATACATCGCCTTCAACAACGTTTTTGCCTGTGATAACTTCGCTTTCTTCGACCACACCTACACAAAAACCCGCCAAATCATAATCTTCATCTTGATACATTCCTGGCATTTCGGCCGTTTCACCACCAATCAATGCACAACCTGACTGATGGCAACCCTCGCCAATACCTGTAATGACCGTTGTTGCGGTATCAACGTCTAGCTTGCCTGTAGCATAATAATCTAAGAAAAATAATGGCTCTGCACCACAAACTAATAAATCATTGACACACATTGCAACCAAATCAATCCCTATCGTATCATGTTGATTTAATTGCAAAGCAAGTTTTAATTTTGTACCAACGCCGTCAGTTCCTGACACTAATAATGGTGATTTATAACCTTGTGGGATACGGCATAACGCTCCAAACCCCCCCAGACCGCCGACAACTTCTGCACGACTGGTTGCTTTAGCGACAGATTTAATACGTTGAACAAGGGCATCACCTGCGTCAATATCAACACCTGCGTCTTTATAACTTAATGAAGGTTGTGTGGTCATAATTATCCTATAATATCAATAGTATCTAGCAAAATTTGGCAAAATAAATTACCGATTTAAATGAGGGCATATTATACCAAAAATCCAACAAAAAGATAATCTATTACCACTGGCAAGTTTGCTAAAAATCACCTAAACTAAAAATAATTTCAAAAGATTATTCAGTTATAATTGATGATAATATTTTTATAGTGATTGATATTTGAGGATAAAAAAATGATGAGGCATTATCGAATAGACCCATTTTTTTCTAGATTGTTTATTGTGGTAGGCGTTGGTATTGTATTATATTTAATGTATCAATTAAGTGCAGTGATATTACCATTTGTCATTGCATTTGTATTGTCATATTTATTAAATCCTACTGTATCTTATTTACAAGACAAATTAACGATGAGCCGATGGCTGTCGATTTTATTGGTATATTTTAGCATTATATTGATGATGGGATTAGTGCTTTGGTGGCTTATTCCGCTAATTTGGGAACAAGCACAGTCACTATGGCAGTCAATTCCAACAATGATTGATTATTATAATCAACAAGTTCGTCAATGGATAATTGCCTATACACCAATTAATCCACCAATGATAAAAATCAACGATATGTCAGCTAGTTTATTGGAATATTTAAAAGAAAATTATCACATTACCGATGCTCGTTCTATTTTTGGTAAGTTGTTTTTATCAGGCATGAGTATTGTAAATGTGGCAGGCGTGGTGGTACTTATTCCGATTTTAATGTTTTATTTTTTATATAATTGGCAAGGACGTTTATCTGGCTGGAAACAAGCTATTCCTAAGCCTTATGTAAAAAAAGTTAGTCAAATTGTTGATGAAAGCGACCATGCGTTAATGGCTTTTGTTAAAGGACAATTATTAGTAATGTTTTTGCTTGGTGCAGTATATGCCATACAATTACAATTAATTGGTTTAAATGTTGGTTTAATTATTGGCATGGTGGCAGGAATAGCAAGTTTTGTTCCTTACTTAGGTTTTGGCATTGGTATCATCTCTGCATTAATTGCAGGATTTTTTCAGTTTGGCTTAGATTGGGTGCATTTAGTGTTAATTTTTGGAGCATTCATGGTCGGACAAGCGGTTGAAGGTTATGTATTACAGCCACTGTTACTAGGCGATAAAATTGGCTTATCACCATTGTGGGTAATGTTTGTTGTTTTAGCAGGAGCAAGCTTGATGGGAATAGTTGGTATGTTAATCGCCTTACCTGTAGCAGCTGTTATTAACGTGATTTGTCGTCATTGTTATCAATCTTATCTACAAAGTGAATTTTATCATGGCAACCAATCACAAAACTAATAACATTGATTGCATGATTGATAAATTTAGTCGTCAAATTTTTTGATATACTATCATGTTATTTAACGATAAGGTAAGTAAACTATGAGTCAAGCCCATTTTTCAGCACAAGAATTATCTGATGATATTGATGAAACTATTGAACAAGACAGTTTATCAGATATGGACAATGATGAACACTTAGCGATGAGTGATGATGTCAATTCTGTCCGATTTCGTAAATTACAAAAAAAATTGCGTAAATTAGTATCTTGGGCAATTCGTGATTATAACATGATTGAAAATGGCGATGTGGTCATGGTGTGTATTTCTGGTGGGAAAGATAGCTTTACCTTATTAGATATTTTACTATTTTTAAAGAAAATTGCCCCGATTAACTTTGAAGTGGTGGCGGTAAATCTTGACCAAAAACAGCCTAACTTTCCCGAAGATGTTCTACCTAACTATTTGACTAAACATGGTATTCCTTATTATATTTTAGAAAAAGATACCTATAGCATCGTAAAACAAATCATTCCAGAAGGAAAAACTTATTGTTCCGCATGTTCACGGTTACGGCGTGGTTCATTATACGGTTTTGCCAAACAAATTGGAGCAACAAAAATTGCATTGGGTCATCATCGTGATGATATTATGGCAACTTTTTTCCTAAATTTATTTCATGGTGGTAGCCTAAAAGCCATGCCTCCAAAATTACTATCTGACGATAAACAAAATGTATTAATTCGTCCATTAGCGTATGTGGAAGAAAAAGACATTATCAAATATGCGCGATATAAAAATTTTCCAATTATCCCATGTAATTTGTGCGGTAGTCAGGAAAATTTGCAACGAGCAATGATAAATGAAATGTTACGCGAATGGGATAAACAATATCCAAATCGATTAAATTCGATTTTTAATGCGTTACAAAATGTCGCTCCATCACAACTGGCGGACCGACAATTATTTGATTTTGAAAACTTAACCTTAGATAGAAACGATACTCCAAGTATATTTGCAGGAGAAAACATTCAAGCAGGCATGATTTCTCAACAATTGCAAGAAAAAGGAATGCCTGTTAATCCAGAAGTACAAACATTTGACCCGACACAACCTAATAACCAGAAAATTCCAACAATCAATCCATTAATTTAAAAAAACCAGAATTATTGTTTTGGTGTTTGTGTATTTTCTTCATCAAAAACTTTTAATGGCTGAAATTTTAATATGTCATTAGTTGGTAAATTATAAGTGCTACGCAAACGCCAAGTATTCTCCACATCATGTACAACAATATAATATTTACCAGCTTGACTATCCAATTTTAATTCGCCAATATATCGCCCATCATTTGCCAATGAAATAGTAAAATCTCTATCCTTATCAATTTGTGTCGCATGAGACACTTCCACATTTAAAGTTTTTGGTTTATTAAAACTACTACCCTGTGGCACTTGTAAATCAAACACGACCTTACCATCATTGGCAATATACATAGTCGCTGACAGACCCATATCGTAGGACAATTTATCTTTTGAAACATCAGCATATAACGTTTTACCGTCCATATACCAATCATCTCGCACCACGGTATCTTTTATCTGTACGGAATAAATCACCAAATAAATACACGCAATCACAACCGCCAACGGCATCGCAATCACAAAAATTAGCACCATATAATTTTTATACCAAACCTGTCCAGATTTTGTACTTTTTGACTGTGGTAAATCATTCATCATATCAGCCCAATCTTAATCTTTAATCACAATCATAACATAAAAAAAGCTGACTTTACTAAAGCCAGCCTTGATAAACATCATAAAACAATTAATCACCAGTAGTAAATGTATTTTGTTTGATTGCCTCATACTGACCATCAACACTCACTACCTTTAAAGTAATAGGTGTCTTACCCTGAGCAATAACTTTTGGGTCACCCACAATACTGACAGGGAAATCATAACTTTCGCCAGCTTCTAGCGGAATAACATCAAAACGACTCTCTAACGTATAACCCTCTTGAGGCACAAGCGTTACCTTATACTCATTTGCCTGTTGAGTTTTATTAGTAATTTTCACGATATAAGAATTTTCAATCAAACCCTGACTATTCACAATCGCAAGCTGATTACGGTCATGACGAATATCAATCTGTAAAGGTACACGTCCTGACAACGCATAAATTACCCCACTAAATAAAATCGTCAATAACGTTAGATATGCAAACAAACGAGGGCGTAACAGCTTACTTTTTTCATTCTCAACCAACTGACGCTCTGTCGTATAACGCACCAAACCACGAGGCTTGCCAACCTTATCCATAATCTCATTACAAGCATCAATACACGCCGCACACTGAATACACTCAACCTGCAAACCATCACGAATATCAATACCAGTTGGACACACCTGTACACACATTAAACAATTAACACAATCACCTAAATCCGCATCATGTCCTTTCTTTCTTGCCCCACGAGGCTCACCACGCTTATAATCATAAGAAACAATCAACGTATCCTTATCAAACATCACACTCTGGAAACGACCATAAGGACAAATATGCGTACACATATGCTCCCGCATATAACCAGCATTAATAAACGTAGCCACCGAAAAAATAAACACAGACACCCAAGTTAATTTTGACCAATCAGGCAACGGCACTCCTGCAACTGACTGCCAACTAGAATACAAATAATCTGTACTCACCGCATAACTAGTAAAAGTCAATGCTGTTATAACCGATAAAACAATCCATGCAGAATAAACAATCGCACGTTTTGTAATTTTTTCCTTATTCCAAGGCTGTTTATCTAACTTAAAACGTTTATTACGCTCCCCTTCAACTAACTTTTCAATATACTGAAACATATGCGTCCAAATCGTTTGTGGACAAGCATAACCACACCACACACGTCCAGCATAAATCGTCACCATAAATAACAAAAAAGCCGCAATAATAAAGAAAAACGCAAAAAAATACATATCCTGAGGCAAAAACGTTGAACCAAACAAATAAATACGTTGCCCCGTAAAATCAAACCAAATTGCCTGTCGTCCCTCATACCGTAACCAAGGCAAAACCAAAAATAACAACAATAAGAAGTACATACTAACAACACGGATATTTTGATAAAAACCCGTCACAAAACGAGGGTGAACTCGCTTTTTCGTTGCATCAATTTGATGTACAGGAATTTGATAATCAGAATGAGGTTGCTCAGACATAAACCTACCTCTAATATATAAATAGATAGAATAACACCAACTATCACATTTAAAACAAATAGTTAGTAAAAAGAAAATACCTAGCTTATATTAAAAAATATACTTGCTGGGGATATATGAATGAAAAGCAACACACATGAAATATTTCTTAAATCATACTATATGTTGCAATATATTAACATTATACCCCAATCACCACCAAAATAAACCTCATAAAAAATAAAATTAAAAAATATAATATTCTTACTTGACACCCCAAAAAAAATCCTTATAATACGCCAACACAAAACGAGGTTGGCTCTGTTAAGAAAATCGCTCAAAAAACAAGCGAAAAAATTTAAAAAAACTCTTGACAAAGCAAAACAACGTATATAAAATACGCAACCTCAACAACGATGATAAAACCTAGAAAACTTCTAGAAAAATCGTTAAAGAAAAAGCTTGACAAACTACCAAATAATGATAGAATATAAAGCTTACGGAAATCAGAAGATGATTTTCAAAAACTCAATAAGAAAATAAAAAGACAAGAAACAACTTGTGTGGATTTTCATCTTTGTGCTGAACGAAATATACAAAAACTCGTTCATTTAGATGAAGAAACTCAAGAAGTTTATTTGA
>JBHAEG010000068.1:0-37239 GCA_041855445.1 Moraxellaceae bacterium
AATTTATTGTGTTTCTTTAAATAGTTATAGCTTAATTCATTAACATAATTCCACACAAAATTAACCTGCCCAGCTAATTGGGTTAGCACTTTGGCGTGTTTGTCTTTTATGCGGAGTTTGAGTGTTTTCATATCGTCATGGTAGCATATTTTAAGTTATATTTGAATATCGACCGCCTTATATCTCCGCTCTAAAGTGTGGAGTTTTACGGCGGATTGGATAAAAAAGTCTATTTACAAAAGAAATTTAGCATATTTCAAGTAAAAAATATATATTTAATTAACATTGCAAAACACATCAACACAATCATTGGGCGAATAATTGTAACCCCTCCTTTAATCGCCATCTGTGAACCAAAATATGCCCCTATAGCCTGCCCTATCATCATTGAAATACCCAACAACCAAAGCACTTGCCCTCCAATAATAAACACCACCAATGAGGCAAGATTTGTTGCAAAATTCAACACCTTAGCAACACCTGTTGCTCGTATAATTTGCATACCCAAAAGACCAACACCACTTAATGAAAAAAACATACCTGTACCAGGTCCAATATAACCATCATAAAACCCAATCAAAGGCACAACTGTTTTTTGCCAAACTTTTTTAGATAGTTTTGGAGTTCTCTCAATATCACCTAAATTCGGAGCAAATAACGTATAAATACCAATAAACCCTAATAAAAAAGGAATAATTTTTTTTAACATATCAGGTGGTGATAAACTTACCACCAATGTACCCAACATTGCTCCCATAAAAGCCATAATAATTGCTGACTTAATTTCTATCGGACGAATAACGCCTTTTCTTATCATCGCCACTGAAGCGGAAAAAGACCCTGCAGTCGCTTGCAACTTATTCGTAGCTAAAGCTGGTAATAACGGTACATTTGCCACTAACATTGCAGGAATGGTTAATAAACCGCCTCCTCCTGCGATTGCATCGACAAATCCTGCCACCATCGCAACCATAGACAATATCAACAAAGTTTGCCAAGACAAATCAACCGCTAAATCAAACACTTATTCACCATATTATTCATTGTCCAATATTCTATTCATAAAAAAACCCTATAAGTAATAATACTTATAGGGCTTTTAAATATATCAATGATGATTAGTCACGATCAACTAATTCAACATATGCCATAGGGGCAGCATCGCCATCACGATAACCACATTTGATAATACGTAAATAGCCACCTGGACGAGCTTTATAGCGTGGACCTAGTGTGCTAAATAACTTACCAACAGTTGCTTTATTGCGTAAACGATTAAACGCTAAACGACGATTAGCAACGCTATCTTCTTTTGCTAAAGTAATAAGTGGCTCTGCCACACGGCGTAATTCTTTAGCTTTTGGTAAAGTGGTTTTAATAAGCTCATGTTCAAATAATGAATTTGTCATATTTTGGAACATAGCCTTACGATGGCTACTGGTACGACCCAGTTTAACTCCACTGTTACGATGTCGCATGGTTAAACTTCCTTTAAATTTTAACGGCTACGATAAGAAAAACGGTCATCAACACGTAAATCAGCAGGTGGCCAATTCTCTAGACGCATACCTAATTCTAAATCTTTTGAAGCCAATACGTCTTTAATTTCTGTTAATGATTTCTTACCTAGATTTGGGGTTTTCAATAGTTCAGTCTCTGAACGTTGTACCAAATCGCCAATATAGTAAATGTTTTCCGCTTTTAAGCAATTTGCTGAGCGAACCGTTAATTCCAAGTCATCCACTGGCCGTAATAACACAGGGTCAACTTCTTCTTTTTCTTTCACTGGCTCTGGTGCTTCTTCTGCTTCTAAATCAACAAACACAGCGATTTGTTGCTGTAAAATAGTTGCTGCTTTACGAATAGCTTCCTCTGGGTCGATTGTACCATTGGTTTCAAGCTCAATGATTAATCTATCCAAATCAGTGCGTTGTTCTACACGAGCATTTTCTACTTGATAGGCAACCCGTACAATTGGACTATAACTTGCATCTAATTTTAAACGCCCAATCGTCTTTGTATCTGCATTTTCTTTACGAGTATTAGCAGGCTCATAACCACGCCCCACCACTACACGCAAACGCATTTTTAAATGCCCACGGTCACTTAGTGTACCTAACACCAAGTCAGGATTGATAATTTCAACACTATGTGGCAGTTCAATATCTGACGCTAACACCACACCAGGACCTTGTTTATCAAGGGTTAAAAATACTTCATTTTGCTCATGTAATTGAATTGCCAAACCTTTTAAATTTAGCAATAAATCCAACACATCTTCTTGTAGCCCTTCTAATGTGGAATATTCATGGTCCACACCTTCAATTTCTGCTTCAATAACAGCAGCACCTGGCAACGAAGATAATAGAATACGGCGAAGGGCATTGCCTAATGTATGCCCAAAGCCACGTTCTAACGGTTCGAGCGTGACTTTTGCATGCGTTTCACTAACCACATCCACATGAATGGCATTGGGTGTGAGAAACTCAGTAGCGTTTAGCATCATAATGTCACCTCGATTGTATTATATTAATTAATTATTTTGAATACAGCTCAACAATTAAGCTTTCATTGATTTCAGCTGGTAAATCTGCACGGTCTGGTGCTTGCTTAAATGTACCTTGCATTTTGCTATGGTCTACTTCTAACCATTGTGGTACTTCACGCTGAGATGCCAACTCAATCGCATTTTTTACACGTAATTGTTCTTTTGCTTTTTCATGTACGGCGATTACATCACCATCACCTAATTGGATAGATGGAATATTAACACGTACAAATTCATCACGACCAGCTTTTTTCACCAAAATTGCACGATGGCTAACTAATTGGCGAGCTTCTGCACGTGTCGCACCAAAACCCATACGATATACAACATTGTCCAAACGGCGTTCTAACATTTGTAACAAGTTTTCACCTGTTGCACCACGCATACGAGCTGCTTCTTTATAGTAGTTAGAAAATTGACGCTCTAAAACGCCATATATACGTTTAACTTTTTGTTTTTCACGTAATTGTGAAGCATATTCAGAAGTTTTGCTACGAGGATTACCATGTTGCCCTGGTGCACGCCCAGCTTTTTTGGTTTTTTCTTCGTACGCTTTTACACCTGATTTTAAATGTAAATCAGTACCTTCACGACGTGATAATTTTAATTTAGGACCTAGATAACGGGCCATGAATAGTCTCCTTATACGCGACGTTTTTTCGGTGCACGGCAACCATTATGTGGAATAGGGGTTACATCACTGATACTATTAATTTTATAACCCAAAGCACCTAAAGCTCGTACCGCAGACTCACGACCTGGTCCTGGACCTTTTACCAAGACATCAATATTTTTAACACCATATTCTTGAGCTGCTTTACCTGCAACTTCTGCTGCAACCTGTGCTGCAAATGGTGTTGATTTACGTGACCCACGGAAGCCTTGTCCACCTGAGGTAGCCCAAGCCAAAGCATTACCTTGACGGTCGGTAATGGTAACAATGGTGTTATTAAAAGACGCATGAATATGAGCAACGCCCTCTGATACTGAGCGACGAGTCACTTTTTTGCGACTATGAGTGTCTTTTGCCATCTTTTAGCTTCCTAAGTTATTTACTTTTTAATTGCTTTGCGTGGACCCTTACGAGTACGCGCGTTAGTTTTTGTACGCTGACCATTGACTGGTAAGCCACGACGATGACGTAACCCACGATAGCAACCTAAGTCCACTAAACGTTTGATATTCATCGAAATTTCACGACGCAAGTCACCTTCAGTCGTGTAGTTTGCAACCTGTGCACGGACAGCGTCTAGCTGGGCATCATTTAACTCGCTGATTTTAGTTGTTGGTGCGATATTTACTGCTTCTAAAATCTTTGCAGCTGTAGTGCGACCAATACCAAAAATGTAAGTCAATGAAATAACAGCATGTTTATTGTCCGGAATATTAACACCGGCGATACGAGCCATTGACATTTCTCCAATTACAGAATAAAGATGCTGTAACATCTTTGATGAAGTAGGTATTCTAACCATTATAACATAAAAATGATGAGAATAACGACAAGTAGCGGATAATACATTATCCGCTATCTTTTTGCAAGTACTAATTTAGCCTTGACGTTGTTTGTGGCGAGGTTCTGAGCTACAAATAACATGTACAACCCCTTTACGGCGTACAATTTTACAGCTACCACAAATTTTTTTAACAGATGCTTGAACTTTCATTTTAAGCTCCTTCAAGTTAAGATTGATTAATGCTTGTTGAATTATTGACCAATGAATAATCATGGTATTGGTGTGTCATCAAATGAGCTTTAACTTGAGCAATAAAGTCCATAATTACCACAACCACAATCAATAAAGAGGTTCCACCTAGTTGAAATGGAATGCCAAATGCTGATTGTAAAATCATAGGCATTAAACAAATAATTGTCATATAAATCGCACCAATAAAGGTTAAACGATTTAGTACATGGTCTAAATAACGTTGAGTTTGTTGTCCTGGTCGAATACCTGGAATATATGCTCCACTACGTTTTAAGTTTTCAGCAACTTCTTTAGGGCTAAATACCAATGCGGTATAAAAGTAACAAAAGAAGATAATCATCGCCCCAAATATTACTAAATATAATGGTTGGCCTGGTGATAAAACCAATGCCATATTTTGCAATATTTTTTGAAATAAACTGGGGTCAGCTGAATGACCTACCCATTGCCCTAAACTTGCAGGAAATAGCAATAAAGAGCTTGCAAAAATTGCAGGAATTACCCCCGCCATATTCAATTTTAATGGTAGATGTGACTGCTGTTGAGCGTAAATTTTGCGACCTTGTTGCTGTTTTTGAGCATAATTCACAGGCACTCTGCGTTGTG
This sequence comes from Moraxellaceae bacterium, assembly GCA_041855445.1. Taxonomy (GTDB): domain Bacteria; phylum Pseudomonadota; class Gammaproteobacteria; order Pseudomonadales; family Moraxellaceae; genus Faucicola. The sequence continues at coordinate 4,864 of JBHAEG010000068.1, forward strand.
CTCTTTCAATAAAAACAATACCTGCAGTCACGGCTATACCAAGCGAAGCAAAGATAAATAAGGCGATTAAACTCATTTGATCTTGCTGTACTGCATTTATTGATTGACTAATCATACTTGGCATTGTGGCAACAATACCTGCCAAAATCAGCATTGAAATACCATTACCAATACCGCGTTCAGTAATCTGCTCACCTAGCCACATTAAAAACATCGCTCCTGCAACCAAAGAGGTTACTGCAGGTACATAAAAAGTTAGTCCAGATGATAGCGTCAAGCCACCACTGATTAAGCCCGTACACATACCAACAGCTTGTACAAATGCCAGTAATAATGTACCTTGACGAGTATATTTATTAATTTGACGTTGTCCAGCCTGTCCTTCTTTTTTTAATGCTTCTAAAGAAGGGATAACTGCAGACATCATTTGTACAATAATCGAAGCAGAGATATAAGGCATGATGCCCAGAGCCATAATTGACATACGCTCTAAAGCACCACCTGAAAACATATTAAATAAACCTAGAATGGTATTTTCATTTGTTCTGAAAAACTCTTCTAATGTTATTGGGTTTATTCCTGGAATAGGAACATGAGAACCCAAGCGATAAACAACTAAGGCACCCAACAAAAATAATAATCGACCAAATAATTCATCGTATTTTCGAATAAACGCTAATGGGTTCATTGTTGAATGCTTAGCCATTTAGGATTACTCCTCAACGGTACCACCAGCAGCTTCAATAGCAGCTTTAGCACCTTTAGTCACTTTTACGCCTTTGAATGTATACGCTTTAGTCACATTACCAGACAAGATAATACGAACACGTTGCATATCACGGCGAACAATATTAGCCTGTTTTAACGTTTCAAGGCTAACAACATCACCTTCAATTTTATTTAATTCTGACAAGCGTACTTCAGCTGTTACCAATGCGATTTGGCTAGTGAAACCAAATTTTGGTAAACGACGGTATAAAGGCATTTGACCACCTTCAAAACCTGAGCGAATACCTGAACCTGAGCGAGAGGTTTGACCTTTTACACCACGTCCACCAGTTTTACCTAAACCAGAACCAATACCACGTCCACGACGATGTTTAGTTTTTTTAGAACCTTCAGCTGGTGCTAATTCATTTAATTTAAGACCCATTATGCTTCCTCCACTTTAACCATATAGTTAATGCGGTTTACCATACCACGGGTAGAAGGGGTATCTTCAACTTCGACAGTATGTCCAATACGACGTAACCCTAAGCCTTTTAAACAAGCTTTATGACTTGCTAAGCGATGGGAGCTCGACTTTATTTGAGTAACTTTCATCTTTTTCATCGTTATCCACCTCACCTTAGCCTAAGATTTCTTCAACCGTTTTGCCACGTTTTGCAGCCATTTTCTCTGGTGAAGACATTTCTTTTAAACCATTGAATGTTGCACGCACAACGTTAGCTGCATTGGTTGAACCATAACACTTTGCTAAAACGTTTTCTACACCAGCAACCTCAAGTACTGCACGCATTGCACCACCAGCAATAACACCTGTACCTTCAGAAGCAGGTTGCATATAAACACGGCTCGCACCATGACGGGCATTAATTGGGTGTTGTAATGTTGTACCATCTAATTCAACAGTAATCATGTTGCGTTTTGCAGCTTCTAATGCTTTTTGAATAGCTGCTGGCACTTCACGAGCTTTACCACGACCAAAACCGACACGACCATTACCATCACCAACGACAGTTAAAGCAGTAAATGAGAAAATACGACCACCTTTAACAACTTTGGCAACACGGTCAACTGCAACTAAGCGTTCTACTAAACCTTCTGTTTGTTCAACTTTAGCCATGCTTAAAACTCCAATCCATTTTCACGAGCAGCATCTGCTAATGCTTTAACGCGACCATGATATTTAAATCCACTACGATCAAAAGCAACTTTTGTTACACCAACAGCTTTTGCACGTTCAGCAATTAATTTACCTACCGCTGTGGCAGCATCAATATTTCCAGTTTGACCTGCACGTAATGTTGCATCTAGTGTTGATGCTTGTGCCAATACTTCACCACCTGTTGATGAAATAATTTGTGCATAAATATGACGAGATGTTCTATTTACAGATAAACGATTTACACCTAAACCACGGATATGTGCACGAGTCTTTTTAGCTCGACGTAAACGAGCAGCTTTTTTATCAAACATATCATTTCACCTTATTTTTTCTTAGCTTCTTTACGAGCCACATGCTCATCGCTATAGCGAATGCCTTTACCTTTGTAAGGCTCAGGTGGACGATAACCACGAATATTCGCAGCTGCTTGACCTAGTTTTTGTTTATCGCTTGATTTTAACACAATTTCTGTTGCTGTTGGCGTTTCAGCGGTAACACCTTCTGGTAACTGGTATTCAATTGGATGAGAATAACCAAGGTTTAAATTCACTTTATTACCAGCAACTGCTGCTTTATAACCAACGCCAATCAATTGTAAACGACGCTCGAAGCCTTCTGATACACCTTTTACCATGTTATTAATTAATGCACGGATTGTACCTGTGTGCATCCATGCTTCTTTTGTATCAGCAACAGGCGAAAGAATAATATTATTTTCTTCCTGTTTTAGCTCGACCAAATCATGCAGGTGTAAAAATAGTGAACCATTTTTACCTTTTACTTCAACCTGCTGACCGTTCAAAGTAACACTTGTACCACTTGGTAGTGTTACAGGGGCTTTTGCCACACGAGACATACGGATAATTCCTATTAAGTTGATAAAAAAAGAAACAGGCATACAACATGCCTGCTTTGTTGTTTTTCATTTAGGCAACGAAGGCAATTACTTCACCACCAACACCAGCTTTACGAGCTTCTCTATCGCTCATAATACCTTTACTTGTAGAAATAATTGCTACGCCAAGACCTTGTCTTACGCTTGGTAATTCATCTTTGCCACGATATTGACGTAAACCTGGACGGCTATAACGAACTAACGTTTCAATAACTGGCTTGCCTTCAAAATATTTTAACTCAATAACTAATTGAGTTTTACCGCTACCTACTTCTTCTGTCGTTGCAGAAGTTAAATAACCTTCATTAACTAATAAATCAGCGATTGATTTACGTAGTTTTGAACTTGGCATAGTAACAGTTGCTTTATTCGCCATTTGTGCATTACGGATACGGGTCAGCATATCAGCAACGGTATCTTGCATACTCATATTAACTCTCCCTTACCAGCTTGCTTTACGAACGCCAGGTGCATCACCTTGCATTACTTTTTCACGAATCATATTACGTGATAAACCAAATTTGCGAAAATAACCATGTGGGCGACCTGTCAATCCACAACGATTACGCAGACGAACTGGTGATGCGTTACGAGGTAATGCTTGTAATGCAAGCATTGCATCTAGACGTTCTTCATCACTCGCTTGTGAGTCGCTAATAATTGCTTTCAATTGTGCACGTTTTTGTGCGTATTTAGCAACAGTTGCTTCGCGTTTTAACTCGCGATTAATCATGCTTTTCTTTGCCATAACACTTATCCTTTAAATGGGAAGCCGAATGCTTTTAGCAACGCACGACCTTGCTCGTCAGTTTTTGCAGTTGTAGTAATGGTAACATCTAAACCACGCAAGCGATCGATTTTATCGAAATCAACCTCTGGGAATACGATTTGTTCTTTAATACCTAAAGAGTAGTTACCACGGCCATCAAACGCTTTATCCGAAAAACCACGGAAGTCACGAATACGAGGAATAGCAATTGAAATTAGACGGTCTAAGAACTCATACATTTGCTCGCCACGTAAAGTTACTTTACAGCCAATTGGCCATTCTTCACGAATTTTAAAACCTGCAACAGATTTACGAGCTTTTGTCACAACTGGCTTTTGACCAGCAATTGCTGTCATGTCTGCTAAAGCACCTTCAAGAACTTTTTTGTCTTGAGCAGCACCACCAACACCCATGTTTAATGTAATTTTTGTGATTTTTGGAATTTCCATCACATTTTTTAAGCCAAGCTCATTTTGGATTTGTTGCTTTAGCTTTTCGTTATATAAGGTTTTTAATCTTGCCATTACCAATTACCCTTGACTGGTTATGCAGTCGCCACTACTTCACCAGTTGAACGGTAAATACGTTGTTTTTTACCTTCACTATCAAACTGGTAAGCAATACGGTCTGCTTTTTGGGTTGTTGCATTATAAATTGCAACATTTGAAATGTGTAAAAAAGCTTCTTTTTCGATAATGCCACCTTCAACACCTGTCATTTGGTTAGGTTTTTGGTGTTTTTTAACGATATTAACGCCTTCAACTTTTACACGGTCATCTTTTACTGCCAAGATTGTACCTTGCTTGCCTTTGTCTTTGCCTGCAATTACAACTACTTGGTCACCTTTACGTAATTTAGCCATTCTCTACCTCACAATACTTCAGGGGCTAGTGAAACAATTTTCATGAATTGTTCGCCACGTAGTTCGCGGGTTACTGGTCCAAAGATACGAGTTGCTATTGGTGCTTTATTATTGTTTAATAATACAGCTGCATTATCATCAAAACGTAGTACTGAACCGTCAGGACGACGTACACCAAATTTTGTACGTACTACAACGGCATTCATGACATCACCTTTTTTAACACGACCACGAGGAATTGCTTCTTTCACAGTCACTTTAATGATGTCGCCTACTGATGCATAACGACGATGAGAACCGCCCAGTACTTTAATGCACTGAACACGCTTTGCACCGCTATTGTCTGCAACTTCCAGCATTGTTTCAGTCTGAATCATCGCGTTACTCCATAAATTAGCAATATCAACCTTTGCCACTTTAAATTTTTTCAAGGTGGCGTATTGTACCAGTTATTAGTTGATATTGCAATTATTACTAAATATTAACTGCTTTTTCTACAACGTCCACTAAAACCCATGATTTTGTTTTTGAAATAGGACGTGTTTCTTTAATACGAACAATATCACCTTGTTGGCAAACGTTATTTTCATCGTGTGCATGTAATTTAGTAGAACGACGAATCATTTTGCCATATTTTGGGTGGCGAATACGACGTTCCACTAATACAGTGATAGATTTATCCATTTTATCACTGATAACTTTACCAGTTACAGTGCCATGTTCTTGGCTTTTTTCGTTTTGGTCACTCATGATTAGCCTCGCTGTTTTTCAGTGATTAGAGTCTTGATTTGAGCAACGCTACGGCGATTTGCCTTAATTTCATGGGTGTTGCCTAGCTGACCAGTGGCTTTTGCCATACGAAGACGAAATGCTTCTAATTGTTTTTCGTCTAGTAATTGGGTCAGCTCTTCTACTGATTTGTCACGTAATTCACTGATCTTCATTACATAATCGTCCGTTTAACAATGGTGGTTTTAAAAGGCAATTTTGCTGCTGCTAATGTTAAAGCTTCTGTTGCTAATTCGTCAGAAACTCCTTCAATTTCATAAAGCATTTTACCTGGTTTAATTTCGCATACCCAGTATTCTACTGGACCTTTCCCTTTACCCATACGAACTTCTAGTGGCTTTTCAGTAATTGGTTTATCTGGGAATACACGAATCCAAATTTTACCACCACGTTTGATGCGACGGGTAATGGTACGACGTGCTGCTTCGATTTGACGAGCAGTCATGCGACCACGCTCAATTGATTTAAGCCCGATTGTACCAAAAGACACGCTACTACCACGGTGTGCTAAACCTGTATTACGTCCTTTTTGTACTTTACGGAACTTGGTACGTTTTGGTTGTAACATATCTCATTAACCTCTGTCTTTATTAGGACGGCCACTACGAGCACGACGTTGTTTTGGTGCACGAGGCTGTTTGTCTTCTTTTACAGGATTATAAATGCGGTTCATACCATCTAGAATTTCACCACGGAAAATCCACACTTTCACGCCAATAGTACCATAAGTGGTTTCAGCACGTACAGTAGCATAGTCTATGTCTGCACGCAATGTATGCAAAGGCACACGCCCTTCACGATACCATTCGCTACGAGCAATCTCTGCTCCACCTAAACGGCCTGATAACTCAACTTTGATACCTTCGGCACCTGCACGCATACTATTTTGAACAGCACGTTTCATAGCACGACGGAACATAACACGACGCTCTAACTGGCTTGCAATGCTATCCGCAACTAAACGTGCGTCTAAGTCAGGCTGTGTAATTTCTTCGATAGTCACTTGTGCAGGGACACCCATCATTTTTGTTAGCTTTTTCTGCAAGCTTTCAATATCTTCACCTTTTTTACCAATGATGATACCTGGGCGAGCTGTAGAAATCGTAATTTTTGCAGCCCCTGTAGGACGCTCAATCACAATATTACTAATCATTGCTTGTTTTAATTCTTTCTCTAAATATTTACGAACTTGTAAGTCGTTGATTAAGTATTCAGAGTATTTTTTTGGATCTGCGTACCAGTTTGCATTATGTTTACGGATAACGCCCAAACGGATACCGATTGGATGAACTTTTTGTCCCATATTATACCCCTACCTTAACTGTGATGTGACAAGTACGCTTGCTGATGCGGTCAGCACGACCTTTAGCACGTGGCATAATACGTTTTAGCGTAATACCTTCATCAACATAAATGGTAGAGACACGCAAGGTATCAATATCCAATCCATTATTATGTTCAGCATTTGCAATTGCTGATTCTAGACATTTTTTCACCAGTTTAGCACCTTTTTTGTTGCTAAAGGTAAGAATATCTAATGCACGCTCGATAGATTTGCCACGAATTTCATCAGCAACTAAGCGTACTTTTTGTGCCGAAATGGCGGCACCGCGTAATTTTGCAGTTACTTCCATAGTGAGCACCTTATTTTTTAGCTTTTTTATCAATGCCATGACCACGATATGTACGTGTTGGGGCAAATTCACCAAGTTTATGACCTACCATTTGTTCATTAATAATAACTGGTACATGAGTACGACCGTTATGAACAGAGATGGTTAAGCCGACCATTTGTGGTAAAATCATCGAACGACGTGACCAAGTTTTAATTGGTTTGCGTGAGTTAGTTTCTAACGCATGCTCAACTTTGGCAAATAAGTGCGCATCGATGAATAGACCTTTTTTCAATGAACGAGGCATGAAATTTTTCCTTTATTTCTTATTGACGCGACGGCGACGAATAATCATATTGTCAGTACGCTTATTAGAACGTGTTTTAAGACCTTTAGCTTTCTGACCCCAAGGACTGGTTGGGTGTTTACCAAAGTTACGTCCTTCACCACCACCATGTGGATGGTCAACTGGGTTCATCGCTGTACCACGAACAGTCGGACGTACACCACGCCAACGATTTGCACCTGCTTTACCTAATGATTTTAGGTTGTTTTCAGTGTTTGATACTTCACCAATAACCGCACGACAGTTTACATGGATACGGCGAGTTTCGCCAGAACGTAAACGTACAATCGCATATACACCGTCACGACCTAATAATTGTACACCAGCTCCCGCCGAACGTGCAATTTGTGCACCTTTGCCAATTTTTAATTCAATATTATGAATGACTGTACCAACTGGAATGCTACGCAGTGGTAAGCAATTACCTGGACGAATTGGTGCTGTATCGCCCGAAACAACAGTGTCACCTTGTTGCAATTTTTTTGGTGCAATAATATAACGACGTTCACCATCTGCATATTTTAATAATGCAATGTGTGCAGTACGGTTTGGGTCATATTCAATACGCTCAACGATAGCAGGGATACCATCTTTAGTGCGTTTGAAATCAATAACACGATAGTGTTGTTTATGACCACCGCCAATATGACGAGTAGTAATACGGCCATTATTGTTACGACCACCAGTTTTACCTTTTGATTCGACTAATGCTGCATAAGGACGACCTTTATAAAGGTGTGGATGCACCACTTTCTCGACAAATCGGCGACCTGGTGATGTCGGCTTTGCTTTTACGATAGGCATGATTTAAATCCTTATTCGTTATCGGCGGTAGTAGTTTCTACTACATCAGCCACTTGTGTTCCAGCTTTTAAGGTCACATAAGCTTTTTTGTAGTCTTGACGACGACCCACTGTGCGACCAAATCGCTTTGTCTTGCCTTTAACATTTAAAGTGTTTACTTTAACAACTTCAACACCTTCAAACATTAACTCAACTGCTTTTTTAATTTCTCGTTTTGTGGCTTTAGTATCTACTTTAAATACTTGCACACCCAATTTTTCGCCTAACAGTTGAGATTTTTCTGAAAATACAGGTGCTTTTAATACCTGACATAGTCTTGCGTTACTCATGCTAACTCTACCTCAAATTGTTTGGCTGCATCAACAGACATAATCACTTTATCAAATGCAATTAGGCTTACTGGATCGACTTCACGAGTACCTAATACATTGACATGAGGAATATTACGAGCAGCTAGATATAAGTTCTCATCAACTTCATTGGTAACGATTAATGCTTTTGGTGCATTTAATGCTTTTAATTTACCAATTAATTCTTTGGTTTTTGGTGACGATACACTAATTTCTTCAACTAAAATTAAACGTTCTTGGCGGACTAGCTCTGCTAAGATACATTGCATTGCGCCACGATACATCTTTTTATTTACTTTTTGTGACCAATCTTGTGGTTTGGCTGCAAATGCACGACCACCTGAACGCCAAATTGGACTACGAATAGAGCCTGCACGAGCACGGCCTGTGCCTTTTTGACGCCATGGTTTTTTGCCACCACCAGATACTTCACCACGTGTTTTTTGGGCACGAGTACCTTGACGACCACCAGCTAAATAAGCTGTTACTACTTGATGTACTAAGGCTTCGTTAAATTCACGGCCAAATGCTACGTCTGATAGCTCAACCGCTGAACCTGTAACTGTATTTAGATTCACGTTAAATCCCCTTTACTAGGCTTTTACTGACGGACGTATGATAACATCGCCACCATTGGCACCTGGAATTGCACCTTTGATGACTAGGATACCTTTTTCAGCATTGACTGAAATAACTTCTAAGCCTTGTACAGTAACACGTTTGTTACCCATTTGTCCTGGCATTTTTTTGCCTTTAAATACACGACCTGGAGTTTGGTTTTGACCTGTAGACCCTAGTACACGATGTGATACTGAGTTACCATGTGTTGCGTCTTGGGTACGGAAGTTATGACGCTTAACACCACCTTGGAAACCTTTACCTTTACTTTGTCCAGTCACGTCAACGATTTGACCTGCTTGAAATAAATCTACTAAAATTTCACTACCTACTTCACGACCTTCAAGCTCGCTTGCATCTGCACGAAACTCCCAAGTGCCACGTCCTGCAACGACACCTGCTTTTGCAAAATGACCTTTTTGAGCAGCATTGACACGACTTTCACGACGTACGCCTGTAGTGACTTGAATAGCTTGGTAGCCATCTACTTCGCTAGTTTTAATTTGTGAAATGCGATTTGCAGTAACCTCAACAACAGTTACAGGAATAGATACACCTGCTTCTGTAAACACACGGGTCATGCCGCATTTTTTTCCGACTAAACCTATCGCCATGTTGTTAACCTCTTAATGTTCTGTTATTCAATTTAGGTGATTAACCTAATGCGATTTGTACATCAACACCCGCTGCCAAGTCTAATTTCATCAGTGCATCGACTGTTTTGTCAGTTGGCTGAACGATATCTACCATGCGTTTATGTGTACGAATTTCGTATTGGTCACGGGCATCTTTATTAACGTGTGGCGATGTAAGAATGTTAAAGCGTTCAATGCGAGTTGGTAGCGGTACTGGACCACAGACTTGTGCACCTGTACGTTTTGCGGTATCAACAATCTCTTGAGCTGATTGGTCAATCAGGCGATGGTCAAAAGATTTTAATCTGATACGGATTTTCTGGTTAGCCATGCCAGTAAGCTCCTAAAATATATTAATTTTTACTAAATTGCGTAATGGTTTATACCATGATTGACAATTAGCGGTTAAATTCATAAAAACAATTTTGGTCTCACTCGCTTTATCTATTGATAAGCAGTGAAACCTGTTCATTCAATGTGTGTTAGAAACGATGCTCTAACTGTTTTAGGTAAAATATCTCGCTAAATTTGGGGGAGCTTTTACCTATCAATTCATAAGTGTGCGGTATTATACTATTTTTTTTAAATTTTGCAAGGATTATTTACTAGTTAATCTAAAACGATATTGTACTGCTCTTGGCTATAAAGCTTTTCTACTTCAAAATTTATTTCTCGACCTAATAAATATTCTAGCTCTGCAACTGTGTCAGCTTCGCTAGAAAGTAGTAAGTCAATGACAGAGGTGCTAGCAATAATGGTAAATTTTTTAGGAGCATTATAGACTCTTGCACATCGCATAATTTCTCGAAAAATTTCAAAACAAACTGTTTCTGGGCTTTTGATAAAACCTTTACCTTGACAGGTTGGGCAGGGTTCACATAGTTGTTGTTGCAGGCTTTCTCGGGTACGTTTACGGGTCATTTCAATTAGACCTAAACTTGAAACTTGACCAATATTGGTTTTTGCATAATCACGGCTTAATTGTTCTTGTAGACTAGCTAATACATCATCTCGGTGTTCTTGTTCTTGCATATCAATAAAATCAAGAATAATAATACCTCCTAAATTCCGCAGACGTAGTTGTCGAGCGATGGCGTGTGTTGCTTCAAGATTAGTTTTATAAACGGTGTCCTCTAAAGAACGTCCATGTACGAATGACCCAGTATTGACATCAATGGTTGTCATCGCTTCAGTTTGGTCGATGATAAGATACCCCCCTGATTTTAGATTAACACGGCGATTTAAGGCATCTTTTAAATCTTCTTCAACTCGATAAATGTCAAATAATGGTTGTTCTCCTTCATATAAAAAAATTCGTGAATGAATATTAGGAACAAACTCATGAGCAAATTGTACAATATTTTGATAAACTTCCTGATTATCAACGGTAATTTTTTCAGTATTATCACCAATCAGGTCTCGAATAGAACGTAATGGTAATGATAAATCTTGATAAATCAGTTCAAAACGGCGATTTTTAGGGCTTTGTTCTCTTCTTGCTTGTATCATTCGCCAAAGTTGTAATAAATAATAAATATCTTCTTCAAGTTTATTTTCTGGAATAAATTCGGCTGCTGTTCTGGCAATTAGCCCACCTTGTAAATTTACTTGGTGCATTAATTGCGATAAAGCGGTTTTGAGGCGTTGTCTTTCTTCTTCGCCATCAATACGTTGCGATATACCAATATGCTCACCCGTTGGCAAATATACTAAATAACGAGATGGTAAAGATATATTGGTTGTCAGTCTTGCCCCTTTACTACCCAATTGGTCTTTGGTTACTTGAACTAAAATGCGTTGCCCTTCATAGAGTCTTTTTTCAATACGTTCTGCTTGAGCAATTAACATTTTTTGAGAGGCTGACTCTGGTAACTCTTGACTATTTTTGCCAGTTTCAGCAGGCAGTTTTAACGGTTGCATATCATTGGCATGCAAAAAAGCGGTGCGAGATTGTCCAATGTCCACAAATGCAGCTTGCATTCCTGGTAGCACTCTCACAACCGTTCCCATGTAAATGTTACCAACACTGCCAAGTTTATTTTGTCGTTCGATATAGATTTCGTTTAACACACCATTATCAAGTAATGCAACTCGACTTTCTGTTGGGCTAATGTTGATTAAAAGTTCTTCTGCCATTATGATATTTTCTGTTTTATTGTCATTTGTTGAGCTTGTTGTAACAAGTCAATCGTTTCTACAAGTGGCAAACCTACCACATTGCTATAACTGCCATAAATTTTTTTTACCCATGCACCGCCTTGCCCTTGAATAGCATAACCACCAGCTTTATCACAAGGTTCTCCTGTTTCCCAATAAGCCTGCATTTGTTCAAAAGATAGTTGAATAAATTCAACCTCAGTTTTAACTGTTTGTTGCTTTTGCCAAATAATTATTGGGTTATTAGCGATTAATTGAATTAAGCTAACCTGTACAGCAGTCCAAACTTGATGGGTTGTATGGCTCATTTTTTGCCACATTTGCACCGCATCATCAAAATTCATTGGTTTTACCAATACTTGTCCATCTTGTAAAACTCCAATGGTATCTGCTGTAATTAGCAAATAATTATTTGGTAAATTCAAATGATTGGTAGATAACATCGCTTGCGATTTTTCACTGACCATACGTTCGATATATGTTGTTGCTAATTCATTGGGCAGACGAGTTTCATCAATTTCAACAGAACATTGCTGATGAGAAATTGCTACTTGTTGTAGCAATTCATGACGGCGAGGTGACGATGAAGCAAGTACAACTGGTAAATTTATTAAACTCATCATTACACCCATTTTATTATAAAATTCCAACCAATATATTAAGTTTTTCTTACATATCGAATTAATACAAATTGCAATAATGGCCATGTTAAAAAGCTAGTCAAAACTGCCAACATTAATTCAGGAACAAATGCCCCATGAATAATAAGATGTAAAATAATTAAACAGCTTTGATATAAAAATAAACAAACACCCGCTAATAGCCAAGCTGTTATTAATGAAAATTGCTTTAAATATACCCCAACCATTTTGATGAAAAAAGCCACGATAACTGCTGATAATGCTTGTTGTCCTAACTGGCTATCTAATAAAAAATCAGAAATCAATCCAATAAAAAATGCTATTCCAACCCCAACCAATGTTGGTTGAAAAATTAACCAAAAAATCAATACCATTATCAATGCCATCGGTCTAAATACCGCTAAATTAGCAGACAATGGATAAACATTTATCATTGAAGCAACAATAAAGGTCACAACAATGATAATGTAGGTATATAATTCAGATTTTTTATCACTTTCAATGATTATGTTTGCTGGCATAGTATCGTATCGACTTACTTCAATAGTACAGGAAAATTTTTGATAATGATAAAGTTTGCCATAACCATAACCCAAAAATCTTTATTTATTTTGCAACGGTTCTTTAGCTTGTAGTAGCAATACATATGATGTATTTACAAAATTTGCTGATGGTTTTACCATAATTTGAGCCGAACCACCTGACTGCTCTGTTTCAACTTTAGCAACTCGCCCAACTGGAAAACCTGCTGGCATTCGTTCGCCTAGACCAGATGAAATTAATTCATCACCCACTCGCACATCTGTTGCTTTAAAAATATAATCTAATGACAAATATTGACTCTTACCACGTCCCGTGACAATAGCTTTTTGCCCTGTACGTTTTACCACGACCGCTACAGATTGTTGTTCATCAGAAATTAATAATGCTCGGCTTGTGGTTGGATTAACATTAATTACTTGTCCCAAAATTCCATGCTCATCAATCACTGTTTGACCAATAGTCACGCCATCTTTTGAGCCTTTGTTTAAAACAATAATCTGTTTTAGTGGATTAGTATCTGTCCCAATGACTTGTGATAATAGTAAATTATATTGATTTGATGGTGTTACTGATAAGACACCTTGTAAACGTGCATTTTGGGCAACCAAATAATCTTGTTGTTGCAATTTTGCTTTTGCATAAATTAGCTCCGTTTTTAATTGCATATTTTCACGGCGTAACGCTTCTTTACTGGTAGTCATACCTTCAGACCAATGCCAAAAAAAGCTTGGATATGAAGACACCTGATAAATCGGTTGCATGGCAGAATGACTAATATTGCGTAAATTTTGAAACCATTCAGGATTTTTACTATCTAATAACATCAACACAATGGCACAAAACACCGCTAAGGCAGTTTTTCTTAATGCCAATGATTGTGATGCAAAAATTGAAGACGACATAGCTGATAACCTCAACAAGTCAAAACAAGGGGTTTACTGATTTTACCCAATAAACCCCTTGCTGTACAGATAGCTATACAAAAATCATGTTTAAGCTTTTATTATTAATAAAATCTAATGCTTTACCGCCACCACGACTAACACACGTCAAAGGGTCTTCTGCAACAGTGACAGGTAAGCCTGTTTCACGAGAAATTAATTTATCTAAATTACGCAATAACGCTCCACCACCTGTTAATACAATACCACGTTCTGCAATATCTGATGATAATTCTGGAGGTGTTTGCTCTAATGCTGCTTTTACACCACTGACAATGCCTGTTAAGGGGTCGCTTAACGCTTTTTGAATTTCTGATGAATTAACGCTTAATGTTTTTGGCACACCTTCTGCCATGCTACGTCCACGCACTTCAACTTCTAGCACGCCATCTTCATCAATTGCTGTGCCAACTTCTTTTTTAATACGTTCTGCCGTTGTTTCACCAATTACACAGCCATGGGTACGGCGAACATGGGTAATAATTGCTTCATCAAACACATCGCCTCCGATACGAATTGATTCAGCATATACACAGCCTGATAATGAAATTACGGCAATTTCTGTTGTACCACCACCAATATCAACGACCATTGAGCCACTGGCTTCATGCACTGGTAGACCTGCCCCAATCGCTGCCGCCATAGGCTCTTCAAGTAGCCAAGCCTTATTCGCCCCAGCTGATTCAACAGCTTCACGAATTGCTTTACGTTCAACCAAGGTAGATTTACAAGGCACACAAACCACAACATTCGGATTAGCAAATAAACGTTTTACTTTTACTTTGCCAATAAAATGTTTTAACATCTTTTGAGTAACTTCAAAGTCAGCGATTACACCATCTTTTAATGGGCGAATTGCTGTAATATTGTCTGGAGTACGACCCAACATCTGTTTTGCATCTAATCCAACTGCTGCAACCGTTGGATTATGAGTACGATTGCTACGCAATGCAACAACTGTCGGCTCATCAAGTACAATTCCTTTGCCAGGAGTATAAATTAAGGTATTAGCAGTACCTAAGTCAATAGCAATATTTGTCGAAAAAAATCCGAAAGGGTTCATCTGTCTTTGTCCAGCACTAAATTGGGTAAAACTCAGTAAGCAACGTCTAAGTTTTTTCACACCACAATCACTATTCAACAACCATTACGGCGTTGTCAAACGTTTAACTCTACTAAAACCCCAAACTTTATTTTGGGAAAATGGCGACTTTTGCGGGTTGAATTGCTTTTTCATTGCGTTAGATTTGAATAATGCTAGATTATAGCGATAAAATATCGCAAAATATAGTCATTTAATCACATTCTGTTTAATCAAATGCTTTTTTTGTGACAAATTGTTTTTAGTAAAACTGTTCTGGTTGCCTAGAAAGTCTTTTATTTACTACGTTATTATTAAGGAATAATAAATTATGTCTATAGAAAATCACAGTATTTCTACTGATGAAATTTTAAATATTGCTAATCTTGCCCGTCTAGGGATAAGCGAGCATCAAGCCAGTGATTATGCCAAAGATTTATCAAAAATTTTAAATATGATGGATATTTTAGCTGAAGTTAATACTGATGATGTTGCTCCATTAACCAATGTGCATGATATGACTCAGCCTTTACGAGAAGACATTGTCAATGATAATATTCATCGTGAATTAAATCAATCAATTGCTCCAGCAGTTGCTGATGGCTTATATTTAGTTCCTCAAGTAATTGAATAAATATTTTTTATTTTTAATCAATAAACTTTAATTGATATAGTGAATTTTATGATGTCTGATTTACATTTACTTTCGGTCAGTGAATTATCTCAAGGATTGCAAAGCAAACGATTTAGCAGTGTTGAATTAACCCAACATTTTTTACAACGTATTGATAAACTTGATAAACAAGTAAATAGTTTTATTACTGTGACCGCCGATTTAGCATTACAACAAGCTAAACTTGCTGATGAAAAAATTGCCAATAATACTGCCCAACTATTAACAGGTATTCCACTGGCTCATAAAGATATTTTTTGTACACAAGGGATATTAACAACCTGTGGTTCAAAAATGCTTGCAAATTTTATATCACCATACAATGCAACGATTGTTGATAAATGCCAATTAGCAGGGTTAGTGACATTGGGTAAAACCAGTATGGACGAATTTGCGATGGGTTCAGATAATGAAAGCTCTTATTTTGGAGCTGTGCATAATCCATGGGCGTTAGATTATGTCCCTGGTGGTTCTTCAGGTGGTTCAGCAGCAGCCGTATCAGCAGGTTTTGCTCCAATTGCAACAGGCAGTGATACAGGCGGTTCAATTCGTCAGCCAGCATCTTTTTGTGGTTTAACGGGAATTAAACCAACTTATGGACGGGTTTCTCGTTTTGGTATGATTGCTTATGCGTCAAGTTTTGACCAAGCTGGTAGTTTTGGAAAATCTGCTGAAGATTGTGCCTATTTGTTACAAACGTTGGCAGGACATGACCCAAAAGACTCAACCAGTGTAAAAAAAGATGTGCCAAATTATGTAAAAAATCTACATAATAAACGCCAAGCTAGTGATAAACCCTTAGCAGGATTACGCATTGGTGTGCCAATGGAATATTTTGGTTCTGGATTAAATGATGAAGTCAATGCTCTTGTGCAACAATCACTTAAACAGTATGAGGCTCTCGGAGCAACTTTGGTTGAAGTTCATTTGACTAAACCTGAAATTACTCTTGCTACTTATTATTTGTTAGCACCTGCAGAAGCATCTTCAAATCTATCACGTTATGATGGTGTTCGTTTTGGGTATCGCTGTGAAAACCCTGTCAATTTACATGATTTATATACCCGTTCACGCTCCGAAGGCTTTGGAGCAGAGGTACAACGGCGTATTTTGATGGGAACTTATGCGTTATCAGCAGGTTATTTTGATGCGTATTATGTGAAAGCTCAAAAAGTTCGCCGTTTAATTTCACAAGATTTTGCCAAGGCATTTGAAAGTTGTGATGTTATTGCCACGCCAACTGCTCCAACATCTGCCTATAAAATTGGAGCGTCACTTGACCCAATGGCGATTTATTTAGGTGATGTTTATACCATTGGCGTAAATTTAGCGGGCTTGCCTGCCTTAAGTCACTCAATTGGTTTTGATAACATGGGTTTACCCATTGGATTACAGTTAATTGCAAATCATTGGCAAGAAGATACATTGTTACAAACGGCTGATGCTTACCAACAAGTAACTGATTTTCATCAACAAGTTTCCCCAATTAGCCAACAAGCCTAAAGGATAATCGTCATGACAACAGAACAAAAAGCCCCATTAGTTGATGGTTACGAGGTTGTGATTGGGCTAGAAATTCATTGCCAATTAAACACTCAAACCAAAATTTTCTCACCTGCTTCAACGTTATTTGGACAAGAGGCAAACACGCAAGCGAACATTATTGACCTTGCCATGCCAGGTGTCTTACCTGTGTTAAATAAAGAAGTGGTTGAAAAAGCGTTAAAATTTGGTATGGGAATTAACGCTGAACTTGGTACAATGAATGCTTTTGACCGCAAAAATTATTTTTATCCAGATTTGCCAAAAGGCTATCAAATTAGTCAAATGGCACACCCTATTGTTGGGCAAGGTTATATTGATATTGTGGTCAATGAAGGCGAAAAAAATGAATATAAAAAACGTATTGGTATTACCCGAGCTCATTTAGAAGAAGATGCGGGCAAGTCAGTACATAATGCCTATAATGGCATGACAGGTGTAGATTTAAATCGGGCAGGCACGCCTCTGATTGAAATCGTTTCTGAGCCTGATATGCGTTCTCCAGCTGAAGCAATTGCTTATGTAAAGGCTATTCATCAATTAGTCACTTGGCTGGGTATTTCTGATGCAATTATGGCTGAAGGGTCATTTCGTTGCGACTGTAATGTGTCTGTCAGAAAGCCAAACGCTCCTTTAGGCACACGTTGTGAATTAAAGAACCTCAATTCATTTCGCTTTATTGAACGAGCAATTACCGTAGAAATTGAGCGTCAAATTGATGTTTTAGAAGATGGCGGAAAAATCGTGCAAGCCACTCGTCTGTACGACCCAGACAAAGACGAAACTCGAGCCATGCGTACTAAAGAAGAAGCCAACGACTATCGTTATTTTCCAGACCCTGATTTGTTACCTGTTCACATTGACCAAGCGACTATTGACAGCATTCGTGCTAATATGCCTGAATTACCTGTGGCTCGCCGTGAACGCTTACAAAATGACTTAGGCTTACCTGAATATGACAGCCGAATTTTAACTGCAAGCCGAGCATTAGCAGATTATTTTGAAGCGGTTGTTGCCAAAGTTGGAACAAACAACGCAAAATTAACCGCAAACTGGGTCATGGGCGATTTGTTAGGTGCATTAAATAAACAAGAAAAAACCATTGAACAAAGTCCAATTTCTGCTAACCAGCTTGCTAAATTATTAGAGCGAATTCTTGACAATACATTATCAGGAAAATTAGCCAAGCAAGCATTTTCTGCCTTATTTGCCCACGAAGGTGGCGATGCTGATGATGCTGTCGATAAAATCATTGCTGATAAAGGGCTTAAACAAGAAACAGATACAGGAGCAATTCAAGCGATTGTTGAAGAAGTATTAACCAAAAATCAAGCAATGGTTGATGAATATAAGGCAGGCAAGGAAAAAGCGTTTAATGGCTTAGTTGGGCAAGTCATGAAAGCTAGTCGAGGCAAGGCAAACCCTCAACAAGTTAATGAACTTTTGAAAAAGATGATTGGATAATTTTTCACTTTATTTTTAAACAATTCACATGATAAATCCAAGTTGATTAATTTTAACTTGGATTTTTTATCCGCTATTCTTAAAGTTTGAAATTCGCATTCAATCCATAAAACACAACACCAGACCTTGTGTATTTTAAAAATTTTACCGTTAAATTACTTGCAAAACCCATAAAATCTAGTAGAATAGCAGGTCATTGTTCGGGGTGTAGCGCAGTCTGGTAGCGCACTTGCATGGGGTGCAAGGGGTCGCAGGTTCAAATCCTGTCTCCCCGACCAATTAATACAATATAAAAATATACCATACAATTACCATAAACCTTGTAAAGTCGTCATTATCCAACCTACAAAAGCTAACATTATCCATATCATTAGCACCATGACAATTAATCCCAAAATATCAGGCATATGTAAATACAACCATGCGATAACTGGATTTTTCCAAAACGCAGAATTTCGTTGCTTTTTTTCTAATTGTTCATGTAAAAATGGACGTTCCAAATGAATTTCATCTTGAATATCATAATTTTCTTTAACATGTTGATGAACAATCGCCAATGTTTGACGGCTTGGCTGAATAAAAATATCAGCAACTGTACCTAAGACAGGGATAGTGCCAATAAACATATCCACGACTGCCATTTTTAATGCAGGTGCCATTTTTTCAGTTGGCACACCCAGTTTTTTACCTATTTTAAATACATACAATGTTAATAATAATCCAACAATATCACCTGCTAGAGGAATTGTAGACAACATTGCATCAACGCCAACGCCTTGTTTAGTAAAAGGAATTCTAACCAAGCTATCCATCACATTGGCATATTTTGCTAATTTTCTCTCCAGTCTAATAACTTCTGCTTTCGTTAAATGTGTATTCGCTAAATTTTCTTGATTTTTATTTAACATAGTTTTAACCAGTCTATTATTTTAACCAGTATAATACATACATAATCCCAAAATCACCAGAAATAAATAACGTCCTACCCACACATTCGCTAAAAATGCCTGAAAACATTGTAATGGTTGATATGTTGAGCATTTTTTATTTTGTGTGATAAACATAAATACAATTGGCATCAATAAAAATACTGACCAGCCACCAAAATAATGCTGAAAAATACCTGTCATACACATTAAAAAAACTGCTTGTAACACAGTAATAATTTTCACATCATATTTACCAAATAAAATTGCAGTTGATTTAATACCAATTTTTAAATCATCTTCACGGTCAGCCATCGCATATTGTGTATCATATGCCACCGTCCAGCACATATAGCCTACAAACATCAGCCAGCACCAAATGTCTGTATCACCCACAACAGCAATATATGACATGGGTATCGCCCAGCCAAATGCTGCCGCCAAAAATACTTGTGGTAAATGGGTATAGCGTTTCATAAATGGATAAATAAACGCCAAAGCAACGGCACCAAACGACCAGTAAAACACTTCTACAGGCAAAAAAACTAGCATGCTGGCACTCACCCATGACAAAATTAAAAATGTCCAGACAGCCTCTTTCGCTGTTAAACGTCCATCTGCTAATGGTCTGGTTTTAGTTCGGCTAACATGTCCATCGACTCGGCGGTCGGCAAAATCATTAATTGCACAACCTGCAGCACGCATCAAAGTCGCCCCAAGTGCAAAAATCAGTACAATATGCCAAGCAGGTAATTTCCCTTGTCCCAAACCCGACAAAAATACTGCCCACAATGTCGGCCACAGCACAAGCTCAATTCCAACAGGCTTATCAAATCTTGTTAAATGAATATAGGCTTGTAATTTTTCACGACAAATGATTGAATTTGCTACTGACATAATTCACCTAACCAACTATAACACACTCTATGATTTATGGATTATGATTTATCTTCATCAGCATTTAGATAAATACCTATGAATAAAACTTGATAATCAAGCTGAATTTGTTGAGTATCTGCTAAATACTGTCGCAATGTTGCTGTTGCTAATGGTTGTTTTAGACTCACTGCCCCACCCATTTTTTTCAAATCACGCAATAATTGGTGTAAATTTGGATAGGTATGATGAAATGATTGTACTTGTTGATACAGTATTTTACCGTGATAACGTTGTATCACTTGCAAAATGACTGATTTCCATGCTTCAACTGTCAAAAATGGATATATAGGTAATAAAGGAAATCGCTGTTGCACTTGAAAAAATGAGCCTGCGACAGGAACGGCAATGTGAATATAGGCTTGCTTTTTTAGTAATTTTACTAATTTAAGCAATATATTTGGCTCTTGCCAATGTAGAGAAAAGCTACTGACTAGCATATCAATACTGTTATCAGCTAAAGGAATATCTTGCATTTCTGAACGAATAGCTGTCACAGAAACAATGGTATTTTTATCAAATTGTTTAGCGATTTGATAGATATTTTTTCGCCAAATGTTTAACATATTTTGAGAATTGTCTAAACCAATCAATTGAATGATATTTTTTTGTTGTACTGGATACTGTTGTAATAATTCTCGACTAAGTTTTCCTGTCCCGCAACCAATATCAATCCATGTTTGTGGTTTATTCATTTGAGGAAAATGCTGGTAAATTTTATTAGATAATTCTTTGGCAACCTGTGTTTGAATGGGTGTGCTATCATCATATGTTGTCGCATAAACATCAAACTGAGTGTGGTTTACCATGTATTTCAAACCTTACCATTAAAGCATTAAAATTTCTTTCTATATGTTAGCACAATTTTTGATAAAACGCTTATAATTGCTAACGCCTTTGTGTGAAATTAATGTTATCATAAGCTTTTTTCGATAATATTAACAAGGCTCATTTTATGATTTTGGCACTTGATAGTGTATTTGAACATTGCTCGGTTGCACTTTTAGCTAACAATGGTGATATTGTGTTTCAACAGACATTGCTTGGCAATAGAAAACAAACTCAGCAAATTCTGCCAATGATTAACGCTGGATTACAGCAAACAGGAATTACATTATCTGAATTGACAGCGATTGCATTTAATCGAGGGCCTGGGGCTTTTAGTGGTATTCGTATTAATACGGCAGTGGCTCAAGCTTTAAGCTTTGCTCATGACATTCCTTGTTTACCTATTTCTAGCCTACAAGCTATCGCTCAAACTGCCTATCAAACGACAGGCTTAACTCAGCTATATGCTGTTATTGATGCCCGCATGAGCCAAGTATATTTGGCCGAATTTGCATTAGCTGATGATAGTTCAACAGTAATGCAATTACAACATCAGGAACAATTGGTTGATTATTATCAATCAACAAAACAAGCGTTACCATTGGTCGGAAATGGGGCGAATTTATTATCAACATTTGATAATCAAATTGTAATCAATGACATCATACCAAATGCTGTCACTATTGGATTGTTAGGATTAGATTTATGGCAACAAGGGCAGTCTGTTTGTGCAAAAAATGCGTTACCTGTCTATTTGCGACATCATGCGTGGAAAACGTTATCTGAACAACAATCTATGAAAAATTAATATGATAATATTTTAGGATTTTTATGGACCTTTTATTATTAATAAAAGCAGTGATTATGGGCATTGTTGAAGGTATTACCGAATTTTTGCCCATTTCTAGTACTGGTTATTTAATCATCACACAAGATATTTTACATTTTTGGACAAAAGAAAAAGCCGATTTATTTGTGGTGGTAATCCAACTTGGCGCCATTTTAGCAGTTATCTATGACTATTGGGGTAGACTATGGAATGCTTTAATAGGATTACTAACAGGCAAAGCAGAAGGATTAAAAAATCCTCGTCAGCTTGGTTATGGCTTAATTGCAGCCACTATTCCTGTCATGATTTTAGGTTTTTTATTAGAAAATGGTATTAAATCGTTATTTAACGCCTACACAGTTGCAACCATGTTAATTATTGGTGGCTTATTAATTTTTTGGATTGAACGCCGTCAAAATGTGGTGAAATTTCAAGAAGCTGAAGATATTGATTTAAAAACTGCTATTCAAATTGGTTTAATTCAATGTTTAGCATTAATACCTGGTACTTCACGTTCAGGCTCGACTATTATTGGTGCATTATTTTTAGGCGTTTCTCGTAAAGCCGCCACTGAATTTTCCTTTTTCTTAGGTATTCCTGTCATTGTGGGAGCAGGTTTATTAGATTTAGCTAAACATCGTGATGTTTTAACGAGTGGACAGGATTGGTTAGTATTGGCGGTTGGTACAATCTCTTCATTTGTGGTTGCGATGTTGTTTATCCGTTGGTTAGTACGATGGGTTAGCCAACGTGATTTTATTATTTTTGCGTGGTTACGAATTATTACTGGCATTATTGTATTATTGGCATATTTTTTATTTGATTATCAATTTGCAGGCTAATTATGCTAATTCATTTGTACTATGCCCAAAATGCTGATATTCAACCGATTTTAACGATTGCCAAACTCATTGAGTTACCATTAAAAACGCAACCGCTTGACAAGAGTATGCGACAAAAATCGTTAGAAACATTAACTGAAAATAGTTTATTTTTAGATAAAAACAATCAGCTACATTTGCTGGTTGATGGTATGAAAGTGGCGTTAAATTGGCAAGGACAACAACAACGAGTCGTAAAAGCAGGCAAGAAAACTGAGTTGTTGTTAAAAGCCTGTAAACTACAGCCAAATATGCAAGTCATTGATACAACGGCAGGTTTTGGGCATGATAGTTTGATTTTAGCCAGCACTGGGGCAAATGTGATAATGATTGAAGAAAATCCCATCATGTATTTATTACTTTGTCATGAAATACAACAAATGCAACAACGAACAAATTGGCAAAAATTAATAGCCCGTCTAAAACTATATTTTGCCAATGCTCAAACCTTACTACCAACCTTAGAACAAGCTGATGTGATTTATCTTGACCCAATGTTTCCACAAGACAGTTATAAAACTGCTCAAGTTGGCAAACATATGCAGGTCTTACATCGTATTGCCGATATACCTGACATTCATCAAGAAACGATGTTATTAAATATTGCGATTAATCAAATAAAAAAAGGCGGTCGGGTAATTGTAAAACGCCCAAACTCCGCCCCATTTTTAGCCAATCATACCACTAGTGAACAATGGCTTGGCGAAACCATTCGTTTTGATGGTTATTTTAAAATTTAACTTAATTTGTCGTTTCCTCCTGTTGTACTTCAGCAGGTTCTTCACTGGCAGTTGGTGCATCTGGTGATGCAGGCTCATCATCAACCACTTGGTCATTTTCAGAAATGTTATCCATTTCTGAATTATCTTCGCCTCCTTCTTCAACAATTTCTTCACCATCTGCCTCATTAGGCTGAGCTTCTGCTGTTGCTGTTGTCGCAGTATCATCTGTGATTTCTGGCGTATCTCCTTCCACAATTGGTGCATCTTGACTATCTGCAGGCTTTGCCGACATTGGAACAGCCTCATCTTCAGCCGTGGATTTATTCGTATCTTCCACTTGCTGACTACAGCCAATAACACCTATAGACAACATTGCAACAACGGCTAATTTTTGTAAACGATTTTTCTTTAACATAATATCCGTCCTAGATTTTACCGTGGCATTGCTTATATTTTAGACCTGAACCGCAAGGACAATCTGCATTACGGCTAATTCTTAAATTTGCGTATGGATTTTCTTCGTTTGTGTTACTTTCTACTTTATCACTTTGGGTAACTGATGAGGCAAGATTAAACTGATAATTCACACTACCCCCTCGATTTTGTATTTGATTTTGGGTCGTAGTTTCTAAATCATCACCAATGCCACCGCTCAAATTATCTACTGATTGATGTTCAAAATGTAGTTGAACATGTTGAGCTTGTTCTCGTTGTTGAGCTTCTAACGCTGCAATTTCTTCAGGTGTTGGAATATGTACTCGTGATAAATCTTGTACTGTTTCTGACTTAATGGCTCCAAGCATACTTTGAAACAGTTCAAAAGATTCTCTTTTATATTCTTGTTCTGGATTTTTTTGGGCATAACCTCGTAAATGAATACCTCTACGAAGTTGGTCCATTTGATTTAGATGTTCTTTCCAATGTTTATCAAGACTTTGTAACATAAAATGACGTTCAAGTTGTGACGCATGTTCTTCACCCATTTGTTTACGGCGGTCTCGGTAGTTGGCAATCGCAGCCTGAATAATTTTTTCACGCAAACCATCTTCATCAAGTCGTCTGTCTGCATCAAGCCAATCGTTGATAGGCATAGTGATACGAAATTCTTCTTCTAATTCGTCTTCTAAACCATCAATATCCCACTGGTCATCAACAGACCCCACAGGCACAAATTGATTAATCAAAGCATTATAAACTTCGTGATACATACCTTCAATGGCAGGTTGTAAATCACTTTCTGCCAGTAGCTCATCACGTTGTTTATAGATAACTTTACGTTGTTCATTGGCAACATCGTCATATTTTAATAAATTTTTACGGGCATCAAAGTCACGATTTTCAACTTTACTTTGAGCATTTTCAATGGAACGAGAAACCATTTTATGTTCAATCGCTTCATCTTCTTTTAAGCCCATTGCCCGCATCATATTGACGACACGGTCACCTGCGAAAATACGCATCAAATCATCTTCCAAAGACAAAAAGAAACGAGATTCTCCTGGGTCGCCTTGTCGTCCTGCCCGCCCACGCAACTGATTATCAATTCGGCGTGACTCGTGACGTTCTGAGCCAATGATATGTAAGCCCCCTGCTTCTAAAACCTGTTTATTTTTAATTTGCCACTCTGCCCGATACTGCTCTCGCATTTCTGGTGTAACATCTGCTATATGCGATAACATCGCCTGCCAGTTTCCACCTAAAATAATGTCTGTACCACGACCCGCCATATTTGTAGCAATTGTCACCGCATCTGGACTTCCTGCCTGAGCGATAATATCCGCCTCACGTTCGTGCTGTTTGGCGTTTAACACGTTATGAGCAATGCCTTCTTTAGTTAATAATTCTGATAAAACTTCACTGGCTTCAATGGTTGCCGTACCTACTAAGATTGGAGCATGGGTTTCTTTAATACGTTTAATTTCTTTGATAATTCCTTGATATTTACCCATTTTGGTAAGAAAAATCTGGTCGTTTAAATCAACACGTTGGATTGGACGATGTGTTGGAATAACAACCACATCAAGGTTATAGGTTTGTTTAAATTCAGCAGCTTCTGTATCGGCTGTTCCCGTCATGCCTGATAATTTATTGTACAGTCGAAAATAATTCTGGAAAGTGGTTGTTGCAAGCGTTTGATTTTCTGCCTGAATTTCTACGCCTTCTTTCGCCTCAACTGCCTGATGTAAACCATCTGACCAACGTCTACCTGGCATGGTACGACCAGTATTCTCATCAACGATAATCACTTCGCCTTCATGTACAATATAATGAATATTTTTAATAAATAAATGATGAGCTCGAATTGCCGACTGAACATGGGCTAATAATGGCAGACGGGCAGGACTATATAAACTTTCATTCTCGCCTAATACGCCTTTTTCTACCAAGAATTTTTCGATTTTTTCATAGCCTTTTTCGCTAATTTCAATTTGACGATTTTTTTCATCAATCCAAAAATCTTTATCTTTATTATCTCGGTTTGCCTCTTCATTTTTTGATACTTGTAAACGTGGAATGATTGTATCAATTAATTGATACATATGAGCAGAATCCTCTGCCTGCCCTGAAATAATTAATGGTGTACGAGCTTCATCAATCAAAATCGAGTCGATTTCGTCAATAATACAATAATTTAATCCACGTTGCTTTTTCTCTTGTAGACTAAATACCATATTATCCCGTAAATAGTCAAAACCATACTCATTGTTCGTACCATAAGTAATATCAGCTTGATACGCATCAAATTTTTCCCATGGGTTTTGCTGAGAATAGATTACCCCAACGGTTAAACCCAAAAATTCAAATAATGGACGATTTAATTCAGCATCACGACCAGCAAGATAATCATTCACGGTAACAACATGAACCCCTTTACCACTAATGGCATTTAAATAAATCGCTAAGGTCGCCATCAAGGTTTTACCTTCACCTGTTCTCATTTCAGCAATTTTGCCTTCATGTAAGGTAATCCCGCCAATTAACTGCACATCATAATGACGCATACCTAAAACACGTAATGATGCTTCTCGACATACCGCAAACGCTTCAGGTAACAAATCATCAAGACTTGTACCATTTTCAAAACGTTGCCTAAATTCCATCGTTTTTTGTTTTAGTTCTTCATCGCTTAACGGTTGAATTTTACTTTCTAATTCATTAATTTTACTGACCAATTTCCGCATTCGCTTTAATTCTCGGTCATTTTTTGTACCTAAAACGCTACCAATTATTTTGCCAAACATAACACGTTAAATCCTAACGAAAAATCAATAGTGTTATTATATATGGTAATGTTTTTTTTGAATACAAGGTATTTTGCCAAATAGTCTATGAAAAGGGTCAGTCGTCTGACTTGTTAAGATTTTTTGCTAATCTAGGTGCTTGTTTCTTAAGAAAAAACAATTTCTTTCCAGCAAAAACAAAATCCTTTAAAATATCCCACCATCTTTATCATCGTTTAAAAAATCTAAAAATTTCACACATTATGTCAAATATCACCAAGTTTGAAAACCATACACCCATGATGCAACAATATTTAACCATTAAAGCAGATTATCCACAAGCTTTAGTGCTATATCGCATGGGAGACTTTTATGAGCTATTTTTTGATGATGCAAAAATTGCTTCAGAAATACTAGGAATTACCCTCACCAAACGTGGACTAGATAAAAATGGTAATAACATTCCAATGGCAGGCGTACCTTTTCATGCCTCAGATAACTACATTGCACGGCTAATTACTGCTGGACAAACCGTAGTCATTTGTGAACAAGTTGAAGACAATACCCAAAATCCACAAAATAAAGGTATTATGCAACGTAAAGTCGTCAGAACTTTAACGGCAGGTACACTCACTGATGATAATTTAATCACTCAAGGTCAAACACCCACAGTGATTGCGTTAAGTTTTGCTAAAAACCAACTGGCTGTCGGTATTGCTCAGCTTAATCTTGCACAAGGGCATATTCAAGTTCAACAAATCCAAACAGACAATATAGAAAAATTAAAATATGAATTATATCAAGCTTTATTACGTTTTGACCCAAGCGAATGTTTAATTGATGAAAATTTATCAACAAATTGGATAGATTTTCTACAAGACAGCCTGCGTTGCCCACTTATTTTTCAACCGCATAGCCACTTTTTAATTAACAATGCTCATCAACATTTATGCCAACATTTACAAGTCAATACATTAGCAGGCTTTGGCATAGATGATATACCATTAGCTCAATTAAGTGCATCGGTTGTCTTACATTATGGCAAACAAACTCAACAATCTTCCTTACCTTATGTTCAACAAATTTCTGTAGAAAACAATCAAGATTTTTTACAAATTGATGCAGTTAGCCAACAAAATCTAGAAATTTTCACACCTGTATTAGCTTCGGGCATTTCCTTACTATCCGTCATTGACCATTGTCAAACACCAATGGGAAAACGACTGTTAGTGCATCATTTACGCCGTCCATTGCTGAATACTGCAATGATAAATCAACGACTTACTGCGGTAGAAACCCTAAAGCAATTACCAGACAATCAGCATCATACCTTAATAGAATTATTAAAAAATATTTATGATATCGAGCGTATTAGTGGACGAATTGGCTTACTTTCTGCCAGACCAACTGATTTAATTAAATTAAAATTAAGTTTAGAACAATCTGCCAAATTAAATATTTTTTTAACTCATAGTCTACAAAATAATTTAACCAAAACTCAAGACAATACATCGCTATTAACCATGTTATTAGCACAATTACCCGATTTAAACACCAACGATGATTTTGCTAACTTATTAAATTTATTGACAAATGCTATCATTGATGAACCACCTGCCCATATTCGAGATGGTGGTATGATAAAACAAGGCTTTAATGAAGAATTAGATAAATTAAAATATTTACATGATAATGTTGAACAAAAATTAGAGCAACTCGCTCAGCAACAACGTCAAGATTATCATTTAAATTATCTAAAAGTAGGTTTTAATAAAGTAAGTGGTTTTTATTTTGAACTAACAAGCCAACAAGCAAAAAATGCTCCTGCTCATTTTATCCGCCGTCAAACTTTAAAAAATGCTGAACGTTTCACCACGGCAGAGTTAAAAACGCTTGAAGAAGCTTATTTATCTGCACAAAGTCAGGCTTTATCCCTAGAAAAACAGTTATATGAAGACTTATTAAAACAATTACAACAACGATTGGATAAACTACAACAACTGTCAAAAACAATTGCCTATCTTGATGTATTGACAAATTGGTCGATACTAGCTCGACAATCTAATCAAATCTGGTGTCGTCCAAAGTTTATTCAAAATGATGAAAAAAACTCGCCAGCATCTATTGAAATAACAGCAGGACGACATTTAGTTGTTGAACATAGTTTACAAAAACAGTCAGGGTCTTTGGAACATTTTGTTGCTAATGATTGTATTTTAGGTACTCAAACTCAGCCTGAACGCCTTATGTTAATTACAGGCCCAAATATGGGCGGAAAATCGACCTATATGCGACAAGTGGCATTGATTGTGTTATTGGCATGTTGTGGTAGTTTTGTTCCTGCTCAAGCTGTCACTTTAGGTCATATTAAACAAATTTTTACTAGAATTGGTTCAGCTGATGATTTAGCTAGTGGAAAATCTACCTTTATGGTAGAAATGATAGAAACTGCCAATATTATGAACCAAGCCAATGCCAATTCATTGGTATTGATGGACGAGGTCGGACGAGGCACCAGCACCCAAGATGGATTAGCCATTGCTCATGCCTGTATTCATTATTTAGCTGATAAACTTAATTGTTTAACTTTATTTGCAACTCATTATTTTGAATTGACGGAACCAGTAGAAAATCACGCTAAAATGTTTAATCAACATCTGGTTACTCAAGAAATTAATGGACAATTGTTATTGTTACATCAAATTGCCAAAGGTAGTACCCATCGTAGTTTCGGATTGCACGTTGCAAAAATGGCTGGTGTACCAATGACATTATTACAACAAGCAAAAAATTACCTAGAAAATCAACAAAATAATCATCATAATGGTGAGTCCATAAATCAACAATTATCGATTAATTTTGATAACAGTCCAATACCATCAAATATCCAATCAGTGATTGATACTTTACAGCAACTTAACCCTGATGATTTAACGCCAAAACAAGCTCTTGAATTTATTTATTCCCTAAAGGAATTGTTAAAAAATCAGTAACAAGGTAAAATATCGCTTTAAACAATTCGCAAAAAAGCATAGGCAATGATAACAAATACCCAATCGCTTTTTTGCCATATTTCCGATTTCCTTTCTGCTAAATTTTAGCAATTCAACGTAAAAAAAGGTAGCCGATGCTATGACCTTTGTAGTCACTGATAATTGTATTCGTTGCAAATATACTGATTGTGTAGAAGTTTGTCCTGTCGATTGTTTTTATGAAGGCCCAAACTTTTTGGTGATTAATCCT
Source organism: Moraxellaceae bacterium (assembly GCA_041855445.1). Taxonomy (GTDB): domain Bacteria; phylum Pseudomonadota; class Gammaproteobacteria; order Pseudomonadales; family Moraxellaceae; genus Faucicola. Next base: position 35,061 of record JBHAEG010000068.1, read on the forward strand.
GATGAATGTATTGATTGTGCATTATGTGAGCCAGAATGCCCTGCTAATGCGATTTTTTCAGAAGATGAAGTGCCAAAAGGACAAGAAATTTTTATTGAATTAAATGCCGAATTGTCTGAAAAATGGGCAAACATTACTGAAATGAAAGAGCCTTTACCTGACCATAAAGAATGGGACGGTGTACCTAATAAGCTACAATATCTTGAAAGATAAATACTTTTTTTCAATATTGATGAAAAAGCCCAACATGATGGGCTTTTTCCTGTTATCTATATTTTATGCAACAATTGATTGTTTGCTTGCTTCAATAAAACTATTAAACAATGGGTGCCCACCGCGTGGCTGGCTGGTGAATTCTGGGTGAAATTGTACTGCAATAAACCAACGATGTGTTGGAATTTCTACTGACTCAACTAAATGTTGTTTCGCAGAATACCCCGAAATTTTCATGCCTGCTTGCTCAAGTGCCTCGATATAACGTCCATTCATCTCATAACGATGACGATGACGCTCAATAATCGTTGCACAACCATAAATCTGACGTAATTTACTATCTTCGACAAGTTCAGCTTTTTGCCCACCAAGTCGCATAGTTCCGCCTAAATCTGAAGTGTCGCTTCGGCGTTGTAACTCGCCCTTTTCGTCAAACCATTCAGTAATTAAACCAATAATTGGAGCTTTAGTTTTTTTATCAAATTCTGTTGAATTTGCATCTAATCCTAAGACATTACGAGCATATTCAATCACCGCTAACTGCATACCTAAACAAATACCTAAATATGGTACATTGTTTTCACGAGCATAACGAATTGCTTTGATTTTACCCTGTGTACCACGTTCACCAAATCCACCAGGTACTAAAATTGCATGAGCTTTTTTCAAATTATCAAACAAACTATCATCAGTTTCTAATTTTTCTGCATCAATATAATCAATATTCACTTTGACATGATTACTAATGCCTGCATGCAATAATGCTTCATTAATAGACTTATACGCATCAGGTAATTCAACATATTTTCCAACCATCGCAACGGTCACGCTATCTTTAGCATTTAACAAAGAACTGGTTACTTTATCCCAGTCTGATAAATCAGCTTCAGCAACTGTAATGCCAAAACGTTCACAAATCAAATCATCTAAATGCTGGGCGTGTAATTTACGAGGAATTTGATAAATACTTTGTGCGTCTTCACACATAATCACCGCACGTTCTTCAACATTAGTAAATAAAGCGATTTTACGGCGATTATCCTCACTAATTGTATGTTCACTACGACAAATTAGCACATCTGGCTGAAGTCCAATACTGCGTAATTCTTTTACTGAATGTTGTGTGGGCTTTGTTTTACTTTCACCCGCACTTGAAATATATGGTACAAGGGTTAAATGCATTAACATTGCCCGATTTCGTCCAAGCTCTACCTGCATTTGACGCACAGCTTCCATAAATGGTAATGATTCAATATCACCAACAGTACCACCAATTTCAATAATTGCAATATCATATCCCTCACCACTGGCACGAATACGATTTTTAATTTCATCGGTAATATGTGGAATGACTTGCACCGTACCACCCAAATAATCACCACGGCGTTCCTTATCAAGAACGGTTTGATAAATACGACCACTTGTGAAGTTATTGTTTTTACTCATTTTTGAATGACGTAAAAACCGCTCATAATAACCCAAATCAAGGTCAGTTTCTGCCCCATCTTCGGTCACAAAAACCTCGCCATGCTGAAATGGACTCATTGTGCCAGGGTCAACATTAATATAAGGGTCAAGTTTGGTCATGGTAACTTTCAGACCACGAGCTTCTAATACAGCAGCGACTGAGGCGGCAGTGATACCTTTACCCAATGAAGACACCACCCCACCTGTTACAAAAATATAGTTTGTCATGAGATACTTTTTAATAGTTGGTAAAAGCGAATTTTACTAGAAAATCACTATATTGGCAAAAAAATCTTATTGAATAAAATCTTGTTTATTGCTATGTTGAAATAATAAATATACAAAATAGGAAATTACCATGAAAGCAAAATTTATTAATCCTTATACAGATTACGGTTTTAAAAAAATTTTTGGTGAAGAGGCTAGCAAACATTTTCTGATTGATTTTTTAAATAGTTTACTACCTGCACATCACCAAATTAAACATTTAACGTTTAAA
>JBHAEG010000069.1:0-13089 GCA_041855445.1 Moraxellaceae bacterium
AAAGCATGTCCAGCCCACCAAAAACCTTGCCACATATTTGGGAATTTATCTTGAAAGACAGTAGTTCGTTCAATAATTAGTTGACGGTTTTGTTGATGCTGAGCGATATTGACTAATCCTTCAAAGCCTTGATGTATGTTAGGAAATTTATCAATCAGTAATTGAAACTGTTGCTCGGCTTGTTCATATTGATATAAATCTTTAAAAGCCTGTCCAGCCCACCAAAAACCTTGCCACATATTTGGGAATTTATCTTGAAAAACTTTGGCTCGTTCAATGACCAGTTGGCGGTCTTGTTGATGTTGAGCAATATTTACCAAACCTTCATAGCCACGATGCTCATTGGGTAGTTTTTCAATTAAAGTTTGAAATTGTTGTTCAGCTTTATCATATTGTCGTAAGTCTTTGAAAGCATGTCCAATCCACCAATAAGAATGCCAAAGATTGGGGAATTTATCTTGAAAGACTTTAGCCCGTTCGATAACTAGCTGACGGTTTTGTTGATGTTGTGCAATATTGACTAAGCCTTCGTATCCACGATGGTCATTGGGTAGTTTTTCAATCAACAATTTAAACTGTTGTTCCGCCTGTTCATATTGATACAAATCTTTATAGGCATGTCCAATCCACCAATAAGAATGCCAAAGATTGGGGAATTTATCTTGAAAGACTTTAGCCCGTTCGATAACTAGCTGACGGTTTTGTTGATGTTGAGCGACATTGACTAAGCCTTCGTATCCACGATGGTCATTGGGTAGTTTTTGGATTGAGGTTTTAAACTGTTGTTCAGCTTCATCATATTGGCGTAAGTCTTTGAAAGCATGTCCAAGCCACCAATAAGAATGCCAAAGATTGGGAAATTTTTCTTGAAAGACAGTAGCTCGTTCAATGATGAGTTGTCGGTTTTGTTGATGTTGAGCGATATGTACTAAGCCTTCGTATCCACGATGGTCATTGGGTAGTTTTTGGATTGCGGTTTGAAACTGTTGTTCGGCTTTATCATATTGGCGTAAGTCTTTAAAGGCATGTCCAAGCCACCAATAAGAAAGCCATAAATTTGGAAATTTATCTTGAAAGACTGTGGCTCGTTCAATGATTAGCTGGCGGTTTTGTTGATGTTGTGCAACGTTCACTAAGCCTTCGTATCCACGATGGTCATTGGGTAGTTTTTGGATTAAAGTTTTAAACTGTTGTTCGGCTTTATCATATTGGCGTAAGTCTTTAAAAGTCTGTCCAAGCCAGCAATAAGAATGCCACAAATTTGGAAATTTATCTTGAAAGACTGTGGCTCGTTCAATGATTAGTTGACGGTTTTGTTGGTGTTGAGCGATATTGACTAATCCTTCATAGCCTTGGTGCTTAGCTGGATATTGTTGAATGAGTTGTTGAAAACTATCTGTTGCTTGATGGTAATTTTTTAAGCTTTTGTAACAATGTCCCAACCACCAATAAAAATTTATAGTTTGTGCTTCAGTAAATCCTGATAAATCTGTCTTTAATTGCTCTGCTAATTGAATATACTTTTGCCATTGTTGCTCTTTGAATAATTTTTCTAATGTGGAATAATGTTGTTGTACTGGATTAACGTCATTCATTTTTTTACCTTCAATTACTCAAAAAGTTTCATTTTTTAAACTTTGATAAAATTTTAGGTAATACACAACGTAACACTATTAGCCAATAAAAGTTCAAAAAATGAAGTTGTGGACAGATTGATTGAGAGTTTTAACATTACTAAATATTCTATTGATTTAAAATTAGTAAAATTAATTTGCTTTGTTTGCCGTGAGTTATTATAGCGAAAAAGTTAAAGAAAACCTATAGAAATCTATAGGTTTCATAAAATTAATCATTTTTGAAATAATTTATCGATTTAGACTGAATTCTGGAAATAAGTATTTTAATTGTTCAAATGCTTGGCGTTGTGCTTCTGTTTCTACTTTAGGTAACACAATGTTTAAATTGATAAATAAATCGCCTGCCTGCTTTGCTGGAATACCTTTTTCTTTTAAACGTAATTTTGTACCAGTACGGCTATTTTTAGGAATATTAATTGACATTTTGCCAGCAGGTGTTTTGATAGTAATGTTTGCTCCTAACGTTGCTTCCCATGGGCTAATATCCACCGTTTGAAAAACGTCTTTACCTTCAACATGAATATTATTTGTATGGGAAAATTTGATTTTTAAATATAAATCGCCTGCCTCACCACCATACAAGCTAGGCTGTCCCTGTCCTGCAAGGCGAATTTGTTGCCCTTCTGCGATACCTTTAGGGATTTTTACTTCTATGGTTTTTTGACGATAACTAGTACCTGTGACAGTGTGTATAGGTACACTAATAGTAAACTGTCGAGTTTCACCTGTATAGCTAGCGGTTAAATCAATTGATAATTCAGCGTGTTGGTCTTCTCCTTTAGTTGATTGGGATTTTTTACCATGACTTGTACCAGAAAATCCACCACCAAATGTTGATAGAATATCTTCAAAATTAAACTCGCCTGTTTGTCTTTGTTGTCGCTGTCCAAAACCTGCTCCACCACTAAAATGACGCAAAATTTCTTCCAACTCTTCTTGGCTCATATTTGGAGCTTGCCCAGAAAAACCATGAAAACCACCAGTGCCAGCCTGTCCCATGAAGGGATTTTCTAGCATCATATCATATTGAGCCCGTTTGTTTTTATCTTTTAATGTTTCATAGGCATTGTTAATTTCGCCCATTTTCTCATCAGCTTTTGGGTCATCACTGACATCAGGGTGATATTGCCTCACCAATTTTCGATATGCTTTTTTAATATCGTTTTCACTGGCAGTTTTGCTTACACCCAAAATGTCATAATAATTTTTTTTGCTCATATTTATTGCCCTTATTCCTAAATTTTTAGCAATAATAATTATTGCCATAATTATTGAATAATATGGTGTTAATTGGCAATTTTTTCAAAATATTTGCAATAAATTTATATAATCTTTGTCACACTTTGAAAGTTTAATCTTTAAAATTATTAAATTGTAATGGTAAACCAAACGATTTACTTTTTAAAAAAGCCATCGTTTCTTGTAAATTATCTCGTTTTTTGTCTGTAACTCGGATTTTATCGCCTTGAATACTGGCAGAAACTTTTAATCCAGACTCTTTGATAGCTTTGGCGACTTTTTTAGCTGTATCGCTGTCAAGCCCATCTTTTAGATTGATTTCTTGTTTTACCTGTTTGCCTGAACCAATAATTTTTTGTGGGTCTAATGACTGTAAATCAACACCTCTTTTGATAAAATGTTTTTCTAACATGGCATAGACATTTTCAATTTGCAATTCATTATCAGCATAAATAGTAATATTTTTTGCCTTTTCATTGAAATCGACCACAATGTCACTACCTTTAAAGTCAAAACGGGTAGCAATTTCTTTTTGGGTATTTTGCACAGCATGTTTTACTTCAAACAATGCAAGTTCTGACACAACGTCAAATGATGGCATAATTATTCCTTAGTTGTTAGGTTGAGATTGATAACAATATGATAATCATAACAAATTTTTAAGACTAAAAGCTATTTTCCATCTCCTCAAGTTCTAGCATTGTTGTCATTAACTCCTCTTCAAGCGTTTCAATTTGTTGTTTTAATTGAGTTTGTTGCTCTAATAATGCTAATAATTCATTTTTTCGGCTATCTTCATATAAATCAGTATCTGACAATTTTTCTTCAATTTTATTTAATTGATTAGTTGATTTTTCTAAATTATTTTCTTGTTCAGCAAGTTTTTTGCGTAATGGGGCAGTGAGTTTTCGCTGTTCTGCGGATTTTTTACGTTGTTCTTCTTTGGATAAAGTTTGTGATGTTTCACGTGAAACATGGGTTTCATTGGCTTGTTTTTTATCATTTGTTAGTTGTTTTTGTTGTTGTTTTCGGGTTTCATTTAGCCATTGACTGTAATAAGTGATGTCATTATCAAAAATTTCACAACGTCCATCATGTACTAAATATAATTCATCGCACACTTGAGCGATTAATTCTCGGTCGTGTGATACTAAAATTACCGCACCTGTAAAATTTTGTAGAGCAAAACTTAATGCTTGACGCATTTCTAAATCTAAATGATTGGTTGGTTCATCTAAAACTAATACATTAGGACGTTGCCAAACAATGAGTGCTAAAGTTAATCTTGCTCGTTCACCACCAGAAAAAAGTTTACTAGCTGTATCAATGCGGTCACCTCGAAAGTCAAAACTGCCCAAAAACGCCCGTAAATCTGCATCACTGGTATTCCCTGCCAGCCGTTGCAACATTAACATAGGCGTAGCTTCAGGGTCTAGGCTGTCCATTTGATGTTGATTAAAATAACCAAGAACCAAACTATCTGCTACTTTGCGTACACCTGTTAGCAAAGGTAGTTCACCAACTAAACTTTTGATTAATGTTGATTTTCCTGCACCATTCATGCCTAATAAACCAATTCGACTATCAGGGGTGATTTGTAGATGAATGTTGTTAATTAGTGCGATACCTTGATAGCCTACGCTAGCATCATCGAGAACAATTAAAGGTGAAGTCAATTGTTTTGGTGGATAAAATTTAAAATTAAATGGATTATCTGCCATCACTGGAGCAAGAAACGTCATGCGTTCAAGCTGTTTAATTCGGCTTTGGGCTTGTTTGGCTTTACTGGCTTTAGCTTTGAAACGGCGAATAAAATCTTCCATATGAGCTTTAGTCGCTTGTTGTTTTTCATACGCTTGTTGCTGTTGAGCAAGGCGTTCACTACGAGTGCGAACAAATTGGCTATAATTGCCTGAATATAATGTCATTTTTCCTTGTTCAATGTGTAAAATATGCCCAACAACAGCATCTAAAAATGTTTGGTCGTGTGAAATCATCATCAGCGTACCATCATACGCTTTTAGCCAATCCTCTAGCCACAAAATTGCATCTAAATCTAAATGGTTCGTTGGCTCATCAAGCAACAGTAAATCGGCTCGGCTCATCAAAGTTTTTGCTAAATTTAGTCGCATTCGCCAACCGCCTGAAAAACTTGACACAGGACGTTGCATTTGTTCGCTATTAAAGCCTAAACCTGCCATAATTTGCCCAGCTTTAGCAGGTATACTATAGCCATGAATATCGTCAAATTTGGCGTGAATGTGTGCTAATTCATCTTCACTAAAATTTTGATGATTTTGGATTTTTTGGTTTAATTCATACCAGACGCTATCACCACTTAATACAAAATCAATCGCCAGTTGCTCGCTACTTGCCACCTCTTGAGCCATATGTCCAATATGCCAACTATTTGGAATAAATAATTCGCCTGTGTCTAGCCCAAGTTGTTTTTGTAACATGGCAAAAAAACTGGATTTTCCTGTACCGTTTTTACCCGTTAAACCAATTTTCCAGCTTGGGTGAATTTGTAAACTAACGTCAGAAAATAATATTCGACCATCTCGGCGAATACTGGCATTTTTTAATTCAATCATAATTAAAACACTTACAGTTAATGAAACGGAAAAACTCTTGATAGTATAAAATAACCACCCCATAATGTAGAAAAGATTTTTTAAGGAAATAATGATGAATGATGCGATGATTTTGACTGACAAAGCCGCTGACAAAATCCGTGACCTACGCCAAAAAGAAGGCAATCCTGAATTGATGTTACGGGTATATGTAACGGGTGGTGGCTGTTCTGGCTTTTCTTATGGCTTTAATTTTGCTGAAAGCCTTGATGATGACGATGCCAGTTTTAATAATGGCGATGTGACGTTAGTCGTTGATGCGTTAAGTTATCAATATTTGCATGGCTCAACGATTGATTATATTGAAGGTTTGGAAGGTTCTCGTTTTACTGTGACAAATCCCAATGCAACAACAACCTGTGGTTGTGGTTCATCATTTTCTATCTAATCGTATCTAAAAAAATATTTTGCTTATCTATTTAACAGGTTTTACAATTTAATACGTTTTATGAAAATTTGCTGTAAAAATTAACAAATATCGCTTGTTGATGTTGATTAACAAGCATTTTTGTTAAAAGGTATCAGGCAAATTTGTTTTCATAACACCATTTTTTATTTAAATTTTAAGAGATTATCAATGACAATGCAACAAACCCCTATTCAAATCGCATTAAGCCGTTTAGAAAAAGCCTATAATCCTGCTGAGCTTGAGCAAGGTATGTATCAACATTGGGAACAATCAGGCTATTTTAAGCCAAACTATGACAAAGAAAAAGCCTTTTCAATCGTGCTACCTCCCCCAAACGTGACGGGCAGTTTGCATATGGGACATGGTTTTAATAACACTATCATGGACGTATTAAGTCGTTATCATCGTATGCAAGGATTTAATACACTTTGGCAACCTGGTACTGACCATGCAGGTATTGCCACACAGATGGTCGTTGAACGCCAATTAAACGCCCAGCAAATCAGTCGTTATGATTTAGGTCGAGAAAAATTTCTTGAAAAAGTATGGGAATGGAAAGAACAATCAGGTGGTAATATTACTCGACAAATTCGCCGTCTTGGTTCTTCTGTGGATTGGTCTCGTGAACGCTTTACGATGGACGAAGGTCTATCAAATGCGGTAAAAGAAGTTTTTATTCGTTTGTACGATGATGGTTTGATTTATCGTGGTAAACGTTTGGTCAATTGGGACCCTAAATTGAGAACAGCTATTTCCGATTTAGAAGTGGAAAACCGAGATGAAAAAGGGTTTATGTATCATGTTCGTTATCCATTCGTTGATAAAAGTGAGACTTTTGGTGGTGGATATATGCACATTGCAACCACTCGCCCAGAAACGATTTTAGCAGATGGCTGTTTAGCAGTTCACCCTGACGATGAGCGTTATAAAGACGTTGTTGGAAAAATGGTTCATGTACCAATGACTGACCGTATTATTCCAATCGTCACCGACCCTTATCCAGACCCAGAGTTTGGCACAGGCTGTGTCAAAATCACCCCAGCTCACGACTTTAATGATTATGAAGTTGGCAAACGTCATGATATTGAAATTATTAATTTGATGAATTTAGATGGCTCATTAAATGATAATGCACCAGAACGTTATCGTGGACTTGACCGTTTTGACGCTCGTAAACGTATCGTAGAAGACTTAGAAACACACGGTTATTTAGAAAAAATCGAACCGCATGAATTAAAACGCCCATACGGTGACCGTTCAGGTGTGGTCATTGAGCCGTTATTAACAGACCAATGGTACGTTAAAATTGCCCCGCTTGCCCAACCAGCGATTGACGCAGTCGAAGACGGACGCATTCAATTCATACCTGCCCAATATAAAAATATGTATATGTCATGGATGAAAGATTTACAAGATTGGTGTATTTCTCGACAATTGTGGTGGGGACATCGTATCCCAGCATGGTACGATAAAGATGGCAATATTTATGTTGCTCAAGATGAAGCTAAAGTGCGTGAAAAATATCAACTTGCTGATGATGTTGAATTACATCAAGATGAAGATGTCCTTGATACATGGTTTAGTTCAGGATTATGGACATTTTCAACATTAGGCTGGGCTGATAACAATGATGACGGTAAAGCATTAGCAACGTTTCACCCAACAAGTGTATTAGTAACAGGGTTTGATATTATTTTCTTTTGGGTTGCCCGCATGATTATGCTGACCATGCACTTTATCAAAGATAAAGATGGCAAACCACAAGTACCATTTAAAACAGTCTATGTACATGGTCTAGTCAATGATGCACAAGGACAAAAAATGTCCAAATCAAAAGGTAACGTACTTGACCCAATTGATTTGATAGATGGCATAGATTTAGAAACCTTACTACAAAAACGCACAACTGGGCTGATGAATCCAAAAGATGCTCCTCGAATTGAAAAAGCAACTCGTAAAGAATTTACTGAAGGTATTCCTGCTTTTGGTACGGACGCATTACGTTTTACCTTTTGTTCATTGGCAAGTACAGGTCGAGATATTAATTTTGACTTAAAACGTATTGAAGGTTATCGTAATTTTTGTAATAAAATATGGAATGCTACCCGATTTGTATTAATGAACTGTGTTGATAAACAAGGTAATGCCCAACCTATTGACCAAACTGCAAATTCACAATTGTGGGAACTGCCTGAACAATGGATTATTAGTCGATTAAATTCAACAATTCAACAAATTCATCAACATATGGGACAATACCGTTTTGACTTAGTCAGTCAGGATATTTATGAGTTTATTTGGAATGAATATTGTGACTGGTACGTTGAACTTGCCAAAGCCAGCTTAAATGACAAAAATGTCAGTGATGAACGTAAAAATCAAATTCGTTATGTATTACTGCACGTTTTAGAAGTTGCATTACGTTTCACTCACCCTGTCATGCCATATTTAACTGAAAACTTATGGAAAATCATCGCCCCATTAATTGGACGAAACAATGCTGAAAGTATTGTAATAGCAGATTTTCCGCAAGTGAACCCTGCTGATATTAATGAACAGACCGAGCAAGACATGGCATGGTTGCAACAATTAATTGGAGCTGTGCGAAATATTCGTGGTGAAATGAAACTAGGCAATGCTGTTAAATTACCATTATTATTACAAAATATCAGCCAAGAAGAGCAACAACGTTTAAGCCGTATTGAAAATCAATTTAAGGTATTGGCTAAAATTGATAGCTTAACTATTGTGGCAGAAGGTGATACTGTGCCATTATGCTCATCTGCGATGGTTGGTCAATTAAAAATTTTAGTACCAATGAAAGGTTTAATTGACCCAACAGCCGAGCTAAATCGTTTAAGTAAAAATTTAGAAAAACTACAAAAACAAGCGGATAGTCTAACTGCTAAATTATCCAATGCAAGTTTTGTAGAAAAAGCCCCTGTTCAAGTGGTCGAAGCAGAAACCGCTAAATTAGCTGAATTACAAGGACAATTAATAGTAATCCAACAACAAATGCAACAATTACAAGATTTATCATAATCATTTGATAGGTAATTATTATAGGTAATTAATAATCAGGTGGTATATTATTGCTAAATTTTATGATTTGATAATATACCGCCCGACTTAAAATTATGTAAAATAGCTTATCTTTATGAATTTTTATTACGATTATGAATTTACAACAATTATCTTTACCGCCATTTCATACGCCGTTTATATTTGCTAATCCACATGTTCAAACGATTTTACCCAAATTTATCAAACAACCTCAGCCTAATTACCAACGTCAATTTTTCCCTGACTCAACAGGAAAAACTAAAGTTGCGTATGATTTTATTTATGTTAATCATAAACCTAACCTGACAAAACCTTTAGCGGTGATGTTTCATGGACTTGAAGGCAGTAGCGATAGCCATTATGCTAAAGCCTTTGCTAACTATGCCCAACAATATGGCTGGGACGCAGTGATTGTACATTATCGAGGTTGTGGCGGGGTGAAAAATACCGCTGATGTTGATTATAATGCTGGCGATGTGGTTGAAATACAACATATGTTGTCTAATTTAGCCAAAATTTATCCAACTATGCTGGCGGTGGGTGTGTCATTGGGTGGGAATATGTTAGCAAAATATATGGCAGAGGCTGGCGAAAGTCCACTATGTCAAGGTGCGGTGATTATATCTGCTCCTGTTGATTTGGCGACTTCTGCCCAAGCGATGCACAAACCAATCGCTAGACGTATTTACACACCTTATTTATTAAAGCCTTTGTTAAAAAAAGCTATTGATAAAATTGATGATAAAGAAATTTTAGTATTACTAAAACAATCAAAAACGCTTGATGTGTTTGATGATTTATATACAGCTCCTCGTCATGGTTATGGCACGGCAGAAAATTATTATCGTCAAGCGTCCGCTTTGCCAATGCTTAAACAAATTCGTAAACCAACATTGATGATTTCTGCTAAAGATGACCCATTTTTGGGTACGGTGGCAACGGTAAATGATATTTCTTCTGCGGTGCGTTTATTATATAGTGAACATGGTGGTCATGTAGGTTTTATGAGACAACAAGGCAAAAAGCTAGATTTGACATGGCTACCTGAAACCTCTTTTAGATTTTTTGAATGGGTGCTATCTCAACAACAAAACTCGCTAAAATCTTAACGGTTTTTGCGTGAAATTTTATTATAATAGTTTAGTTTTTTATTATTGATGGTGAGTTATGCACATTCATATTTTAGGTATTTGTGGCACATTTATGGGTTCATTGGCATTATTGGCTCGTGAGCTTGGGCATATGGTAACAGGTTCTGATGCCAATGTTTATCCGCCAATGTCCACCCAACTAGAAAAGGCGGGTGTTGAAATTATGCAAGGCTATCATGCCTCACATTTGCAACCTGCCCCAGATTTAGTGATTGTGGGTAACGCAATGAAACGTGGGATTGAGGCAGTGGAATATATGCTAAATCAACGCATTCCTTATACCTCAGGGCCTCAGTTTTTAGCAGAACACGTTTTACAGTATCGACATGTGTTAGCGGTGGCAGGCACGCATGGAAAAACTACGACAACCACAATGTTAGCTTGGATTTTACAGTATGCAGGCATTGACACAGGTTTTTTAATTGGAGGCGTGCCATTGGTGGCTACAGATGACCCACGTTTGCAGAAGGCGTTTGCTCATAGTAGCTATTTAGGACAAAATGCCACAGATAGTCAAGAAGGCTATTTTGTGATTGAAGCTGATGAATATGACAGTGCATTTTTTGATAAACGTTCAAAATTTGTACATTATCGTCCAAAAACAGCCATTTTAAATAACTTGGAGTTTGACCATGCTGATATTTTTGCAGACTTAGAAGCCATTCAAACGCAATTTCATCACATGGTTCGCATGATACCTGCCAATGGTCAAATTATTATGCCAACAGCTACCGAAAGTTTAGAACAAACTATCAAAAAAGGTTGTTGGACTCCAATTTGGCGAGTTGGTGTGGTGGATAATTCACAAACAAATATTGATTGGCAAGCAGTTCTATTAAAACCAGATGGAAGCGAATTTAGCATTCAATTCACCAATAATCAGCAAACCCATCAAGCAATTGTTAATTGGCAAATGAGCGGTTTACATAATGTTAATAATGCCCTAGTCGCTGTAGCAAGTGCTTATCATGTTGGTGTTTCCGTTGCCACTGCGTGCGAGGCATTATCAAATTTTGCAGGTATTAAACGCCGTATGGAATTGGTTGGCACGATTGGTCGTGTAGAAGTTTATGATGACTTTGCCCATCACCCAACCGCTATTGAAACCACATTAGATGGAGCAAGAAAAAAACTTGGTAATCGTAAAATTTGGGCAGTGATTGAGCCTAGAAGTAACACGATGAAATTAGGCGTTCATCAGGCATTGCTTGCCCCATCAGCTAAAATTGCTGATAAGGTTATTTGGTATCAGCCTGAAAACTTGGATTGGTCAGTAGAAAATGCCATAGGTGATACAGAAAATCAACAAGTTTTGACCAGTACTGAAGCGATTATTGATACCATTGCCAATCAAATTGGTGATGATGATGTGATAATTATTATGTCAAATGGTGGGTTTGAAGGTATTCATAGACGCTTAGTAGCAACATTACAAGCCAAACTAAATTAATCAGCATATTTGAAAAAATTTATGATAATGTTGATAATTCAGATGAAAGTCGTTATTAACATTATCTTTTTTCTTCAAGCATATTAGTTTATTTAAATTTTACTAATTACATATTTTTATAAATACGATATAGAAAATTTAAAATACTCAATTAATATTATAATTTTTTTAATTAAATAATTTGCCCTAACTGCATCATATCAACTTTTTTACCAGTCCATAATTCAAAACTTAATGCACCTTGATGAATGAGCATACCCAAACCATCAGATATTTTTGCTCCTTGTTTCTCAAAATGTTGTAATACAACCGATGGTTTACCATACATCATATCATATGCGTAACTTGCTGTTAAATCTTGAGAAAAAGGCAATTGATTATCAGTTGATAAGCCAATTGATGTTGCATTAATCACAATATCCACCTTAGAAAATGGCAAATTATCGAGTCCTGATGCAGAAGTTTTTAGCGAAAAATTATTTAATTCGGCTAATAAATCATGGGCTTTTTGTTCAGTGCGGTTAGCAATATGAATACTTTTAACACCTGCCTGAATTAATGGTAATAATACTCCTCGAGATGCTCCCCCTGCACCTAATAATAAAACTTTAGCATTATTCAACGGCCAGTTTAATTGTTGTAAATGATTAACCAAGCCCCGACCATCTGTATTATCTCCAAATAATTGTCCGTTAATCATAGCAAGAGTATTGACTGCTTTGGCTTGTGTGGCGTATGCAGATAATCTGCCTCGCTGTTGGCATAGTTCAAATGCCATTTCTTTAAATGGTACGGTGACATTCATGCCTGTACCGCCACCATGAAAAAACGCTTCAACCACTGCAGTAAAACTATCTTTATCATTTGGGCAAAGCTGTTTTTGATAACTTATATTGATATTGGTTTGACGGGCAAATGCCTGATGCAGTTCGGGAGATTTGCTATGGGCAATAGGATTACCAACAACGATACAATGAATTTGGGGTTGTGTTTGCATAATGACCTGACGATTGAAAGACGACATACCTTTGTGGATATTGTAGCTGGTGATAATAAATTCTGCCAGTCTTTCATTATTTGTAAATATATCATCATCTGTCCATTTTTCTTTAGTGAGTATCACTTTGATAAAGGACAGATGATTATAGTCTTTTAGTACTTTTGTCTTATTTTTACCATTGACACATGTTTGCCAATCGGCTTCTTTGAAGCCGAATTTTTGTAAGCGATGGTCATTTGGCGTTATTTGCTTAGATAGATTAAGAGGCTATTGAGATACTCTGTTGCCATTTTTATCAATAAAAAAGTATTCGCCATCTTTTTTAACCGCTGCTAAGCCTTCTGAAAAACTCTTTGCATCATCATATTTTAAATCAATCACCACTTGACCTGTTTTATCAATAAATCCATACTTACCATCTTTTTTAACCACCGCTAAGCCTTCTGAAAAATTCCCCACCCAATCATATTCTGGTTCAATCACCACATGACCTGTTTTATCAATAAA
>JBHAEG010000070.1:0-5596 GCA_041855445.1 Moraxellaceae bacterium
TGATGTCATCATGCCAAATATAATATTGCACATCAAGGGTTTTTTGGGCAACTTGGCTTAAGCCCAAACGAGCAACAAACGCATCTTGCCCGTTTTGGAGTGGATAAATACCGCTTTGCCCTTGGTGGGTGTTAAGCTGCGTTGCAAAATGCTGGGTCAGCGTACTGTCCGCTGTTGGGGTGCTGGCTTGGTATGGCTGTCCATGTGGGTAAATTTTTGTGCATTAGGGCGATGACCGCCATCAATACCAACAAAGCACCAAATAAAATCAGTGTCAATTTTTTAAAGAAAGATAAAATTTTCATACATTCACCAGCCGTCTAAAATAAACATGATTAAAAACACCAAATTTGCTTGTTAAATTTACAGTTAAAAATGATATTTTATCATTGAAATGACAGACCATCTGTTTTATTGGATTAAAAATTGTTAATTCATGATGTGGTGAATTTTTGGGCATTTTGATAAAATGCGGTGATGAGTGAAAACCAAATGTTTAATAATTAATTGGGTGTATATTTATTCACAAAATTTCCATAAAGGTAGCCCAATAAAATGGATAAAACGTATGCAATAATTCATAATTAATCGCATACGTTTTTTTGATGGAGTTTTAAGTCAAACGATACTGCTCAGACAACGCCAAAATCGGAATCACCAAATCTTCTTCATCGGTCAAATGCCGATATAGCCATTCTCCGCTGTCTTTGATTGTCTGATATAGCTGTTCGCCAAGTTTTGGGTCGTTGGCTTCTTGCTGTTTTAGCTGATCAAGCAGCGTTTGGATTTGGTTAAGCTGACGTTCAATTTGCTGATGGTCGCTATCAAGCACATCAAAGCCTTTGTCCAATTTGGGTTCACGTCGCCGCAATTTTGGAAAATAATGATGGTCTTCAATGCCGTGATGACCATGCAAATGCCCATAATGTGAGCGAGCAAACCCAAAAAGCTGATAACGATATTCCGACCATTCAAGCGTGCCGTTTTGGTAGTCTTGATTGAGCTGTTCAATCTGTCCTTGCCCGTGGCGTAAACTTTGGTGCATACCAAGCCACGTGCTTGCGGTACAAAAACTTGGCAAATGATACCACTTTTCAGGGGGCATTTGCTCATGTAAATACAGCCAGTCGCTTTGAAGTTTGCTACTCATGTGAGTGGGGTTGAACTTTGTATTCATGATATATGTCCCAGAAGATGAAAATAATATCATAATATGGTGTATGAAAAATATATTACAATATTTTATTTTTTGAATATAAAGTTCTATATTTGGAACGTAATAACCATTTTCAAGCACTTAAAGGGTATGTGTCGGTGAGCCGTTAAGTGTTTGCATTAAACTTCTTGTCCATGCTATTTTGAAAGATTCATCTTTGGCGAACAGTTTATACAATTCCAATTCATCACGATGACGTTGGTTCATGACATTGCGTAAAATTTCTTGAAATGCCAAATTGCGTGTATGAATGTCAGGGTTATTTTTAAATTTGCTTTCAAAATCTTTGTGATTGCGAATCCGCTCGGCAATATCCAAAAATTTAATCCGTTGTTCTTCAGGCGTTGCTCTCCAATCTTGAAACCAGCGATCATTGAAAGTTTTTATAATTTCGTCAATGGGGTCGGTTTCTTCATCTGCGCTATGTGTGCCACGTGGATTAGGGTTTTGTGGGTTAAGTTCGCTTTCTTCGTCTTGCAATTTAATGTGGTCATTAAGTTTGGTTCGTGCCAAACCGTATGAACTTAAATCCACTGCATTTAAAATATCATCAAAATCATCTTTTGAATCTTTGACGTTAAGTTTTGGAATCAAAAATTTTAAGAACCAAAACAATTTTTCCCATTCTATTTGTTCAAATGTCATAATTGATGCCATCTGCCCATAAATTTTTACAAATTGCTTGGCTTTGATTTTAAAATCAACTTTTTCTTGTTGTTCCCATGCCAATTCACTATCAAAACGCTGTACTGCGACATCAATAATACCATGTAGGATTTGAATATCTGCATTATTAAAATAGCTCGTTGTAAAGTTTTCTACTTCTTGTAATTGATAAACGCCAGTATCATCTAAGCTATCTTTTAAATCATGCAACACATTAATATCGGTTGCTTCAGAAAGTTTTGTTGATGTATAAAATGGGTCAAAAGCTTGTTTGATGTCAGAAATTTCATTGAAAAAGTCCAACACAAATAAATCTTCGGTGCGTTTACCCAATTTATCCGCACTACGATTAAGACGAGATAATGCTTGTACACACAGTACGCCAGAGAGTTTTTTATCTACATACATGGTGGTCAGTTTGGGTTCATCAAAACCTGTTAAATATTTATTGGCAACCACAAGTAAGCGATATTCATCATCATTATCAAATTTTTTGGCAAGTTCATCTTCTGCAAAGCCATTGATTTGTGCTTCGGTGTATTCTACGCCATCAATTTTTTTACTGCCTGAAAAGGCAATCATGATTTTAAATGGGTTGCCACGTTCATTTAATAAATGCTGTAATGCTTGAAAATAGCGAATTGCCGTTTCAATATTTTGTGTAATGACCATGCCTTTGGCTTTGCCTTTGAGCTTTTTAGTATTAAATACTTGGGAAATAAAATGCTCAAGCATTACTTCAGCTTTGATTTCAATGGTTTGTTTGGAGCTTTCAACATAAGCTTTGAGTTTGGCTTGAGCTTTTTTGCTGTTAAATTCGGGATTGTCTTCAATGGATTTTTGGATTTCATAAAAGCTTTTATAAGTGGTGTAATTGGCAATCACATCTAAAATAAAGCCTTCTTCAATCGCCTGTTTCATGGAATACAGATGAAATGGTTTAAACGAGCCATCAGCTTGCTTAGTACCAAATTTTTCTAGTGTGGTATTTTTTGGCGTGGCAGTAAAGGCAAAATAAGACGCATTACTTTGCATTTTGCGTGTTTGCATGGATTGCAAAATCAAGTCTTGTACATCAATGTCATCGTCATCATTACCCATATTTTTACCAATGGATTGGTTCATTTTATCATGTGCCGAACCTGATTGAGAGCTATGGGCTTCATCAATAATCACCGCAAATTGCTTGTCGCTCATATCGGCAATACCATCAACGATAAATGGGAATTTTTGAATGGTGGTAATGATGATTTTTTTGCCGTTTTCCAATGCGTTACGCAATTCGGCAGAACTGCCCACTTTGGTATAAATATTATCAACAATAGCAAAACTTTTGATATTATCGCCCAACTGTTTGTCTAACAATCGGCGGTCAGTTACCACAATCACCGAATCAAACACAGGTTTTTCTATGCTACGGTGATTTGTTGTATTGATATTAGCTGGATAGGTTTCAAGTAATTGATAGGCAAGCCAAGTAATTGAATTAGATTTACCTGAACCTGCCGAATGTTGAATCAAATAACATTTGCCTGCCCCATATTTGCTGACATCATCAAGTAAATGATGTACCACTTGCCATTGATGATAGCGTGGGAAAAATAAAACTTTATCATTTAAATTGACATCAGATTTAGCCATTAATTTTTTCTTGTTATCTTTTTTATTGTCCGTTTTTTCAACTTTGGCTAGACGAATAAAATGTTGAATCAATGTTGCAAGGCTATGTTTACTAAAAATCTCTTCCCATAAATAGGCAGTACGAATGCCAGATGGGTTAGGGGGATTGCCTTTGCCGTGATGATTGCCTTTATTAAATGGTAAAAAGAATGTACTTTCTCCATCTACTCGAGTGGTCATATAGACTTCTTCGGTATCAACGGCAAAATGCACCAAACAACGTGCAAATTGAAATAATGACTCACGAATATCACGTTCACGATATTGTTTTTGGGCATGAAAACGGGCGTTTTGTCCTGTCCAATGGTTTTTTAATTCTAATGTGGCAATCGCTAAGCCATTAATAAACAATACCATATCGACAGTTTCATTATTTTTGGTGGAATAAGGGATTTGACGTGTACAACTAAAGATGTTTTGCTCAAACTGCTGTTTGATTTTGTCGCCACTATATTGCCAGTGGAATGGGGTAAAACAAATTAAAATGGGCATTATTAATTTTTAAACCCTTTTTGAGTAGATATAACACGCCGTGTTTTTTAATCATACGATCAAAGCGTTCGATGATTTTGCGTTGCCAATCGCTGGGGTTGAATTGTCTAAAACTGTTTAAGGTATCTACTTGGGTGTTTTCTAAAAATTGCCAAAATAAATGAGTATCCAAAGCAAAAGTTTTGTCAAAATGATTTGGCGAACCCAAAACAAAACCATGATTTTCTACCAGTGGTAAGGCATTGGCGTTGCCCAGTTGCTCACGGCTTGTGCCTGTCAGGGTTTGTTCAATCAGAATTTCTATAGATTTTTCTTTGGTGTCAGAAGTCATGTGAATTTCCTTGTTTGTAAGTTAGCAATGTTGCGATAATACTGTGTTTACCATCATATTAATGCTGAAATGCTTGGGTAATGGCATCTAATAACCGTTGCCACAAATCTTCATTATTTTCCAAAAAATCAAACTCTTTGATGAGCTTATTGGTTAATTTGCCTTGATTTTGTCTGGCACTGCGGATAATGCGGTCAGCATAATCATTAGGCATTTCTATAATTTCTTTGATGGCTTCTCTTGCCTTTTCGTGGTGCAATAAATACAATGACTCTTCACGCATATCACGATTGACCACTTGTTCAATTAATTCAGCCAAATAAACCACATGATGGCTCAAATCAGGATACGACCAAATGGGATTGGCTTTATTTTGGGCATCAAAAATCAAATTTGAGTGGATACCATCATCATAAACCGTCTGTTTTTTGCTAAAAGAATAGTCATCGCCAATGCCTTGCATCAGTGGTTTGGACACTTCATCTAATAATGCAAAATAACGTTGCCGTTCTTGGGCTGATTCTGCAATCACGCCCGATATGGGCAAAATCACATTATCAGGCAATACTTTATCTCGCCTTAACACATCATTCAATAAAAAACGATGCACACGCCCATTGCCATCTGCCAAAGGATGAATATACACAAAACCAAACGCCAATACTGCACTTCGCATAATCGGCGATTGTCCTTGCGTTTTTTGCCAAAATGCTTTTAACCCTGCCAATTTGGCTGGCACCAGCGGATAAGATGGGGCAATATAATGCACAATCTCTTGAAAATGATGCGTTTGCCCAACAAACACAGGCGACAAACGCACACCATAATGGCTAAACACCGCCTTATCGCCCAAAATTTCTTTTTGCAAATGGCTTAAACTGGTTTCATCAAGCGGTAATTCGCCTTTGCCTGTGAGACGTGCAATCACATCGGCAAAACGGGCAATGCGTGATGTTTGATTGCCTTCGCCTTCAATTTTAAAGCTGGCTTTGCTTTCCCTTAAAGTCAGCCAAACCGATGACCGCATCAGCAATTCTTCGCCAAATTCATCAATCAAACCGTTTAACAAAGTTTGCACATTCAACGCCATCGCCCGTTCAAACTGTGCGGTTTTAATCAATGTGGGGCAAAAATCACGATTGCCTGCCAAATTATTATTCACACGCCAACGTGGGCATTTTTCAATTTGCCCATTTGATGCGGTAATCAAA
>JBHAEG010000071.1:0-23657 GCA_041855445.1 Moraxellaceae bacterium
ATAGTCTTTTGCTTCACCGCCGTAGTGTTTAGCAGCGATAGTTGCGATAGCAGCAGTTAAAGTTGTTTTACCGTGGTCAACGTGTCCGATTGTTCCGACGTTTACGTGTGGTTTAGTACGTTCAAATTTGGCTTTTGCCATGGTGTATTCCTCTAGTTTGTTGTTACTATACAGTTACGACAACTTTGTTCAAGACTAAGGTTTAGCAAGTTTCGCTATTTTCTTGTATTCAGCACTAAAAGACAACGCCAATAGTGTTGCCTTATTGTTATTACATTACTATTAGACAAAGATGGAGCTCATATCGAGATTTGAACTCGAGACCTCTCCCTTACCAAGGGAGTGCTCTACCCCTGAGCTATATGAGCTTGATATTTACGGATATGGTTATGGAGCGGGTGGCGGGAATCGAACCCGCACCATCAGCTTGGAAGGCTGAGGTTCTACCACTAAACTACACCCGCGTTTGATTTGCCTAATAGGCTGATTATTGTTAATGGTATTTTTGGGATTAACAATAGCAGGTAAATGGTGGTGGGGGAAGGATTCGAACCTTCGAAGCTTTCGCGACAGATTTACAGTCTGTTGGGTTTGACCGCTCCCCAACCCCACCTAAGTTGTCACTTTAAGCTGACCCCTTTCTTATGGTCAAGAAGAAGTTAAGAAAGAAATGGTGCCGACTGCCGGGATCGAACTGGCGACCTACTGATTACAAGTCAGTTGCTCTACCAACTGAGCTAAGTCGGCGTATTGCTTGAAAGTGTGTGCATTGTAGCAGATTTTTTGAGGTTTGCAAGCATTTTTTTTATTTTTTTCTAAAAAAATTATTTTTTATATAAAAATCATATGCTTACAAACCAAATTATTTACGATAAGTTTAGACCGTTGCTTGCCATTTGTACGGCTTTAATCAGGGCAAGGGCTTTTTTATTGGTTTCTTGCCATTCAGCATTTGGGTCAGAGTCAGCCACGACACCAGCGCCTGCTTGTACATAGATTTTTTGCTTACGTAAAACTGCGGTACGAATGGCAATTGCTGTGTCCATGTTGCCATGCCAGCCAAGATAGCCAATTGAGCCACCAAAGACGGTACGGCGAACAGGTTCGACTTCATCAATAATTTGCATAGCTCGAATTTTTGGAGCTCCTGATAGTGTGCCTGCTGGAAATGTGGCACAAAATACGTCTAGGGCATCAACATCAGCTTTGATTTGTCCTTCTACATTGGAGGCAATGTGCATGACTTGCGAGTAACGTTCAATAAACATTTTATCAGTAACTTTGACTGTGCCAATATCGCAAACTCGCCCAATGTCGTTACGCCCTAAGTCAATAAGCATGAGATGTTCAGCGATTTCTTTTTGGTCTGCAAGTAGTTCTTGTTCTAAAGCAAGGTCTTCTTCAGGAGTTTTTCCTCTTGGGCGAGTGCCTGCCAAAGGTCTAACAGTGACAGTACCATGTTCAATGCGAGATAAAATTTCTGGAGATGCTCCAATGATGTCAAATCGCTGGTTATCTAATGTTTTTCCATGAACCAAAAATAAATAAGGTGATGGATTAAGATAGCGTAATGCTCGATAGATAGCGAGTGCGTCACCCGTGTAGTCAGCACTTAGTCGCTGGGCTGGTACAACCTGCATGACATCGCCAGCTAAAATATATTCCTTAATTTTATTGACATCTTGGCAGAATTTTTCTTTGCCTGTGATTGAGGTAAATTGCGGTTGATTAAGTGTTGGTGTATGTAAATTGGCAGGGTTTTGTAGTTGTTTTTCAATATGATGTAATTTTTCTAAGGCTTGATGATAGCCATTGTCATCGTGACAGTTAGCATAAACTATCATAGACATGGTGTTTTCTAGGTTATCAAATACAATGACAGTTGTTGATAACATTAACCACATATCAGGCATTTGCATGGGGTCGTTTAAGTTGCCATTACCCAAAATTGGTTCAATACAGCGTACCATATCATAGCCAAAATAGCCGACCAATCCTCCGCTAAAACTTGGTAAGTTGGGAATTTGCTCGTTGGTTGGCATTTGATACTTTTTCATTAGTGTGCGTAAAAAATCAAAAGGCTGATGTGTGGTTAAGGTAGTTTGCTTACCTTGTTGTAAAATGTTAAAAGTATCTTGTTGATATTGTAGGATTAATTCATTGCCAATACCAATCATTGAATATCTTGCCCAACGTTCGCCACCTTGAACAGATTCAAATAAATAAGCAGTATCGTCCAGTTCTCGTAAACGAGCAAACACAGAAACGGGGGTGTCTGTGTCCATCAGTTGTTTTTTGATAAGTGGTACATGGGTAAAATTTTGCTGTTTTAGTTCAAGATATTGATTGTAAGTTAGCATAAATATTTCTCAAAATATGTTTATTTAACAGTTTGTACGTCTGGCGGTGTGGCAATAATGGGAATATTACCTGTCGAATTATCAGTTGTAAAGTTAGTTTGTGCTGAGGCAATAGGAGCATTTGCCAAATTTTGGGTGGCAGGTTGCACTAAGTCACGATTTATCATTGGTTGTGAGTTATTGGCTGATGGAGGATTTAGGTATTGTATTGAAATAGGTACTTTCTTTAATGTACCATTTTTATCAATGATTAATTGCATGGTACGAATGGCATCTTCGGTGCGTTCGGTAATACTTGCCATCGCACCGCCATTGCGTAAAATGGTGGGTTGTAAAAATACGATTAAGTTAGTTTTATCATAGTTTTTAGATTTTGAACTAAATAATTTACCAATAACAGGAATATCACCCAAACCAGGTACTTTTTGTTGTCCATAGGTGCTGTTATCTCGCATTAGTCCTCCCAATGCAATGGTCTGCTGGTCGTTGGCAAGAACAGTAGTTTGAATAAAACTTTTATTGGTGACAACGCCGTTTAGATTTGATAGTGTGCCTTCGACAATTGAGGAAACTTCTTGTGAAATTTCAAGACGAATTGTGCCATTTTCACCAATATGTGGTAATACATTTAAGTTAATACCTACATCTTGTCTATCAACCGTTTGAAATGGGGTTGTTGAGGAGGTGCTACTGGTAGTGTATGAGCCTGTGACAAAAGGTACGTTTTGACCTACTAAAATATTGGCTTTGGCGTTGTCCAGTGTGACAACAGATGGCATGGATAATAAATTAGCACTGGTTGTTTTATTGATGGCTTGTAAAATCGCTCCATAAAATTCACGATTACCCTCACTATCAACTCGGCTAGTACCTGCCCCAAGTAATGCCCCTGCGATTGCTCCTGCTGCTGTGCCTGGTACGCCTCGTAATACTTCGCTTGCCAAGCCAACGGCTGTTGCTCCAACGTTAGTAAAGTTAATCACACCAACGCCACTATTGGCATTGCCTAACGCCCATTGTACACCTAGCTGTTCAGTATCATTACCAGAAATTTCAATAATTGCCGCTTGAATTAATACTTGGTCACGGCGAACATCAAGCTGGTCAATAGCATTTTCGACTTCTATCATCAGTTCTGGGCTGGCGTTTACAATAACAGAATTTTGGGTTTGGTCAGCAATAATACTAAATGGGCGACCTTGATAATTTTTTTGTGTATTGTTATTTGTTGTATTTGTGGTATTGGTCGTTGTCGTGGTAGTATTGGTGTTAGTTAAAGCACTATTTGTAGAACTTTGCGTAGTTTTATTGTCAAAAATTGAGGTTGCTTCTAATGCTGGGTGGTCGCCCATACTATTTAATGATTGATTGGCAAGTAAACCCCGTAACATTTCGGCAATGTGGGTTGCACTGGCATATTTCAGACGAAAAACTCGTAATCCACTGAGTCGTTTTGAGGGTATGGTGTCTAGTTGTGCCACCATGTCTTGAACTTTGGCTGTCATTTCTGGACTACCTTTGACTAATAATCTATCAGCAGTAGAGTCAGCCACAATATTTAACATATTGCTACTAGAAGCGTTTGCTCCTGCAGGCGTTGAGGCTGTGCCTGTTAATGAGTTTAATAATTCCATCATACGTTCAGCTTCTACATGGCGTAAAGGTATGACTGTTAAACGGTCGTTAATGTTGCTATCTAAATCTTTAATCAGTTTGCTAAGCTCATTTAAACTATCTGCTCGGTCAGATAATACTAATGCGTTTACATTTGGCACAATACCCGCGTTGGCATATTGGGGCATGAGTGGGCGAATGATGGTCAAAATATCGTTAGCATTGGTATTGGTCAGGTAAAAAATGCGGGTGGCAAGTTTTGCTCCTGTGGTTTCATTTCGCAAGTCTACGTCAATCCCTGCCTGTTTTGCTACCGTATCAGGCATTAACTCTGTGGTCAAACCTCGCTCAATAGCAACAATGCCATTAACTTTCATGACAGCGAGAAATAATTCATAAATTTCAGTTTTTGATAAAGGTTTATTAGAAACCACAGTAACATTACCATTTATACGAGGGTCTAATACAAAATTTTTGTTAGTAATGTTGGCAACTTGGTCAATAAATGCTTTAATATCTGCATCTTGCAAATGTACTTTATAGCCTGCGGGTTCATTGGCAACAGCCGTTGAGGCATACATACTAAACATCACGATGGTGCTAAGTAGCAAGGGTTTTAGTACGTTCTGATATGTCATAGATTACCTTTTATTTACTATATTGCAAATCATAAATTAAAACGACTGTCGGACAGTGATAACTTGTTCACCCCGTTGAACTTGAATTTCTGCTTGCCCCGTCTGTTGCACTTGTTGTAACAGCTGAGCATCTTGATTGGGATTTTGTCCAATGGATTGACCATTGATAGAAATTACTTTATCGCCTGTTTGTAAACCTAAACGTTCCCGAATTTGGGGAGGCATACTGTCAGTCACTTGATAGCCATTACCTATGGATACCACACCCATTTTATTTAAATATGCAGAAGGATTTTGTTGTAATTCACCAACAGCCTGACTCAACGGTGGTTTTTGTAAAACTGCAGGGTCTTGATTTTCTTCAAACATATCATCATCATTTTGTGGAAGTATTGGCACAGATTGTGTGATGATGGGAGGTTGTGGGTTTAGTTGGTTGATTTGATTAAATGTATTTGGATTGCTTGCAAGGGCTTTCGCTCGAATTTCTTCGCTTTGGTCTAAGCTAAATTTCTTTTTAAATTCAATGTCAAAAGTTTTGCCGTTTTGGTCAGCAATTACAATTAGTTCTTTAGTGACTTTGACTAATTTAAATGGACTATTGTCCAACATATCACCAACTTTATAACTGCGAGTTTTATTGTCCATGTTTAAGATGGCATAGGAAAATTGTTCAGGAGTAGCAACGGTGACACCAAGTACTTTAATATTTGGTGGTGGCTGAGTTGCAATGACTGTAGGAGCGGTTGGCTTAGCAAAAAAATCCAATACATTTCCTGTTATTTGTTGTTGAGGCATTGGAGGACGTAACGGAATAGGTGTCACTTGGGGTGATATTGGTGGTGCAACAACTAGCCAAATCGCTTTTGCTAATAGCCAAACAAAACATAAAACACTGATGAATAAAATTAATGGATAGCTATGGCTAAGTATCGTTTTTAGTTGGCTAAATAATTGAGAGGAACGCTGATTTGTCATGTGCTATTTCCCCAGACTCGATAATGGCTGACGTAACGACACCACGACAGTATCGTCAGCTCCTTTGCCTTGATAGTCGGGCATATTTTTTAGTAAACGTTGAGTCAATGCCACATCAAGCATTTTATCGTTATCAATATATAAATCGCCCAGTCGTTGTCCTTTTTGGTCAGTCAAAGCTAAATGTAATCGTGGATTTGGGTTATTTTGCCCTTTATTTGTTTGTTGCTCTTGACTTAAAATTCCTTTTATTGAAGGTAAATTAATTTGATAAATTCGTCCCCCTGTTGGATAGCCAAGCTCACCACCAGCCCAAGCTAGCTCACCTGCCACTTGTTGAAAACCTGTAGTAGTATAAGCTAAAGACAGCTTTTGAATGGTAATCGGGGCATCTGGCAGTTTCCATTGACTCAGTAGCCGTAGGGTGTCAGTAGAAATTTTTCCAGTCATATCATTGATTTGCCAGTTATTTTTACCCAATTTGACTTGCCCTTTTAACTCAGTTTTGCCTGTTTCAATTGTGATAGCTAGAGCCATTTTACCTGTGATTAAATGCCAAGGTTGCCATTGCCAATTTAATGTACCAGCCATGGGGGTATTTGGCGTAGGCATGATTTGCCAATTGGCTTGACCTTGCCATAAATTACCAGACACTTGTTGTAAATAAGGATTATTCGGGTAAAATTTTTGTACTAGCCAACGAGTTGGCAATTGTACAACAAGGCATAGGCAAAATAGCACTAAACCTAATAACCACCAGAGTTTTGTCGGACGAGATTTATTTACAGCCAAGCGTTGTTACCTTTAATTAATTTATTAAAAAAATGTTGTTAAAGTATTTATGATAACTGATTTTTACCCAATTATCATAGAGGTAATTAAACATTTGTTATAATATTTGTCATAAATTTGCCAAAGCCTGTTCAAACTCTGGGCGTTTGACTTCTCCATTTTGGCGTTTGACTAATTTACCTTGTTGAAAATATAACAATACGGGTGGGCCTGCAACCTGTAACGCTTGATAAACTGCTCGACTATTGGCGTTGTTCTCAGTAACATCGAGTTTGACTACATACCAATTTTGTAACTCAGCGGGTGGATTTGCAAATAAAGTTTTATCCATAATTCGACATTCAATACACCAAGTCGCAGTTACATCGACCAATACATTTGGCTGACTTTGTATAATTGGTGTTAATTCATCAAGTTTAGTTACAGTGATGTAATTTTGTTTGCTGGTTTGATTATTTGAGCTAGCGGTTAAAGATTTTAAAGGTTGCCAATTATCTTTGCTACCTAAGCCAACCCCAATTAGTAAACAGGTTGTCCATATGCTGAGTATCATGGATACTGCTTTGGTAAATATTTGTCCACGACCAGCCCATTGCCAAGCCCAAACCGCAACGACTGCAAACCATAATGCCCAAATTACTAACATTAAACTAGAAACAAATACCCGTTCTAACATTAATAGGGCAACAGCGAACATCAACAGGGCAAACCCAGTTTTTACCCAAACCATCCATTCGCCAGCTTTGGGCATAAAATTGCCTTGCGTTGCTCCTAATAAAATTAATGGTGTAGATAAACCTAACCCCAGCATAAATAAGGCAAAAAATCCAATGATGGGATTGCCCAGTGTTGCGACCCCAGCCAATGCCCCTGCTAATGGGGCAGACACGCAAGGCGACACGACCAATGCCGAAAAAAATCCCGTGATAAAACTACCCGTGACACTGCCTAAACGATTTTCACCAACTTGGGTTAAACTTTGGAGTTTTATTGCCAGTTTGGCAGGCAAGCGAACTGGTAACATGTCCAACATATAAAAGCCAAGCAATACAAATAATCCAGCAAAGCTTAATAGTATCATTGGGTTTTGTAGCCAATTCATAATGCCAAGTGATTGACCAAATATCGCAATTAATGTTCCCATTAAGCCATAACTTACCGCTACCCCTAAACCGTAACCCCCTGTTAATAATAAACCTTTTTTTGCAGATGGGTTATGCTGACGAGCAACAATATTGGCGACGATGGGTAACATTGGCAACACGCATGGAGTAAACGCCAAGCCCAGCCCAGCTAAAAATAACAATAATAACGCAAGCCAAGTATGATTTAATAAACCAAAAGGGTCTTGCGGTGCTTCATTAAGTAATTTTGGGTCAAAAGGAGCAGTTGCTAATGATGAGGTAGTTTGTAATGATTGTGAATTGGTGTTTTCTACAACAGTGTTACTATTTACATTAACATTTTCTACTGTAGTTGAATTAGCATCAGTTTGATTATCTGCTTGCACAGGAACGGCTAATTCTTGAGAAGCGTTAATATTTGTGGTTTCTGGTATTAGATTATCAGCTAAAATAGATGGATTATTCGCCGTGGTTGTATTATCAGGCGTTTGTTGATTAGTTTGTAAAACTGTTTCTTTGTTATCTGCTAAATTGGCAGATATGTCACTGGTAGTCTGTAGTTTATTATCGTTTACTATTGGTTGATTTTGATGGGCTGATTTTTCTTGTTCAGCAAGATTATCATTAACATTGATATTATTCTCAGGAACGGCTGTAGGTGCTTGTGTTACGCTCAAAGCTTGTAAAGTAAAATTGGTTTGTTCGGGCGGATAACATAGCCCAGCTTTTGCACAACCTTGCCATTTTACTACAGATGCTGAGGCAGGCACGCTATTGTTTGCTGATAATGTGGTACTAGCGGTAAACGACTTATCAAAAACAGGCACACGTCCAAAATCAGGGTCATCAACAAATTCTGATTGAATACTAAATTTTAACGGCTCTGCAGAGACATTTTCAGGCAAATTTAATTTAATCTTATCTTGATAGAGATAATAGCCATCTTTTACATCAAAATAAATCAATAATTCATGATTTTTTTGTTCAGTGGTAACGCTAAAAGCTTCATGTACAGGTAAAATTTTTCGATTATTCGTTGAACTTTTACCAAATAAATCAGCAAAACTGTTCGCCTGTAATAATTGAATGGGTACTAAAACACTAAATATCACAGTAAACAATAAGCTGAACGTTATTTTTTTTGAAAAACGAAATTTACCTTGTTGTTTTTGCATATATTTCACACCGAAAAAAACACCCTTCTAATCATGTAGATTAGACAAGGTGCTTTTTATGAAACTTAACGAAAATTATAGTTTAGCAAAAATGTCTGCGTCTGCACCTTCACCGCCTTCTTTGCCATCTGCACCCATCGAAAATAGGTCATAGGCACGTCCTTCAGAACCAGGGGAAATATATTGTAAATCATTATCCCAACCATCTTTTGGAAAGCCACCTTTAATGTAACCACCCTCAGGCCAATTTTTTGCCCCTTGAGGTGGTGAGATTAACGCATTTAATCCTTCTTGGGTAGTAGGATAACGACCATTGTCCACTTTAAACATATCAATGGCATTTGACGTTGAAGATAAAGCAGTTTGAGTCGTACCGACACGAGCTTTATCACTTTGACCAACAACTTTTGGCACGACTAACCCTGCCAAAATTGCTAAAATCACCACAACAACCATGACTTCAATTAAAGTAAAACCCGATTGTTTTGCCAATCGATGATATTTTGTTTTCATAATAAAGTTCTCAAATAATAAATCTAAAACTAAAAGCATAAAACAAAAGCGATATTTTGCCAAATTATTTTTAAAAATTCTTATTATTTGATATTTATTAGCAATATTTATTTACGCAAACAAATTAGTTTTAACAAACTATTTTTTAATAGTTGATTAACCTGCTAAATCATTCATATTCACAATAGGTAACATTACCGCCATCACAATCGCCATCACAATCACGCCCATTAGCACCAACATTAACGGCTCAAGTAAGGATAACAATGTACTAATCATGGTGGTTGCCTCGTTTTGTTGCATATCTGAGGCACGGCTTAGCATATTATCTAACTCGCCTGAACTTTCCCCACTTTTAATCATCTGTACCATCATTGGTGGAAAGTAATTAGTTTTTTCTAATTGACTGGATAAACTTGCTCCTTCGGTGACTTTTTCAGTTGCAAGTTGAATACTTCGTTGAATATGTACATTGGTTGTCACAGCACCGCCAATCGCTAACGCCTCTACTAATGGTACACCTGAACGCACCAAAATTGATAACGTACTGGCAAAACGAGAAGCATTTAAACTACGAGATAATTTGGCAAAAATCGGTAATTTTAATACAAAAGCATCAAAGCTAGCACGCCCTGCCGTAGTTTTTATAAACTTGACAAACATGATAACCATCATGAACAAAATCGCTAAAATTAACCACCACCATTGAGTAAGCAGATTAGATAAAAATAAAACAATTTTAGTAATCAAAGGCAAAGCCTGTTCTGACTGTTCAAAAACCTTCACAATTTTTGGCACAACAAACGTCATTAAACCAACAACGACTGCCACTGCCATAATCAATAAAATAATAGGATAAACCAATGCTCCCTGAATTTTTTTCTGCATGGCAAAGCGATTTTCTGTATAATCGGCTAATTGATTTAAAATCAAATCCAAATGACCAGAACGTTCACCTGCTGAAATCGTAGCAATGTAAATCGCTGGAAAATTGCCTGCTTCCTGCAACGCTACTGCCAAGCTATAACCCTCTAAAACTTTAGAACGCACAGACATAATTAATGCTTTGACATGAGGCTTTTCACTTTGTTTAGCAACTGCCTGTAAAGCCTGTTCAATCGGAATAGAAGAAGCTAATAACACCGCCAACTGTCGAGTCATCAATGCCAAATCATATGCCCCAATACCTTTTTGTAGCCAACGTTTTTTATCAGCCGTTGTTTTTTGTACAGGTGTTACATCGATAGGAAGCCAATTTTTTTCTCGAAGTTGTTGGCGAATTTGCCGAGCAGAATCTGCCTCTAAAATTCCCTGATGGGATTTTCCTTGAGCGTCCATCGCTTTAAACTGATAGGCAGGCATAAAAAATTCTCACATACAATACTAAAGTGGAATTTTATTGAAAATAAATAATCTTGTAAAGAATTGAAAAAAAATAGTAGGATAATTGAATTACTAAGAAGTGGGGCGACTGATGGGGCTCGAACCCACGACAACCGAGATCACAACCCGGGGCTCTACCAACTGAGCTACAGCCGCCATAATATATAAATATATCAGATTGAATACAGGCAAAGCGCGCCTGACAGGATTCGAACCTGTGACCACCTGCTTAGAAGGCAGATGCTCTATCCAACTGAGCTACAGGCGCATAAAAAAAAGCCTGTGAGGCTCTTAATAAGTGGTCGGAGTGGAGGGATTCGAACCCCCGACCCCCTGCTCCCAAAGCAGGTGCACTACCAAGCTGTGCTACACTCCGTGCCTGACTTAGGCTTTCCTTGACTTAATCATAAAACCTTATCATTAAGTGAGGCGTATAATAAAGCAACTGACATCACTTGTCAATCATTTTTTTTATTTTTCTAAATTTTTTCTGTGTAAGTTGGCAAAATTAGTCGCTGTTGATGAACACAAAAAGGCACAAGCCAAATAAATCGTTGCTGGTTCGTCATGTGAAACAAGGGGGTTGGCTGTTGTAATCCTTCAGATTTTGGATAAATTAACCAAACTTGATTTGCATTTAGATGTTCTGCATAAACCATCATTTGATAAATATCAGCTAGCTTAATATGTGACATGGATTGTAAAAGTTTCCATTTAATATCTATTACAATTATTTCCTGCTGACAATTAACCCATATATCTGGCTGAATATGCAAAATAGTTTGTTGCTGTTTATCAACGAGATAAGGCAATAATTGTTGTTGATAAATGCGACAATGCGGGTCAGTTTTAACAAAATATTGTTGAATTTTTTGACTAACCCAACATTCAAAAGCATGTTGCATATTGATAAATAAAGAAAAACTAGGCTTTTGCCCAATTGTTGCGATATTTTGTTTGGTTCGCCATATCCAATCGCAAAAATCTATTAAATATTTCGTTGTTTGTTGTTGTAATGTCGTCATATGACGGATTTCTTGTTGGCATTGTTGATAATATGTTTGATAATTACTTGAATATATTACAAAATTATTTTGCAAAAAATAGGTAATATAATCAACTTGTTGCCAAGATTGTGCTAAATGTTGTGGAGCTTCGTTGCTTGATGATTGTAAATTTTTTAAATATAGCCATGTCGTTTTAATGAATTGATTACACGCAGTATTCTTTGCAAACTGTTGAAATTGATTAAAAAATTTATAGGGTTGATGGGCGTTATATTGTAATTGTTGTTTAATTAATAATTTACCTTGTATAAAAGATTGATTTTGTTCTATGGTTTGATAATGTTGATTGGGTTGGTAATGGATTAATAATTGTAAGAAATATTGATATATCCAATCAGTTAAAGTAATTTGACTATTTATTTTTGGTAAAACCTGTTGTAAAGAAATGATAGGAATAACTTTTGGCGACATGGATTGCCATGTTTCTAACAACATTTGTTGTATCCATTGGCGAGATAATTGTTTGTTTTGATTTTTTTCAGTTTTTGGTAGAATTTCTAAAATTTGCCCACTGGGTAATGTAATTACGCCTAAATAATGCCGAACTTTTATTAACCAATGGTCTGATTTTCGTTGGATATGAAAACAAGGAAAGTTTTGTTTGATAAGCCAATCAAAATCTGTTGGATTATCAAAATAATGACTGGTTAATTGTTCAAATTCAAAAACTGTGATGATATTATGTTTCATAAAGTTTTTGATAGGTGCCAGCGTATAAAAATTTGCCTGTGATGTCTATTAATTCAGTAGGCATCTGGAAGGTATTACTAGCGAATAATAGTTGGTTATTTTGTTTTATTTCAATAAAATCTTGATTAAGAATTTTTTGTAAAATATCGCCTTGTTGTCCACAGGCTTGGGCAAGTTGAGGGATAATTTGTTGTGAAAAACATTCAGCAAGTTGCTGTATATTTTTGATTTCTAATAAAAAACTTTGTCCAAGTTGATTGTCTTTATCTAAATATTGACAAACTCG
The DNA here is from genome assembly GCA_041855445.1 of Moraxellaceae bacterium. GTDB lineage: Bacteria > Pseudomonadota > Gammaproteobacteria > Pseudomonadales > Moraxellaceae > Faucicola. The sequence goes on from JBHAEG010000071.1 coordinate 12,621, forward strand.
TTGATTAATTGCTTGTAATAATTTGGCTAAGTCAATGGGGGTTGTGTCGGTTGCTAGGATTGGTAAAATGTCATAGTTTGGTAAGCATTCAATAAAGTGAAAACGTCTGCGAAATGCCATATCTAATGGGGTTAATGAATGGTCTTGAGTGTTCATGCTCGCATAAATATCGACATTATTTGGGATACTAAACGTTTTGCCAGAGTATGCCAGTTTGATGTGTAAAGCGTTTGGCTGTCCTTCTCGTTTGCTTGGCTCGATTAAACTCATTAATTCGCCAAATACTCGTACCACATTTGCACGGTTAAGTTCATCAATCAAAAAGGCATAACGATGTTGTGGGTCTTGTCTTGCCCGTTCACATAGTGTTAAAAATGCTCCTGCTTGAATGTGATAGCTAATTTGCCCATGCTCATTTAGGCTTGGGCGAATACCTTCAACAAATTCTTCATAGCCATATGCCTGATGAAAACTCACAAAACAAAAGCGTTCAATGCAATGGGATTGTAAATGGTTAATAGCATATTGATAATCATTAAATTTTTGTTGCAAATCAGCTAACAATGCTGTGGCTTTTGGTAATAAATACCAGCTACCTGAAACGTCTTTATCAAAAAACTCTTGCCCTGTTTTATTTTTTAAATTCACTGTTTGTGACGTTAAACTACTGTATTTTTGTAAATATCCAATGGCGGTACTGTATAAACTATTGTTATCAATTCGTTGATTGGATTTTGCGATAAAAAATGGGTGATGGATAATTTCATTGACTTTTAATAATTTTTTGCCAATTTGGTGTTGTTGTAAAAATACTAAGCAAATCACTTCTCGCCAGCCCAAAGGCTCTACCAAGGTTTCTGTCAGTTGTGCAAGGTCAATAGCAGGCAGTTTTTCGGTGTATTGTTTGGCAAGCTGTTGTAATTGATAAGTTTTACCTGTGCCTGCCACCCCTGTATATATGATATTTTTTGCAAGCATTTTGATTTAAACCGATGATGGGTGACTACCCGTAATGATAGTCATACCTGCCGATTTTGCCCCACGTGTCCCTCCTGTTAAATGGACAATGTCACGGTTTTTGTTAAATTCATCTAGTTTTGCCACGGCTTTACTTGCCTTTGTACCACCGCCACATAAAATATAAATAGTACCTGTTGTACTTGCTAACAACTCAGCAGTTAAACTATCTAAGGGCTGATTTTTAGCATACTGAATATGACCTTCAAGATAAGCTTGATTATCCCGTACGTCCCAAATTATATCAGTTGCTTGAGGATTAAATTCGGTAATTGCTAGTTCTCTAATCATGATGTATCCTAAAAACTCTTGGGGTCGCTCAACTCATCATGGCCATCTTCATCAATAGGTTTTGGTTGAGGTAATGCCAGACCGACACCGTCAGGCGTGTCATGAATGATGACAGGGGCAGGTTGATAACGTTGAATTATTTGGTTGCCATGCTCATCTTCTTCAACAATATATTTAAAGCCTTTTCGATTTAGCTTATCACAAAAATGTTGATACCAACCCGCAAAACCTTTGGTTGGTGCATCGGGGTTGTGATAAAACGCATTCATCACTGATGGCAAACCCAAACCACATACCACGCCTGATAATAGCACGGTGATAAATGTATAGCCAACTAAAAAGCTACTATAAGGGTGTAATTGTTCAACATTTGCCACTGACAAAATTAATGCTAATGAAATTGCCCCACGCACGCCACCCCATGACAAAATGGTTAAGCTACCATTGTAACCTGTACGTCTGACTGCTGGAAAAAAAGCAAATGATACAAAATTGGCTAAAAAACGTGAAAAATGCAAGCAGATAAATGCAACAATCCCACCAAGTAATAACGTGATATTTAAATCTAAAATAAATAATTCTAAGCCAATTAAGGTAAATAAAAATGAATTAATAATACCTTCAATCGCATGCCAGAAATGATTAATTTCCGTAATTTCTGCTTCTTGTAAAATTTCATGCCATTTATTACCAACGATTAATCCGCCAACTACACAGGCAATCGGTGCTGAAGCATGAGCATATAATGCGACCAAATAGGAAGCACTTGCTAAAAACGCTGTCGTTAAAATCAGCGACTCCATTTCGTGTTTGCCTTTTAGAATATACAAGGCAGATTGACCAAAGAACCAGCCAATAACACAAGCCACTAAAATTTCATATAATAAAACTTCAGCAGTAGTAATAATGCTAAAATCGCCCCCTTTTAGCACGCCTAAAATTGTCATAAATAACGCAATACATACTGCATCATTAAATAATGATTCACCTTCAAGTTTCACCATTAAATGATGAGGAGCTTTAACAGAACTTAATACACCTTTAATGCCAATGGGGTCAGTTGCTCCCAGTGCAGCTCCTAATAATAATAAAATTGTAATAGGGATACTATGTCCAATTAACCATTGATAGCCAAACATTAATCCTGCAAATACCACTGCACATAACGCTAAGGCTAAACTAGCTAAAATGCTAATAGGCTTCCAGTAGTTTTTTAAATCAGAAACTTTAAATTTTAATGCTGAAGCGGTTAAAATAAAACAAATAACCCCATTAATTAAAAAATCATAAAAGTTAATCTTTTTAACCGCTTCTTCAATATTATCAATGTGAATGGTAATAAAATCATTACTTCCTAATAGGCTAGCACTCCATTGTAATACAAACACTAAAACCGCAGAAACAATGGGAACACCAATTGCCTGCGGAAATCCTAAAATTCGTTTATTAAATAATGTGGTTACAATGGATAATGCACATACTGCAACCAAAACTTGTAAAAAAATAAAATTACCCATAACTGTTAATTACTTGAATTCGAGTTTTATGTAACCATTTTTGAATGAGGCTATCTAAATCACTAGGTTTGTAAGGTTTTGTGCAATAATCTTGCATACCTGCCTGAATATAAATGTCCCTATCACCGTGCATTGCATGAGCAGTCACTGCAATAATTGGTGGCAACGTTTCAAAGCGTTGTTTTAATTCTTGCGTTGCTTGTACGCCATCTAAAATTGGCATTTGATGGTCCATTAAAATAATTTGGTATTTATCTGGACTTTGGCTAAATATTTCGACAGTTTCTTGTCCATTTTTTGCCAAAGTTACTTCATAACCATATTTTTTTAGACTACGTTGAGCAACTGTTGCATTGACATCATTATCTTCTGCTAATAGCACATGGGCAGGCAAGCGTTCGCTTTTTATTTGTTCCTCTAAACTTTTAGCCTCCCACTCTTTAAATGTCATTTCATCAACTAATTCCATTGGTAAATGAACATGGAAGGTCGAACCTTTATTAACAATACTATGAACATGAATAGACCCTCCCATACCTTCTGCCAATAATTTACAAACAGATAAGCCCAATCCTGTACCACCGTAAGTTTGATGTGTGTAACTTCCTGCTTGACGGTAGGCATCAAAAATCGCTTTTAATGAGTTAGGTTTAATACCAATTCCTGTATCGATAACCTCAATATGCAAAAATGTCTGTTGATTTCGCAAATAGCTACTAATTTTAGCAGTAACGCCACCTGTTTTGGTAAATTTAATGCCATTATTTACTAAATTCGATAAGATTTGACGTAATCGAATAAAATCAATTTTAATATATTGAGGCAAATCTTTTGCGATTTGTAAATTTAAAAATAAATTATTTTCTTTGGCATTACCTTGATAAGAATATACAGTATTTCGACATAACTGATATAAATCAGTGGGTAAGGGGTGAAATTCCATTCGTCCAGCTTCGATTTTGGATAAATCCAATAAATCATTGACAATTGTCAATAAATGCTGGTTTGAGGCTTGAATACTATTGACATATTCACGTTGTTCAGTACTTAAAGCGGTATTTTGTAATAAATTTAGCATACCCAGAATACCGTTCATGGGCGTGCGGATTTCGTGACTAATATTTGCTAAAAAGTCAGTTTTATTTTGGCTTGCATGTTTTGCTAACATTTGCTGACGGCGTAATTCTAAAGTATCCATCACAATTTCTGCAAACTGTTGTAATGTACTTTGTTCTTCTTGGGTCAAAGGAGCATGTGGCTGATAATCCATTAGGCAGAGAGTCCCTAAAGCGACTTTACCATATTCCTCATCGAGCATAAAAATTGGCACACCTGCATAAAAACGTATAAAAGGCTCACCAATCACCAAAGGATTATGACGAGAACGCATATCAAGCAAGGTATCTTCAATAATCAAAATGCTTTTTTGGGCGATAGTATAATCACAAAATGCAAACTCTCTGGGAGCTCGTTCGATATCTAACCCAATAACAGATTTTAAATGTTGGTCGTCTTTACCAATAAAAGTAATTGCAACAATTGGCGTTTTGAAAAATTGTTTTGCTAAATCGGTAATTCTATCAAATGCCAATTCTTTTTTACTATTTGTCAAATCATAGCTTTCTAACATCTCAAGGCGACGTTTTTCGATGTTATTATCTCGCAAAAAATTCATTCCTGCCATCATTACCTTCTATCATGAAAATAAAAACTATTGTTTAGCGTAGGCTTTCTGCAACCATTACCATACCCATTACAGAGGTAACAGCAACAGCGGAGCCATAGCCCCCACACTGCAATCCGCTAGTTTGACACGTTGTATCTATGATAGGTGGCTGACTAGAAAACACACACTTAATACCAAATTTTTCGCTTAAATCACGATTAATTTGGTGTTGCTGGCGTAAACGTTGCCGTAATTTTGCCAACAGCGGGTCTTGAAAGGTATCTTTTAAATCGCTCACTTGAATGCTTAACGGGTCGGTTTTTCCACCTGCCCCACCTGCCACAATTAATTTTAACTTATTAAAACGGCAATGTAGAGCAATCGCTACCTTTGCATTCATATCATCGATACAGTCAAGTATTATGATATGCTTCCCCTGTTCCTTGAGTAATTTTACTTGCTCACGGTTGGGTAACAATAGTTTTATATTATTTTTATTTAAAAAATCGTCAATTAAATTTAGACAAACTTGCGGATTAATCTGATAAATACGTTCTGCCATTGCAGTGATTTTGCTTTTACCAAAATTGCTATCTAAAGCAGGCAATTGTCTATTAACATTAGACGCAACGAGTACGTCCATATCTATCAAAGTGATTTCCCCGACCCCTGTTCGAGCCAATCCCTCTGCTACCCATGAGCCAACACCACCCACCCCAATAACGTACGCATGGGTATTTTCAAATCGAGAAAATTTGTTAGCACCATATAGCTTTTGCGTCCCTGTAAAACGCCGTTGATATTGGTTTAACTCATTGTTATTTAACATATTTTCAGGATTTTTCATAAGGGTATTGCCAAGTAGTTTGTAATGCAGAAATACTATTTTGCCATAATTTTTTTGAAAGTAATACTTTATCTATATTTAATAATTGTGACAATTCGTTAAACACAAAAATCAGGTTTGCAGGGACATTTCGATACTGATGAGAGGCATGACAGGCAAGCGGAGTCATATCAGGGCAATCAGTTTCGATAACAATACTGTCTAAACCCATTGATTTTACTAGCTCTAGCATGGTTTTACGCAATTTTTTTGCGTTAGGATTAGTGACCTGTCCAGTGATGCCTATTTTAAATCCTAATTTAACAAACTGTTTAGCTTCTTGAATGCCTCCACTAAAGCTATGGGCAATACCACCAAGAGTAAACTTTTGATTTTTTAGGATTTTAATGACATCAGCATGTGATTTACGAACATGTAACAATACAGGCAAATTGTAATTTTTTGCAAGATTAAGTTGTTCAATAAAAAAGTTTTGTTGCTTACGATAATTATCAACAAATTTCATTTCTTCAGTAAAAGTATCTAGTCCAATCTCTCCAATTGCAACTAATTGATTTTCTTTAATAAAATTTTCAAGAATAGCTAAATCTTGAAAACTATGCTCAGTAATATAGAATGGATGTAAACCAAACGAAAGATGAGTTTTTGGCACAAACAAACTTTTTTTGGTAAATTCAACCATTTGTCGATTTATATTTACCATTTGTCGGAAGTGCTTTGCTAAAAATCCAACTAAAACAATATGATAGACTCCTGATTGATACGCTAAAATAGATTGTTTTTCACGGTCATGGTCAAAACAATCAACATCAAAATGGGTATGAGTATCAATCATGGGGTACATCTTTAATATTCCTTGAATTACTACAAATATTCAGGTTTTATAATACCTTTTAGCTGTTGATAGGGAATGACTAATTCAGGCATACCCATCGCATAGGGGGTAATTTCATAAGGTTGATATAAAAACTGAACTCCTTCTTTAGTAAAAGTAAAATTATCTGTTAAATGAAATTCCCAACTTTGCAAATGCTCTTCTGGATTAGTTTCAGCATTAATTAACCATGTTTTAAATGATTGTTTAACAATATTTTCTAATGCAGATTTTTTATTGGGTAATAAAATATCATCAAGTGTAAGCAACTGTTTATTTTTCATATCAAATGCAAAATGATTAACGTAACTGATACCATGAGCTCCACCCATGTATGAAAAACCTGAAATATCAATCATTTCAATATTGGATTTGTGACCAATGTATTTAGGTTCAACACTAATAGCTATTAAAGGTGTATTTCTGTCATCTGTCATTTCCATGAGTTCTTTATTCTCTGTAATGAGTTTTTGTAACCCTTTGGTTAATTGTTCAGCATATTGGCTATCTGTTGGGGTTGCTGTCTGAGTAAACTGTTGCCATTTTTGTGCCATATTGCTATTGTCATTTTCATCAATGTTTATAAAATGAGAAACAACGGCTTTATTAATTGTTGCGTCAATCCAAGAATATCCTGTATCAACCAGTTGATATTCTAATTCTGGACATATTTTCCCACAATTATTGAAAATATCGTTATTAATACCAACATATTTTTGTTGAAAATAAAAATCTTGAGCAATTGTTGTATTTATTGATAAACAAAAGCTGATAAAAGCTGATATGATTAATAATAATGATTTTAACATAAATAATTTGTCCTCAATTATTCACTCAATTAATTTTTTACTATAATCTATCAAGATAAATTAATCAAAACCACCTCAAAAACAATAAATTGTCATATTATTAAAAAATTTGTTAGTTAAAATATATAATTAAATAAAAAATTGTCATTGACATATATTTATTTGCGGTGATTATAGCATAGAGATTGTGGCAAATAATAATTGATTATAACTATATTGAAATTCAAAATAAAATTATTATTGTAACAAAGAAAAAAGAAATATTAACAATATAACTATGAAATGTTACTAAAACTATATTATATACTGTGTACTGCCATAAAAAATGGTACAATAATTGTATTAATGAAATTTAGCAAAATAAGAGAAAATCACCATGAAAATGGGCTTAGGAGCAAAACTGACAACGGGGGTTACACTTACTCCACAAATGCAACAGGCAATCCGTCTATTGCAATTGTCCAGCCTTGAGCTTGAACAGGAAGTCCAATTAAAACTTGATAGTAATCCTTTGTTAGAGCGTGAAGATAACTGGACAGATGATAATTTGGAAATTATAAAATCTGATGATAATCCATTGTCTTATAGTGATAGTATTCGTACAGATAAAGAATTTGATGATGATAATGAATATTATGAATATGGCAGTGATGGGGTTGATATTGCTGAATATTTATCAACAAATCAGTTAGAAATGACAGTCGATACACAATGGGACGAGATTTATACACATGAACCAACAGGATTGTCTCAGCCAGATGTGAATGAACTTGATGATGATTTTAAATTTAGTACGCAGGGGAATATTCAAGACCATATTCGTTGGCAATTAAATTTTAAACATTTATCTGATATTGAAAAAATGATGGCGGAATATTTAATTGATAGCATGGACGATAAAGGATTTATCCATCTATCAACAGATGAATTATTTCATAGTTTAGATATGATGTTGGCATTTTATCAAGTTGAAGAAGTAGAGCTTTCTCCTGATGATATAGAGGTTGTCATTAAGCATATCCAAAGTTGTGAACCGCTGGGTGTTGGGGCAAGAAATTTGGCAGAATGTTTATTATTACAATTGAATAAATTACCCAAAGATACCCCTTATTTGACTCAGGCAAAAAAATTACTTGCCCATACAGAGTATTTTATTAATAATAATATCAATGCGTTACTAAAAGAAACAGATTTATCATTAGAAGATATTCAGCCAAGTTTAGCATTATTGCGTACATTAAATCCTAATCCTGCATTAAGCTATCAACAACAACAGGCACAATTTGATTTTGCTCCAGAAAGCTATGATATTCCTGATGTTTTAGTGAGCCAAACTAAAACGGGCTGGCAAGTACGTCTTAATCCTGAAACACTACCAAGACTCAAGATTAATCAAGATTATGTGAATTTGATTAATCGACATGACAACAGCGAACAAGGATTATATTTAAAAGAACAATTGTCTGATGCTCGATTATTTATTCGTAGTATTGAAGAGAGAAATCAGAATTTATTAAAAGTGGCAACCTGTATTGTGAAGCGTCAGCAAGGATTTTTTGAACATGGCGTAACAGCAATGCAACCAATGATTTTAAAAGATGTTGCTGATGAAGTAGGATTACATGAATCAACTGTCTCTCGGATTACTACTAGTAAAACAATTTTGACATCTAAAGGATTGTTTAGTTTAAAATATTTCTTTTCAAGTCAAGTGAGTGGTAGCGATGGTGATGGTGTTTCTTCAACGGCTATCAGTGCCATGATAAAGCAAATGATAGCTGAAGAAAATCCAAAAAAACCATTATCAGATAATGCGATTATGGATAAATTAAAAGCAGAAGGCATTGATATTGCCCGCCGAACAGTGACGAAGTACCGTGAAGCGATGAATATTGGCTCATCAACTCAAAGAAAACAGCGGTTTTAGTTAAGCTAATTATTTAGCCACCGCCGACCGCTTGTACGACTTCTATCGCTAAATTATTTTCTAAGGGGTATTCTGCTAGTTTGCTTTTTGGGACAAGTGAGCCGTTAATTTCTACGGCAAATCGTCCTTTGCTAAGTTGCAAATCATTAAGTAAATCTAATAAGATTTTTTTATCAGTTTGAATGATTTCGCCATTTAATGTTAATTGAAACATAGATTATCCTTAAGTTTAGGGATTAAAAACTAGAGTAACAGAATTTTTTAGCAAAATCGATGAATTTTCGATAAAAAAATACCCAGATGAGTTGGCATCTGGGCAGGAGGAAAACGGAATATAGAGCGTTTTTAGTTATAAAATTAATAGTTTTGATAAGAGTTTGCGGTTGCATTGGGCATAATGACCCATAATATGGCGTAAATTAAAATACCAGGCACAGCAACACTTGCACTTGATAAAACAATAAAGGCTAGACGTGTAATATTTGGACTCCAACCTAAATACTCCGCAATACCTCCCATAACACCTGCTATCATACGATGTTGTCTAGAGCGATGGAGTTTCATCAGTTTTTGAGCCATATTTTTATGAACCCTAATTGTTTAAGTCCTGATAATTATAATCATTTTTTAATCTTTTGTGTGAGTTTTCTTGTTTGGCTTTAGTAATTATCGTTACGGTATTTTTTCACTCTATATTGAAATATTGAGAATTATTAGTTTTTTTAGGGGTATTTGTGATAAAAATTAATATCCCCTTGACGGTTTATTGTTGTAGGTTACTTTTATTTTGTTTGAAAATCTATTGTCTTTGTTATTATTGATGATTATGATTGTGTTAATAAGCTAATGTATAGGAGAATGGCAATGGGGCGTTCAGGATTGATGATTGGGCATTTTGAGCCATTGCATTTGGGTCATGTGAGTAGTATTTTACACGCATCTGGGCAGGTGACAGATTTGCATATTGTGATTACCCCACACCCACAGCCAAATCCGAATTTTTCAATCAGTTTAAAGGATAAAGCAAGGTGGATAACTCAGGCGTTTGCTCATTTGCCATTTATTCATGTACATTTATTTCCTGAAATGGTTATTCCTGCTCGTGATGCTGACCATCGTTTTTTACAAATTGATAAGGTGAATTTTTATTTAGAGCGAATATTAGAAAAATTACCAGAAATAAATCAACCTTTGGTGTTGTTTATTGATGAAGAACATCCATTGGCAAAATTAGAATTAATGTTACCTGTGGTAACAACGCCTGTGCAAAAACAATATCATAGTTCATTAATTCAGCAAAATCCCGCTGAGTTTTGGCAGGCAATTCACCCAAAAGCTCGTAGTGATTATATTAAAACGGTGGCGATTGTGGGTGGAGAAAGTTCAGGAAAAACGACATTGGTGCATAAGTTAGCAAATTATTATGGAGCAAGTTATGCGTTAGAAATGGGGAGGGTATTTGTTGAAACGGATTTGGGCGGTCGAGAGTTAAGTATGCAATATGATGATTATCCATTAATGGCAATCAATCATATACAGGCAATTCGACAGGCTCGTCAGTGTGCGTCTGCACCATTGGTGATTGTAGATACAGATTTTGTGACAACGCAAGCATTTTGTGAGGAATATGAGGGTAAAAAACATCCTTTTTTAACGGCGTGTATTAATGAGTTTCATTTAGATTATACGATTATGTTAAGTAATAATACGCCATGGATTGATGATGGGTTACGTTCGTTAGGTAGTGATAAAGATAGAAAACGTTTTGAACAGCGATTATTACGTTTATTTTCTCGTCATCATATTCAACTATTTATGGTGAATTGTACTGATTATCATCAACGTTTTTTGCAGGTTGTTAATTTTATTGATAAACATATTTTTAATTATAATTAGAATAATTGAGTTTGTAGGGCAAAGTAATTTTTAGGGTTACTAACTGCTCTTTAAATCTAACTAAATCTACTCATTTCTTACTAAAATAAGTAGAGATTTACACATATAACTCCTGTTATAATGGCAACATGAAAAATATCCGTGGACACATCATTGAATTAAAGCCCAATAATAAACAAGCCACTTATTTTGC
>JBHAEG010000072.1:0-58950 GCA_041855445.1 Moraxellaceae bacterium
AATGTAGCAGAGGGTACAGATGCCACTGATGCAGTAAATAAAGGTCAATTAGATAAAGCTCAAGCTGCTGCCACCACTAAAGTGGCTAACGGTAAAAACGTTACAGTTGCAGAACAAACCAATGCTGATGGAAGCAAAACTTACACTGTTGCGACCGCTGATGATGTGAGCTTTAACAGCGTAACGGCTGGTACTGGTACTAATGCAGTGGTATTAGATAATAAAGGCGTAAATGTTGGTGGTAACACTTATATTTCTGATGCTGGTTTAAATGCTAATGATAAGAAAATCACCAATGTAGCTAATGGCGATGTTACATTAACTTCTAAAGATGCCATCAATGGTAGTCAGTTATTTGCTCAAGGCGAAGGCGTGAAAAACATCATTGGTGGTAATACCATTTATGACCCTGTGACAGGTACTTACACCAATAACAATATTGGTGGTACGGGTAAGGGTAACATCAACGATGCAATCCAAGCCATTAACAACACCGCAAATGCAGGCTGGAATGTCCAAACCAACGGTGGAGCAAAAACCAACATTAAACCAACCGATACAGTAAACTTTATCAATGGTAAAAATATTAAAGTTACCAATGAAGGTGCAAATATCACTGTAGCAACAGCTGATGACTTAGATGTCACCAGTGTTAAAGCGGGTAATACCACTGTGAATAATGCAGGTGTGACTGTGGGTGATAAAGTTGCCTTAACTGACACAGGTTTAACCGCAGGTGATGTCAAAGTAACCACTGATGGTATCAATGCAGGTAATAAAGTTATCTCAAATGTAGCAAATGGTGTAAATGCTAATGACGCAGTCAATGTTAGCCAATTAAAAGCAGTACAAGACAGCATGAAAACCGCTAGTGTTACTGCAGGAAGCTCTGCTATTACCGTGAACCCAACCACTAACGGCAATAACACAGACTACCAAGTTGATTTAGCAGATAGCACTAAAGCAGACATCGCCAAAGGTGTAGATGCGAAAAATACAGTTGATAATAAAGGCTTAACCTTTACCGCAGACACAAGCTCAACAGCTGTGAAAAAACTTGGTGATAGCGTTGCAATCACAGGTGACAAAAACATCACTACAACGGCAACCACTGATGGTATTAATGTTAGCTTAAATGATAATATCACTGTTAAAGACGTTAAAGCAGACACAGCAAATGTCGGTGGCGTAACTGTCAGCAATGCTGGTATCGATATGGGCAACAAACAAATCACAGGCTTAGCCAGTGGCTTGAATGGTAAAACATTGGAACAGATTAAAGCGGATAGCTCTGCCCCAGAACGTAGTAATGCTGCAACGATTGGTGATTTAGCAACAGTTCAAAATAACGTAACTAATATTACCAACATTACTAACAACATTTTGGGTGTGGATAACTCAACCACAACTGATACCGTAACCAAAGAAATCACCAAAGCAGATGGTTCAACAGTAACTGTAACCACTGAAAAAGTCTTGGTTGATAAAGATGGTAACCCAATATTAACCACCTATAACGTATCAGGACAAACCGAATACGTTCAAAATGACGTGGTCAAAGCCATCAACCATATGAACGAGCAAGGGATTAAATTCTTCCACGTTAATGATGGTGTTGTAACCCCAGAAGAGCAATCACAAAACAGTGTAGACTCTAGTGCATCAGGTGCTTATGCTTCAGCTGTGGGTTATCAAGCCCAAGCCACAGGTGAAAATGCAACTGCGATGGGTAAAGGAGCTCAAGCCTTAGGTAAAAACTCAGTTGCAGTGGGTACAGGCAACGTGGTACGTGGTGCTAATGCTGGTGCGTTTGGTGACCCAAGTATCGTTGATGGTACAGGCAGTTACGCAATGGGTAATGATAACGCTATAAGTAATACTGCAAATAACAGCGTTGTACTTGGTTCGCAAAACTCATTAGGTGGTACAGCAGTCCGTGATATAAATGGCGTTATTAACAGTTCTGAAGTAATTACTGTTGCGGGCAGTGCCAATAACAGCGTAGTATTGGGTAGTAAAAACTCTGTTCAATCTGACAATGTGATGGTTGTTGGTAATAATGTAACTATTGGACAAAACACCAGTGGGGCAGTTGCTTTAGGTCATAATAGCTCTGTCACAGTTGCAAGTGGTGTTGCCTTAGGTGAAAACTCAGTTGCAAACCGTGCAGGTTTAGGAGCGACTGTGACAACAAGTAGTACTACTGCTGACCCAACCCAAAACCAAGTATACGCATTATCAAATGCAACAGATGCTGACAAACAAGCTATCATTGCTACCGCAACGAATAGTGCAGGTGCGGTATCTGTTGGAAAAGAAGGAGCAACTCGTCAAATTACTAATGTTGCGGCAGGTTCAGCAGATAGCGATGCAGTGAACGTTGCTCAGTTAAAAGCTGTTGCTAACGCTAGCCCAGTACAATATTCAGACGCTAACACACCTACCACAGCAAATGGCGGTACTGTCAGCAATGATATTACCTTAGTTGGTGCAGACTCGACTGCCCCTGTAACTATCCATAACGTAGCGGCAGGTTCACAAGCGACTGATGCTGTAAACGTTAGCCAATTAGCGGGATTAGAAAATAAACTTGACAATGCCGTTAATCAGCTTGGCTATAGACTAGGTGATATGGAAAACAATGCCAATGCAGGTATCTCAGCAGCAATGGCAACTGCAGCCTTACCACAAGCTTATTTACCAGGTAAGAGCATGGTTTCGGGTGGTATGGCATCATACAACGGACAAGGAGCAGTTGCGGTAGGTATCTCAAAACTATCAGACAATGGTCGTTGGGTGATTAAAGTGAGTGGTACAGCCGACAGCCAAGGTAACGCAGGTGGCTCAGTTGGTGCAGGTTTCCACTGGTAATTAAATTAGCAACGCAAAGGATAAAATAATGAACTATACAAAACTACTTACATTTAGCATCATTGCAAGTAGCATTGCTTTAACAGCATGTACCAACACCGTCAGTCGTAATATTACGGCTGATGGTAAAGTTAAAGCCTCTGACCTTGTATTTCCAGAAATCAAAAAAGCATGGCAAAAAGAGGGTATTTTCCCTAATACCGAAAACTTAAGTAAAATCAAAGCAGGTGTCACAAAAGATGACTTATATCAATTAGTGGGTCGTCCGCACTTTAGCGAAAGACAAAAAGCTCACGAGTGGGATTACATCTTTAAATTTTACCAAGAAGATAACAGCATCAAAATCTGTCAATACAAAGTTATTTTTGATAAAAATTATCGTGGTCAAGAGTTTTACTGGTTACCCGAAGACTGTGCAAAATACGCCCAGTCACCAACCCAAACACCAATGGTTATTCATGCTCCTGCTGAACCAGCCGTAATAACACAACCAGTAGTTACGCCAGCTCCAGCTATTCATGAAAAAATTAATTTATCTGCAGATGCCTTGTTTGCCTTTGATAAATGGCAACTTGAAGACATGAAACAAGCAGGTAAACTTGAACTTGACGAATTGGCAGAAAAACTAAAAAATTACCAAGAACAAGGCGAAATCCGAGTGATGATTACAGGTCATACTGACTACTTAGGTGAAGATATGTATAACCTAAACTTATCACAATTACGCGCCCAAACTGTTCGTCAATACCTCATTGCACAAGGCATTGATGCCTCAACGATGATTGCATCTGGTGCAGGTGAAGGCTCACCAGTTAAACAATGTGCAGATAATTTACCACGTAATCAATTAATTGATTGTTTACAACCTAACCGCCGTGTGGAAGTGGCTGTCGCTGTTTATAAACATTAAATTCAATAAAACTATCTATTTCATCATAAGCTGGGAATATCCCAGCTTATTTTTTATTACATTAAATCTGCCAATCAACAAAATTTTTTAACAACTGCAATCCTGCCGTATGACTTTTTTCAGGGTGGAACTGCGTTGCAAATAAATTATCTTGAATAATACTTGCACAAAAGTTGATACCATAATCACATGTTGCAGAGACAATATGACTATCTGTAGGTTCACAATAAAAACTATGTACAAAGTAAAAATAACTATGATTATCAATATTGTGCCATAATGGGTGTGAATTTAAATGGATAGTATTCCAGCCCATATGTGGGATTTTAATGGTTTCACCTTTACTATCTTGCCAATCTTCTGAAAAACGTTTGACCTGCCCCGCTAAAACACCTAAACAATCAACCCCGCCATTTTCTGCAGAAGACTCAAATAACGCCTGCATACCCACACAAATTGCCATAATAGGCTTGTTAAATACCGCCTGTTTCACCACCGTATCAATACCAGCTTGTTGCATACCTTGCATACAATCTCGCATCGCCCCAACACCTGGAAATAAAATTTTATCGGCTGATGCAATTTTCTGAGTATCATGCGTCACTATCACATCAGCCCCAACTTTTGTCAAAGCTTTAGCAACTGAATGCAAGTTACCCATGCCATAATCTAAAACCGCAATTTTTGTCATTATAATGCCTCTTTGGTCGAAGGTAATCTATTTAACGCTCTCTCATCATATTCCACCGCCATACGCAAGGCACGAGCAAACGCTTTAAATGCACTTTCAATTTGATGATGGCTATTTTTACCTTTTAAATTATCCAAATGTAACGTTATCATCGCATGATTGACAAAACCATAAAAAAATTCACTAAATAAATCAACATCAAAAGTGCCAACATGTGAACGAGTAAACGGAATATCCATATGTAAACTAGGACGTCCTGAAATATCAACCACTGCCCTAGACAAAGCCTCATCAAGTGGTGCATAAAAATGTCCATAACGGCGGATACCTTTTTTATCGCCTATTGCCTGAGCAAACGCCTGTCCAAATGTAATCCCCACATCTTCAACACTGTGATGGTCATCAATATGCGTATCACCAACACATTTAATATCCAAATCAATCAAACCATGACGTTTAATTTGGTCAAGCATATGGTTTAAAAACGGTACGCCTGTATCTAAAACCCCCTGCCCAGTACCATCAAGATTAATTGAAACGCTAATTTGTGTTTCTGCTGTATTTCGAGTCACAAAAGCAGTACGGGCAACAACATTGTTAGTATTCATAAAAATTAACTCAAAAGCCAAAAAATATGCCTATCATAACAAAGCCAACCATAAATTTCACCCATAAACAAAACTTACGGTTTTTTATCAATAAATTCTATATAATAAAATTATCAAAATCGACCCTACATAGCGAGGATATCATGCCACTTGAAACCATAAGCATTAACAGCTTTAATGATAACCCTAAATTAAAACAACGAGTTGAGCAACTGTATGACCATACTCACGAATTTTCATCAGGTGCTGAAGCCATTGCATTTTTTGAACAATCATTTCAACAAAACACAAAGCTTTATTTAGGTATATTTAATGATAAGCCTATTTGTGCTGTTGGTTGTTTTGATGACGGGCAAGCCAATAGCAGACGTTTACAATACATTATTTTGCACCCTGCAAATCGTGGACGAGGGATTGCTCAAAAATTTATTAAACAAGTAACAGAAATTGAACAAAGTCATGATATTCAACAGTTTATAGGTGGTTGCGGAGCAATTCGGCGGATATTAGCAATGTACGAATTATCGCCCATAGATTAAGATTTTCATAATTTTGCTAAAAAATTAAAAAAAAACTTGACTTGGTGTGTATTTTTTAGTTTAATAGTCGCACCAGATAAATGGCGCGATAGCTCAGTCGGTAGAGCAAAGGACTGAAAATCCTTGTGTCGGCAGTTCGATCCTGCCTCACGCCACCATTATCTGATAAGTCTTTTCTCCTTTTTACCCCAAACTCCCCCGTTTGGGGTTTTTTTCATTGATAAGAAATAAAAAAAGACCTTAAGTGGCTTTAAAGATTTAATCGATAAAAATTAAGGTCTTTTTAAAACGATTAAAATACATCTAATCGTTATAATTTAACAAACTTTTCAATTTGTTCTCTAACTAAATCAGCATTTTTGTCCAAAACTATGACTTGTTGAGGTAAATCTTCAATATTTTCGGTATGAGCGGGACGAGGAATTGCTACATCACCAATTGCTTCAAAAATCGTTTCAGCAAATTTGGCTGGTAGTGCTGTTTCTGCACAGACAATGATTTCATGGGCTTTACGAATGTCACGAGCGACTTTTATCCCATCGGCGGTATGTGGGTCAATTAGTTGTTTATCATTTTGATAGACATCTTTAATAGTAGCTAAACGGTCGGCGTGGGTAGATTTACCTGATGCAAAGCCAAATTTGTTTTGAATATCGCTTAATAATTCAGATAAATCAAAGCCTTTGCCACTATTCACATCTTGCCACAATTGATTAACTTTTTCGCTATCTTTATCAAGTAATAGATAGATAAATCGCTCAAAGTTTGAAGCTTTAGAAATATCCATTGATGGACTTGATGTAACATAAGTATTTTCAGCGGTGCGAGGGCGATATTTACCTGTTTGGAAAAAGTCGTTTAACACATCATTTTCATTGGTCGCAACGATAAGACGGTCAATCGGTAAGCCCATTTCTTTGGCAATGTGTCCTGCACAAATATTACCAAAATTGCCCGATGGCACACAAAAACTGACTTTTTCACTATTATTATTAGTTGCGTTAAAATATCCTTTAAAATAATAGACGATTTGAGCCAAAATCCGTCCCCAGTTAATCGAATTAACCGTGCTTAAGTTGTATTTTGCCTTAAATTCACTATCTTGTTGTAGTGATTTAACAATATCTTGACAGTCGTCAAACATACCTTTAATAGCAATATTATGAATGTTGGCATCAGTTAAACTGTACATTTGGGCTCGTTGAAATTCACTCATTTTGCCATATGGCGACATCATGAAAACTTCAATATTATCTTTACCTCGTAAGGCATATTCAGCAGCACTACCCGTATCGCCACTGGTTGCTCCAATAATGGTAAGTCGTTGATTTTTTTGTTTTAATACATATTCAAACGCATTACCTAAAAACTGCATTGCCATATCTTTAAATGCTAACGTTACGCCATTGGATAATGCTAGGATTTTGATACCATCATGTAAAGTACGCACTGGGGTAATTTCTGTGGTTGCAAAATTTTCGGCATTATAGGTACGTTGAATAATATCTTGCAAATCTGCTGTTGGAATATCTGTAATAAACAATTGCATAATTGCTAAAGCTAATTCATCATAGCTTAAATTTCGCCATTGTGCTAATGTTTCAGCATCAATTTGTGGATAAGTTTCAGGTAACATCAAACCGCCATCTGGGGCAAGTCCCATCAATAAAACATCGCTAAATTGCATAGGTGCCGTTTGACCACGAGTGCTAATATATTTCATCATTTGTTTCCATGTAAGTTGTGTCGGAAAATTTTAACATACAATCAGATTTTTTGCTGATTAGGCTGTTTGTTTCTGTAATAATACATAATAAAAGCCATCACCAGCCTGTTCAGCTAACGGTAAACATTGCCAACCAATATCCCGTTGAATTTGATAAGGGCAATTCAATTGAAAGTCAATTGTAATGGCTTCGGGAGTATTTTTAAGAAATTGATAAATTTGCTGTTCATTTTCTGCTTTCAATAATGAACAAGTGACATATAGTAAATAACCATTAGGGGCAAGTTGTCGCCAAAGATTAGATAAAATTTTTGCTTGCAGTTCAACTGTTTGCTTCACATCATTAGCTTGTCTTAATAAGCTAATATCAGGATGACGGCGAATGACACCTGTTGCCGTACAAGGAGCATCTAATAAAATCACATCAAACGGCGTTGATGCTTGATAGGTCGTTGCATCTGCACAAATAATAGACACGTTATCCGTTAATAACTGTAGTCGTTGTAAATTATCCTGAACTCGTTGTAAACGTCTTGCATCATTGTCTAACGCAATCAGATGTTTCACGTGGAACATTTCTAAAATATGAGCGGTTTTCCCGCCTGGCGCAGAACAGGCATCTAAGATTATTTGTTCACCAGTATTTTTGATTACTTGTTGTAAAATATGGGCAGATAATTGAGCATGGCTATCTTGAACACTACACCAGCCTTCAGTAAAGTTAGGTAAATCTTGAATTTTGACATGATTTAATAAACGAATTGTTTTAGCATCATCAATGCCTAATGGCACAATATCATGCAAAATTTGCTGTTGTTGTAATAATGTTGAATATTCTTCCACATTACAAAATTTATGATTAACTCGTAAAAAAATTGGTGCAGGCTTACGAAGCATTTGCCCCAGTTCTATATAATACTCCGTCCAATCTTGTTTTAATTGTTTTGCCAGCCAATTTGCTAAACTATGATTTTTTTCAACTTTTTTTTGATATTTTAGATGATTTTTTTGTACTTTGCGTAAAATCGCATTGACTAAACCTGCCCCATAGCCTTTATCTAGCTGTTTTACCGCTTCTACTGTTTCACCAATCGAAGCATAATCTGGCATATCCATATATAACAGTTGATATAAACCAACATTTAAGCCAGCCTGTATAGTAACATCCGTAATTTCTCTGTCTACTAAACTTTCGCTAATACGTTGTAAGGCGTACCATTGACGTAATGTTCCTAATAACAATTCATGGACAAACCCTTTGTCTTGGGCAGGTGTGCTGGCAAGCAATGGTTCTAATAAATTAGCAAGTGATTGTCCTTGTAAAATTTGTTCTAGTGTCTGAATAACTTTTGCTCGGCTGGACAAATTCATAAAAATTTATCCCCATCATGTAGCTTATCTCCATTGGCAATCTGTTCTGCACTTAATGGCTTTCCGCCTGCCCATTGCATTTGGGTTAGATTGATTAAATGCTGTACACCTTGTTCATTTAATCCACATGCGACTAAAATGGCGTTTCTACCAACACTAACGATTGTACCTGCTGGTTGTTTAGTTGTTTGATTGGGCTTAATTGGTAAACAGGCTAAAATTTTGATACGTTCATCATTGATATAAGTAAAACTGTTTAATGCTCGGATTTGCCGTTGAATGTATTGAGCTGGTTGATGCCAATCAATTTGCCCTTCAGCAGTAGTAATTTTTTGTGCATAAGTCACAAAATCTTCATCTTGTACAATTGCTGATTGTTGATAATTGGCTAAATTTTGCATCACTGTTACAATCGCTTGCCCACCCAACTCTGCAAGTTTATCATGTAAAGTTTGTGTTGTGTCTGTGTCACAGATTGGACAAGCAATTTTATACAACATATCACCCGTATCTAGCCCCTGTGCCATTTGCATAATAGTGATACCTGTTTCACTATCACCTGCCAAAATTGCTCGTTGAATTGGTCCTGCTCCTCGCCAACGTGGTAATAAAGAGGCATGAATATTTAAACAACCAAATTTTGGTATATTGAGTACGCCTAAAGGCAAAATTAACCCATAAGCACAGACAATCATCACATCAGGCTGATACGCTGTTAATGTTTCACGTGAAACCTTCCCTGCTTCTGTAGATAATCTAAATGTTTCTGGTTGCTCGACAGGAATTTGATGTTGTAAGGCAAGTTGTTTGACAGCGGATGCAGTCATTTTTTGCCCTCGCCCTGCCTTACGGTCTGGCTGAGTATAAACAGCTACAATTTGGATATTTAATGCGGTTTGTTGGTCGATTAACGCCTGTAAGCTTGCACTAGCAAATTGAGGCGTACCTGCAAAAATTACTCGTAGTGGAGGAGTTGGCATAGTCATCTTATTCGTGGATTTTCATGAAAATTTTTATCATTATAAGATGACTATGTATAATCTTCAACTAAGCTTAATTTTTTGCTTTGGTGGTAAAGCTAAAGCTATTTTGTACCATTTCATTGGTTGTATAAATCAATGTATAATTTACGGTATATTCGCTGGCAGGCTGTAGAGGCATATCAGGCATAAAAATAACTTCATTATCTGCTAATTGTTTATTAGGGTCATTTTGAGCAGTCAATGTATGAATATAGCCAATACTCACGTTATTTTGTTTAATATCAATCGTGGCTTGTTTAATAACTTTACCTGTTGGAGCAAGTACATACACAGGCTGGCCAATTGGATTGGTTTTTAAATCACGACTATTACCAAATGGATTTGGCTCTTCATGTTTTAATTCATATGCCGTATTTGTTGTGCCTTGACAAGGATAACTTAATACCTGATGAACACTAGGTATGCTTGAACTAGTTGGTCTTGCCGAAACAATCGCCAAATAATTTGCATAATAATATGTTGTGTTCGCATTCCATTTTAACTGTTCTGCACTCAGCCCCACCTCATTAAACATTGGGCTAACCAATGATTTTAAATGATAAGGAGCCGCCAACAATCCTAATAACATATTATTATTAGTCGTGGCATGATTAATAACATAATCACTGCGAGTTGTTGTTAATAAAGAAGCTGATAAATTCTCACCAATCACATTGGTTGGATAATAAACACTAGTTGCCTTTGAACCAAGCGTACTGGTCTTGGCACGGCTGGCAATAGTTGCCCCACTATAATAAGGATTACTAATATCTGTTTCTGAATGTGATAAATAAGGCTGTCCTGTTTGTTGATTAACATAACCTAAATAACGATTATGATTTTCAGCAATCGTTGTTAGCTGTTGATTTTGATAAAGTTTTCCAAAACCGCATTGTTCACGATGGCTGTTTAATAAATAATAAACACTTTGTACATCAACTGAATTAGCAACAGCTTCGGTTTTAGTATTATAAATTACATTACCACTATCAACATTGGTATTATTAGTTGTTGAATTATCAGTCGTTGTATTTTGCTCAAGATTTTTTACAGTACTATCATTTTCCACAGTTGTATCAACACTTGCAAATGACGCACTCGCTCCATCACCCCCACCACACGCCGTCAAAAACAAACTAACAGCCATTAGAATACTGATAATTAATGGATTTTTAGAAAAAATCCCACGCTTTTTGTCAAGATTTGCACGATTTATCAACACTGTTTTCCTCCTCTTTAATTTACTAAAACTTAAATTCAAGTTTAGTATATTAACGATATTACAACAAACGTGATAGATAAACGACGCAAATCCGACAAATGGTAACTTTCTTGTGATGATTGGGAAAAACTTAATTTTATTATTAGTTTAGCTAAAACCATTTTCAGCCAAAAACTCTGCAGTAATACCAGATGTATTGATACTTGCTTGGTTTGGGTAGTGCAATAACCGTTCCAAATAACGAGCCAACACATCGACCTCAATATTGACCAAACTACCGACTTGCCAATGTTTTACAATATTAGTGATATGGGCAGTATGTGGAATAATATTCAGACACACAATATTATCTTTTACTTCATTTGTTGTTAAGCTAATGCCATCAATCGTAATTGAACCTTTAGTCGCAACATATCTTGCAAAATCAATTGGCAATGTCACCTCAATATAAATTGAGCGAAAATCTTGACGCATTAAACTAATCGTCGCTACCGTATCAACATGACCTGCAACAATATGTCCGCCAAACCGTGTTGTTGGCAACATGGCTTTTTCTAAATTAACCGTATCGCCAATTTGCCAATGTTGCATTGTCGTTTTGCGTAATGTTTCACATGAAACATCAACGACATACCAATCTTTACCAAAATCTACCACTGTCAAACAAATGCCATTACAAGCAATTGAATCACCCAATTTCACATCTGAAAAATCCAATTGATTTGATTGTATTGTTAAACGAATATCGCCTTGTATACGCTGTAAATTTTTAATAGTGCCTGTTGCTTCAATAATACCTGTAAACATAAATATTCCTTAATGAATGAATAATGATTGTATTGTAGCAATTTTGTCATAACAAAAGAAATAACTGCTAAAAATATATATTTTTAAATTATATTTAATAAAAATCATTGCTACTTTATGCCGTTTTTGCATATTTTCTATGATATTTTTGCTGATTTTTAATTGTGGATAATTTACCATGTATAGTTTTATATTGGTAATATGTTTTTAGTTATCCACAAATTAGTTTTGTAAGATAAAAAAATAGAAAAACATATGTTTCACGTGAAACATCTTTATTTTCAATGATTTTTTGTGAAAGCGTTAAAATATTTTATTGCTGATGTTTGATATGGCAGTTTTATCCACAACATATTGCAGAAAATGTATAATAGTTTCTACTAGCTATTTAGATTTGTGGATAACTTTTTGATAAAAAATACTGAAAGTATGAAATATACCATACTGTAGAATGTAAAAATGATGGTGATTATTTAGTTAAACTAATTAAATGTAAAGATTAATTTTAAATCTTTTCCTATGTTTTCATGTGAAACCAATCGCATACTAAGCTGTTCAGTAATATGTGAAAATTCAAAATTTATCATTGACTGAGCGGTTCGTCCCAAGAAACAAGGGGCTTGATAAACAATCAGCTCATCAACCAATTTTTCTTGTAAAAATGCACTACTTAAAGTCGCTCCTGCTTCGATTAATACATCATGAATTTGATATTCACTACTAAGCTGTTGCAAAATTTGTGCAAGCTTTACTGAATTATCTTGTATCAATAAGATTGGGCGTTGTGCTTGTTGCTGTTGATACCATGTATCATTTGTTGATAAACGTTTACGTCTGTCCAAGATTGTCAATAGTGGCTGAGGTATGTCACTAAGGGAAACATTTAAGGCTTGGCTTCTGACATTTAATGCAGGATTATCTTTAAGAACTGTTTCACTTCCTGTAATAATCGCTCCTGAGATAGCTCGCAAATGTTGTACGTCTTGACGGGCTTGTTCTGATGTTATCCATTTTGACTGCCCATTTGCCATCGCAATTTTACCATCAAGGCTACAAGCAATTTTTAATCGGACATAAGGCAAACCACCTGACATTGTACGAAAAAAACCTCGATTAAGCTGATAGGCTTCATCATGACAAACATCAGTAATCACCTCAATACCCGCTTGCTGTAATTTGTGAATGCCTCCGCCTGCTACTTTAGGATTTGGGTCAGTCACCGCAATGACAACCCGAGCAATTTCTGCATTAATCAACGTATCAGCACAAGGTGGCGTTCTACCATAGTGACTACAAGGTTCTAAAGTGACGTAAGCTGTTGCTCCTTTTGCTTGCCTGCCTGCCTGTTGTAATGCAAAAATCTCTGCATGAGGCTGACCTGCTTGATAATGAAACCCTTCTGCAATTATTTCTCCTTGCTTGACAAGCACACAACCAACACATGGATTTGGGCGAGTAGTATATTGTCCCTTTTTGGCAAGTTCAATGGCTCGTCGCATGAAGTATTGATGATTATCTATGACATAGTGATTAGTTAGCATAAATTATTCATTATCTTTATTAAATTCTAATTTATCTTGAACTTGATTATCAGACAAGGTTGATAATGCCTGTTTAAAAGCTTCAATATCCTGAAAATTACGATAAACACTGGCAAAACGTACATATGCCACATCATCGATTTGTTTTAGCTCTGTCATGACAATTTCACCAAGTACATGACTGCCAAGCTCTCGTTCTCCTTTTTGTCGTAATTTTTGCTCAATTCGACTAATCATCGCTTCAATATCATCTGTTGAAACAGGTCGCTTTTGTAAAGGTAATTGTATTGAACGGCGTAGTTTTTGACTGTCATATGGTTCAATACGCCCTGTTGATTTAATAATTCGAGGCATCACTGCTTCAATGATTTCAAAGGTAGTAAAACGCTCCTGACAGTTAATACACAAGCGACGACGGCGAATTTGAGCCCCGCCTGCTGCTAAACGGGTATCAATCACTTTGGTTTCTTCAGCATTACAAAAAGGACAGTGCATGAACTTCCTTACAATCTATTTTCCAATACAAAAACTACCAAAAATTTTACCCAGCAAATCATCGCTAGTAAATTCACCTGTAATTTCATTTAAACTTTGTTGAGCTTGACGTAAACTTTCAGCAACCAATTCACCTGCATGATAAGTATGCAGTTGCTCGCTTGCTTCTGCCAATGCCAATGCTGTACGCTGTAGAGCATCTAAATGTCGGGTTCGAGCAATTAAACTATTCTCTGGCGGATGAAAACCAACTTTTTCACAAATTTTTTCTATTAATTCATCAATGCCTTGTGCCGATTTACAAGACACATAAATGGGTCGATAACTATCTGTTTTGCCAAAAAATTCATTCGTTAAATTTATTGAAGAATGAATTAAATCTAATTTATTACCAATAATTAGCATATGTTTTGAGGCTGGCAATTCACCAAATAAACTTTTTGCTAATTCTAAGGGCTGTTCATCTTGTGTCACATCATACACCATGAGTAGCAAATCTGCCTGCTCAATTGCTTGTTTTGCTCGCTCAATACCTGCCTGCTCAACAATATCATCTGTTTGACGTAATCCTGCGGTATCAGTCAGATTTAAAGTTAAACCATTTAATACAATACTTTCTTGTAAAATATCTCGTGTTGTGCCTGCTATATCCGTAACAATTGCTCTATCCTGTCCAGCTAAACGATTTAACAAACTAGACTTACCTGCATTAGGTCGTCCAGCTATCACGACAGACACCCCATCACGCAATAGCTGACCTTGCTTTGCAGTTGATAACACATCATTAACTTTGCTTTGAATGTGTTGTAACTGCTGAGCAATTTGTGCATCCGCTAGAAAATCAACATCTTCTTCATCTGGAAAATCAATCGTTGCTTCAACGTGTAATCGTAAATGAATTAATAAATCTAATAATTCATGAATTTTTTGGGAAAACTCTCCCACTAAAGACCTCATGGCACTTTTCGCCGCGGCAATACTGGTGGCATCAATCGCATCGGCAATCGCTTCAGCTTGTACAAGGTCAAGTTTATCATTGTCAAATGCTCGGGCAGAAAACTCACCAGCAGTCGCTTGTTTTGCTCCCAATTCAAATAATCGAGCCAATAGCTGTTGTTGTAATACAACGCCACCATGCCCCTGTAGCTCAATCACATCTTCACCCGTAAATGAATGAGGGGTTGGAAAATACAAAACTAAACCTTCATCTAAAATCGTATTTTTATTGTCATAAAAGCGACAAAAATGGGCATATCGAGGTTTAAAATATTGTCTGCCTGTTAGAGCTTGGGCAATTTGATAAGCTTGACTACCTGACAAACGGATAACACCAACGCCACCACGTCCAATCGGTGTTGCAATTGCTGCAATTGTTGGTAAACTAAAATTTTGACTTACATTTGACATGATGACTCACAAAGCAACACTGTAATATCATTTTATCATTCATGATGATATTTCACCATATAAGTCTTATCAATTTTGATAAGACTTTTTCTATAAATTTCTTATAGTTAGGTTAAATTAAACAACGGCTTTAACAGCATCTTTACGCTTTTGTTCGTTTTCGACTTTTCGATTAATGATATATTGTTGAGCCATACTAAATAAATTATTCACTGTCCAATATAACACTAAACCTGCTGGGAAAAATAACATAAATACTGTAAAGATGATTGGTAAAAACCGCATGACTCTTGCTTGCATTGGGTCTTGAGGCTGAGGGTTTAGCATTTGCTGAAAATACATCGCAGCACCCATAATCAATGGCAAAATAAAATATGGGTCCATTGTGGATAAATCATGTATCCAACCAATCCAAGGAGCATGGCGTAGTTCAACAGTTTCCACCAATACCCAATACAACGCTAAGAAAATTGGCATTTGTAATAATACTGGTAAACAACCCGCCATTGGATTAACTTGCTCTTCTTTGTAAATTTTCATCATCTCTTGCGACATACGCATACGGTCATCGCCATATTCGTCTTTAAGAGCTTGAATGCGAGGAGCAACGACACGCATTTTTGCCATTGAGTAATAACTCTTATTAGCAATCCATAATAATGCAATTTTAACTAAAATTGTCAAAGCGATGATTGACCAACCCCAGTTACCTATCACTTTGTATAAACTATCTAACACCCAAAATAAAAATTTTGAGATAGGCCAGAAAATACCATAATCAACCGTTTGTTCTAAACCTGTCGCTAATGGTTTTAAATCTGCCTGAATTTTTGGTCCAGCGTATAAAGTCGCAGTTAGAGTAGCTTGCTTATTCGCAGATACATCTACTGGACTACTGGTAAAACCAATGATATGGTCTTTTCCAGCTTCTCGGCTAAAAAAGTTTGCCGTATAATTTTGCGGTATCCATGCAGAGACAAAATAATGCTGAACTATCGCTACCCAACCTTCTTTTGTGCTACTATTAAGACTTTCTTCATCAAAACTACCAAAACTTAATTTGTTATACGGATTGTCAGGCGTTCCCCAAGCACCACCAAGATAAGTCGCCATGCCTAAAGCACCCTTATCAGCCAAACCTGGGTCTTTACTGTTATCTCGTTTTAGTTGAGTATACATCTGACCTTGCCAAGGCTTATCAGTGGCGTTATTGATGGTATAACTCATTTCAATTGGATATTGACCTTGCTTGAAGGTATAAGTTTTTGTAATAGTTACCCCATCTTTTTCATAGGTCAAAGGCACGGACAAAGTTGTTTGATTAGATTGCATTTGATACTGATGGCTTGCTACTGTATAAACAGCTCGCCCTTGCAATGTATCAATACCATCTTTGCCAATTAATCCAGATTGAGCGACATATACACGATTTGCATTGTCCTCTAACAATACAAATGGGTCTTTACCATTTAACACATTAGCCTGTTCTCGTAACGCTGCATAAACAACATCACCGCCAATAGGATTAATTTTAATATCATACTTATCTGTTAAAACGTGAATAAGCTGGCTTGTTGGAGCAGGCTTACTTGTACTCACTGTGTTAGCTTGAGTTGATTGTGCTGCGGGAATATCTCCTACAGCGGAATGACCAGCAGTGCTAGGTATATCATGGCTATTTACCGAACTTGCTGTTGTTTCTGAAGTCTGATTACTCACACTGGCATAATCGTCACGCCATGCCAAAATCAACAAATAGCTTGTGATTAACATTGCAATGATAATTAAAGTCCGTAAAATCTTCTGCATATAGCTATCCTATCCCGACCTATTGACAAAAAGAAATACCGCTTGCCTTTAACCGTCAGTCGCTAAAAAGAAAAATACTCACAAAATAGAGGGTATTTTACTAAAAAATAAAAAAAAAAGATATGTATGATAAAACCATATAAATCAAAAACTTATAAAAAAACACTCCAGCCTGATGGTAAATTCTTAACAAAATAGTACTGATAGCGATACAATGGTAACGGAACAAAATCTATCCCTGAACCACCCCAAGGGTGACAACGACAAATTCGTTTAACGATTAACCATGCACCTTTCGTGCCACCATGTAGGCGAATTGCCTCTATTCCATAACTGGAACATGTTGGATAAAATCGACAACGAGCAGGTATTAATGGGCTAATCGCATATCGATAACTAAAAATAATTACTAATAATAATTTTTCTAACCAAATATTAAATAAAAATTTAACATTGAACGTAGATTTTTTGTTAGCCATTGCTAGAATTACGATTATCAGATGCTTGGTAGTATTTATTTAATTTATGATTAATTTCTACAAAAGATTGTTGTAATTGTTGGTAAAATACTGCATTCGATACATCATCTGAAATATGTTTGATAATTAACACAATATCAACAGGAATATTTATTTCATGATGATGTAATCTAAAATATTCTCTTGTTAATCTTTTGATTGTATTACGTTTGTTTGCTCTCTTGACTTTCCTCTTAGTGATTGCTAATCCTAAACGTGAAGTTGCAGATGTCATATCTGAATGAATTTTTACAAACAATAAAAAGTTTTTTTGATGAATTTTAAAAGTAAAATTATTAAATACTTGTTGAAAATCTTCTGAAACTAGTAACCGTTGTTGTTTACAAAATGAATAATGCTGTTTTTTCATTGTCAATGTTGATATATTTGCTGTTACTACAAACAAAAAGCGATATAATTTTTACCATTACATCGCCTTGTCTTTTTCGTCGAAGATAACTTCTACACAGTCAAACGATGACGACCTTTGGCACGACGACGAGATAAAACTTGACGACCGTTTTTAGTTGCCATACGGGCACGGAAACCGTGAGTACGTTTGCGTTTTAACACGCTAGGTTGGAAAGTACGTTTCATGAACATTCACCTTGATTTAATGCAAAAGTAAGAAATAACAGTATTATTCAAATAATTTAAAATAGGTAATTGGCTATTATCCTGATTTTTCCAGATTAAGTCAATATTTTATCCTATAAATTTATTTATTCAGTCTATTTTTGCTAAGTTATCCACAGATTTTGCTTCCCTAATAATAAATTAATATATATATATTATTATTATTAAGGGCTTATTTTTTTGTGGATAAATACTGTTTTTTGATATAAATCAACAACTTACTGTGTTGATAAGGCTGTGAATATGCTGTTGTTAAAATGTGATTATTTCAAAAATTCAGGTTATTCACACGTTTTTCCACATACTTATCCACAAATAATACTTCCCCAAAATGAGTGAATGTGTTACATTATGCAATCATTGAAATAACAGCTTAGTTTTAAATAATTTTTTTTGGGAAAACTTAGTATGGTAAGTTCTTTATGGAACAAATGTCTTGAGGAGTTAAAATATCAGGTTTCTGATAATATTTTTACTATGTGGATTCGTCCATTGTCTGCAATTGAACAAGAAAATTTATTAATTATTACTGTACCAAATGAGTATTTTGCAGATTATTTAAGAAAAAATTATTTAGAATTAATTCAGAGTATTGTTAATAAAATCGTTAAGCAACGACAAGTAGAAGTTCAAATCAGTATTGATAAAGCCCCTAATATTTTAAATGTAATCGGGCAATCTACAGGTAGTGCATTTGCAACTTCCACGGCTACAACTGCAAAGCAAGCTAAGAAAAAACCTCAAGCATTCAAGTACATTGACCCCAATTTTACTTTTGAGCAGTTCGTTAGTGGAAAGTCAAATCAAATTGCTTATAGCGTGTGTAAAGAAACAGCACAAAACTTTGGCAATACGAAGCATAATCCTTTGTTTTTGTATGGTGCAACAGGGTTAGGAAAAACTCATCTGATGCAGGCAGTAGCTCATGAGGTGTTAAAACAGGGTAAAGATTTTTATTACTTTACGTCAGACAAGTTTGTTAATCAATTGGTTAGTGCTATACAACGTAAAAAGATTGATGAATTTAAAGCAAAAATTAAAAAAGCAGATTTGTTGATAATTGATGATATTCATGTTATCGCTGGGAAACCAAAGAGTAGTAGTGAATTTTTATCATTGTTTAATGAATTCATTATTAATAATAAACAAATTATTCTTGCTTCAGATAGGCACCCAAGTGCGTTAAGTGAATTTGATGAGCGGATTAAATCCCGTTTTTCATGGGGATTATCAGTTGCTTTAGAGCCACCAGAGATTGATACTCGTATTCAAATTTTACAAAAAAAATCCAAATCATTGGGGATTGTTTTACCCAAAGAGTGTGCGATTTTCATGGCTCAACATATCATCGCTAATGTTCGAGAGTTGGAAGGTGCGTTAAACAAGGTTATGGCAACTTCTCGTTTATTAAATCAACCAATTCATTTGGAATTGGTGCAGATGGCGTTAAAAGATGTCATTGCTATTCGGGTGCAAGCTGTGAATATGGATAATATTCGGAAGGTTGTCGCTGAGTTTTATAATATTTCGGTTAAAGATTTGTTAGGTAAAAAACGTTCTCGGCATATTGCTCGTCCTCGTCAAATTGCAATGTCTTTAGCTCGAGAATTAACGAATAACAGTTATCCTGAAATTGGGCAATCATTTGGTGGACGAGACCATACAACGGTCATGCACGCTTGCGAGAAAGTGCAACAGTTATGTATGCTTGACCCTGTATTTGATAAAGATTATCGTTCTTTGTATATGATGTTACAGGCATAATTTTTGCTACAGAATGAAGGGTATTTTTTAGTTATAATGATTTTTTGATAGTATTTTTGCAAATGGGGCAATGTCATGCAATTGACAATTTCTCGAAATCTCTTATTACAAGCCATTAATTTAATTTTTAAAGCTGCAGATAAACGTCATAGTATGGCGATTTTAGCAAATGTGAAAATTGTACTAACAGAAACTCAATTAGTACTTACTGCATCTGATTTAGAAGTAGAGTTACAAGCAACATTAAATTTACCGAAAGGTGCTTGTCAAATTGCTGGACAAACGACTGTTTCGGCTATTAAGCTGAAAGATATTATTAAACTGTTGCCTGAAGACCAGCCAATTATTATTCAAACTGTGAAAGATAATCAATGTCTGATTAATAGCGGTAATAGTCGTTTTAAATTAAGTACATTGCCAGCTCAAGATTTTCCGTTGTTGGGTGAGCCAGAACAAGTGACTCCCATTCAAATTGGGCGTGAAATGCTGACAGATTTGTTAGATAAAACACATTTTGCAATGGCAATTCAAGATGTGAGATATTATTTAACAGGTATGTTATTTGAAGTAAAAGATAATATTTTTGCAACAGTGGCTACAGATGGGCATCGTCTTGCGATAGCTCGTGGTGAAATTGTTGCTAATGATATGACATTAAGTGCGATTTTGCCAAGAAAAGCAGTGCTAGAGCTTCAGCGATTGATTGGTGAGTTAAAGCGTTTGATGCCTAATCATGATAATGAAATTACTTTGAATGTTGGGCGGGAATTTGTACAAGTAATTTTGCCATTTGGTGAAATGAATAGTGAAGGTAATATTGAAAATCCAATTATTGTATCTTTTACTGCCCGTTTGATTGATGGAAAATTTCCCGACTATCGCCGAGTAATGCCTAAAGAGGGTAATAATATTGCTCATATTGAACGTGAGCCTTTGATAAATGTCTTACGCCGTGTTGCGGTGTTAATTAGTGAAAAAAAATCCAAAGGCGTGGTTTTTGATTTTTCTTCAGAAACTGTATTGGAAATTAAAGCAAATAATTCTGAGCAAGATGAAGCTCGTGAGCAAATTTTGGTACGGTATCAGGGTGAACCATTAGAAATTTCTTTTAATGTCGTTTATTTGCTTGATGTGTTAAATGCAATACAAGGTGATGTAGTGTTTTACATGGGTGAGGCGAATGCTTCTGTGTTGGTTAAACAAGCAGATACTTCTCAACATGAATTCATTGTAATGCCAATGCGGATTTAGTAATGTTTTGATACAAAATATATAAAAGCGATAAAATTCTCTATCAAATACAACAAACCCAAAAATTTCTCGTTTAAGTTTGTTTGTTATTATGCAACTGGATAAAGTATGACTGAAACAATCTCACAACAAAATAGTTCACAAAATCAAGACTATAATTCAAATAATATTCGAATATTGCGTGGATTAGAAGCGGTGCGAGTCCGTCCTGGTATGTACATTGGTGATACTGATGATGGTACAGGATTGCATCATATGGTGTTTGAGGTGGTAGATAATTCTATTGATGAGGCCTTAGCAAATTACTGCGATAGAATTGATATTATTATTCATGAAGATGAGTCTGTGAGTGTCAAAGATAATGGACGAGGTATTCCTGTTGATGTGCATCCAGAAGAAGGGGTGTCTGCCGCTCAAGTGATTATGACGGTATTACATGCTGGTGGTAAGTTTGATGATAACACCTACAAAGTGGCGGGCGGTTTACATGGTGTTGGCGTGTCCGTGGTTAATGCGTTATCAAAAGAGTTAATTTTAGATATTTGGCGAGATGGTCATCATTACCGTCAAATTTATCAAGATGGCGTGCCTGTTCACGATATTGAAAAGCTTGAACCTAGTGACAAAACAGGTACACAAATTCGTTTTTATCCGAGTAAAGAAATTTTTACAGGTACAGTTTTTGATTATAGTATTTTAGAAAAGCGTTTACGAGAACTATCATTTTTAAATTCTGGGGTACGGATTGTTTTAACAGATAAACGTACAGGACAACAGCAAGAATTTGCTTTTGAAGGTGGTGTTTCTGCATTTGTTAGTTATATTAACAATGGTAAAACAGGACTTAATGATATTTTTCATTTTACTCATGAGCAAGATGACGGCATTAGTGTTGAAGTTGCTTTGCAATGGACGGATAATTATAACGAAAAAGTGTTATGTTTTACGAATAACATTCCTCAAAAAGATGGTGGTACGCATTTATCAGGTTTTCGCTCAGCATTAACTCGTTGTCTAAATAGCTATATGGAAAGCGAAAACTTAATGAAAAAAGAAAAGGTGGCTGTTTCTGGAGAAGATGCTCGAGAAGGTTTAACAGCGATTGTCTCAGTCAAAGTGCCTGACCCTAAATTTTCTAGTCAAACCAAAGATAAATTAGTTTCTAGTGAAGTAAAATCCGCAGTTGAATCAGCAATGCACAATAAATTTACGGATTATTTGCTAGAAAATCCTACATTTGCCAAATCTATTGCTAATAAAATTATCGATGCAGCAAGAGCCAGAGAGGCTGCTCGTAAAGCTCGTGAAATGACACGCCGTAAAACCAGCCTTGACATTGCAGGATTACCAGGTAAATTGGCTGATTGTCAAGAAAAAGACCCCGCTTTATCTGAGCTGTACATCGTAGAAGGTGATTCAGCGGGTGGCTCTGCTAAGCAAGGACGTAATCGCAAAATGCAAGCAATTTTGCCGTTAAAAGGGAAAATTTTAAACGTTGAACGTGCTAGATTTGATAAGATGCTATCTTCGGCAGAAGTTGGTACATTGATTACAGCGTTAGGGACGGGCATTGGTTCTGATGAGTATAATCCTGATAAGTTACGTTATCATAAAGTCATTATCATGACAGATGCTGATGTTGATGGTTCACATATTCGTACGTTATTATTAACATTTTTCTTTCGCCAAACGCCCGAATTGTTAGAACGTGGACATATTTATATCGCTCAACCACCATTGTATAAGGTCAAAAAAGCTCGACAAGAATTATATTTAAAAGATGATGAAGCGTTAAAAGCTTATTTGTTATCTTCAACGATTGATGAAACCTATTTACATTTAACTGAAGATGCACCAGCTGTGACAGGGCAGGCATTAGAGCAGTTGTTAAATGATT
The DNA here is from genome assembly GCA_041855445.1 of Moraxellaceae bacterium. Lineage (GTDB taxonomy): Bacteria > Pseudomonadota > Gammaproteobacteria > Pseudomonadales > Moraxellaceae > Faucicola. The sequence goes on from JBHAEG010000072.1 coordinate 23,086, forward strand.
ATAATCAAACTCAAGTAGTAAAAAATCGTTTACAAATTAAATATCCAACCAGTATTTTAGACGCATTGGCAGTCACTTCAAAACTGAATGTTGAGATGATATATCATCAAGAAAAAATGCAAAATTGGCTAGATGAGTTGCAAAATAAATTAAATGATACTGTAGGGGAGCTTAATCCTCAAGTTGAGTTAGAGTTGTTTAGTAAAAAAGATAATGATGGTATAGAACAATCATATTATCTACCTCGAGTAACGATTTATATTCATCAATTGCCCCATCAATATTTGTTAGATACAACGTTTATTGCTTCAGCAGAATATGCTCGTTTACATCGTTTGACAAATCAATGGTATCACAGTTTATCAGATACGGCATATATTGCTAAAGCTGATAAAAAATTGCCAATCAAAGATATGTCAGCATTATGGCATTATATGATGTCAGAAGCGCGTCGGGGGCTTTCTATTCAACGTTATAAGGGTTTGGGGGAGATGAATGCTGAACAGCTTTGGGAAACTACTATGGACCCTGAAAATCGCCATATGCTTAAAGTGACCATTGATGATGCGATAGAGGCAGACCATTTATTTTCTTGTTTAATGGGTGATGATGTTGAGCCTCGCCGAGCGTTTATTGAAGAAAATGCGTTAAGTGTGGCAAATTTAGATATTTAATCACTGTTCGTCAAGATTTTGATAGTTATATGTTATGGCAAATTTTAATACGCATATCAGCACGGCATTTGTGACTAGCAGTGTGACTGGTTTAATGGTGTATAAAGCAGGCATATTAACATCAATGGAATTTCTGTTATGCAGTGTTATTGGGACAATTGGTGGATTATTACCTGATATTGACCTTGGGCATTCTGTTCCAGCTCGCATTGGTTTTCATGTGACATCATTATTGATGGCGTTTTTAATGGTGATGTACTGGGTTAAAGATATGTCCATCATTGGATTACTGGTGCTATGGTTTATCACTTATGCAACGATGAGATGGTGGGTGTTTCCATGGTTTAATCGTTATACAGTACATCGAGGGATTATTCATTCTGTGCCTTGTATGGCAGTATTGTCAGTGTGTCTGGTGTATATCAGCTTTTATGGCTTACAGTATGGAGAGGTGTTAAGCTGGCTTTTAGGATTATTTTTATTTTTAGGGGCAATGGTGCATTTATTACTTGATGAAATTTATAGTGTGAATTTGTTAAATTTAACTATAAAAAAATCATTTGGTACTGCATTTAAATTTTATCATCAAAGCCAACCATGGCAATATATTGGACTATATCTGCTATTGCTTGGATTGTTAATTTTTGCCCCATCTACAACATTGTTTTGGCAGGCATTGACTGATAACACCAGTTGGCTATGGCTAAAACAAGCGTTTTTTCCTGCATGGGTTTATCAATTATTTAACTTTTAAACACTTGCCCCGACTTTTCGTGCAATGGCAATACCTTCATCAATGGTTAAATATTGTGGATTTTCTGGTTTATCTTGAAATGTAATACTACCATCATGAAAAACCAAGCATTCATTTACGGCAAGTTGTTGCCAAGTTTCGTTGCTGGTCAGTGGAATGGTCACTAAGACAGTGACACAGTCAAAATTTGTAGTTACTTGGCTAAAATCCACAGATAGTTCATCATCAGATAACACGGCTTTACCAAAAGGGGCTTTTCTGGTTAGATAAAATAGTAAACTACCTGCATATGCTAACTGCCAGTCACCATTTGATAGTAAACAGTTAAATAAACCTTGTTGCGATAATTCTCGGCAAATTTTTGTTAAAAAGGCAAATAAAGTGGCATTATCAGGTTTTTTATCAAATTGACTTTTTAGTTGATTTAATAAATAACAAAATGCTTGTTCGGAGTCTGTCGAGCCAACAGGACAATAGTAATTAGTCACTTTAGCTAAATTATCAATAAAATTATTTTTTAATTGACCATTGTGGGCAAATGCCCAGTTTTCCCCCCATACTTCTCGTACAAATGGGTGAGTATTGGCTAAACAAGTTTTACCTTGTGTGGCTTTGCGAATATGGGCTATCACATTCATGGCTTTAATTGGGTAATGGTTAATCAAGTCAGCTACAGGGGAACAGTAACTTGGCTTATCATCATGAAATAGACGTAAACCCATGGTTCCACATGAACTTTTTTCAAAAAATGCAATACCAAAGCCATCGACATGATGGTCGGTCATTCCACCACGTTTACGAAATCCTGCAAAGCTAAAACCAATATCGGTTGGCGTATTACAATTCATTCCAAGTAGCTGACACATAATTTTAAATTTATCCTTTAATGTTATTTTACATTTGCCCAATGGTATGCTGCTAGTCGTTTCATTAAATCAGGATTTTTTACCATAATATTGTCACCTGTACGACCTTGTTGGCGGTTGTAATAAATGACATTTAAACGTAATAACCAAAAAATAACGCTGGCTTTGGCAAGCATAATTGGTAAGGCTTGGTTTTCCGCTGGGGTAAGTGGACGTTTGCGTTCATATCCTTGTAAAAATGCTTGCATTTTTTGTCGGTTAAAATTGACTGCCTCCCCATTGCTGGCATCGCCCCAAGTGGTACAAAAGTCATTGATGGTAATTGCAATATCCATGACAAAATAATCAACACTCACTTCAGTAAAATCTAATAAACCTGTTAGTGTTTGTTGATTATCTGAGAAATGCCATAAAGTGTTATCTGCAAACATATCTAAATGACATAGCCCTTTGGGTAAATTATCATTAGCAAGTTTTTGATAAGCTGACCAAATGTCATTCATGAGTTTTGCTTCATCTGCGGGCATGTATTTAGTTTCTCGGTCGCGTACCAGATGCCATGGATATAGTTCAACGCCATACTCTTCGGCAGGTTGCAACGTTTGTAATGTTTCATGTAATACTGCTAAAGCTTCCCCCATTTGCTGACACATTTTTTCGGTGGTTTCTGTGGGGTGTTTGCCTGATAATTTTGGAGCAATGGTGATAGCTTTATTGTCATAATATAAAATGTATTCGTTTGGATTATGTGCTTTAGCTAATGGGGCGGCAACGGGTAGCTGATTTTTTAGTCGATTTAAAATGATTGCCATTTTTTCGATTTCGTGAGGTTTACGTTCTTCAAATAATGTAAAGACAAAAGAAGCCTCACCTTCGTTATCACTAGTCGTTTGGATAAACCAATTACTGTTTTTAATGCCTTGAGTGATGGGAATGGCTTTTGCAAATTCCACGCCAAAGACTTGACAAAATTCACGAAATTGGACATCGCTAAGTTGGGTATAAACGGACATAATCTTTCCTTCATTAAACTTACTGTGTAAAATTTGTCATAAAAAATGATAACGAAAAAAGTTGTTAGCGATTTTTCATGAATGGGGCAAATTTGTATAATTTATCAGCTTTTTTTGTTAAATTTCAAGTTCATCATATATTTCATCAGTTGTAAAATTGTTGGGGGTCTCTTCTAAATTTGGTGGAATTAAATTACCATCTTCATCAAGTTTGAGGTCAGCTGGTGTTAAATCATTTTCTATAAGAAAACTATTCAATTGACATATCATGTCAAAAATATTTGCATTTTTACTGTCTGGACGTACATATTTAAAGTGACCCAATGGCAAATCATAATTACTTTTGTTAGCTTGAGCCATTAATTCAGGATAATGGCTCAAGGTCAGTAATGCGTTAAATTTACGGTCTTCAAATACCATGTCAGCAATTTTCAGTTCACCACTGGCACATTTTGCTTGGATTAACACACTTGAGCCACTGGTAATAAATTTTTTACCTGTTATAGGGTGTGGAATGGTTTGTGCTTTTTTTGATTGGGTACGCACCCATAACGAAGTAATAGCTAAGTTATCATGCCCAAAATAGTTGCGATAAGAGTCTAAATCAATGGCTTGATAGCCATCACTATCTTCTACAACCTTCCACCAACGTGCAGAGTGAGCAACATTGACTAAAAGTATGCTCAATAATAGCGATAATGATAGATATTTTTTCATAAATAACAACCATTCATCTAAATATCATGTAGTCCTAAAATTGCCATAACCCCATCAAGACCAGCTAAATTAACGGTATAATTTGCTTGTTGTTGTACGATGGGTTTTGCTCGATATGCAATGCCAACATCAGCAAGTTCTAACATTAATAAATCATTTGCACCATCACCAACAGCGACAGTTTGGGTTAAGTCAATATTTAAGCGAGAGGCAACCTCTTGTAAAATTTCGGCTTTGCGTTTTGCATCAACAATTGGTGAAGTCACTTTGCCTGTCACTTTTCCATCGATGATGTCTAAATCATTGGCATAAACTTCATCAATACCTAACTGTTTTTGAACATGATGTGCAAAATAATTAAACCCACCTGAAACTAAAACAACATGATAGTTTGCTTGTTTTAACGCTTGAATAAGCTTTTTTGTCCCAAGACTTAAGGTCAAAGACTGAGCAATATCATCTAAGACATGACTAGATAATCCTGCAAGCAATGCCACTCGGCGAGTAAAACTTTCACTAAAATCAATTTCACCTCGCATTGCTAATTCAGTAATTTCATTGACTTGTTCACCAATACCTGCATATTTTGCTAATTCAACAATCACTTCTTGCTCGATTAGGGTTGAATCCATGTCAAATAGTGCCAGCTTGTGTGGGCGAACCAAGGTCGATAATGGTATGACATTGATATCACAAATGATTTGTTGCTGATTGATGCTGGCGAGTGATTGACGGATTTTTTCGATTAATATTCGTTGATTGATGATTTCTGGATAATCTACTAGCCATTGATAGGTCATGATAGGGCTAGTTTGTTCAGCTTGTGGTAGTGATGATTGATTGCTAAAGGTTAATGGGCTAACTAGGGTTGTTTGATAAATAATTTTTGAATTTGGTAAATTTTTCTCAATAATATCACTGATTTGGCTAAATAAATTTGCAGAAAATTCATTCGCAGAAAAATTAATTACCCAGCTGTTAGGAAATATATCATAAAATTGATACAAAAATTTTGAATTTGACATGATAATGCCCCTTGTTTGTCTAAAAAATAAACATGATAATGTAAGTTTGATTTGATGGATATTGAAAAGTTTAACATAAATATGAAAAAATTCGCCCCACGCCGAGGCATTTTTGCCATTATTTTAGTTGTAAGCTTTGTATTACAAGTGTTTCTTCTAGCATTGAGCCTAGAAAATGTAGAAAATCAACATCGTATTGACAAAGGCAATAAAATTGTAAACCAATTAAGTGTAGAATCTCCACTTGTTGTTAATAGCAATGACCGTATTGGTTTAGGAATTTTGGCAAATCGCTACCAAATTGATGATGATGTCGCTCAAATTGTAATTACTGATGCTAATAAAAATGTTCTTGTGACCACAGGGCAGACACAAAATCAAACGGGCAAATCTGTAACAAAAACCCTAACACAAGGTAGTCAAGAGTTAGGATATATCACAGTGACCATGAAACGTAGCTCTATTGGTGAAATTTTGCGGGAACAGCTTTGGCTTATTATTGGCTTAGCAGTTATTCATATATTGTTATTTTCATTATATACATATATTGCTCGCCCAACTGAAGAAATGATAGCGGATATTTTAAAAACATTACCGCCACCAGCTCCAATACCGATGACTCCTACTCAATCTGTTGAACCAAAAAACGATGACACAGAGAAAAAATCAAAATTTATTGAAGAAAAATTAGATACTGTGCCTGTTGAACCTGTTCAGACATTGACTAATCCTAATCAAGCACAAGTTCGCATTCAGTTTTTTGACCCAATGGATTTGTTAAACAAAGTGACACCTGAAGTCTTGACATCATATCTACAATTATTAGATTTATTTTTACAAAAAACTTGTGATGATTTATTTTCTCCCATTGCTCAATCAAACTACATCAATGGACAAATGGCAACTGTTAAAATTATTAATCAACCTAAATTTAATCAACGAGGTGTCATCATTGAGCTAGAAGGTAGACCAGACCAGTTAGCATTTGCTTCAGTAATTTTGGCAAAATTATTTATCAGTGTAAATCAAACAATATACATGAAACATCATGAATTATCTCGTTTTGCTCTGCCTATCATGATTGGAGCAAGCTCTGCTGAAAAAATCTCAAGTTTAAATCGATTAATGTCAAATCACGCCACAGAAGATGGGATTTTGTTGTTATTTCCAAAAGAGTTATTGACCTCACTAAAACGCCAAATTCAGTTACGCAGTCAGCCTCACCCACAGGACATTCAAGAAAGGGAAATGGCATGGTATGACGGTATGTCTGAACATTTAGCCAAAAATCTTATCGAAAAACATAGAAAAATTTTACCATTACCAGAAAAATAGTGAAAATCTGACAATTTTTCTTGACTAATTGTAAAAAAATGATTATAAGGCATGATAAAACTTTTGTATGTTCAAACAACGAAAACATTCACGAGGAATAAAAAATGTCAAGTGCAGATATTGATGATAGCTTTGAAGATGATAATTTTGACGATGATGAAGATGCCCGTCTTGCTGATGAAAGTGATGTTTCAGGACGTTCTCGAGCAAGTAGCCTTGAAAAACGCCGACTCATTGATAATTTATTAGAAGAAAAACGTTTAGAACGTTCATTGCGTGATGGCTTTGATGATTTTGATGACCTTGACTTTGATGATGATGATTTTGATGATTAATTAATATGAAAATTATCTAGGTTTTGCCCGATGTTATTAATGAATTGCTAAGGAAAATAATAATGGAAAATTTTGATGAATTACTTAACTATTTAGATAGTGATGATAATGAATATGGATTGTCTGCGATTGCAACCCATGGTTTTTTAACGGCATTGGTTGTTGGTAAACCACTAGACAACTGGCAATCTGTTTTATTTGAAGACAATGAAAAACAAGTACCAGAAAATATTTTAGCCGAATTAAATAATTGGTATCATGGCTTATTAAGCATGATGCACCTTGAGCAAAAAATTGAATTGCCATTTGAATTAGATGATGTAGATTTTAATCAAATTGAAGAAACATTGCTAGAAGAATGGGCGATTGGCTTTGTTTATGCGATGTATGCTAACGATAATGAAGAAGACGATTGGTTTGCTGATGAAAGTGTCGAAGAAGATGTCGCTATGCTTACATTACCAATGATGTTATTTAGCGGTATTGACCAAGATGAAGGTTCACAACAGCTGGCTAAAGACCCAGAAATCATGCGACAGCTGGCTGAATCTATTGAGGATAATTTAACAGAGTTATTTTTATTATTTCATACACACGATGAATAAATTTAGCTAATCAAGGACAAATTATGCAATTATCCAATCTTGAGCATTTGCCCAATTATATTATTACTGAACGTCTTGATGTGGTCTATGGTAGCACTGTACGTTCAAAGCACGTTGGTAAGGATTTTTTAGCAGGTCTTAAAAATATTATTGGTGGTGAATTGGTGGCTTATACAGAACTTTTGGAGGAAGCCAGACAAGAAGCGATGGAGCGAATGATTGCAAAAGCTCAATCTTTGGGAGCAGATGCGATTGTGGGAATTCGTTTTTCCACATCAAATATTACCCAAGGAGCATCGGAATTATTTGTATATGGCACGGCAGTCAAGGTACAGCCTGCCTTTAAACCTTTTGAAATCTCTCAACAATCACCTTTTAGCACGCAATAAATCATAGCAAATCAATCATGTGGTGAAACATGGGGGAAATCGTGCAGATATCAGATGTTTTTAATATTATCATTTTTATTTTGCTGTTTTCTGCGGGGTGGTATTTTGGTTCACGGAATGAACGGCGACATTTAGCAGAATTAGAAAAAAATGAATACTTATTGGGGCATATTATTGTATCAAATGAACGGTTTTTTCAGCCTGTACTGGCTCGAGGTACGCAAGCAACCTTAGTCACAGGTAGTGTCGTTGTTGCTCAAGATTATTTTAAAATGGTCGTAGCGACAGTGCTAAGTCTTTTTGGCAAAAATCTCACCACGTTTGAAACTTTGATAGAGCGAGCAAGGCGAGAAGCGTTAGTACGAATGAAAGCTCAAGCTCATCAAATGGGTTATAATCAAATTTATGGCGTACGTTTAGAAACGACAAGTTTGGAGGGTGGTGTCGAGGTCATCGCGTATGGTACAGCGGTGATGAGTGTTGGTAATCCAAAAGTACCGCCAAAACTTCCCTAAATATTTAGGTAATAGCACTATGTCAATTAGGGTTAATTTTCATATATATTATATAAAAATATATAATTATTAAAAGCACAATATATTATTATAAATAAAAAATAATTATAATAGAAGATTGTTAATTATTAATATAAATGTTAAAATTAAAATATACTAAACAAAAGATGTTAAATAACTATGGTAGTTTTTGAACATCTGAGTTAATGCTATTTTGCGGTACAAGACAAGATTAATCGTATGATTTTATAAATATTTTTTGTGAAATATACTTTTTATTATGTATTTTTACTAAATTAGTTGTATCGGAGGATTGTGATGAAAAAGTTTTTAATTGTTTTAGCCGTAATTGCGATTTTATTGACAATCATTTATCAAGCATTATCTTATTATGCCTTTGAATGGCAACGTGAAGATTGTATTAATAAATATTCTAATGATACATTGATGAGTCAATTTGTTGAGGTGAATACAATTTGTAACTGTATCTCTGATGAAAGTAAAAAATATGGTTTAATAAAAACTTTCCTTGATGATGAAAACTCTGATAGTCGTAAAGCATTTAATCAAAAGCTTGAAGATAAATGTATAACGCCAAATATCAATATGAGTAAACTGGCTAATGAAGTGATAAAAGAAGCTGTTAAAGAAGAAAGTAAATAAGAGCAAATAAAACGATTGATGTAAGACTGGGTCAAAATTTGCTGGTGTTAAGTCGTTGATGTTATAATCTTAACATTTAGTGCAAGGATAGTGACATGGAAATTTTTGACCCACAGGCTAATATGGTTTTTTGTCGTAAATATAAACAAAATTTACCGAAATTAGCGAACCCACCTTTTCCAAATAAGCTGGGCGAAGAGCTACAAAAAACTGTTTCTGCGAAAGCTTGGCAAGAATGGCTAGAACATCAAACCATGCTTATCAACGAAAATCATCTGAGTTTAATTGACCCAGAGGCAAAAAAATTTTTGACAGAACAGCGTAATAAGTTTTTGGACAATCAAGATTATGAGCGTCCTAAAGGTTGGACAGCTCAACAGTCTTAAAGCTTAAAGATTGTTAAATAATTATCACCATGCTAAATATTATATTAAACATGGTGATTTTATTGATTATTTCAAATTTTCTAATCGATAACGTCCACGTTCAATCGCCATCATTACCTGATTAGGGGCTGTGCCACCAATATGGTTACGGGCGGATAATGAGCCTTCTAATGTTAAGCAATCAAACACATCATCTGTAATTAAATCTGAAAATTGTTGTAGTTCTTCAAGGGTTAATTCGCTTAAATCTACACCTTTTGCGACACCAAGACCAACTGCTTTACCAACGACTTCATGAGCATCACGAAATGGCAGACCTTTACGCACTAAATAATCTGCTAAATCGGTCGCTGTTGCATAGCCTTTTTTTGTAGCTTCTCGCATATTTTGTTGATTTGGTACAAGATTTGGTAGCATATCAGCAAATGCCAATAGTGAGCCTGTGACGGTATCGACACAGTCAAATAACGGTTCTTTATCTTCTTGATTGTCTTTATTGTAGGCAAGTGGTTGATTTTTCATCAGACTTAATAAAGTTGTTAATTGTCCAAAGACCCGAGCGGTTTTACCTCTGACCAATTCAGGCACATCAGGATTTTTCTTTTGAGGCATAATCGATGAGCCTGTACAAAAACGGTCTGGCACTTGTACAAAATTAAACTGAGCTGACATCCATAAAATAATCTCTTCACTCATACGTGATAAGTGCATCATTAGTATACTGGCATTACTGACAAACTCAATGGCAAAATCACGGTCGGACACAGCATCTAATGAATTTTGGCAAATCCCTTCAAATCCTAATAATTCTGCAGTAATAGTTCTATCTATCGGAAATGTCGTGCCTGCCAGTGCCGCCGAGCCTAATGGCATTTGATTAATACGTTTACGACAATCCATAAAACGCTCACTGTCACGATATAACATTTCAAACCATGCCATCACATGATGAGCAAAGCTGACAGGCTGGGCAGTTTGTAAATGCGTAAAGCCTGGCATAATCGTTGTAGTATGTTGGCTAGCTAAGTCAAGCAAACCTAATTTTAATTTTTTTAATAACGATAAAATCAAGTCTGTTTGTTCCCGTAAATATAGCCGAATATCGGTTGCTACTTGGTCATTGCGACTACGTCCTGTATGTAGTTTTTTGCCGACATCACCAATCAATGTAGTTAGTCGTGCTTCAACATTCATATGAACATCTTCTAAAGAAACCTGCCAGTCAAATTTTCCATCTGCAATTTCTTGTTTAATTTGTTGTAATCCCTCAACAATTTTATTCTTATCTTCATCTGTTAAGATACCACAGTGAGCTAACATCGTGGCATGGGCAATCGAACCATCGATATCTTGGTTTGCCATACGTTTATCAAAATTAACAGAAGCGGTAAATTGGGTAACAAAAACGTCCGTTGCTTCATTAAAACGCCCACCCCACATACTAGATGTGGTAGAATTTGCGGAATTGCGACTATTCATAAATTTAATCCAGTTATCCGTAGTAATAGAGTGTAAAAAGGTAGTTGAACCCGATGAAAAAAAAGTCAAATGTGCCCAAGCGACCACCTGCCTTTTTTTCAAAAAGTCTTAGTAGTATAACAAAGTCAGATAGCTATCAGCCAGAAGTCAATGAAGACCGACCAAAAAAGTTATTCATTCCTGCCTTAGATAGTAAAGCGGCGATTTTGTTCTGGCTAGGCTTGGCATTCTTTTTTTCGCTGTATAGTGTTGGTATTCGTGTTCAAGAATTATCAGTATATTCACTGACAGAGCTTGCACAAATGTTTATGACAGCATTTGTTGTGAAATTTTGTATTATTTTTTCGGTGGTGGCAGTACTTAATCAGTTTTCTAGTAGTTATCGACATTTATCGGTAATGCACGCCTCTGTTCATATTTTATTGATGACGGTTATTATTACTGTTCCTGCAACATTGGTTGCACGATTATTTTTATATGTCACTTTTGATATTCATGTGACGATAGTTTATCTTATCATGGAAATTCTAGTAAAAATTATCATGGCAGTGATAATTTGTGGACTATTATTATATTATTTTACTGTCCAATATAATAGAATTAATAAAATTCATGAGTTCTATCGACAGGAATTAACAGTACAAAATGAACAATTAAAAGCAAGAATAACACCACATTTCTTTTTTAATATGTTGAATACATTACAACATATGGTTGAAACTAGACAAGAAGACCCTGTTAGCTTAATCGAACATGTTGCTAAGTTATATCGTATGAGTTTTGATGAGCCTAAAGAAATTGGCATGATTGAAGAGTTAGAGCTTTGCGAACATTATTTGAAAATTGAACATTATCGTTATGGAGAAAAACTGGCTATTCATTGGGAATTACCAGATGAAGATTTATTACATGATATGGTCATTACCTCTTTGACTTTACAGATGGTTATTGAAAAAATGATACTATTTGTGGTTGAACGTACGACTCAAACGACAGATGTTACCGTGAATATTGAATGGGTAAATGATATCGTTACAATTCGTTTAGTTTGCATTTTACCTGAAAATAACGAAATGATTACCCAAGAAGTCAAAGAAGAGTTAAATTTTCGAGCTCAAGAAGATATGTTGCAACACTTTTTTAGCACAGATGCTCGTATTTACTACGTTTTAGAAGACAAGCAATTAGTCACTTATATTGTCTATCCATTAAAAGATATAGCAATCTAATCACTTTATCCAATCCAACTTTTACTCTATTATCTGTTTATACACAAATTTGCCCAAGTACTACTTGTTTACTTGCTCCTGTGACTTTGGGTAAATTACCAGTCTGCCCTAAAATCATTTGGCGTGCCAGCCATGCAAATGCCACTGCCTCTACCCAACGAGGTGATAAGCCAAAATCTTGCGTTGTGGCAACTGTCCAATTTGGTAAATGATGTTGAATACGTTGTAATAAATAATCATTATAAGCCCCACCACCACAAACAAATAATTGATTTGCTTGTTTATTGACTTTGGCAAATTTATCAATAGCTTGGCTGGCAGTGATGGCGGTTAATTCAGTTAATGTGGTTTGTACATCGGTAGAAGAATAACGCAAATTTGGCAATTCATGATTAAGCTGTTCTAACATATCATCAACCCAACCTAAATGAAACTCTTCTCTACCCGTACTTTTTGGGGGTTCTTTGGCAAAGAATTCGTGAGTGAGAAATTTATCCAATAATGGTTGCAAAATTTGTCCAGATTTTGCCCAGTTACCATGACTGTCAAAAGGCTGTTCAGTATGACGTAAACACCACGCATCTAATAATAAATTTGCGACACCTGTATCAAATCCAATCACCTTATCTAAATCGTCAAGTACAGTAATATTAGCAATGCCACCAAGATTTAAAATAACTCGTGATTGCCCTTGTTGTGCAAAAATTGCCTGATGAAACGCTGGTACTAAAGGAGCCCCCTGCCCGCCAACTGCCATATCACGACGACGAAAATCACTAACTACGGCGATATTTGTCAGCTCTGCTAATATATTTGGGTCGATTAACTGTAAGCTAAAATGCCATTGTGGTCGATGTCGTACCGTTTGTCCGTGACAGCCAATTGCCAGTACAGCATCAGCTGATATATTGGCTTTTGCTAATAGTTCTAGCACAACTTGACTGGCAAATTTACCATACTCAACACTTGCCCAGCCAAATACATCAAGTTCGCTTAAAAATCCCTTTGAATTTTGTTCAATAAAATCATCAACACCGTTGGGTTGCGTTAAAGCAAACAAGGCTTGGCGTAATTCAGCTGGAAAATCAAGTGAATGGGTAGCAAGTAAAGATAAGGGTTGTTGTGGGTTATCATGAAATTGACAAATCACGGCATCAAGCCCATCTAAACTTGTACCTGACATCATGCCAATAACGTATGGTGACGAGTCTTTTTGATTAAGTTTTTTTAATAATGTATTCATAACTATTTAATACCTAATTTGGTAAGTCATCATTATAACATGATTATTTACATTATCTGTTTAAAAAGCTATGGTAAAATTTTAGTGTTTGTTTTGTCATAAAAAATTCATAGGAAAACTTATCATGACCGCCCCACTTGCTCAACGTATGCGACCAAAATCTTTACAACAAATTGTCGGGCAATCTCATTTATTGGCTGAAAACGCTCCGATTTGGCGAATTGTACAACAAGGATTTTTGCCATCAATGATTTTTCATGGTGAGGCAGGCATTGGTAAAACTACGTTAGCGATGTTATTGGCTGATGCTGTTGGTAGAGAGTTTAGAGCATTATCGGCGATTAATGCAGGAGTGAAGGAGTTACGAGAAGTTTTACAGCGTCCTCAAGATTTATTAATGCAAACGCCAGTGATATTTATTGATGAAATTCATCGATTTAATAAATCTCAGCAAGATGGATTATTGGGAGCAGTAGAAACGGGCGAAATCATCTTGATTGGGGCAACGACTGAAAATCCATCATTTAGTATTAATAATGCGTTGTTGTCACGTTGCCAGGTTTATCGATTACAGCCGTTAAGTGCTGATGATATTGTGCTGGTATTACAGCGAGCAATTGAACATGATAAAATTTTAAAAACAAAAGTTATTCAATTATCCGAAACAGACGTTATTATAAAATTGTCACAGGGTGACGCTCGTAAAGCTTTGAATTTACTAGAGCTGGTAATAAATTCAAGTGGGCAGGCAGGCACAGTTCATCAGCCAATTATGATAAATAATCAATCAGTGTTAGCAGTAGCAGGTCATAGTGTTGCAAATTATGATAAACATGCTGATTTTCATCATGATATGATTTCGGCACTGATTAAATCGGTGCGGGGTTCAGACCCAGATGCGTCTATTTATTGGCTGGCTCGAATGTTAAATGCAGGTGAAGACCCTGCATTTATTGCAAGAAGGTTAGTTATTTTAGCCAGTGAGGATATTGGTAATGCTAATCCTAATGCGTTGTTGTTGGCAGATACTGCGTTACGCAGTGTACAAAGTATTGGTATGCCTGAGGCTCGCATTATTCTTGGGCAAGTTACGATTTATTTAGCAACGTCAGCAAAAAGTAATAGTAGCTATGTAGCGATTAATCGGGCATTGCAGGCGACTGAGCAAGATTTTTCACCTGTGCCATTGCATTTGCGTAATGGCGTTACCCAGTTGATGAAATCTCAGGGTTATGGGCAAAATTATGTTTATCCGCATGATTATCCAAATCATTATTATCCACAACAGTATTTACCTGATAATTGGCTAGGTAAAAATTTTTACCAATACGCAGATAATGTCAGAGAGCAAGAAAACAAACAATTTATGCAATGGTTATATAGTCAAGGTTACAATAATCTTTAAAAAATATATTTTAACTTGTGAAGGACGGTATCAATTTTAAGATTTTACCTGTGATGGGATTTGTAAAATACATATCAAATCCCCATGTATAAAAAAATACCAAGACAGAGATTAATTTATGGCATTAAGTAGCATTCCCGAAATTATTGATGACATTCGTGCGGGTAAGATGGTCATTTTAATGGACGATGAAGACCGAGAAAACGAAGGTGATTTAATCATGGCTGCCACCCATGTTCGTCCAGAACATATTAACTTTATGATTACCCATGCTCGGGGGTTAGTTTGTTTAACATTAAGTGAGGCACGTTGTCGTCAGCTGAATTTGCCATTGATGTCTGATAAAAATGGTGCAAAATTTAGTACAAATTTTACGGTATCTATTGAAGCTGCTGAAGGTGTGACAACAGGTATTTCTCCTGCTGACCGAGCCAGAACTATACAGGTTGCCGTTGCTTCAACAGCCAAACCTGAAGACATTGTGCAACCTGGTCATATTTTCCCAATTATGGCACAAAATGGCGGTGTATTGCATCGAGCAGGACATACTGAGGCAGGTTGTGATTTGGCACGTTTGGCAGGGCTTGAGCCTGCATCGGTGATTGTTGAGATTATCAACGCTGATGGTACGATGGCACGCCGTGATGACTTAGAAAAATTTGCTAAAGAACATGATATAAAAATTGGTACAATTGCTGATTTAATCCATTATCGTATCAATCATGAACAAACTATCGAAGAAATCGAAGTACGAGAATTTACCACTGAATATGGCACATTTATGTTACATCGATTTAGTGAATATGGTGCAAAAGAAACCCATCTAGCCTTAGTAAAAGGTAATCCAAAAGATGGCATTAGCACTGTACGGGTACATAGTTTTAATCCATTACGGGATTTATTTGCCTCAACTCAAACAAAATCAGGTAGCTGGAGCGTACAATCGGCACTTAAAGAGATTGCTAGCCAAGAGCGAGGGGTTTTAGTGTGGATTGGTAATGATGAACCTGTTGATTTGGGCGTAGCATTGGATAAGCTTGATGGTCATCATAAACCAACCAAATCTATGAACCAACCTTATCGCAGTATTGGCGTTGGTGCCCAAATTTTACGTCATTTGGGCGTACGGGATATGCGACTATTATCCTCACCTGTAAAATTTAATGCTTTATCAGGATTTGATTTAAATGTGGTTGAACAAGTAACCGCAGAATTAACATCATAACAAGTTTCTGAAAAGTAATAGCTGTCATGTCCTAGACAAACAATACTACTACAACGTGTGCCATAAGGTTGATGAAAAATTGTTGGATTGCGTTGTGGTGGTATAAAAATCGAGGATAATGCCGATTCAGCAGGTAAACTTAGCCCTGTATGGGGTAAATGCTCATCAGGGGCAAGCTGGCTATCAGTTAAAACTTGCCAACTAGCTTGTTGCCAGTCTTGCTTTTCAGCAATTAAAGGCAAAATCTCTTGACGAACTCGCCCTCGTAGACGTTCTGTTTTGAACCAATCATCATAAGGTTGCCCATTTGATAACACATATAGCCCATTGGCTAGGGGTTGAATAGGAAAGCCTTTATTATTAAACATCACCGCTTGTAAATGATTGCCAATTATCATATTAAAGCCGTCATATTCCTTTAATTTAATATTTCTAGCAAAATCAACAGGTTGTTTTTCACTTAATAAAAATTGTTGGACTAACTGTCCCCGAGAAGTCGAAAAAACAGGTTTTTTTTGTCGAACTTCTCGATAGTTTAAAATGACAGCCCACCGACCATTGACTGTATTGATACCAAGCCATGTCCCACCTGCTAGCTGGTCTTGTCCTGCCAAAATTGGTGAATTTTGCCAATGGTATAATGGTAATGTTGGACGATGAAAAAATTCATCTCGATTAGATAATAATACTAATGGCAAATCATCAAATAATTGCCAAGCAACGGCTACAATACACAAAATTATAATCCTGTTAAGTCTTTGTCATTAGGGTATTGAATAGTATGTTGTTGGCTAATTTGCTGTTGCTGTTGTGGTTGTAACTGAAATTTCCAAGCAATCACACCTTTTTTATCTTGCCAATCTTTCACATTTGGTTCAGGATTGTAGGCAGATTTGATGCTGATTTGTCCATCTTGTGCCATAGGTAAACCGCTGACTACTTCGATATTGGTTGCTTTTGGTAGCTGGTTCGTAATGCGATAAGATGTGGCGATTTGCTTTATTCCTTTTTTGCTAAATAAGCCTGTTGTATCAGTTTTATTTTCATTAACTAATTCAGTAACAAGGATTTTTTTGTTATCACCAAAGCCCAAGCCTTTATTTTTGACTTGTTCTAGTTCAAATTTTCCAGTGCCGATATAGTTACCATCACGGTATAATCGCAGATTACCAGCTACCCAGTTTTTATTTAAAAAAGGAGCTTTAGCATACCAGTAAGCGGTCAAACTGTTTTCAGGAACGACTCGTACCCAAATATCAGCATCACCTGTTTGACTATCTAGATGACTGGTAATGCGTCTACCATCGCTTGGTAAGGTAACACGTTGGGGTAATTGATATTCAACGATATCATTTTTATTACTGATACTGGCTTGATAGCTAGGCAGAGGCTCGGTTTCTTCTTTTGATTTTCTTAAACTGTAACTGGCAGGTTCCATAGCAGGGGCGGGCATTGGTAGCATATCCATTGCTTCATATGAGGTTGTATTTGCTTTTGGGTCATATAGATTTAGATTTTTTGGATATGGGTCACGAATGGTTGTTTGATAGCTTGGCTGAATAGTACTTAATACCAAAGGAATATTTTGCCAATTTTCTCCTGTATTTTGAGCAATTATCGCTTGTAAATCAAAGGTCATTTTACCTGTATTACTATCTAGGCGGGCTTGATATTGTGGCTGCCAGCTTGCCCCATCAACTAAATAATTGAGTGTAACTTGTCCTGTTTGACGGCTGGCAAGACGAATATTCACTTTAGTGACACGGTTGCTGACAGTGCCACTATCATTCATGTTGTTCATGAGTTGATGTTCAAGTTTTGCCTTTTGTTGCTCTAATTGTTGTAACTCTGTTAGGATAGTCGTAGCAGTTTGTTGTAAACTTTTGGCACTGTTGTCAATGGTACCTGCAATATTGATAGAAGTCGCATTACCAAGATTAGTTAAATATTTTAAGGTTAATTCATTTGATTTAATTTTTGCATTGACTGCATCAAGCTGGCTTTGTGTGTTTGCAAGATTTTCATTACCTTGTTGTTGGCAAAGTTTGGCTTGTTCATTAGTCAAAGTTTGTACATTAATTTCGCCAATATTTACCCCTTGTGGTGCATTGACCTGAATACTGTCTTTGTCAATTTTTCCTGATAAACAATCAAAAACAATTTGTTGTTCTCCTATTGCCTGAATAGGTAAACTGCGTTGTACAGAGGCTTTTCCTTGATAAATAGTAATTTGGTTAATTTGACTAGGGGTTATATTTGCATAGCTAGTCATAGGAAACAAACAGGCATACAAGGTTGATAAAACTAAAGATTTTTTAATAAAAGACATAATATTTTCCTTAAAATAGTGATAGTTTTTTTAATTTTAGCATTTTTTTGCGACAGTTTGAGGGTTTTTTGATATGATGGGGCGGATTTTTGAGAGTTTATGTAAATTTTGAGATTTTATCATGAGCATGATACATCCTGCGATAGACCCTGTCGCTTTTTCACTTGGACCATTGCAAATTCACTGGTATGGGTTGATGTATTTATTAGCCTTTGCTTTTGCCTATGGTTTTGCTTGGTATATGTGTAAAAAACGTACTGATTTTACCCCAGATATGGTATCAGATATGATATTTTATGGGGCATTAGGCGTGATTTTGGGGGGGCGGATTGGTTATGTGATTTTGTACCAATTTAGTGAATTATTGGCAAACCCATTATTTTTATTTAAAGTATGGGAAGGCGGAATGAGCTTTCATGGTGGGTTTATTGGTGTGATGGTTGCCATGTGGTTATTTGCCAGAAAATACCAAAAAACGCCATTTCAAGTGCTTGATTTTATTGCACCTTCTGTACCAATGGGGCTGTTTTTTGGGCGAATGGGTAATTATATCAATGGTGAGCTGTGGGGGCGAGTGTCTGATGGTGGTTATGCGTGGCTGACCTACTTTCCACAGGCAGTACAGGCAGATTATGAATTGTTACAAGCAAATCCAAATTTACAATCACTCGCAGGTTTTGTAGGTGGTTATAACTTGTTACCACGACATCCATCTCAATTATACGAAGCATTTGCCGAAGGATTATTACTATTTGTGGTGTTATGGTGGTTTTCATCAAAGCCTCGACCTCGTATGGCAGTATCAGCAGTATTTTTGTTAGGGTATGGTATCAGTAGATTTATCATAGAGTTTTATCGTCAGCCTGATGCTGGCTATGAATTATTGATGGGTTGGATGAGTAAAGGACAATTATATACACTACCAATGATTATTTTTGGTGTGATTTTATTGGTGTTGGCATATCAGCGAAAAATCTATGACTGGCAAAAATAACAGAATTTGGGGTTTATGATGCAAGTTTATTTAAATTTATTAACAAAAATTTTACATGAAGGTACCCAAAAAGGCGACCGTACAGGCACAGGGACGATTAGCTATTTTGGTTCACAAATGCGATTTAATTTAGCCAACGGTTTTCCACTATTAACCACAAAAAAAGTACATTTTAAAAGTATCGTTTACGAATTACTATGGTTTTTAAAAGGTGATACCCATGTTCAATATTTACAACAACATGGTGTACGCATTTGGAATGAGTGGGCGACTGCTGAACAAACCGCTCGCTTTGGTCGTAAAGCAGGGGATTTGGGGGCAATTTATGGGCATCAGTGGCGAAATTTTGGGGCAACTAAAAATCCAGATGGTAGTTATAATTCAGATGGTTTTGACCAGATTACTTGGCTAATTAATGAAATAAAAACCAATCCAAATTCTCGCCGATTGATTGTGTCAGGTTGGAACCCTATTGAAGCCAATCAAGTAGCATTACCACCATGCCACACATTATTTCAATTTTTTGTTGCAGATGGAAAATTATCTTGTCAATTATATCAACGTTCAGCGGATATTTTTTTGGGTGTACCATTTAATATTGCAAGCTATGCTTTATTGACACATATGGTCGCCCATGTCTGTGATTTACAAGTTGGCGAATTCATTTGGACGGGTGGTGATTGTCATATTTATAATAATCATGTAACACAGGTACAGGAACAATTAACCAGAAATCCTTTAGCATTATGTCAATTACAACTTAACTCAAAAGTAAATAATATTTTTGATTTTGAATTTGATGATATTGAGCTAATTAATTATCAAAGCCACCCTGCGATTAAAGCGGAGGTTTCTGTATGAGTTATCAAAATATTGAAATTGCTCAAGTTGTGGCGATGAGTGATAATCATGCCATTGGTAAAGATAACGATTTACCTTGGCATATTCCTACCGACTTACAGCATTTTAAACAGCTTACCATCAATGGTGTGGTGATTATGGGGCGAAAAACTTTTGAGTCGATGGGAGCAAAACCTCTACCAAAACGCACCAATATTGTGATTAGTCAAAATGTTGATTATCAAACAAATTATTCATCGGTAATCATATTACATGACTTATCAGAGGCTATTGCAGTTGGAGCAAAATTTGCCAAAGAAAAAGGATTAAATAGCATTTGGATAATTGGTGGCGAGCGTTTATTTGCTGAAACGATGCCTATTAGTGATAGATTAGAAATTACACAAGTTGCGACTCACATTGAAAATGCTACTGCTTTTTATCCAGATATTCTTGAAAACTTTCATATAGTTAGCCAAAGTGATTGGCAATATGATGAAAATAGTCAATTAAAATTTCGGTTTGTTAGCTATCAAAAGTGATACAACAATATATAAATTAAAAAAATACTCAATAGGCTGGGATTTCCCCAGCTTTTTCATTGATTTTATGTCAAATGATTAATTTTGTGATTTTCGCGTCATCTGCTCAAAAAATTCATCATTGGTCTTTGAGTCTTTTAATTTTTCTAATAAAAATTCAGTTGCCTGTAACTCGTCCATTGGGTGTAATAATTTACGTAAAATCCATACCTTACGCAAAGTTGCCTCGTCCATCAAGTGTTCTTCTCGGCGAGTACCTGACTTTTTAATATTAATTGCAGGGAAAATACGTTTTTCTGCAATTTCACGTTCTAGCGTAATTTCTTGGTTACCTGTACCTTTAAATTCCTCAAAAATCACGCTATCCATTTTGCTACCAGTATCAATTAATGCTGTAGAAATAATGGTAAGACTACCCCCTTCCTCAACATTACGAGCCGCCCCAAAAAATCGTTTTGGACGCTCTAACGCATTGGCATCGACCCCACCTGTTAGCACTTTACCTGATGAAGGAATAACTGTATTGTAAGCACGAGCTAAACGGGTAATTGAGTCTAATAAAATCACCACATCTTGTTTATGTTCGACCAATCGTTTGGCTTTTTCAATAACCATTTCAGCAACTTGGACATGGCGTTGTGGTGGCTCATCAAAGGTTGAAGCGACTACTTCACCTCGCACTGTGCGTTGCATTTCGGTCACTTCTTCAGGACGTTCATCAATTAACAACACAATCAAATAACATTCAGGATTATTTTTGGTAATAGATTGAGCTATTGATTGTAATAAAACGGTCTTTCCTGCCTTGGGTGGTGCAACAATAATCGAACGCTGACCTTTACCAATGGGTGCAATCAAATCAATGACACGACCTGTTAAATCTTCAGTCGTCCCATTACCTAATTCAAGTTTTAGTTGCTTGGTTGGGAAAAGTGGGGTTAAGTTTTCAAAGATGAGTTGATGGCGAGAGCGGTCAGGTGTATCAAAGTTAATTTCATTAACTTTTAACAAGGCAAAATAACGCTCGGAGTCTTTTGGTGGGCGTATCGTGCCTGCAATACTATCACCTGTTTTTAAATTAAAACGGCGAATTTGACTTGGGCTAACATAAATATCATCAGGTCCTGCCAAATAGGAGCCTTCCGATGAACGTAAGAAACCAAAGCCATCAGGCAAAATTTCTAATACGCCATCACCATAAATTGCCTCACCATTACGGGCATGGGTTTTTAAAATTGCAAAAATAATATCTTGTTTACGATTACGAGCCATATTATCTAATGCCATTTGTTCACAGATAAATAGCAATTCAGTAATCGATTTTCGTTTCAGTTCGGTTAAATTCATAGATTAAATCATCACGGCTAGGGTTGTGATATTACCAATCATAAAAAATATCAATCATATAGTGATTGGATAGAAGGTTACACAGACAAAGGCTATACTTTATTTTAAAAATTTTTAATTAACTTTTATTTTAGCGATATATTATACATGAATAGCGTATCGACTGCTATTAAATTCAATATAAATAAAATAAAAATTAAGATAAATATTATAAGTAATCTGTAAGAAAAGTATGGCTGAAAAA
This sequence comes from Moraxellaceae bacterium, assembly GCA_041855445.1. GTDB lineage: Bacteria > Pseudomonadota > Gammaproteobacteria > Pseudomonadales > Moraxellaceae > Faucicola. Next base: position 45,240 of record JBHAEG010000072.1, read on the forward strand.
TCAGGCAGTTTGCAATAGTGCGAAACAGCAACGATGACGACCATTTAAATAAAGTATAACCGACAAAGGATTTTATAAAATAATCCTTAGGCTTAACATGGTTTTTTATGCCGTATAATATACGATTTAATTTAGCAGTTTGTCAATTGTTTGTCAGGAAAAATGTGTTTAATGGTCGAAAAAACCGATGTTATTTTTTGTTTACGGTTGTACACTAAAAATTACTAAAAACATTGTCAAAACCATTGAAATCACCACCTAAATTTTGTTTTAATAGAGCTTTTAAACGACCATATAGCTAGGAATATTATAATGGCAAAAACCCCTTATTTTTCTCGCCCAGACAGCCAACGTGTCGTTATTACGGGAATGGGTGCGGTAACCCCCTTAGGACTGGACGTCAATACTACATGGACAAGGTTATTAAATGGTGAAAGTGGTATTAAAACGATTAGCCATTTTGATGCGTCTGATTATCGCTCACAAATAGCAGGTGTTGTTGAAAATTTTGATGTTAATCAATATATGAATGCTAAAGAAGCACGCCGTTATGATATTTTTGTGCAATATGGTGTGGCAGCAGCAAGTCAGGCATTATATCAGGCAGGATTTATTGATGATTTACAAGCTGTACCTGTAAAAAATGTTAATCCTGAACGTATTGGTGTACTGATTGGTTCTGGCATTGGTGGGATTAGCATGATTGAAGAAAATGCCATTAAATTAAATCAGCAAGGTCCTCGTAAAATTTCTCCGTTTTTTGTGCCTGCTGCGATTGCCAATATGTCGGCTGGACAAGTGGCAATTCGGCATAATATTAAAGGAGCAAATTTAGCAACTGCCACCGCCTGTACCACCTCAACACATGCAATTGGTTTAGCATATCGGCTCATCGTATATGGTGATGCTGATGTGATGGTGGCTGGTGGCTGTGAAAAAGCATCTAGCCCGTTAGGTATTGGTGGATTTTCAGCTATGCAGGCTCTTTCAACTCGTAATGATGAACCTACCAAAGCCAGCCGTCCATTTGATAAAAATCGTGATGGATTTGTGTTAGGCGATGGAGCAGGTGTGCTAGTTTTAGAAAGTTTAGCTCACGCAAAAGCTAGGGGAGCGACTATCCTTGCAGAAATTGTTGGGTTTGGTATGAGTGATGATGCCAGTCATATTACCGCACCACCTGAAAACGGTGAAGGGGCAGGAAGAGCCATGCAAAATGCCGTGAATGACGCAGGTATTGCATTGACTGATATTGGTTATATCAATGCTCATGGTACTAGTACGCCAGCAGGTGATGTCGCAGAGAGTATCGCAATTGAAACAGTATTTGCTCAAAATAAAGATAAGCTTTTAGTTAGCTCAACTAAATCAATGACAGGGCATTTACTTGGGGCGGCAGGTGGTATTGAAGCGATTTTTACGGTTTTAGCATTACAACAGCAAATTATCCCACCAACAATTAATTTAGATGATGTTGATGAACGTTGTCATCTTGACTATGTACCACATATTGCCCGTAAAGTCGAAAATCTCAATCATGCAATTTCTAACAGTTTTGGTTTTGGCGGTACAAATGGTTCATTAGTGTTTGCTCGTTGGCAAAATCATTAATAAATTTGATACAATTGATAATTTTGGTAAATTAATAAACAGTTAATTTGCCAATAATTGCAAAAACTAAGTATCTATGCTAGTATCACGCATTCTAATATGCTGTTCTAGCTGTCGTTTCCAAAAATACGCACACCGCTAAAATAAATAAAATCAAATTCTATGGGTTTTTGAGTATGTCCTCTGATTTTTCTTTGTCACATCAATTTTCACAACGTTGGTTGAATATTCCAGCTGAGGTTAAACGTAGTATTATTCAAGAATTAGAGGATATTATTTGTTTATTACAAGAAGAAACAGATTTAAATACTTTTAGATTTCGCTCTGAATTGAATAATTCAGAGACTAAAGAACCCATTGTATCTACTAAAGTTTCTGAGCCTACCAATACACAAGCTATAATAACTGATAATGTATCTGAAAAAAGTCATACCAGTGATAAACAATATCAACAAATTAAACAAGAAATTATTCACTCATTACAGCAAGTACTTGATGATTATCTAAAGGCAACAAAAGAAGATTTATTAGTATGGCTACAAGATGAAGTAGATAAACAACTAAAAGAACACCTAGATAATAAATAATTTTTTTAAATATTATTTAACTAGATAATAACTTTTGCATTGCTTTAGGCATTGCTAAATCTTTAACCTCATCAATCAAATACCACCCAAATTTTTGCCCAGCTTGTATTAGTTTTTGATGTAATAAATGGGTTTGTTCCGTAGTTAGTTGTAAAGTAATAGGCATTAAATACCAATGAAAATGGGTTAAAGAATGTTTAATCGCCTGCTGTTTATTAAATTTTTCTACAATGTCATGATGAAAAATTTCAAAAATTATTTGTTCTGCAATCGTGTATTCTGCTTGAAAAATAATATCATCTGTGAATGTTGCTAGTACTTTTTTTTCTAAAATTTTTTGTTGAAACTGTAACGGCAAACAGTATAATCCTCCCCAAATGCCATTATCAGGGCGTTGTAACCATAAAATTTTATGCTCTGGATTGATGAGTTGTAGAGCAAAAGAATATTTTTCAGGGTTTGGCGATTTTTTACTTTTGACAGGATAAGCAGTTTCTTGACCTTGAGCGTGAGCAATACAGTCTTGTTGAATAGGACACAAAAGGCAAGCTGGTTTACTTTTTGTGCAAAGGGTTGCTCCCATATCCATCATTGCTTGGGCGTATTCACCGCTATTTTGTTGAGGCGTTAGGCGTTCTGCCAGTTGCCAAAGTTGTTTATCTGTGGTGGATTTATTAATATCACCATCAATACCCGCCCAGCGAGTCAGTACCCGTTTGACGTTGCCATCACAAATTACCCCAAAATTTCTCATTCCCATCGCTACAATCGCTCCAGCAGTAGAACGTCCAACGCCAGAAATTTGTTGCCATTCTTCGACTGTTTTTGGAAAACTGCCTGTTTCTTGAATAATTTGAGTTAATTGCTTTGCTCCTTTATGTAAATTTCTAGCACGGGCATAATATCCCAACCCCGCCCAATGGCTTGCCACAGTTTCCCAATCTGCCGTTGCTAACTGTTGTACCGTAGGAAAGCTTAGCATAAATTTTTGAAAATATGGAATAACCGTAGCAACTTGCGTTTGTTGTAACATTACTTCAGATAGCCATACTTGATAAGGGTCAGGCGTATCAGTGTGATGCTGTTGCCATGGTAAGTCATGCCGACCTTGCTGGGTAAACCATATTAAAACTCGAGAAGCAAAACTATCTAATGCAATATCAGATTGGCTAAATGGCATGTTGGTAGACGACAAGATAAATCCTTAAATAAAAAAGCTCTGGTGCAATATATTGTCAATTGTAAAAATAATCAATAGTTTATCAATATTTCGCCAAAGCTCTTGAATAATATTATTGATAAAAGCTAGAAACTTGTAAAACTTTCAGCGATAATAAAATTTTAGGTTTAAATTTGTAAAATTATAGTTAATGATAAATTGATAGATGAGGGTAAAAATGAAACAATCTATAGTTATTGTAGGTTTTTTAGCATTTAGTATCATTGGCTTGTCAGGCTGTGAAAAAATTAAGGCAATCACCCAAAGAGGGGTTGATTGTAATGATGAACTTGCTATAACGCAGTTACAGTCTGTGTTTCAAAAAGGTATGTTATCCGCTAGTAAAGAATTTTTATTAAGTCAAGCAAATGATGGTAGCCTTAATGGTGCAAGTATTCGGGCAACATTGAACCAAATGAGACTATCACTAGATGATATTCGCACTAATAAACAAGAAACTAAAGGCACAAAAAAATCATGTGTTGGCTTATTAACAGTGAATATTCCACCTGACGTGGTGAGTCGTGCTAATTTTGTGCGTAATTATTATGAAGATTTAGAAATCAAAGAAGAAGCATTTCAACGAGATTTTGATATTGAGGTGAATAAAATTCATTATGAAATTAAATATAGTGTACAGCCAACAGATGATAGAGAAAATGTTGTTGTAGAATTATTAAATGGGCAGGATTTACAAAGTTTTATCGCAGATATTGCAGTAGAAGCTAATCAAAAAGAAAATATTCAAAATAAAATCACCCAAAATGTTAAAGAGTTAGCTCAAGAAGATGAAACAAACAATGCTGAAACAAGCAATGAAGAAGCAAACGAAGAAGACACCACAGAAAGTAGACGGCCTGTGAAACGACCTCAAAATTCTAGCACAGAAACTGAAGAAGATGACACAATAGCAGAAGAAGATATCTCTGAAATTTCTAGACAGCAGGCACAGGCTAAGGCAGAAATGGACTATAAACGCCGAGAGTTTAATAATATGTGGAACACAGCCTCAGTAGAAGCTCAAGAGTCACTCGTGGATGACCAAAAAGAATGGGTTGCCGAGCGTGATAGAATTTGTTTAGCAGAAGCTCAAGAGGCTGAACCTGTTTACCAAGAAATTACCCGTATGCAATGTATTACTAGAATGCTAAGTGAACGTTATTATGAGGTAAAAGAATATTTTGATAATTATGAATGAGTTAGTAAATATTCACCTTTTTATAATAGGTTATAGTAAAATTACCCGTTGATTTTTACATTGTAAACATTTAAAGGAAAATGGTATGCCAGATTTTTTATCACCAGAACAACAGCTTAAATTGATTAAACGAGGTACACATGAAATTATCTCTGAAGATGATTTATTAAAAAAATTACAGCAGAATAGACCATTACGCATTAAAGCTGGTTTTGACCCGACTGCTCCAGATTTACATTTTGGGCATACGGTATTGATTAATAAACTCAAAGTATTTCAAGATTTAGGTCATGAAGTGTTGTTTTTAATTGGTGATTATACAGCTCGAATTGGCGACCCTTCAGGCAAAAATGCGACTCGTCCGCCTTTGACAGAAGAACAGATTTTAGCGAATGCAAAAACTTATGAAGAACAAGTTTTTAAAATTTTAGATAAAAATAAAACTAAAGTTATGTTTAATTCTCAATGGTTTGGTCAAATGACAGCGGGTGATATGATTGGACTTGCCAGCCAATATACCGTTTCTCGAATGTTAGAACGTGATGATTTTACAAAACGTTATCAAAATCAAACGCCAATTTCTATTCATGAATTTTTATATCCATTGGTGCAAGGTTATGACTCAATTGCAATGAAAGCTGATGTAGAAATGGGCGGTACTGACCAAACCTTTAATTTATTAATGGGACGTACGTTGCAAGCTCGTTATGGACAAGAACCGCAAGTATGTATTACCGTGCCAATTTTGGAAGGATTGGACGGGGTCAATAAAATGAGTAAGTCATTAGGTAATTATATTGGCATTTACGATTCGGCAGGTGTCATGTATCAAAAAATATTGTCAATGCCTGATAGCCTTATTCCTCGTTATTTTGAATTGCTTAGCTTTAAACCAATGGAAGAAATTGAGGTTTTATTAGCTGAAATGGCAAATGGACGTAATCCACAAGAGCTAAAAAAAATCTTGGCATTAGAATTAATTGAACGTTTTCATGACAAAGCATCAGCAGAGAATGCTCATAAGTCAGCAGGTAATGTGTTAGCTGATGGTGAATTGCCAGTGGATTTGCCAGAGAAGGTGTTATCTCTTGATGGACAACAGCAATTATTTATTACTCAAGTGTTAAATCAGGCAGGGCTAGCAAAAAATTCTGCTCAAGCTAAAGATATGATAAAACGTGGCGTAGTTAAAGTAGATAATCAAGTTGTTGATGCAAGCTTTGCTTTGACAGCTGGGCAAAATGTCGTTGTGCAGGCAGGCAAGAAAGCTTACGCAAGAGTGATTATCACTTAAATAAAATAAAAATTTCTGGAAATCTATCCCAAATTTTAGTCGCTTGTATGTAATTAGTACAGCGACTTTTAATTTTGCTTAAACTAGGTTACGCTTTATCTTTTAAAATACTGTGCCAAGAACCTATCAAGGAAAATTATGCGTTTATCATTATTATCATTCAGTGTTGGTTTACTAAGTTTGGGCATATTTAGCCAAGCCCAAGCCAATACACCCAATTTAAGTAATACCCATTTTCAACAGTGTCTAAACGGTTTAAAAAATTCATCGACATTTAAAGGTATTTCTAATAGTACATTTGAAAATCATCGCCCTAGCGAGCCAGACCCAAGCGTGATTGCGTCATTAAACTATCAACCAGAATTTAAAAAAGATGTTTGGGATTATTTGTCCGCCTTAGTTGATGAGGAGCGTGTCGAAGACGGTATACGAGTCAAGCACCAATGGGCAGATGTACTACGCCGAATTGAAAGTCGTTATGGCGTTAAAGCAGAACATGTTTTAGGGGTTTGGGGGGTTGAGTCAAATTTTGGACAAACTTTAGGTAAAAAAAATCTATTTAATTCATTGGCAACGTTATCCTGCTTTGACCGCCGACAAAATTATTTTCGTGGTGAGTATGCCAATGCGTTACGCATTGTCCAAAAAGGTGATATCTCTGCTGAAAAAATGACAGGTTCTTGGGCAGGGGCATTTGGACAAACGCAATTTATGCCAAGTACCTTTTTAAGACTAGCAGTAGATTTTGATGGCGATGGTCGCCGTGACATTGTGGATAGTGTGCCTGATGCGTTAGCTTCAACAGCAAATTTTTTAGCTAAAAGTGGTTATCGAACAGGTGAGCCATGGGGGTATGAAGTCAAACTACCACAAGGTTATTCAGGCACCTCAGGACGAAAAAATAAACAATCTTTAAGTTATTGGCGAAATCAAGGTTTAACGTTAGCCAATGGTCAGCCATTACCCAGCTCATTATCTACAGCAGGTTTATTGTTACCTGCGGGTAAATCAGGGCCTGCGTTTTTAGTGGGAAGAAATTTTGATACATTTTATAGCTATAATGCCTCAGAAAGCTATGCGTTAGCCATTGCCCATTTATCAGATTTAGTCACCAAAGAAGATAGCAAAAACGTCCAGTTTATCACTGCATGGCCAACTGATGATGCAGGTATAGGTCGCCGTCAAGCCAAAGAAATCCAACAGGCATTATTAAATGCAGGTTATAACATTGGCAATCCTGATGGTATTATTGGCGACAATACACGCCGTGCTATTATTGACTATCAACAAAAGCACAATATTTATCCAGCCAATGGACGGGCGGGGCAAAAGATGTATCGAATTTTAGTGACTCAGAATAATAACGTTGTCAGGCAACACCCAACCACAATCCAACCCAACACCAGCCGAAACGCCGATGCTATCGGGCAGTTTATTCAGCAATCCAATCCTTATGGGAATAGTGGGCGGAATACTTCTATCAATACTGATGGCGGTTTTGCTATTATTACATCACCATAAAAACAAACAATAGTTACATAAAACCCAGTCAAAAACGGATTGGGTTTTATATTGTTTAATTTTCTTCGTCATCTTTCCATTGCTGAAAGCTATCTTTTGGGTCGATACCTCGCCGTTTCATATCCTCAACTTGTTCTTCCAATGTACGAAATTGGTCAGCTTCGTGCATTGTATTTTCAAGCTGTGTAAATGTTTCTTGTAAATTTTTTAGTTCTGAAGGTTGATTATCCGTCATGATGATTTTCCTGTAATTTAGGATTAATTTGCCAGATTTCTCGATGGGTGCGATTATCTTGTACGGGTAATAGCCATTGATTTTCAATAAGCTGTTTTTTTATCCATTGAAAATCTAATGAATTGATTTGACAACGTGATACAGCATGGGCGTTTGGAATAATTTTTAATGTTTCAGTTAAAGCAAATTTCTTTAATGTATCATTCGTGGTACGGAGCATGGTTTCTGTAGAAAAAGGGCTGGGTAATTGGGTTAAAAATTGTACAATTTCGCCCCAATTAAACGTATGAGTTAGCATAATATCAGTTAAATTACCATCTCGATATGCCTGTACAGAATAATTAATAATAACAATATCACTGAACAATAATTTTTTTGGCTTGGGTAATTTTGTCGATAATTGAATATTCATATGAGAAGTTGGCGTATTAATATGTTTAATAGGCAATCTTCGCAATCCTTCTAATGGATTGGTAGATGCTTTTGGTAAAATTTGTAATTCATTTCTATCATGAAAGGCTTGTTTAGTTTGTTTTAGCCAGCTAGTTTTTACATGATTTTCAGTAAGTTTTTCTATACCGTTTAGGCAAGGTTCAATAGCATCTTGAAGATTTGTATAAATAATTAAATTTTTTGGACGTTCTTTTTTAATTAATTCAGAAAAATCATGCAGTTGATAAGAGTAATATTATTTTTTTCAAAGTGTTTAATTATTGCAAAAATCGCCTTTTTTTTCGTACTAGCATAAACATAATTTAGATGTAAAAAGCTAACTCCTGATGGGCTTAAATGTCCATAATTGTTACCTAACAAAAATAAAACAATATCTGCACGGTCAATTTGTTGTCGGCTAAAATCCATATAATTACTAGGTTCACCGATTAAATCCCACGATAAAAAATAATCATGAGCAAGGGCAATTTGTAACGCATTTTCAAGTTCTGGCTGTTCATTTCTGACTAAACATATATGAATATGATAACGCTGTTCCAAAATAACCCTCACAAAAATTTACCAAAATTAGGCAAATGTTGCCTGAAAAAATTTTACTTGCCGTTCAGGGTCAAATTGGGTAATCAGTTTTTCAGCGATTTGTTGTGTATGTGCCTGATTAGCTGTGCTAAAAAATTGTAGTACGGTTGGCTTTATTTGTTGATTACATAATTGCTGATTATCCAGTAATGATAGCACACGTTTTGCAATTGCTTGTCCTGAATCGACAAGATGAATATCTATTGGTTGATATGCAGATATTTTAAACGATGTACGAATTTTGTCTGTTAGATAATGTTTAAAAAATGGATAATGTGTGCAACCAAGTACTAACTGGTCAATTTGTTTTTCATGTAACTCTTGTAATAACGCCTCAAGTTCAGTAACAGCTTGATGCTCCTCTGGCATACCTGCCTCAACCCATAACACAAGGCTAGCAATAGCATATTTATGCACAGTCACATTTTTTGGCTGAGCAATCTCCTCAATGACTGCATTTAACAATCGTCCTTTTAATGTGGCGACTGTGGCTAAAACAGCGACATGATTAGTTTTCGTTTGTAACACAGCAGGTTTTAATGCAGGCACTAATCCCACAATGGGAAAATCTGGATAACTTTGACGGGCTTCTTGTAACCCATAAGCAGACGCACTATTACAAGCAATCACCACAAGTTTACAACCTTGAGCAATGAGCCAATCAATGGCTTGTAATGTCAGTTGCTGAATTTCTGCTTCACTACGAGAGCCATATGGTACATGTAACGTATCAGCAAGATAAATATAATTTTCATTGGGTAACAGTTGAGCCAGATGGGTAAAAATCGATAACCCACCTAAACCAGAATCAAAAATTCCAATGGGTGCATAGGCATTTTTCATAAAATTAACAAAAGAAGCAATGACAAGATAGCGTTTTATCTTATACCAAATTTGCTAAATTAACTATAATTTTTTAATCTACCATTGATAAGACAAATCGATGCTGACCACTAACTAAAATCAGTTGTGTTACATCATTAACTTGTAATAACTCACCCATTTCTATCAAATGAAAAAAAACATTACGTTGAATTTTGGCAAATAATGTTGAGTTGCCATTTTTTCTAACTAACACATATGGCAATAACGTATCATCACTAACGTTAGCTGGTTTTTGTAAAATAATCGGGTGTTCATTATCCACAATGACGATATCACCATTGCTTGTGGTAAATTGTAAAACTGGCAAATCATTATATATTACCTTATCAACTTGAGTAATAAATAATGGAACATCTTCCACTTGAATACCAATTTTTTCTACAGGCGTTTTTAAAAAATAGTGAAAATTACCCTGATTATCAACTTCTGCCCATAATACACTTGAGAATAAATCAATAAGTGACTGGCGAGTCATTTTTTTTCCTTCATGCCACCATTCACCATTTGCCCGAATGACCAAATTCATCTCTCCACAATAGGCAGGCGACCATTTTTCAACAGGAGGAATAACGCGTTTTTTATTAGAAATATTGTTAGATTGGTTTTGCTTAATAAGCTGTTGTAACCCTGATAAACTGGGCGATAGCGGACTATCTTTTGTTGATAAATCTGTAGCTGATAAAGTTGTTGTTGTCGCGATTGAATTATTTAGTGTTTCATTTGACATTGTTTAGCTTTCCTGTGATAATTTCGTTAAGAATATAAAGCTGATTTTGACATTTTTTAGCATGATATTGCTAAGAATAGCAGAAAAACACTATGTTGTTTATAGAATAATTATTCTATAATAAACGGCATTTTGCTATCAATGCAACTACATAACGAACAACTCATAATATTTGCCAGCATTTGCCAGCAGATATTTGACGAATGACTAATGTATGAAGGAGTTAATATGCAAGACATCGAACGTGAGCAAATGGAATTTGATGTAGTCGTTGTTGGGGGTGGACCTTCAGGGTTATCAACAGCCATTCGTCTGCGTCAGCTTGCGATAGCCTCAGGAAATGAAGAATTTTCTGTTTGTGTGGTAGAAAAAGGTTCAGAATTTGGGGCTCATATTTTATCTGGTGCAGTGATGGAGCCTCGTGCCTTAAATGAACTAATTCCTGACTGGAAAGAAAAAGATGCCCCTGTACATGTCAAAACCAAAGGTGACAGGGTATATATGCTAAAAAATGCTAATAAAGCCGTACAATTGCCAGATAAAATCGTACCAAGTTTAATGCACAACGATGGTAACTACATTATATCTTTAGGAAATTTGGTTCGTTGGCTTGCTGTACAAGCAGAAGAATTAGAAGTGATGATGTTTCCAGGATTTACTGCTTCAGAAATTTTATACAACGATGATGGCTCAGTAAAAGGCATCTTGACAGGTGATATGGGCGTTGATGCCAAAGGGCAACCCAAATCAAGTTATGAACCAGGATATGAATTATTAGCGAAATACACCGTTTTTGCCGAAGGTTGTCGAGGGCATTTAGGCAAACGCCTAATTAGCCGTTTTAACCTTGCTGAAGGTAAAGACCCGCAACATTATGGCATTGGTTTAAAAGAACTTTGGGAAATAGACCCAAGTAAGCACGAAGAAGGCATGGTATTACATGGCTCAGGCTGGCCACTATCAGAAACAGGCACAAATGGCGGTTGGTGGCTATATTTTGACGAAAACAACCAAGTATCATTTGGATTAGTTATTGACCTAGCCTATGAAAATCCATACTTATCACCATTTGATGAAATGCAACGACTAAAAACTCACCCCCTCATTCGCAACATTTTAGAAGGTGGAAAACGTTTATCGTATGGGGCGAGAGCTTTAACAAAAGGAGGGCTAAACTCCTTACCAAAACTAACCTTTGCAGGCGGTGTATTAGTGGGTGATGATGCAGGATTTTTGAACCCCGCTAAAATTAAAGGCTCACACACTGCGATTAAATCGGGTATGCTGGCTGCCGAAGCTATTTATGAAGCTATATCTGCAGGTCGCCAACATGACGAAGTAGTCAGCTATGAACAAAAATTCAAAGATTCATGGCTATACGAAGACATGTATCAAGCCCGTAACTTTGCACCAGCTATGCACAGAATGGGGACATGGATGGGAGGAGCATTTAACTTTATTGAGCAGAACATCTTTAAAGGTAAAATGCCAATTACCATTCATGACAACTTACCAGATTATAGCATGTTAGAAAAAGCAGACCATGCTTACAAACCAGATTATCCAAAACCTGATGGCAAACTCACATTTGACAAACTATCATCGGTCTTTATCTCAAACACCAATCATGAAGAAGACCAGCCTTGTCATCTAAAACTAACAGATGCAAGCGTACCCATCGAACGAAATCTAAAAATCTTTGCAGAACCAGCCCAGCGTTATTGTCCTGCGGGTGTCTATGAAGTTGTAGAAAACGAAGAAGGAGCAAAATTTGTCATCAACTCACAAAACTGTGTTCACTGCAAAACCTGTGATATCAAAGACCCATCACAAAATATAACATGGGTTGTACCAGAAGGCGGTGGTGGACCAAACTATCCAAACATGTAAATAAAGTTTATATATAACTATCAATTAATTAAAGCAACTTTTCATAAGTTGCTTTATTATTATGAGCATCATATAAAAAATAAAAAATGCTTATGATAAAATAATCAAATATTTAAGTTTAAGATTTCATGGTGAGAAATTCTTATAATATGATATATTAATAGTATAAACGACATATGTCTTGTAATTGTCAAATCGATAAACCTATCGATGACCATCAAAACTAATTACAAACATCAAATTGCCATATTCATACTAACTTAATGAACACGCTCATCATGAATATTGGTAAAGGTAATATCTAACAAGGAGATACAACATGAGAGTTGTGGTATGTGATGATGAACCATTAGCCAGAGAAAGGTTAATCAGAATAGTCAAAGAAGACGGGCATGAAGTTGTTGCCCAAGCCATGACAGGAATAGAAGCCATTGCCAAAGTCAAAGAATTTAGCCCAGACGTTGTGCTACTCGACATTCGTATGCCAGAAATGGACGGAATTCGCTGTGCCAAAGAACTAAACAACCTAGAAAACCCACCAGCCATTATTTTTGTCACCGCATATGACCACTACGCCATATCCGCATTTAAAGCTCATGCCATTGGCTACCTGCTAAAACCAGCCAATCGAGAAGAACTAGCAGAAGCCCTTAGCAGAGCCTCCGTCCTCAACACCGCACAAATTAATGAACTACGCCGACTAGACGATCCAACAGCACAACCAACTCGACAACACATTGCCGCTAGAACACATCGCGGAGTAGAACTTATCCCACTAACTGACATCTACTACTTTACCGCTGACCAAAAATATGTACAAGTACGTCACAAAGGAGGTACCGTACTTATCGACGAAACCCTAAAAGAACTAGAAAGCGAATTTGGTGACGAATTTTTCCGCATACATCGAAACGCACTTATCAACCTTGACTACCTTGAAATGCTAGAAGCCGTAGACTCAGGTCAATATCAAGTCTGTTTTAAAGGAATGCCAGACAAACTATCAGTCAGTCGCCGTCACCTACCAACCCTACGAGAAAAAATTTATATCATGTAAAAAATCAATAAAAACAAAGCCTAATAACTACCCAATAATAAATATTAGGCTTTTGTGAAAAATAAAATCAAAAATAGCTTGACACCCAAAAAAAAATCCTTATAATACGCCAACACAAAACGAGGTTAGCTCTGTTAAGAAAATCGCTTAAAAAAAACAAGCGGAAAAATTTAAAAAAACTCTTGACAAAGCAGAACAACGTATATAAAATACGCAACCTCAACGACGATGATAAAACCTAGTAAAATTTCTAGAAAAATCATCAAAGAAAAAGCTTGACAAACTACCAAATAATGATAGAATATAAAGCTTATGGAAATCAGAAGATGATTTTCAAAAACTCAATAAGAAAATAAAAAGACAAGAAACAACTTGTGTGGATTTTCATCTTTGTGCTGAACGAAATATACAAAAACTCGTTCATTTAGATGAAGAAACTCAAGAAGTTTATTTGA